>NZ_JBBGZC010000001.1:117150-664530 GCF_037479395.1 Comamonas sp. MYb21 | reverse complement strand
GAAGCGCAGCAATGCGTTAAGCTAACCAATACTAATTGCTCGTGCGGCTTGACCCTATAACTTTGATTGGCCCCGCCCTTAGATGGGGCCCAATGCAAAGAACACTGCAACTGCAGTTATGCCAAAGACTTGAGATCAGACCATGATGGGCACCACAGCGTGTTACAATCACTGGCTCAGGTCGGCGCAATCAAATTAAACGCTGATAGCACCAAGCCCCAAAAGCTTGATGCCGACTCTATGAATTCGCTTCGAAAGCAGCAGTGCCCTGATCGACCGATCAGCGCAAAGCCGCCAAGGAGCAAAAAGTTATGCCTGATGACCATAGCAAGTTGGTACCACTCCTTCCCATCCCGAACAGGACAGTGAAACGACTTCGCGCCGATGATAGTGCGGATTCCCGTGTGAAAGTAGGTCATCGTCAGGCTTTTATACTGATCAACCCCTCTGCTCTTCCCGAGTAGAGGGGTTTTTCTTTTGGCCGGCACTATCTGGCACCCTTCCCAAGCCTCCGGCTGACTATGTTTTGCGCTTCAGCGCTGCCCCGGCAAGCACCCTGGCGCACGGCTGGATGCCGGTGTTTGGCACAATAGCTGGTTTGTGTTTTCAAGGACTGCCATGACCGAGCAAAGCTGTCTGCGCCAGGCGCAGCGCCGCCGTTTGCTGCATCTATTGGCGCTGCTGGGCGGCGCCGGCGCGGTGTCTCCGGCTTTGGCGCTCTCGCTGGCCGATCTGAGCAATACCGATGCCAGCCAGGGCATCAAGGCCGCGCTGACCCAGGGCGCGCAGGTGGCGGTGTCCCAGCTGGGCCAAAGCGGGGGCTTTTTCAACAACCCGCAGTTGCGCATTCCGCTGCCAGGCTATATGGGTGAGGCGGCCAAGATGATGCGCCGCTTTGGCCAAGGCCGCTATGTGGATGAAGTGGAGCAGGGTATCAACCGCGCGGCCGAGATGGCGGTTCCGATGGGCAAGGATGTGCTGCTGGACGCGGTGCAGCGCATGACCCTCGATGATGCCAAACGCATTCTGAGTGGTGGTGACCACTCGGTGACCACCTTCTTTATGGACAAGACGCGCCAGCCTTTGACGCAGCGCTTTTTGCCCGTGGTGACCCAGGCGACCGGCCAGGTCGGTGTGGTGCAGCAGTACAACCAGCTGGTGGGCAAGGCTTCCAGCTTTGGTGTCTCCAGTGATGCGCTGGACCTGAACCAGTATGTGACTGGCAAGACCCTCGATGGCCTCTACGCCGTGATTGGCGAGCAGGAGCGCGCGATTCGCCAGAACCCGCTGGGCAGCGCCAATGCTGTCGTGCGCAAGGTTTTTGGGGCGCTGCGCTAAGCCATGGCGAAGAAACCTCCATCGCCCGCGCAGCCCCTCTGCCCTTGTGAATCCGGCGCCGCCTACAGCGCCTGTTGCGGCCGCTTCATTGCTGATTTTGAGGGCATGCCGGCACCGGATGCCGAGCATCTGATGCGATCGCGTTACAGCGCCTTTGTGCTGGAAGAGCGTGCCTACCTGTTGGCCACCTGGCATCCCTCTACCCGACCGTCGCAGCTGGATTTTGAGCCCCAGTGCCGCTGGCTGGGCTTGCAGGTGAAAGCCTTTGATCCGGTGGATGACAGCCATGCCGAGGTAGAGTTTGTCGCCCGCTACAAGCTGCAAGGGCGCGCGGTGCGCCTGCATGAACGCAGCCGCTTTGTGCAGGAGCAAGGCCGCTGGTTTTATCTGGATGGTGACCAATTCTGATCACTACCTGCCATTTTTCTAGGACCCCAAAATGAACCCCAATGCAGGCTTTGAGGCCATGCTGTTTGATTGCGATGGTGTGTTGGTGGACAGCGAAGTCATCACCAACCGGGTGCTGTGCACGATGCTCAACGAGGCGGGCTGGGTGCTGTCGTCCGAGGATTGCCTGCAGCTGTTCATCGGCAAGATGGTGCGCAGCCAGAAGGACTTGATCGAGGCCAACACCGGCAAGCCGCTGACCGATGCCTGGATGGAAGAGTTCTATGCGCGCCGCAATGTGGCGCTGGAGCAGGATGTCAAAGCCATTGAAGGCGCGGTGGAGGCCATCAAGGCCTTGCATGCCCAGTTCAAAGGGCAGATCGCCTGCGCCTCGGGTGCGGACCGCAAGAAGATCGTGATGCAGCTGCGCATTGCCGGCTTGCTGCCTTATTTTGAAGGGCGCATTTTCAGCGGCCATGAGATGCCACGCACCAAGCCTTTCCCGGATGTCTACCTGGCGGCCGCCGCCGCGCTGGGCGCTGATCCGCAGCGCTGCCTGGTGATTGAAGACAGCGTGACCGGCACCCAGGCGGGTGTGGCGGCCGGCGCTACCGTGTGGGCCTACCACCCGCCAGCGCATGCAGTCTGCTCGCAGGCCGATCTGGCCGCAGCCGGTGCCAGCCAGTTCTTTGAACACATGGCCGATCTGCCCCAGCGCGTGGCCCGCGCATCAGCCCTGGCCGCCTGAGAAAACCTGGCCACCTCCTCGCAAAGCGGGGGACACTGAAGCGACAGGCCTGATGCCAGGCTGCACCTAGACTTTTCGTCTGGTTGCCACCTGGAGTTGTTATGGGGCCTGTGCATGAGTGGGATGCAGCGTTTGACTTCATCATTGTCGGTGCCGGCATGGCCGGCTGCATCCTTGCCAACCGCCTGAGCGCATCGGGCCGCTTCCAGGTCTGTCTGCTGGAGGCCGGCCCACCCGATCACCACCCCTACATCCATATCCCCGCCGGCTTTATCAAGGTCGGCTACAACCCCCGCTACACCTGGCCCTTCAAGACCGCGCCCGATGCCGCCACCATGGGCCGCCAGGTGGTCGCGCAGCTGGGCCGCACCCTGGGCGGATCCAGTGCCGTCAACGGTTTCAACTATGTGCGCGGCCAGGCCCAGGACTACGATGACTGGGCAGCGCAGGGCGCCACCGGCTGGTCTTATGACGAGGTGCTGCCGTACTTCAAGCGCTCGGAGCGGCGCCTGGCCATCTGCGATGTGAACTACCGGGGGCTGGAAGGCGAATTGCCGATCACCGACTGTGACTGGCGCCACCCGCTGTGCGATGCCTTTATCGCCGGTGCCGCCAGCCAGGGCATTCCCTCGGGCAAGGACTACAACGCGGGCAAGCAGGAGGGTGCTGGCTATTACCAGCGCTGGATCCACCGGGGCTGGCGGGTCAGTGCCGCCAAGGCCTTTTTGCGCCCGGCCAAGGGGCGCGCCAATCTGCGCGTCATCCCCCGCGCCCAGGTCAGCCGCCTGGTGATGGAGGGCACACGTGTCACCGGTGTGGAATACGCGGCCGAGCCCGGCGGCCCGCTGCGGCGCCTGCAGGCCAGCCGCGAGGTGGTGGTGGCGGCCGGTGCCATCAACTCGCCCAAGCTGCTCAACCTGTCCGGCCTGGGCGATGCACAGCGCTTGCAGGACCTGGGCATTGCCGTACAGCAGCACCTGCCGGGTGTGGGCCAGGGCTTGCAAGACCATATGATGCTGCGCTCCATCGTGCGGGTGCAGAACGCGCCGACCTTGAACACCACCGCCCGGGGCTGGCGGCTCTGGGGCCAGGTGGCGCGCTGGATGGCGAGCAAGCCCAGCATTCTGGCGATCAGCCCTTCGGTGGCTTATGCCTTCTCATCGGCCCAAACGTCTGGTGGGCGGGCAGATTTTCAGTTCCATTTCTCGCCCGGCAGCTATGCCTCCGGCATTGCCGGCCAGCTCGATGATTTTCCCGGCATGACCCTGGGCTTTTACCAGCTGCGGCCGCAGAGCCGGGGCCATGTGCGTCTGGCATCGGCCCATGCCTGGGACAGCCCGGTGATCCAGCCGCACTACCTGCACGATGAGGTCGACCAGCGCCTGGTCGTTGAAGGCCTGCGCCAGGCCCGGCGCCTGCTGCACAGTGCCGCCTTGGCGCCCTATGTGGCCAGCGATGAGGCGCCGTCCGCCCAGCTGCAATCGGACGAGGAACTGCTGCAGTTTGCCCGCGAGCGGGGCAGCACGGCCTGGCACTTCATGGGTACCTGCCGCATGGGCGCAGCCGGCGATGGCCAGTCCGTGGTCGACCCCCAACTGCGCGTGCATGGCATCACTGGTTTGCGGGTGGCCGATGCCTCGGTGATGCCGGCCATGCCCTCGGGCAATACCGGCGCGCCGACGATGATGATTGCCGAAAAGGCCGCTGATCTGCTGCTGGCCGAGCACCGCCACTAAGGGGTTGTAGTTACGAACTCTTACTTAGGAGAAACCCAGAAGAGCGTTTGCGGCATCCGCCGCTATATTGAAGAAGACAAGGGCCTCGTGCGTGCGGTGGGGGCTGACCAAGAGATTTGACAACAAAGCAAGGAGACAAACATGAACAAGCTCGTCTATCGTTTGACGAAGGCTGCGGCACTGGTGGCCAGCACTTTGGCATTTTCGGCCCAGGCCCAGGACATCAAGATCGGCTACACCGCCGACCAATCGGCCAGCGGCGTGGCCGAGCTGGGCATCTCCGGCCGCTGGGGCTTTGAAGCCGCTATCGAGGACATCAACAAGGCCGGTGGCATCATGGGCCGCAAGCTGGTGGGCGTGGTGCGCGATGACCAGGGCACCCCTCCCAAGGCCATCCAGACGGTGCAGGAGCTGATCGACAGCGAAAAGGTCAGCGGTATCGTGGGCCCGGCCAACTCTGGCAATGCGCTGGCCTGGCTGCATATTCCGCAGCAAAAGAAGGTGCCGGTGATCGTGCCGATTGGTACCGCCACCGAGATCACCACGCGCTACGCCAAGGAGCCGCAGAACTACCTCTACCGCATCTCGATGGTGGACCGCGAGCAGGTCGCGCTGCTGGGCGCCTATGCCGTCAAGGCCTCGAAGGACAAGAAGATCGCCATCCTGGCGGACTCCACCGGCTACGGCCAGGGCGGCATCAAGGATGCGACCGAGATTCTGGCCTTGCACGGCATCAAGCCGGTGGCCGTTGAAAAGTACGGTCCCAAAGACACCGACATGACCTCGCAGCTCAACAAGATCAAGGCGGCGGGTGCGGACACCGTGATCATCTACGGCATTGCTGACGGCGCCGCCCAGGTGCTACGCAGCATGGAGAAGATCAACTACATGCCCACGACTCTGGGCACCTGGGGCAACCTCAGCTCGCTGCTGCCCAAGATGGCGGGCACCAAGCTGGCCGAGCACCTGATCATGGCGGCTTCGACGACCGAAGACACCTCTGCCAAGACCAAGGCCCTGGGCCAGCGGGTGCGCGTGAACTTCCCGACCCTGACCACCTTCCCCTGCGCAGCCCAGGCCTATGACTCGGTGATGCTGCTGGCCGCTGCGATGAAGCAGGCCAACAGCACCGATGGCGAGAAGGTCGCTGCTGCGCTGGAGAACCTGAACAGCACCGAAGGCGTGATCAAGACCTATGACAAGCCCTTTAGCAAAACCAACCACGAAGGCCTGAGCGTGGGCGACTTCTACCTCGCCCGCTGGAAGGGCAGCGACGTGGTGCGCTTTGAAGACAGTGTCTACAAGTCGCTGACGCCAGCGGATCTGAAGAAGTAAGGCATCGACTCGTCAGGCCTGCGCCCGCCCCATGCGGTCCGCAGGCCTGGTTTTTTTAGCGGCAATGTGTCTGGGGTGCGTATGCTGGATTCGATACTGCAGGCGGTCTTTAGCGGGCTGGCCTTGGGAAGTATTTATGCCTTGGTGGCGGTGGGTTTCAACATCACCTTCAACACCACCAAGACCTTGAATTTTGGCCAGGGCGAGTTCCTGGTCGCGGGCGCGTTTGTCGCGGTCTCGGTGCTGCTGCTGCTCGCCGGCAAGAACATCACCGACAGCCTGCTGCCCGCCGATGTCAGCCTGTGGCGCTATGTGCTCAGCCTGGTGGGCACGATGGCCGTCCTGGCGCTGCTGGGCCTGCTGCTGTACTACGCCGCCGTGCGGCCCTTTGTGGGGCGCGGTGGCATGGCCTGGGTGATGAGCACCATCGGCTTTGGCATCATCATCCAGAACACGGCCTTGGCCATCTGGGGCCCGGCGCCGCTGGTCATGCCCTCGCCGCTGGGCAGCGAGGTGCTGCGCATCGGCAATGCCGGTGTGCTGCCCCAAGAGGTGCTGGTGCTGGTCTGCAGCGTGGCCGTGCTGCTCGCGCTCGATTATGTGATGCGCCACACCCGCATCGGCAAGGCCGTGCGCGCCGTCGCGCAAAGCGGCAGTGCAGCCACCCTGATGGGCATCAATGTGACGGCCATCGTCGTGCTGGCCTTTGTCATCAGCTCCAGCCTGGCGGGCCTGGCCGGTTTGCTGATTGCGCCCATCACCACCGCCTCGGTGTTCATGGGCATGACCTTGGCGCTCAAGGCCTTCTCCTCGGCCATTCTGGGTGGGCTGACCAGCCCACGCGGCTGCATGCTGGGCGGCTTTGTGCTGGGTTTGATCGAAGCCCTGGTGGGCCTGTGGCAGGCGGAGATGCGCGAGATCAGCATCTTCTTGCTGATCATCGTGGTGCTGGTCGTGCGGCCCCAGGGCCTCTTGGGTCAGAAGATCGTGGAGAAAGTCTGATGAACAGCGAGATCAAGCACTACGGCTGGCTGGCCCTGGTGGCGGCGCTGGTGGCCGCCATCCCGCTGATGACCAGCAACGACTTCTACCTGCGCATCGTCTTTCTGATCGGGGTCAACTACATCGCCGCCTCGGGGCTGAACGTGCTGGTGAACTACACCGGCCAGAAATCGCTGGGCCATGCCGGCCTGTTTGCCGTGGGCGCCTATGCGGTGGCCCTGCTCACCACCCGCTGGGGCTGGAACCCCTGGGCCGCCTTTGCGATGGCTGGCGTGCTGGCCGGCCTGTTTGGCGTGGTGATTGCGCTGCCGGCGCTGCGGGTCAAGGGACCGGCGCTGGCGATGGTCACCATCGGCTTTGGCATCGTCGTCGAGAAGGTGGTCTCCGAATGGCAGGATGTGTTTGCCGGCCAGCAGGGCATCTATGGTGTGGTGCCCTTGAAGCTCGGCGATCAGATGTTTGCCTCCTCGCACTGGGTCTGGTTTGTGCTGGCCCTGTGCGTGGCGCTGCATATCATGTTCCGCCACCTGCTGGCGGGGCGCTTTGGCCGCGCCTTCATGGCCGTCAACACCGCCGAGGTGGCGGCCGAGAGCGTGGGCGTCAGCGTCTACAAGTTCAAGGTGCTGGCCTTTGTCATCAGCGCCTTTACCTGCGGCATTGCCGGCGCGCTGATCACGCAGCAGAACCAGTACATCAACTCCGACTTCATCACCTTCAACCTGTCGGTGTTCTTCCTGCTGGTGGTGCTGTTTGGCGGCAATTCCGTCTACGGGCCACTGCTGGGTGCGGTGGTGCTGACCTTGCTCGATTCGCTGCTGTCGCGCTGGCCGGGCGTGCAGCATTTCACCTATGGTGCGCTGCTGCTGTTTGCGCTCTACGCCATGCCCAATGGCCTGGCCGGTACCTTGCGCAGCCTGGCGCGGAAATACGCACCGGGCCTGCTGCCCACGCCGCAGCTGCCGCAGGATCTGCCGGCCTGGCAGCTCAAATCGGCCGCGCCGCTGGCCAGTACCGGTGCCGAGGGCTTGCTGGACGGTCGCGGCATCTACAAGGCCTATGGCGGCGTGGTGCCTACCAATGAGGTGGATCTCTGCATCAAGCCCGGCCATGTGCATTCGCTGATCGGGCCCAATGGTGCCGGCAAGACGACCTTGCTCAACATCCTGTCGGGCATTGTGGTGCCCGAGCGCGGCTCCATCCAGTTTGCGGGCCAGAGCATTGTCGGCGTGTCGCCCAACCGGATTGCCCGCATGGGCCTGGGACGCACCTTTCAGAACCTGCGCCTCTTCAGCGACATGACGGTGCTCGACAACGTCAAGGTGGGCCTGCATGCGCATATCCAAGCGGGCTTCTTTGCCAGCCTGATCGGCGTCGGCAAGGCCCGGCGCGCCGAGCTGGCTGCGCGTGACGAGGCCTTGCAGATCCTTGACCGCCTGCAGCTGCGCGACAAGGCACTGCATACCGCAGGCAGCCTGCCTTATGGTCTGCAGCGCCGGCTGGAGCTGGCGCGCGCGCTGGCCACCCACCCGCGTTTGCTGCTGCTCGATGAGCCGGCCGCCGGTCTCAACCCGCAGGAGACGCAGGAGCTGATCCAGGTGATTGCGCGCATCCGCGATCTGGGCATCACCGTGCTGCTGATCGAGCACCATATGGACCTGGTGATGGCCGTGTCCGACCACGTGATCGTGCTCGACTACGGCCAGAAGATTGCCGAGGGCACGCCCCAGCAGGTGCAAAGCAACCCGCGCGTGATTGCCGCCTACCTGGGCAGCGACGATGAAACCGAGGACAACGCGATGAACGGAGGCACCCATGTCTGAGCAAACACCATTGCTGAGTGTCGAGGCGCTGGAGCTGCACTACGGTGCCGTGCAGGCGCTCAAAGGGGTGTCGCTGCAGGTGCATGCCGGTGAGGTGGTCACCATCATCGGTGGCAATGGCGCGGGCAAGAGCACCTTGATGAAGGCCATCTCCGGCCTGGAGCCCACAGCGGCGGGCCGTATCGAGTTTCTGGGCCAGGACATCACCCGCATGCCCGGCCACCTGCGTGTGCCCTTTGGCATTGCCCAGTCGCCCGAGGGCCGCCAGGTGTTTGCCGACCAGAGCGTGCATGACAACCTGCTGCTGGGCGCCTACCACCGCAAGGATGGGGCCGCCGCGATTGCCGCTGATGTGGAGCAGCAGTTCAACACCTTTCCCCGGCTGCGGGAGCGCCGCGCGCAGATGGCTGGCACCATGTCGGGCGGCGAGCAGCAGATGCTGGCGATTGCGCGTGCGCTGATGTCGCGGCCCAAGCTGCTGCTGCTCGATGAGCCCTCGCTGGGCCTGGCGCCGCTGATCGTCAAGGAGATCTTTGCGATCGTGCGCCAGCTCAAGGCGCAGGGGGTGACCATCTTGCTGGTCGAGCAGATGGCCAACCAGGCGCTGGCGGTAGCCGACCGCGCCTATGTGCTGGAGACGGGCCACTTCACCCTGCAGGGCGCCGCTGCCGATCTGCGGCGCGACCCCAAGGTGCGTGCCGCGTACCTGGGAGCCCATGCATGAGCGCGCCGGCAGCCGACAGCTTTGACTATGTGGTGGTCGGCAGCGGCGCGGCCGGTGCCATCGTCGCCGCCCGCTTGGGCGAGGACCCGGCGCTGCGCATCTGCGTGCTCGAAGCGGGCCCGCCCGACCACCGGCCCTACCTCAAGCTGCCAGCCGGTTTTATCAAGGTTATCTTCAACCCGGCGGTGGCCTGGCAGTTCAGCTCCGAACCGACCGAGCGCACCGGCGGCCGGCGCATTCCGCTGCCCCAGGGCAAGACTTTGGGCGGATCCACCTCCATCAATGGCCTGGTCTACAACCGGGGCCAGCGCGAGGATTTCGACGGCTGGGCGGCGCAGGGCAATGCTGGGTGGTCCTATGACGAGGTGCTGCCGTACTTCCAGCGCAGCGAGCATTTTGTCGATGGTGGCGATCCGGCCCTGCGCGGCCACAACGGGCCGCTCAAGGTCAGCCTGCCGCACTGGCCGCACCCGATTTGCGAGGCATTTTTGGACGGCGCCGCTGAGCAGGGCCTGGCGCGCAACCCGGACTACAACGGCGCCTACCAGCAAGGCGTGGGCTATTTCCAGCGCAGCATCCACAATGGCTGGCGCATGAGCACGGCGGGCTGCTTTCTGCGCTCGGCTGTGCGGCGCGGCAACCTGGATGTGCGGACCGGCGCGCAGGCGCTGCGCATTCTGATCGAGGGCGGCCGCGCCTGCGGGGTGGAATACCTGCAGGGCGGTGTGCGGCGCCAGGTGATGGCGCGGCGCGAGGTGGTGGTCAGCGCCGGCGCCATCAACACGCCGAAGCTGCTGCAGCTGTCGGGCATTGGCGACGGCGAGCAGCTGCGCGCTTTGGGCATTGCCACCCAGGTGCATTTGCCGGGCGTGGGCCAGCACCTTAAGGACCATTTCTCGGTGCGGCTGGTCGCGTCGGTGAAGAACGCGACCACGATCAACGAGCTGGCGCGTGTACCGCGCCTCTGGGGCCAGGCCTGGCAATGGCTGCGCGGCAAGCCCAATATTCTGCAGCTCAGCCCGTCCGTCGTGCACTGGTTCGCGGCCTCGCAGCCGGGGCTGGACCGGCCCGATCTGCAAGGCGTGTTCTCCCCGGCCAGCTACCGCGAAGGCTATGTGGGCCAGCTCGATGTGTTTCCGGGCATGACCTGCGGCGTCTGGCAGCACCGGCCGCAAAGCATGGGCACGGTGCAGCTGGCATCAGCCGATCCGCTGGCTGATCCAGTGGTGCAGCCGCGCTATCTGGCGGAAGAGGGCGACCGCCAGACCCTTATTCGCGGTGTGCGCCAGGCCCGGGCCTTGCTGCAGAGCCAGGCGCTGGCGCCGTACCGGGTGGACGAGGTCATGCCCGGGCCGCAGGTGCAGTCCGATGACGAGATCCTGGACTTTATCTACCGCTACGGTGTCTCGTCCTACCACCTCAACGGCACGGCGCGCATGGGGCCCCGGCCGGAGGCAGGTGCCGTCGTTGATGCCCAACTGCGCGTGCATGGGCTGCAGGGGCTGCGGGTGATCGATGCCTCGGTGATGCCGGAGATCACCTCGGCCAACACCTGCGCGGCCACGATGATGATTGGCGAGAAGGGCGCCGACCTGCTGCGCCGCGCAGGCTAGACGCTCAGACTGCCCGCAGCGCAGCGGGCTCAGCGCTTTTTGTGCGCCCGCATGTCCAGCACCTGGGGCAGGCTGCGCACATCCTGGCCCGCCGCCAGAATCCGGTGCTTCTGGATCTTTTGCGTGCCGGTGGTGGGGATCTCGTCGGTGAACCACCACCAGCCTGGCACCTTGTAGTAGGCCATCTCCTGCTGGCAGAACGCAAACAGCTCCTGGCAGATGGCGGTGCCGGGCGCCACACCTTCGGTCAGCACAATGCTGGCGAGCACCTCTTCTTCGCGGATCTCATCGGGGGCGGCCAGCACGGCCACCTGGTGCACCTTGGGGTGGGACAGCAGCACGGCCTCGACCTCGGCGGCGGCAATGTTCTCGCCGGAGCGGCGGATGATGTTCTTGCGCCGGTCCATGAAGTGCAGCAGGCCATCGGGGTCCTGCACCACCACATCCCCGGTGTGGAACCAGCCGCCTTCCCAGGCCTTGGCGGTGGCCTCGGGGTTGTCCAGGTATTCGCTGAAAAAATGCTTGCGCGGGGTCTCGGCCGAGTAGCGCACCAGCATCTCGCCAGGCGTGCCGGGCGGCACCGGCTGGCCGCTCTCATCGGCCACCCGCACCTCGAGCCCCGGCGCACCACGGCCGAAGGAGCGCGTGCCCACCTGGCGGTCGTCGCCATGGTCGGAGAGGGTGCGCACCACCTCGGTCATGCCCCAGAGCTCGATCAGCGGAAAGCCAAAACGCTGCTCGAAAGCGGCATGCAGCTGCGGCTCCACCCCCGCGCCATAGCCAAAGCGCACGCAGTGCTGCTTTTCCCAGTCGGATGGCGGCTGCTTGAGCAAGAGCGGAATGATCACGCCCAGGTAATGGACGATGGTGGCGCGGCTACTGGCCACCTCTTCCCACCAGCGGCTGGGCTGAAAGCGGTCGGTCTGGATTTGGCAGCCGCCGGTGAGCAGCATGCAGTAGAACGACAGAATCGAGGCGTTGACATGGAACAGCGGCAGCGGGTTGAACAGGCGCTCGCGGCCTTCCTGGATCGACACATGGCCGGGGTGGGACGCATACCACTTGCCAGCGGCCAGCTCATAGGCATGCGAGAGCACACAGCCCTTGGGCTGGCCGGTGGTGCCCGAGGTGTAGAGGATGCTCGCGGGCGTGTCGGCGCTCAGGCTGCCCGAGGGCTGCGAGCGGGCCGGCGGTAGCGTGATGGCGCTGCCATCTTGCGGATCGCTGCAGACCAGGGCCGGCTGGTTGCGCGTGTCCTGCAGGGACTGCTGCAGCGCCTCGAGCCGCTCGGGCAGGCAGATGACCAGGTCCAGCTGCGCATGGTCGATCAGGTAGTTCAGCTCACGGCGCTTGTAGTCGGGGTTGATGGGCACGCAGCAGATGCCCAGGCTGTTCATCGCCAGCTTGTGCCAGAGGTGCTCGGGCCGGCTTTCCAGAAACAGGCCCACACGGTGGCCCACGCCATAGCCCGCTGCCTGGTAGTGGGCCTGCAGCCGCGCAATATGGGCGCCGGCCTGCGTGTAGCTGAACTCGCAGCCCTCGGGCAGGTAGCTGCGTTTGGGGTTGGCAGGTACCGCCAGCAGGCTGTGATCAGGGTAGCGCGCAATGGCGGCCTGCAAGGCCTGGCCGATGGTGGTGTGGTCGGTGATGGCGATCATGTCGGTGGGCTTCAAGGCAGGTTCAGGGCCGGATCAAGGGCGATGGAATGGGGTCGATCTGCTGGTCCAGCGCGGCCTGCTTTTCAACCTCCAGGCTGCGCAGAAAGGCGGCGCGCTGCTGCAGGTGCATCCAGTAGTGCTGGGTGGCCGGCCCCCATTGCGAGGACATGCCCAAGTAGTCCGACAGCATCAGCGCATAGCCCACGGCCACATCGGCAGCAGTGAAGCGGCCTGCGCAGAGGTAGGGCTGGTCGGCCGGCATCGCCTGGGCGGCGGTCTCCAGTGCGCGCAGCCGGCCCAGAAACCAGCGCTCGTAGTCTTGGGCGACCTGGGGCTGGCGCCGCACGGCGGGCTCAAAGAACTGGTAGCGCAGCACCAGGGTCTGCGGAAAGGTCAAGGTCGCATCGGACATGTGCAGCCAGTTCAGGTAGCTGCCATAGGCGGGGTCGCTGGGCTGTACCTCCAGGCGCTGCGCCGGGTCGCGGCTCGCCAGGTACTGGCAGATGGCGGCGGACTCGGTCATGCGCGTGTCGCCGTCGATCAGCAGCGGCACGGTGCCCAGCGGATTGAGTGCCAGGTAGTGCTTGGCCAGTGCGCGGGGTGGAAAGGGTAGCATCTGCAGCCGGTAGGGCAGGCCCAGCTCTTCCAGCATCCATAGCGCGCGGAACGAGCGCGCGCTCACACAGTGGTACAGCTCGATCACGGCAAGTCTCCATCCGATGTTGTGCCGCCATCTTGGCACGAATGGACGCCAGCGGCTGCCCTGCAGGTGTCAGCCAGGTTGCAAATCGGGCCGGTGTTCAGGCCGGCGGGCGGGTGCTCTTGCGGTACTCGGCCGGGGACATGCCCATCCAGGTGCGAAAGGCCCGGATAAAGCTCTTGTCGTTGCTGAAGCCGGCCAGCTGCGCAATCTGTTTAATGGGGCGGTTGCTGCGGTGCAGCAGGGTCAGCGAGCGTTCGCGCCGCACCTCGTCCTTCAGGGCCTGCAGCGATGCACCCTCGTCCTTCAGCTGGCGGTGCAGGGTGCGCAGCGACAGGTGCAGCTTGGCCGAGAGGCTGTCGGCGCTGTGCATGGCCGAGGGGTCGGCCGCCAGCAGCTGGCGCACACGCTGCACCATCAGCCGGTCGCGCCGGTAGGGGCGCACGGTCAGCGGCAGCGCGCGCTGCAGCATGCGCTGCAAGGCCGCCTCATCGCGGGCAATCGGCAAGGCGAGATAACGCGCATCAAACTGCATGCGGGTGACCGGCGCACCAAACTGCACATCGCCGGGGAAGAGCAGCGCATAGACATCGGCATGGGCCGGCGCCTCGAACGGAAAACTCACCTTGAACAGCGGCAGCGACGAGTCGACAAACCAGCTCGACAGCCCATGCATATTGCGCAGCATGGACACCAGGCAGAACTCGCGCAGCTCACCCAGGCCGGTGTGCTCGATGATCTCGACCGTGGCCGTCTCGCCCTGTACCTGCAGGCTGAGCGCCAGGTCATCGGTGAGCAGGCCATGGTGGCGGCACCAGCGCTTGAGCGCCACCCCCAGGTTGGGGCTGGTGAGCGAGGCGCGCGCCAGCATGCCATAGCTGCCCCAGGGCAGGCGCCGGCTGAACCAGCCCAGGGCCTCGTCGTCCAGCTCCTGCATGGCGGCATCGGAGAGGGTCTCGAACTGCAAGGCGGTGATGCCGGGGCCATCTTTTTCGACCGCCAAGGGATCGATTTGCGCCAATTGCAGTGCGCGGTCCGCACTCAGTCCCCGGTGCTGGTAGGCCCGCGCGATGGCCCGGACAAAGGCCATGGGCGTAACGGCGGGGTGGTGCACGACGGCAGAGGAGGGCAGCGGTTTGGGCATGGAGGGTGGGGTTTAAAAAGCGCCAAGCAGAGCCATTGTACTGGCGACATTTGCAACCATCCTGCCATCATTTGCGCGGCACGCTCGCGTATCCTGAAAGACAAGGAACAGGGCCGCCGACCCGGCTGGTTGGGCGGCGGACAGGAGACACCATGAGCGAGACCAGATTGACCAGCAGCTATGCACGGGGCGCCAGCGAGCCGCGCCTGCTCAACAAGACCATCGGCCAGCAGCTGAGCGAGACGGCAGCGCGCTTTGGCGCGCGCGATGCGCTCATCAGCCGCCACCAGGGCCTGCGCCTTACTTACCAGCAGCTGCTGGAGCAATCGCAGCAACTGGCCAGCGCCTTGCTGCGCGCTGGCATCGCCAAGGGCGACCGGGTGGGGATCTGGTCGCACAACAATGTGGAATGGGTGCTGCTGCAGCTGGCCACCGCCCATGTGGGCATCATCTTGGTCAACATCAACCCGGCCTACCGCACCTCGGAGTTGGCCTATGCGCTCAACAAGGTGCAGTGCAAGGCGCTGTTTGTGATGGAGCGCTTCAAGACCAGCGATTACCTGGGCATGGTGCGCGCGCTGGCGCCTGAGCTGGAAACCCAGGCCAGCGCTGCGCTGCAGATCGAGGCCCTGCCCGATCTGCGCCTAGTGGTCTGGATCGATGTCGCAGGCCAGGGCCAGGAGCAGCCGGGCATGCAGCGCTTCTCGCGCTTTATCGCCAGCGGTGATGCGGCCGACCCGCAGGTCGCGCAGATCGGCGCCACTTTGACGCCTTACGACCCGATCAATATCCAGTTCACCAGTGGAACCACGGGCTTCCCCAAGGGCGCCACGCTGACCCACCGCAATATCGTCAACAACGGCTATTTCATTGGCGAGGCAATGAAGCTCTCGGAAGAAGACCGGCTCTGCATCCCCGTGCCGCTCTACCACTGCTTTGGCATGGTGCTGGGCAATATGGCCTGCATGACGCATGGCGCGGCCATGGTCTACCCCAATGATGGCTTTGATGCGCTGACGGTGCTGGAGACGGTGCAGGCCGAGCGCTGCACCGGCCTGCATGGCGTGCCCACGATGTTCATCGCCGAGCTGGACCACCCGCGCTTTGCCGAGTTCGATCTGTCGAGCCTGCGCACCGGCATCATGGCCGGCTCGCCCTGCCCGATCGAGGTGATGAAGCGCGTGGTCAGCCAGATGCATCTGTCCGAGATCACCATCGCCTACGGCATGACCGAGACCAGCCCGGTCAGCTGCCAAAGCTCGACCGACACGCCGCTGGACAGGCGCGTGTCCACCGTCGGCAAGGTGCATCCGCACCTGGAGGTCAAGATCGTCAGCCCCGAGACCGGCGAGACCGTGGCCCCGGGCCAATCCGGTGAGCTCTGCACGCGCGGCTACTCCGTCATGCATGGCTACTGGGGTGATGAGGCCAAGACGCGCGAGGCCATCGATGGCGATGGCTGGATGCACACCGGCGACCTGGCCACGATGGATGCCGACGGCTATGTGAACATCGTCGGCCGCATCAAGGACATGGTGATCCGGGGTGGTGAGAACATCTACCCGCGCGAGATCGAGGAGTTCCTCTACACCCACCCGCAGGTGCAGGATGTGCAGGTGGTGGGCGTGCCCGACAGCCGCTTTGGCGAGGAGCTCTGCGCCTGGGTCATCGTCAAGGCCGGCCAAAGCCTGGATGCCGAGGCGCTGCGCAGCTACTGCAAGGGCCGGGTGGCCCATTACAAGGTGCCGCGCTACATCGAGTTTGTAGAGGCCTTCCCGATGACGGTGACCGGCAAGATCCAGAAGTTCAAGATCCGCGAGGCGATGATCGAATCGCTGAAGCTGGATGTGAGCAAGACGGCCTGAACCGCGCAGAGCGCCGCCATGCAGCACCCGCCTGAACGATCAATGCCCTTCCAGCTTGGCAGCTTGCTTGGCGGCGGCGCGGCGGGCCACTTCCAGGCGCTTGCGCAAGGTGATCTCGCTCAGGTCCAGCTCCTGGACCAGGCTGCGCAGCGATTCGTCGTTGATGCGGTTGTTGTGCCGCTCGGCGTAGATGGTGTGGCGCTCGACCTTGATGCAGTTGAGCCGCATCTCCAGCTCGGCCACATAGCGCAGGCGCCGCTCCTGCACCGCGTCGGGCGTGGCCAGGTCCTGCACCTCGGCGGTTTCGGGCGTGCGCTCTTCATCCAGCAGGTCGATACGGTTGCGGTACTCGCGCGCAATGCGGCCTTCGATTTCGTGCTGCTGGGCCTGCCATTCGGTGGGCTGCTGGGCGGCATCGTCGTCGCTCATCGCCAGGCTGTTGATCGCAGCGCGGCAGGCTGCAATGCGCGCCTGGCGCTCTTCGCGCACCGATTCGGGCTCGCTCACCGCCTGCACGCGGCGCAGCACCAGTGGCAGGCCGATGCTGCCGATCACCAGGGTGAACAAGATGGTGCCGGTGGCCAGAAAGATCAGCATGTCACGTGCCGGAAACGGCTGGCCGTTGTTCAAGAGCAGCGGCACCGACAGCGCACCGGCCAGCGTGACCGCACCACGGATGCCCGCCAGGGTCGTGGCCAGGTTCAGCCACAGGTCGGGTTTTTTGACCAGCTTGCCGGCCTGGTGGGCCTTGTGCAGGCTGCGGCTGACGCCCAGCATCAACCAGATCCAGCGCAGCGCCAAAAGCGCGATCGAGATGATGGCGACATAGCCCACCAGAATCCACCAGTCATGGCCGGCATCGCGCAAGGTCACGCCGATGATCGACGGCAGCTGCAGGCCCAGCAGCAGGAAGATCGCGCCGTTGAAGGCCGATTCCACCATCGCCCAGGTACCGGCGGTCTGCATGCGCTCGGAGATGTAGTCGGCCCGGTTCAGGTCGCCAAAATTGGTGGCCACGCCCGCAGCCACGGCCGCCAGAATGCCGGAGACGCCAATTTTTTCGCCCAGCAGGTAGGCCGCAAAGGGCAGCAGCACCAAGAGCAGCACCATCTGCGTGGCGGCCACATCGCCCAGGCGGCGGGTGACGGTATCGCGCAGGTAGCTGAAACCCCAGCCCACCGCAGCGCCCACGCCCAGGCCGCCCAGTGCGATCCACAAAAACTCCTGCGTGACCTGGGTCCAGGAGAACAGGCCGGTCAAGGTGGCGGCGATGGCAAATTTCAGCGCCACCAGGCCCGAGGCATCATTGAGCAGCGATTCGCCTTCGAGCACATGCATGGTGTGGGCCGGCATGCCCAGGTTGCGCGTGATGGCCGAGACGGCCACCGCATCGGTGGGCGATATCACGGCGGCCAGTGCAAAGGCCACGGTCAGCGGGATCTCCGGGATCATCCAGTGGATCAGGTAGCCCAGGCCAATCACGGTAAACAGCACCAGGCCGAAGGCCAGCCGCAAAATAGGGCGGTACAGCGCAAAGAACTCGCGCTTGGGAATGCGCCAACCGTCGGCAAACAGCAGCGGCGGAATGAACAGCAGCATGAACAGGCCGGGGTCGAAATCGATATGCAGGCCTTTTTGTGGCCAGGACAGCGCCGCGCCCAGCATGATCTGGATCAGGGGCAGCGGAATGGCCCGGATGTAGCGCGCAATGATGCCGGTGACGGCACCGATCATCAGGACGAGCAGGACGGTTTCGACGGTGTGCATGGTGCGGATTCGTTTGGCAGCAGACTATTTTTAAAGAAAACGCGTTTCTGAACGGAACGCTAGAACATTGAAGAGGACAAGCATGAGCAAACTCGCAACCCAGCTGAATGCCCGGTCGGCAGATTTTCAGACCAATGCGCAAGCCATGCGCAGCATTGTGGAGGACCTGCGCGCCCAGTCTGCCAAGGTGGCGCAAGGCGGTGGTGAAGCCGCCCGTGCCAAGCACCTGGGCCGGGGCAAACTGCTGCCGCGTGACCGCGTGCAGATGCTGCTGGACCCCGGCACGCCCTTTTTGGAGCTGGCGCCGCTGGCTGCGCTGAACATGTACAACAACGATGCACCGGGTGCGGGCCTGATCGCCGGCGTGGGCCGCGTCAGTGGGGTGGACTGCATGATCGTGTGCAATGATGCCACGGTCAAAGGCGGTACCTACTACCCGATGACGGTAAAAAAACATTTGCGCGCCCAGGAAGTGGCCGCGCAAAACCGCCTGCCCTGCATTTACCTGGTCGATTCGGGCGGCGCCAACCTGCCCAACCAGGACGAGGTCTTCCCCGATCGCGAGCACTTTGGCCGCATCTTCTACAACCAGGCCAATATGTCGGCCCAGGGCATTGCGCAGATCGCCGTGGTCATGGGGTCTTGCACCGCTGGCGGCGCCTATGTGCCGGCGATGAGCGACGAGTCCATCATCGTGAAGAACCAGGGCACGATCTTTTTGGGTGGCCCACCGCTGGTGAAGGCTGCCACAGGCGAGGTGGTGAGTGCCGAAGACCTGGGCGGTGGCGATGTGCACACGCGCCTGTCGGGCGTGGCTGACCACCTGGCCGACAACGACACCCATGCGCTGGCGCTGGCCCGCAAGGCCGTGAGCCACCTGAACAAGGCCAAGCAGCCCCATGCCGCCGACAAGGCGCCACAGGCACCGGCCTACCCGGCCGATGAGCTGTATGGCGTGATCCCGGTCGATACGCGCAAGCCCTTTGATGTGCGCGAAATCATCGCCCGCATCGTCGATGGCAGCGATTTCGACGAGTTCAAGGCCCGTTTTGGCGCGACGCTGGTCTGCGGCTTTGCCCGCGTAGAGGGCATGGAAGTGGGCATCATCGCCAACAACGGCATTCTGTTCAGCGAGTCGGCCGTCAAGGGCGCGCACTTCATCGAGCTGTGCTGCCAGCGCAAGATTCCGCTCGTGTTCCTGCAGAACATCACCGGCTTCATGGTCGGCCGCAAGTACGAGAACGAGGGCATTGCCCGCCACGGCGCCAAGCTGGTGACGGCGGTGGCCACGGCCAGCGTGCCCAAGTTCACCATCATCATCGGCGGCAGCTTTGGTGCCGGCAACTACGGCATGTGTGGCCGCGCCTACAGCCCGCGCTTTTTGTGGATGTGGCCGAACGCGCGCATCAGCGTGATGGGTGGCGAGCAGGCGGCCAGCGTGCTGGCCACGGTCAAGCGCGATGGCATCGAGGGCCGGGGCGGCGCCTGGACGGCGGAGGAGGAAGAGGCCTTCAAGGCGCCCATCCGCCAGCAGTACGAGGACCAGGGCCACCCCTACTACGCCTCGGCTCGCCTGTGGGACGATGGCGTCATCGACCCGGCCGATACCCGCCGCGTGCTGGCGCTGGGCCTGGCGGCCACGCGCAATGCACCGATCGAGGACACCCGATTCGGCATCTTCCGCATGTAAGGACAGAGAGGACACCATGAAAAGTACATTTCTGACCGTCGAAGCCGCTGGACCGGTGGCCACCATCACCCTGACCCAGCCCGATGTGCGCAATGCCTTCAGCGATGAGGTGATTGCCGACATCACCCGCGCCTTCAGCTGGGTGGGTGCGCAGGCCCAGGTCCGCGCCGTGGTGCTGGCCGCCGAAGGCCCGGCCTTCTGCGCTGGCGCCAACCTGAACTGGATGCGCGCCATGGCCGACTACACCCGCGAGGAGAACCTGGTCGATGCCGGCAAGCTCGCCGAGATGCTGCGCGTGATCTACACCTGCCCCAAGCCGACGATTGCGCGGGTGCAGGGCGATGTCTACGCCGGCGGCATGGGCCTGGTGGCCTGCTGCGACATGGCCGTGGCGGCCAGCCACGCCGGTTTTTGCCTCAGCGAGGTGAAGATCGGCCTGATCCCGGCCACGATCAGCCCCTATGTGATCCGCGCGATGGGCCCGCGTGCGGCGCACCGCTACTTTCTGACCGGTGAGCGCTTTGACGCTGCCGAAGCGCTGCGCAGCGGCTTTGTGCACCAGGTGGTGGAGGCCGAGGCGCTGGACAGCGCCGTGGACGGCCTGCTCAAGCACCTGCTGAGCGCCAGCCCGGCCGCGGTGCAGGCCTGCAAAAAACTGGTGCTGGATGTGGCTGGCCGCGAGGTGGACGAGGCGCTGATCGCCGAGACCGTGGCCGGCATTGCCGACATCCGCGCCAGCGCCGAAGGCAAGGAAGGCGTGCAGGCATTCTTGAACAAACGCAAACCCAGCTGGCTGGGAGGCTGATGCAGCCCTAACGCGGCCTTGGATGGCAGACAGCAAGCGGGCATTGGCGCTATAAACAGCGCGTTTGCTGACTGGCACTGAGGAGCACCACCATGGATATCTGGAACACCATCGTCAACTGGCTGCACGGCATCGGCCTGCATCTGGACAAGGGCACCGCGCAAACGGTGGGGCAGGCGGCCGACCAGGTCGGCCAGGTGGCTGGCCAGATGGGCCAGGCCATGGCGCAGTGGGACTGGGGCCAGCTGATGGCCTTGGCGGCTGCGCTGGGCTGGGCCAGCGGCTTTCGGCTCTACGCGGTGGTGTTTGTGACGGGCATGCTGGGCGCCACCGGCGTGCTGCAGCTGCCCGGTGGGCTCACGGTGCTGCAGCAGCCGGTGATCCTGTTCATCAGCGGCGCGCTGCTGTTTGTCGAGTTCTTTGCCGACAAGATCCCCGGCGTGGACTCGGTCTGGGATGTGGTGCAAAGCGTGGTGCGGGTGCCAGCGGGTGCGGCCTTGGCGGCCAGCGTTTTTGGCACCGACAACGCGACGATGGCGACAGCGGCAGCCCTGATGGGCGGCACCTTGGCGCTGAGCAGCCAGGTGGCCAAGACCACAACGCGCGCGGCCATCAACACCAGCCCGGAGCCTTTCTCCAACTGGGGCGCCAGCCTGGTCGAAGACGGGGTCTCGATCGGCGCGGTGTGGCTGGCCATCCACCACCCGCTGGTGTTTGCGCTGGCGCTGGCCGTGGTGCTGGTGCTGATGTGGGTGATGACCTGGGTGTTGTGGAAGTTTTTGCGGGCCGTGGTGCGCCGGATTCGCCGGTGGCTGGGCCATGAAGAGCCGGTGGCCTTGGCTGCCATGGGCGCGGATCACCAACGATATTGACCGGGGGCTTGCAAAGGCGGGCCGGGGTCAGGGAAGAAGACTGAGGAGATTGTTCTATGTTCTCGAAAATTTTGATCGCCAACCGTGGTGAGATTGCCTGCCGCGTCGCCGCTACCGCCCGCCGCATGGGCGTCAAGACTGTGGCCGTCTATTCCGATGCTGACGCCCATGCCAAGCATGTGGCCGCCTGCGACGAGTCCGTGCACATCGGTGGCAGCGCCCCTAAGGACAGCTACCTGCGCTGGGAACGCATCATCGAAGCTGCCAAGGCCACCGGCGCCCAGGCCATCCACCCCGGCTACGGTTTCTTGAGCGAGAACGAAGACTTTGCCGTGGCCTGCGCCGCTGCGGGCCTGGTGTTCATCGGCCCGCCTGCCAATGCCATCCGTGCGATGGGCCTGAAGGCCGAATCCAAGCAGCTGATGGAAAAGGCCGGCGTGCCGCTGGTGCCTGGCTACCATGGCGCCGGCCAGGACCCGGCCATGCTGCACGCGGAGGCCGACCGCATCGGTTACCCGGTGCTGATCAAGGCCAGCGCCGGCGGCGGAGGCAAGGGCATGCGCCTGGTGGAAAAGAGCGAGGACTTTGCTGCCGCGCTGGAATCCTGCAAGCGCGAGGCCATCAACAGCTTCAGCAACGATGCGGTGCTGATTGAGAAATACGTATTGCGCCCCCGCCATATCGAGATCCAGGTGTTTGGCGATACCCAGGGCAATTGCGTGTACCTGTTCGAGCGCGACTGCTCGGTGCAGCGCCGCCACCAGAAGGTGCTGGAAGAAGCCCCTGCGCCCGGCATGACCGCTGCGCTGCGCCAGCAGATGGGCGAGGCGGCGGTCGCCGCTGCCAAGGCCGTGGGCTATGTGGGCGCGGGCACGGTGGAATTCATCGTTGAGCAGCCCGGCGGCTACGACCAACCCGAGGCGATGAAGTTCTACTTCATGGAGATGAACACGCGCCTGCAGGTCGAGCACCCGGTGACCGAGGCCATCACTGGCGAAGACCTGGTGCAGTGGCAGCTGTTGGTGGCCAATGGCCAGCCGCTGCCCAAGCAGCAGGCGGAGCTCAAGATCAGCGGCCACGCGATCGAAGCGCGCATCTGCGCCGAGAACCCGGACAACAACTTCCTGCCCGCCACCGGCACCTTGCATGTCTACCGCAAGCCCGACTGCAGCAGTTTTGCGATCAGCGATGTGCGCATTGACGATGGCGTGCGCGAAGGCGATGCCATCAGCCCCTTCTACGACAGCATGATCGCCAAGCTCATCGTCCACGGCGCAGACCGCGCCCAGGCGCTGGCGCGGCTGGATGCGGCGCTGGCTGCGGTGCGCATTGTCGGCCTGCAGACCAATGTGCAGTTCCTGCGCCATATCCTGGCCACGCCATCGTTTGGCCAGGCCAAGCTCGATACGGCGCTGATCCAGCGCGAAGAGGCACGGCTCTTCAAGCAGCGCGGCCTGGGCCTGGACACCGCTGCGGCCGCTGCCGTGGTGGCCGAGCTGCTGCAGGAGCGCGCTACCGAGAGCCACGACCCCTTCAGCCGCCGTGATGGCTGGCAATCGCATGGCGTGACCGAGCGCCGCTTTGACTTTGAGTTTGGCGGCGACAAGCTGCAGGCCGCGCTGCGCTATGAGGCCGCTGGCCTGGTGCTGACGGTGGGCGATGCCAGCGGGCCGCTGCAGTTCAGCGCCAACGGCGAGCTCGTGGAGCTGCAGTTCAACGGCCAGCGCGACCAGGTGCAGACCTGGCAACAGGGCGAAGTGGTGCATGTGTTCGCCCCGCGCGGCGCGGCCGAGATCACCACCATCGATGCGCTGGCCCATGCCGGTGAGGCCGGCAGCGAAGGCGGGCGCCTGACGGCCCCGATGCCGGGCAAGGTGGTGTCGTTTGCAGTCAAGGCCGGCGACAAGGTCAGCAAGGGCCAGCCGCTGGCGGTGATGGAGGCAATGAAGATGGAGCACACGATTGCCGCCCCGGCCGATGGCGAGGTGCTGGAGCTGCTGTTTGCGCCCGGTGACCAGGTGACTGAGGGCGCCGAACTGCTCAAGCTGCAGGTCGTCGCCGCCTGACAGGGCCGCTGCGCTGTCTGTGACGGCGCAGCACCCTTTTCTGTGCTGAAATGCCGGCCATGAAAATTCTCGTCTACACCGACAGCGATGAGCTGCAGCCCTGGCTGGATGCGATTCGCCTGCACCTTCCCCAGGCCCAAGCCTGCGGCTGGACACCCGGCATGGCCCAGGCCGATTACGCACTGGTCTGGAAGCCGCCGCAGCAGCTGTTCGACGAGCAAGGCGCGGGCCTCAAGGCGATCTTCAACATGGGCGCTGGCGTCGATGCGCTGTTTGCGCGCCAGCTGCCCCCCGGCGTGCCGGTGCTGCGGCTCGAAGACGCCGGCATGGCCGTGCAGATGGCCGAGTATGTCTGCCATGCGGTGATCGACCATTTCCGTGACCTGGCGCCGTACCGGGCGCAGCAAAGCGCCGGCATCTGGGCCCAGCAGCCCTTGCGTTTGCGCAGCGATTTTCCCGTCGGCGTGATGGGCCTGGGTGTGCTGGGCGAGCGCGTGGCCCAGGCGGTGGCGCAGTTTGCGTTTCCGGTGCGCGGCTGGAGCCGCTCGCCCAAGCAGATCGCCGGTGTGCAGTGCTTTGAGGGCATGGCGCAGCTGCCGGACTTTCTGCGTGCCACGCGTATCCTCGTCAACCTGCTGCCGCTGACCGCGCAGACCGAGAACATCATCGATGCCGGCCTGCTGGCGCAGCTGCAGCCGGGCGCCTATGTGATCAATGTGGCGCGCGGCGCGCACCTGGTCGACGCCGACCTGCTGGCCGCGCTGGACAGTGGGCAGGTGGCTGGTGCCACCTTGGATGTGTTCCGCACCGAGCCGCTGCCCGCCGAGCACCCGTTCTGGCAGCAGCCGCAGATCCGCATCACGCCGCACAGCTCCGCCCGCACCTTGCCCGAGGAGACCTTGCAGCAGATCCTGCACAAGCTCCAGGCCTTTGCCGCCGGAGAGAAGCCTGGCGGCATGGTCTATGCCGATCGCGGATACTGATTCCGCCCCCGTTTTTAAGAAATACCCCAGGAGACGCCCCATGGCCCGCTACCCCCAACGAGTCCAATTGATTGATGTCGGCCCGCGCGATGGCCTGCAGAACGAGAAATCGCCGGTGCCGGCGGCCGTCAAGATCGAGCTGACCCAGCGCCTGCAGGATGCGGGCCTGACCGAGATCGAGGTGACCAGCTTTGTCAGCCCCAAGTGGGTCCCCCAGATGGGCGACAACGCCGAGGTGATGGCGGGGCTGGCGCGCAAGGCCGGTGTGCGCTATTCGGTGCTGACCCCGAACATGAAGGGCTATGAAGCGGCCGTGGCCTCCCAGCCCGATGAGATCGTGGTGTTTGGCGCGGCCAGCGAGGCCTTCAGCCAGCGCAATATCAACTGCTCGATTGCCGAGAGCATCGAGCGCTTTGCGCCGGTGGTGGAAGCGGCCAAGGCCGCCGGCATTGCGGTGCGCGGCGCGATGAGCTGCACCGTGGGCTGCCCGTATGAGGGCGAGATTGCGCCTTCGCGCGTGGCCTACCTGGCCGAGCTGATGAAGGGCATTGGCGTCGAGCGCGTCGATGTGGCCGACACCATCGGCGTGGGCACACCGATCAAGGTGCAAAAGGCGCTGGAAGCGACCTTGCAGTATTTCAATCTGGACCAAGTGAGCGGGCATTTCCACGACACCTATGGCCAGGCGCTGCCCAACACCTTGGCGTCGCTGGAGCTGGGTATCTGGAACTTCCAGTCGTCCATCGCCGGCCTGGGCGGATGCCCCTATGCCAAGGGCGCGACCGGCAATGTCGCCACCGAAGACCTGGTCTACATGCTGCATGGCATGGGCATCGAGACCGGCATTGACCTGGACAAGCTCGTCGATGCGGGCATCTACATCAGCGACTTTTTGCAGCGCAAGCCCAACTCGCGCGTGGCCGTGGCGCTGATGAACAAGCGCGCGGGTTGATCGCCCAGCGCGGCAGCGCGAATGCCCGCTGCGCTGCAGCGGAGCCTGCTAAACGGCACAATCGTCGCTTAACAAGGAGTTGACCATGTGTGGAGCGGAGTTGCTGAGCCTGCCCGAAGGGGTGCAGCGGGTAGCCAGGGTGCTGCAGGACAAGGGCCATCCGCATGGGCCGCAGATGCTGGAGGTGGCAGCGCGCACGGCCCAGGAAGCGGCCGATGCGCTGGGCATTGCGCTGGGCCAGATTGCCAAGAGCATTATTTTCCGCCGCAAGAGCGATGACGCCTGCGTGCTGGTCATCACCTCGGGCGACTGCCGCGTGGACGAGGCCAAGGTGGCGGCGCTGGTCGGCCCGGTAGGCCGTGCGGATGCGGATTTTGTCAAAGCCCGTACCGGCTTCGCGATTGGCGGTGTGTCGCCGGTCGGCCATGTGACCAAGCCCGTTACCCTGATTGACCGCGAGCTGTTCCGCTTTGAACAGATCTGGGCTGCCGCAGGCCACCCGAATAGCGTGTTTGCGCTGGCGCCGGCCGATCTGGAAGCGCTGACCGGCGCGCCGGTGGCCGATGTGGTCAAGGAGGCGGCATGACGGAACAAATGGACAAGCCGGTGGAGCTGCCTGTGGCTTCGCCCGCGCCGCTGGCAGCCCGCACCAAGCAGGTGCGGGTGACTGGCGCCTTTGCCGCCGATTACAGCGATGTCGTGCCATCGCCCTGCGTGTCGCTGTGCAAGATGAATGCGGACCGCAGCCACTGCATCGGCTGCTACCGCTCGATCGACGAGATCCGCGCCTGGTCCAAGGCCGATACCGCCGAACGGCAGCAGATCTGGCTGCAGGCGCTGGGCCGTGCGGGCCTGGGCACTAATGGCCGGCCGCTGGTGCCAACGGTCTAAGAGGAGCCGGGTATGAAAAGCATCGATTTCTACCTGGACTTTGTCTCTCCCTACGCCTGGCTGGCCTTCCATGCGCTGCCGCAGGCGCTGCAAGGCCATAGCGTGCATGTGCGCTACCGGCCCGTCTTGCTGGGTGCCTTGCTGCAGCAGCATGCCAACCCCGGCCCGGCCGGCATTGCCGGCAAGCGCGAATGGACCTACCGCCATGCCAGCTGGCTGGGCCACAGCCTGGGCTGCGGTCTGCAAATGCCCGCCCAGCACCCCTTCAACCCCTTGCCCTTGCTGCGCCTGGCCTTGCGCACGGGCCAGGGCGGCTGCATCAACCGCTTCACGGCCGATGCCATCTTTCGCCATGTCTGGCTGGGTGGCGCCGATGCGCTCGATGCCCAGCGCCTGCAGGCCTTGGAGCAAACGCTTGCCGAGCAGCTGCGCCATGGCGACGCGGCCGAGCAGGAAGCCAAGCAGGCCTTGCGCAGCAATACCGATGCGGCGGCCGCCGCCGGCGTGTTTGGCGTGCCCAGCATGGTGCTGGACGACAAGCTGTTCTGGGGCCTGGATGGGCTGCCGATGCTGAGCGCCTACCTGAACGGCGATGCCTGGTTTGCCGATGGCCAATGGGATGCGGCAGCCGACCGCCCCTCCGGTTTGCCCAAGCGCTGATTTCCAGCTTCTAAGCCGCTGAAAACGCCTTTTCCAGCGGTTTTTCCCGCACTGGGACTTTCCCTTGGTTGCTGCTGCAGTGCAGCGATATTCCGCATCGCAAAACGCTTTGTGCGGGTTGCGCTGGATTTTGTCAGCGAATTGTCAGCAGATTGCAAGCTTGTGTTGGAAAACCGTCAGACTAGGGTCAGCGCTTGCTTGAAGAATGCAGTGTCCGCCAAACAAAAGAGCGGCAACACTACAAGGAGACAACAGCATGGCAACCAGTGCAGCAGCACGGCCGATGACCAAGGAGGAGCGCAAGGTCATCTTCGCCTCGTCACTCGGCACCGTTTTTGAGTGGTACGACTTCTATCTCTACGGCTCGCTGGCGGCCATCATCGCCAAACAGTTCTTCTCCGGACTGGACCCAACTTCCGCCTTCATCTTTGCGTTGCTGGCCTTTGCGGCCGGCTTTATCGTGCGCCCCTTTGGCGCGCTGGTGTTCGGCCGCCTGGGCGACATGATCGGGCGCAAGTACACGTTCCTGGTCACCATCTTGCTGATGGGCGCATCGACCTTCATCGTCGGTATCTTGCCCAACTACGCCAGCATCGGCGTGGCAGCGCCCATCATCTTGATCGTGCTGCGCATGCTGCAAGGTCTGGCCTTGGGTGGTGAATACGGTGGTGCGGCAACGTACGTTGCCGAGCATGCGCCGCATGGCAAGCGTGGTGCCTACACCTCCTGGATCCAGACCACGGCGACCCTGGGCTTGTTCCTGTCCCTGCTGGTGATTCTGGGCACGCGTACCGTGATGGGCGAGCCCGCCTTCAATGACTGGGGCTGGCGCATTCCGTTCCTAGTGTCGATTCTGCTGCTGGGTGTGTCGGTGTGGATCCGTATGACCTTGTCCGAATCGCCTGCGTTCCAGCGCATGAAGGCCGAAGGCAAGACCTCCAAGGCCCCGCTGCGCGAGTCGTTTGGCCAGTGGAAGAACCTGAAGATCGTGATTCTGGCGCTGATCGGCCTGACCGCCGGCCAGGCCGTGGTCTGGTACACCGGCCAGTTCTATGCGCTGTTCTTCCTGACCCAACAGCTCAAGGTCGATGCTGTCAGTGCCAATCTGATGATCGCCGTGGCCCTGCTGATCGCAACGCCGTTCTTCGTGATCTTTGGTGCGCTGTCCGACAAGATCGGCCGCAAGCCCATCATCATGGCGGGCTGCCTGCTGGCCGTGCTGACCTACTTCCCTGTGTTCAAGATGCTGACCGAAGCGGCCAACCCCGATCTGGCAGCGGCGCAAGCCAAGAACAAGGTGGTGGTCGTGGCCAACCCGGCCGAGTGCTCCTTCCAGTTCAACCCGACGGGTACCTCCAAGTTCACCAGCTCCTGCGATGTGGCCAAGCAACTGCTGGCCGCCAACTCAGTGAGCTATGAAACCGAGGCCGCCCCTGCGGGCACGACGGCGGTCATCAAGATCGGCAACGACACCATCCCCAGCTACTCGGCTGCGGGCCTGAGTGGCGACGATCTGAAGGCCAAGGACGGTGCGTTCAAGAAGGCTGTGGCGGAAACCCTGGCCAAGGACGGCTACCCTGCCAAGGCCGACCCCGCCAAGACGAACAAGGTCTTGACCGTGGTACTGCTGACCTACCTGGTGCTGCTGGTGACCATGGTCTACGGGCCGATTGCCGCGATGCTGGTGGAAATGTTCCCGACCCGCATCCGCTACACCTCCATGTCGCTGCCCTACCACATCGGCAATGGCTGGTTCGGTGGTCTGCTGCCGACAACGGCCTTCGCGATCGTCGCCCAGACCGGCAATATGTACAACGGCCTCTGGTACCCGATCATCATCGCCGGCATCACCTTCGTGATCGGAACCTTGTTTGTGCGTGAAACCAAGGATGTGGATATCTACGCGAACGACTGAACCTCAGCACTGCGAGCTGGCCGCGGGTATGCGGATGACCTGATACCCGTGGCCTTCACCTCCCAACAGCACCTTCGGGTGCTGTTTTTTTCTGCGCGGTTTGGTATCTCATGGTTAATACCAGGGTGTGTCACATAAGTGTGGTAGCGATGCGTCACTCTCGCAAAAACTGCAAGATATTCAGCGCGTTTTTCGGGGACTGCCGCCTAGAATTAACATTATGTGACGGGCTGAAACCTGCCCTGTGCGGACCCCAACAGCACCGTCCAACCATTTTTAATGACTACATCCCCGAGGACACTATGCGTTCACTGAATCGTTTGATGATTGCCACCTTGGCCATTGCTGGCTCTACCGCTGCACTGGCTCAAAGCAGCGTGCAGGTTTATGGCCGTGTGAACACCTCGGTGGAACGCCAAAAGGTGGGCGATGTGTCCACCACCGGCCTGTTCAACAACGCATCGCGTATCGGTTTCCGTGGCACGGAAGACCTCGGTGGCGGCCTGAAGGCTGGCTTCGTGCTGGAATCGGGTTTCAACTCGGATGACGGCTCGGGCACCGGTTCCGCTGGTGGTCTGACCTTCCGCCGCCAAAGCGAAGTGAACCTGGCTGGCAACTTCGGTATGCTGCGTCTGGGTACCTTCACCGCTGAGTCCTACTACGCAGTGGCTGACTACGGCGTGCTGGACCAGCCTAACCACGACACCGGTTCGCTGTCGGATGCGCTGTACAGCTACGTGATGCGCGACTCCAACAAGATCGCCTACCGCACCCCCGTGTTCCTGGGCGGCCTGACCATTGAAGGCGCTGCTTCGTTCCACGAAAAGGCTGCTGGCACCAACGACAAGAACGGCTACGACCTGGCTGCCAACTGGGAAAGCGGTCCTCTGGCCCTGGGTGCAGGCTTCACCAAGGTCGGTGGCGACAAGCAACTGGGCCTGCGCGCGCACTACACCATCAATGCCTTCCAACTGGGCGCTTACTACCAACGCTCTGACGAAGAGCTGCGCGGCAAGCGCAATGCAGCGCGCGTGACCGGTATGTACACCATGGGTGCTTCCGAGTTTGTCGCTGGCTTCGGCTGGGCTGGCAAGTGGGACGACGTCAGCAACAGCGGCGCACGCCAGCTGATCCTGGGCTACAACTACAACCTGAGCAAGCGCTCCAAGCTGTACGCTGGCTACACCAAGGTCGACAACAAGGCCAACGCCAGCTACGCCACCGGTATCTCCGGCGCCGACTTCAGCACCTTCGCTGCTGGTATCCGCCACAACTTCTAAGCAAGCCTTGGGCGCCCAGCGCGCCCCTGCTTCCCCACCCGCCTTCGAGAGATGGCGGGTTTTTTTATGCCGCCCAAGCCTGTGGCCCGGATACATCGCCATTTGCTAATATCTGTAAATATGTACAGTGTTTTGCAGGGCTTTGCCGCGCGCTGATTCAGCCGAGGAATGAACTCCCTAGAATGGTTGCTCACGATCATTTTGCCCCCACGCAGTCGTGTCGGCCTTCCGAGTTTGGGCATCCCTGGCACTGCGCATGGGGGCTTGCTTATCCGGCGGCTGGACTGCGCCAACGAATTACTGGATAGCTCATCGGTATGTCTCAGGAAAACATTCGCATCCGTGGTGCACGTCAGCACAACCTCAAGAATCTGGATCTGGATATCCGCACCGGGGAGTTGACGGTGGTGACCGGACCCAGCGGTTCAGGTAAGTCCAGCCTGGTGTTCGACACCCTGTATGCCGAGGGGCAGCGCCGCTACGTTGAAACCTTCAGCGCCTATGCGCGCCAGTTCCTCGACCGCATGGACAAGCCGGCCGTGGACAAGGTCGAAGGCGTGCCGCCCGCGATTGCGATTGACCAGACCAACCCGGTGCGCAGCTCGCGCTCGACGGTGGGCACGATGACCGAGCTCAACGACCACCTGAAGCTGCTGGTGGCGCGCGCCGGCCATCTGTTCGACCAGCAGACCGCCTTGCCGGTGCAGCATGACACGCCCGAGAGCATTTACGAGCAGCTGCTGCAGCGCAGCCAGGCGGATGACCCGCGCATCGTAATCACCTTTCCGGTCGAGCTGCCGGCCAACACCAGTGCCGAGCAGGTCGAGCAGTGGCTGTCGGCCAGCGGCTTTACCAAGGTGCAGGCCGAGCGCGAGGTCGATGTGGTGCGCCATGCCGCTGCCGTGGACAGCAGCAAGAAAAAGCCCAAGGCCGGCAAGCAGGCTGCGGCAGAAGCGCCCCAGCGTGTCAAGCTGCTCGATGTGGTGGCGGATCGCTTTCGCCTCAGCAAGGCCGAGAAGGCGCGCGTGATCGAGGCCATCGAGGTGGCCCTGAAGCGCGGCAGCGGCCAGATGACGGTGTATGCCATCGCAGAGGCCGATGCGGACGGCAACACCGCCGAGCCCGCGCTGTGGAAGTTCTCTGCCGGTTTGCACTGCCCGGAAAGCGGCCTGCGCTACCGCGAGCCGACGCCGTCGATGTTCTCGTTCAACTCGGCCGTGGGCGCCTGCGATGCCTGCCGGGGCTTTGGCCGGGTCATTGGCGTGGACTGGGGCCTGGTGATCCCCAACGACAAGCTGACCTTGCGCACCGGTGTGATCAAGCCGATCCAGACGCCGGCCTGGAAAGAGATCCAGGACGATCTGATGCGCCATGCCGAGGCGCAGGGCATTCCCCGCGACACCGCCTGGGCCAAGCTGACCGAGGCGCAGAAGGACTGGGTCATCCATGGCGAAGAGGGCTACAAGGACGGCAACTGGAGCCGCCAGTGGTATGGCATCCGCCGCTATTTCGAGTACCTGGAAACCAAGTCCTACAAGATGCATATCCGCGTCTTGCTGTCCAAGTACCGCAGCTACACGCCTTGTCCGGTCTGTGGCGGTGCACGCCTCAAGACCGAGAGCCTGCTGTGGCGCGTGGGATCGAAGGCCGACGCCGATGCGGCCCTGCCGCCGGCCCAGCGCTTCATGCCGCGCGGTGTGGCCTGGAGCCGCGAGCAGCTCGAAGCCTTGCCAGGCCTGAGCCTGCACGACCTGATGCTGCTGCCGATTGTGCGGCTGCGCCAGTTCTTTGCCAGCATGGATATCCGCCGCAGCAACGATGGCGACGCGCAGGCGCTGCGCCTGCTGCATGAAGAAATCAGCAACCGCCTGCTCTACCTCTGCGATGTCGGCATTGGTTACCTGACGCTGGACCGCCAGAGCCGCACCTTGAGTGGTGGCGAGGTGCAGCGCATCAACCTGACCACGGCGCTGGGCACCTCGCTGGTCAACACCTTGTTCGTGCTGGATGAGCCCTCGATCGGCCTGCACCCGCGTGATATGGAACGGATCATCGTGGCGATGAAGCGCTTGCGCGATGCGGGCAATACCCTGGTGGTGGTGGAGCACGACCCGGCGGTGATGTTTGCCGCCGACCGCATGATCGACATGGGCCCGGGCCCGGGCGAGAAGGGGGGCCAGATTGTGTTTGATGGCAGCCCTCTTGAACTGCGCCATGCCGATACCTTGACTGGCGCCTATCTGGGCGGCCGCAAGCAGGTGGGCATGGGTGCCAAGCGCATGGTGACCGAGAGCACGCCACGCCTGATTCTGGAAGGTGCCACCGAGCACAACCTGCAGAACGTGTCGGTGGATTTTCCGCTCCAGCGCATGGTGGTGGTCACCGGCGTGTCGGGCTCGGGCAAGTCCACCTTGATCCAGGATGTGCTGGCCCCCGCCTTGATGCGCCATTTTGGCAAGCCCACCGAGCTGGCTGGCGCGCACCAGCGCCTGCTGGGCGCTGACCACCTGTCCGACATCGTCTTTGTCGACCAGTCACCGATTGGCAAGACCGCGCGCTCCAACCCGGTCAGCTATGTGGGCGCCTGGGATGCGGTGCGCGAGCTGTTTGCGACCGCGCCGCTGTCGCTGCAGCGCGGCTATACCGCCGGTAAGTTCAGCTTCAACAGTGGCGATGGCCGCTGCCCGACCTGCGGCGGCTCGGGCTTTGAGCATGTGGAGATGCAGTTCCTCTCCGACGTCTACCTGCGCTGCCCCGATTGCGACGGCAAGCGCTACCGCGCCGAGATTCTGGAAGTGCGCATCGAGCGCGATGGCCGCTTGATGAACGTTGCCGATGTGCTGGAGCTGACCGTCAGCGAGGCGGCTGCGCTGTTCGCCAAGGACCGCGAGGTGATCCGTGCGCTGCAGCCCATCGTCGATGTGGGGCTGGAATATGTGAAGCTCGGCCAGCCGGTGCCGACCTTGTCGGGTGGCGAGGCCCAGCGCCTCAAGCTTGCCGGCTTTCTGGCCGAGGCCGCCAAGAGCGCCTCCAAATCCAAGCAAACGCTGGCGCGCAAGGGCACCTTGTTCTTGTTTGACGAGCCCACCACCGGCCTGCATTTTGAAGACATTGCCAAGCTGATGCGCGCACTGCGCAAGCTGCTCGAAGCCGGCCATTCGCTGATCGTCATCGAGCACAACCTCGATGTGATCCGTGCCAGCGACTGGTTGATCGACCTGGGCCCCGATGCTGGCGAAGACGGTGGCAAGGTGGTGGAAGAGGGTACGCCCGAGGAGGTGCGCAAGTCCGGCCGTTCCTACACCGCACAGGCGCTGCGTGATTACGAGCTGGCCATGCTGGGTGAGCGCGGCGACGGCCAGCCCCACGAGGTGCGCGAGCAGCGGCCGGCCTATGCGCTGGCGCCTGCAGCGCAAGCTGCGGCGCTGCCCGGGCCGGGCAACAGCATCCAGATCATCAATGCCAAGGAGCACAACCTGAAGAACCTGAGCGTGGACATTCCGCGCGGCAAGTTCAACGTCGTCACCGGCGTGTCGGGCTCGGGCAAATCGACCCTGGCGTTTGACATCCTGTTCAACGAAGGCCAGCGCCGCTACCTGGAGTCGCTCAACGCCTATGCGCGCTCCATCGTGCAACCGGCGGGCCGCCCCGAGGTGGATGCGGTCTACGGCATCCCGCCCACGGTAGCGATCGAGCAGCGCCTCTCGCGCGGCGGGCGCAAATCCACGGTGGGCACCACGACCGAGGTCTGGCATTTTCTGCGCCTGCTCTACGTGAAGCTGGGCGTGCAGCACTGCACCAAGGACGGTGCAGCGGTGCAGCCGCAAACCCCCGAGAGCATTGCCGCGCAGCTGATGACGCAGTACCGGGGCCAGCTCATTGGCTTGATGGCCCCGTTGGTGGTCGCCCGCAAGGGCGTGTACACCGAATTGGCGGACTGGGCGCGGCCGCGTGGCTACACCCATCTGCGCGTCGATGGCCAGTTCCTGCCGACCACCGGCTTTCCGCGCCTGGACCGCTTCAAGGAGCACACGGTCGAGCTGCCGGTGGCCAGCATCGAGATCAGGCCCGAGAACGAGGTCCTGCTGCGCGAAAAGCTCGCTACGGCGCTGGAGCTGGGCAAGGGCGTGCTGCATGTGCTCTCGGCCATCGGCACCCTGGAAGCGGCGATGCAGGCGGGCAGTGACACGGCGGCCATTGGCCAGCTGCAGGTGTTCTCCACCAAGCGCGCCTGCCCGGTCTGCGCCACCAGCTATGCCGAGCTGGACCCGCGTTTGTTCTCCTACAACAGCAAGCATGGCTGGTGCCCCGATTGCGTGGGCACCGGCGTCAAGCTGACCAAGGACCAGCGCAAGGTCTATGACGACTCGGTGATGGGCCAGGACAACCGGGGCCGCGAGCAGAGCTTTGAGGAGCCCGAGGCCGAGGACGTGGGTGAAACCACCTGCCCGACCTGCCAGGGCACACGCCTCAATGCCACCGCCCGCGCGGTGCTGTTCCACGGCCAGTCGATCTCGTCGATCGCCCGCCTGTCGGTCACCGATGTGCGGCTCTGGATCGAGGGCCTGGTGCTGTCGGGCCGCGAAAGCGATATCGCCCGCGACCTGGTGCCCGAGATCCACAGCCGCCTGGCCTTTCTGGAAGAGGTCGGCCTGGGCTATCTGACGCTGGACCGGGGCGCGCCCACCTTGTCGGGCGGCGAGGCGCAGCGCATTCGCCTGGCCGCGCAGCTGGGCAGCAATCTGCAAGGCGTCTGCTATGTGCTCGACGAGCCCACGATTGGCCTGCATGCGCGCGACAACCATATCCTGCTCAATGCGCTGCACAAGCTGGGCGCCAAGGGCAATACGCTGGTGGTGGTGGAGCATGACGAGGACACGATCCGCCGCGCCGACCATGTGATCGACATCGGCCCCAGCGCCGGCAAGCGCGGCGGCCGCCTGGTGGTCCAGGGTACGACGCAGGATGTGATGGATGCGGCAGACTCGCAGACCGGCCGCTACCTGCTGCATGCGATGCGCCACCCCTTCCAGCCGCGCCGCCTGGTGCATGGCGTGGCCGATGCGGTGGCCGCGCCGGTCGAAGACGCCAAGCCCGTCGCCAAAAAGCGCACCAAGAAGCAGATCGCCGCCGACGCCGCTGCCGCCTTGGCCGCCGACAGCGCCCAGGCCAATGCCGCGCTGGCCGCGCCGGCCCGCGCCGATGCGATGGCGCCGCTGCACTGGCTGTCCGTGCTGGGTGCCCACCTGCACAACCTGCAGAACGTGGATGTGCGCGTACCGCTCAAGCGCCTGGTGGCCGTGACGGGGGTGTCGGGCTCGGGCAAATCCACGCTGGCGCGTGATGTGCTTCTCACCAATGTGGCCGACTGGGTCGGCCAGCGCGCCACCAAGGCCGGGCGTGACGACATGGATGCCGGCAAGGCCCCGGCGCTCTTGGGCTGCAAGGGCCTGCAGGGCTTTGAGGGCATCGACCGGGTGCTGGAAGTGGACCAGACGCCGATTGGCAAGACGCCGCGCTCCTGCCCGGCGACCTATATCGGCTTCTGGGACACGATCCGCAAGCTGTTTGCCGAAACGCTGGAGGCCAAGGCGCGCGGCTATGCGGCCGGGCGTTTCTCCTTCAACACCGGCGAAGGCCGCTGCCCGGCCTGCGAGGGCCAGGGCATGCGCACCATCGAGATGAGCTTTCTGCCCGATGTGAAAGTGCCTTGCGAGGTCTGCCATGGCGCCCGCTTCAGCCCCGAAACGCTGGCGGTCACCTGGCGCGGCAAAAGCATTGGCGAGGTGCTGCAGATGGAGGTCGACGAGGCGGTGCTGTTCTTTGCCAGCATGCCCAGCATCGCCCATCCGCTGCAGCTGCTGCAGGATGTGGGCCTGGGCTACCTGACCCTGGGCCAGCCGTCGCCCACCTTGTCGGGTGGCGAGGCGCAGCGCATCAAGCTGGTGACCGAGCTGACCAAGGTGCGCGATGACATCACGCGCCGGGGCAACAAGGCGCCCCACACCTTGTATGTGCTCGACGAGCCCACCGTGGGCCTGCACATGGCCGATGTGGACAAGCTGATCCATGTGCTGCACCGCCTGGTCGATGCCGGCCACAGCGTGGTGGTGATCGAGCATGACCTGGATGTGATTGCCGAGGCCGACTGGGTGATCGACCTGGGCCCCGAGGGCGGCAATGCTGGTGGCCGCATTGTGGCCACCGGTACGCCCGAGGACCTGGTGCAGGCGGGCACGCATACCGGCAAGGCGCTGGCGCCAGTGCTCGCGCGTTGACTGGGGCGTGACGGCAGGGCGTTTGCTGACAGCGCGCCCTGCCAGGCCTGGGCACAATCGCAGAACCACCTGCAAGGAGCCCTTGATGCATATTGACCCCCGGCACCCGGAAGCCCCGCCTGTCAAAGACCCCGCCCCGCTGCAACCGCCACCAGTGCCCACGCCCGGCATTCCATCGCCCATCCAGGAGTAGTGATCAAGGGGCGCTGGATACCGCTGCCCAGCGGCGTATGATCGCGGTTTTCCGAGCCCCCTGAATTCTGGCGAGCAAGCATGCGCATATTGCTGATTGAAGACGAGCTGGAGATGGCCGCCTGGCTGGTGCGCGCCCTCAAGCAATCGAACATCGAAGCGGTGCATGCCGCACATGCGGCGATGGCCACGCGCTTGCTGCCCGACGGCCGCTTTGATGTGGTGGTGCTCGATCTGCAGCTGCCCGACCAGCATGGCTTTGACTGGCTGTCAGCCATGCGCGGCCAGGGCCAGCGTGAGCCGGTGCTGGTGCTGACCGCGCAAGGGGCGGTACAGGACCGCGTCGAAGGTCTGCACCGGGGGGCCGATGACTACCTGACCAAGCCTTTCGATGTGGCCGAGCTGGAGGCGCGCCTGGCGGCGTTGCACCGGCGCAGCCAGGGCCGGGTGCAGGCCATGCAGCAATGCGGTTCGCTGCGCTACGACAGCAACCACCGCACCTTCTGGCTGGCCGAGCAGATGCTGGCGCTGACCCCGCGTGAGCATGCGGCGCTGGAGGCCCTGATGGCGCGCACCGGCGCGCCGGTGGGCAAGTCCAAGCTGACGGCCAAGGTCTTCCCGCAGGACAGCAGTGTCAGCCCCGATGCCATCGAGCAGGTGCTGCACCGGGTGCGGCGCAAGCTGGCTGGCGGTGATGTGCACATCGTGACCGTGCGCGGCCTGGGCTATATGCTCGAAACCCTGGTGCCCAAGGGCCCGGGCCATACGCTCTCCTCCTGACCACCATGCGCTGGCGTCTGCGCTCTTCCAAAGGCTTGCGTCTGCGCCTGCTGTGGGTGCTGGTGCCCGTGCTGATGGGCCTGCTGGTGCTCGACAGCTGGCGCGACAGCGTCAGCCTGGCACGCGAGTTGGAGCGCGCCTATGACCAGAGCCTGCTGGAGCCGGCCCAGGCGCTGTCGGACAACCTGCGCTGGGACAGTGAAGGCCAACTGAGCCTGGACGAGCCGCTGCACATCATCTCGATGTTCGAGGTGCTGAGCAGCCGGCGCAAGTTTTTGCGCGTGCAGCTGCAGACCCCCGATGGCACGCAGCAGCGCCTGCTGCTGGGCGCCGCGCAGTTCCCCGAGCCCGCGCACGACCCGGCTGACCCCAGCCGCCCTTTTCGCGCCGCAGAGGATGGCACGCGCGTGTCCTATGCCGCCGAGGTGGAGCACCAGCCGGTGCGGGTGCTGGCGCTGCTGCGGGTGCTGCATGACCAGACGGGCCAGGAGTGGCGCGTGCTGATCCAGACCGCGCAGACCAGCGCCGGCATTGAGCGCACGGTGCGCAGCCTGATGTGGGACAGCCTGCTGCGCGATGGCCGCACCTTGCTGGTCCTGGTGCTGGTGGTGTGGCTGGGTGTGGCCTGGGGCCTGCGGCCGCTCCAGGCCTTGCGCCGGGCCGTGCAGCAGCGCCGCAGCGATGACCTGCAGCCGCTGGCCACCGAGGCCGTTCCCGGCGAGGTGCGGCCCCTGGTCGACGCGATGAACCTGCACCTGGCGCAGCAGCGCGATGCGCTGGCCCAGCAACGCCAGTTTCTGGCCGATGCCTCGCACCAGCTGCGCACGCCGCTGGCCATTCTGAGCACGCAGGCCGCCTATGCGCTGCGCGAGACCGATCCCGAGGCGGTGCAGGCCAGCTTGCGCAGCATGCTCCAGCAGCTGCAGCGCGGCCGCCGCGTGTCCGAGCAACTGCTGGCGCTGGCCCATGCCAGCCAGCCTGCCGCCCAGCTGGCGCGGGAGGGCGAGGTCTGCGACGCCAATGCGGTGGCGCGCGAGGTGGTGCTGGCCTACCTGCCGCTGGCGCTGGACAAGCAGCAGGACCTGGGCTGGATCGATGTGCGCGGCCAGGATTTTGAGGGCGATGCCGAGGGCGAGGCCGACCCGGGCGCCGCTATGGCCGCAGCAGTGCAGGCCCCCGCCACCGCCGTCTATGAGCTGCTGGCCAACCTGGTGCACAACGCGATTGCCTACACGCCAGCCCAGGGCCGCATCAATGTGTCGGTGCAGCGTGACGGTGCCTGGGTGCAGATCCGCGTGCAGGACAACGGCCCTGGTATTGCACCCGAGGACCGCGAGCGTGCCTTTGCGCGCTTTAGCCGCTTGCAGCCTGATGCCGCACTGGCGCCGGACGGATCGGGCCTGGGCCTGGCCATTGCCCGGGCCTATGTGCAGCGCTTCCATGGCGAGCTGCTGCTGGACGATGGCGAGGCCCGCGATGGCGTTGCCGGCCGGGGGCTGAGCGCCTTCGTGCGCCTGCCCGTGGCCCGCGATCCCGCCTGAGCGCACTGTCCTTTGCGGGACTGTTTTCGCTAAGTAGATTTACGTATTTTGCGGCGCCATCCGACATTTGGCAGCTGTTTGGCAGCTTCGTTTTCTAGACTTTCCGCGCAAGTTGTAAGAAAAGGAGACGAGCATGAGTCAATACAGGTCCACCCTTGCGGGTGTGCAGGGGCGCCGGGCGCCCGCCAAGGAGCGGCCATGAGCGCCGGCGGCAAGAGCTACAACAAGGATTACTACGGCGGCGCGCTGATGATCCTGCTCGGTGGCAGCGCGGCCTACGCGGCGCAAAGCTACAACATCGGCTCGCTGGCCCACATGGGGCCTGGCTACTTTCCGTTTGCGGTCGGCATTCTGCTGGCGCTGACGGGCGTGCTTATCGCGCTGAACGCCAAGAAAAAAGGCCCCGGCGACGAGGCGGCGCTGGTGGGACACAAGCATGAGATTCCCGATTTCCGGGGCGCCGCTTGCATCATCTTAGGCACCATTGCCTTTTACTTCTGTGGCGAATACCTGGGCCTGCTGCCAGCGACCTTTGCCATCGTCTTCATCTGCGCGTTGGGTGACCGCAGCAACAGCGTGATGGCCTGCTTTGTGCTGGCCATGTCGATGATGATTGTCGCCGTGGTGATTTTCTGGTGGGCGCTGCAGGTGCAGATGCCGCTGGTCAGGTGGGGGATGTAAGCCATGGGACAAGCACTGCAAGACCTTTGGTACGGCTTTGGCATCGCCTTCCAGGGCCATAACCTGATGTGGTCGTTTTTCGGCGTGCTGGTGGGCAACCTGATCGGCGTGCTGCCGGGCATGGGCGCGCTGTCGGCGATCTCCATTCTGCTGCCACTGACCTACACCATGCATCCGGTGCCAGCCATCCTGATGCTGGCCGGTATCTTCTACGGCTCCCAGTACGGCGGCGCCATTGGCGCCATCTTGCTGAACCTGCCATCGCACCCGCCCCATGCCGTGACCTGCCTGGACGGCTACCCCATGACCAAGAAGGGCAAGGGCGGAACGGCGCTCGGGATCACGATGATCTGCTCGTTCTTTGCGGCCTCGGTCGGCATCATCGTGATGATCTTTGCCTCGCCACTGCTGACCACGATCGCGTTCAAGTTTGGCCCGGCCGAGCTGTTCTCCATCATGCTGCTGGGCCTGCTCGCGGGCTCGACCATGTCACGTGGCTCGCCGCTCAAGGGCGTGGCGATGACCTTGTTTGGTCTGCTCTGCGGCATTGTCGGCACCGACGTGAACAGCGGCACCTTCCGCTTTGCCTTCGACATCCCGGACCTGAGCGATGGGCTGGAGATGGTGGCGGTGGCGATGGGCTTGTTCGGTATCGCCGACTTCCTGCTCAACGTCAACAAGATGAAGGCGATCACCAGCAACACCAAGATGCGCATCCGTGACATGCGTCCCTCGATGGCTGAGCTCAAGGAAGCCTTCTGGCCGATGGTGCGCGGCACGGCCGTGGGCACCCTGTTTGGCGCCATGCCCGGCACGGGCCCGACCATCACCACCTTCATCGCCTATGCGCTGGAGCAAAAGGTGGCCAAGGACCCAAGCCGTTTTGGTACCGGCATGATCGCTGGCGTGGCAGCCCCCGAGGCCTCCGCGCACTCGAAGACCCAGGTGGACTTCATCCCGACCATGAGTCTGGGCATCCCCGGTGACGCCGTGATGGCGCTGCTGCTGGGCGCGCTGCTGATCCAGGGCATTCAGCCTGGTCCTCAACTGATCACCGAGCATCCGGACATTTTCTGGGGCCTGATCGCCAGCTTCTGGATCGGTAACGTGATCCTGATGATTCTGAACGTGCCGCTGATCGGTGTCTGGGTCAAGATGCTGGCCGTGCCTTACAAGTACCTGTTCCCCTCGGCGATGTTCTTCATTGCTGTCGGTGTGTTCACCACGCAAAACAGCCTGTTCCACATCTGGGAGGTGCTGGCCTTTGGCATCATTGGCGCCATCCTGATGGTGCTGGATTTCTCAGTCGCGCCGATCATGCTGGGCTTTGTGCTGGGGCCCATGATGGAGGAGAACTTCCGCCGTGCGCTGCTGCTGTCCCGTGGCGACATGATGGTCTTCATGCAGCGCCCCATCAGCGCGACCTTTGTCTGCATCAGCCTGTTCCTGCTCGCTGCCGTGACCTGGTCGGCCTGGCGCAAGCGCTCGGGCGTGAGCAAGGTGGCGCAAGCCATCGCGCAGGAGACCTCGGACGCCGGCGTGGTGGTGGCCAAGTAAGCCTCGCTGCCCCAAGCAAAAGCCGCTCCTCGGAGCGGCTTTTGCTTGGGGCCTGGCGCAGGCACCATGGCCTGCAGACCGCCAGCAGAGGGGGATCAGGCGGGCAGAAAGCCCTCTACCGACAGGTAGCGCTCGCCGGTGTCATAGGCAAAGCCCAGCACCTTGGCGTTGGGCGGCAGCTCGGGCAGCTTTTGCGCAATGGCGGCCAGCGTGGCGCCCGACGAGATGCCGACCAGCAGGCCTTCCTCACGCGCGGCGCGGCGGGCGTATTCACGGGCGGGTTCGGCATCGACCTGGATCACGCCGTCAAGCACGCTGGTGTCCAGGTTGCGCGGGATAAAGCCGGCACCAATGCCCTGGATCGGGTGGGGAGCTGGCTGGCCGCCCGAGATAACGGGCGAGGCGGTGGGCTCGACCGCATAGACCTTGAGCTGCGGGAACTTGGCCTTGAGCACATGGGCGACGCCGGAGAGGTGGCCGCCGGTGCCCACGCCGGTGATCAGCACATCGATGCCATCGGGGAAATCGGCCAGCAACTCTTGGGCGGTGGTGCGCTCATGCACGGCGGTGTTGGCGGGGTTTTCGAACTGCTGCGGAATCCACGAACCCGGGGTCTGCGCGGCCAGCTCTTCGGCGCGGGCGATTGCGCCCTTCATGCCCTTTTCCTTGGGCGTCAGGTCAAAGCTGGCGCCATAGGCCAGCATCAGGCGGCGGCGCTCGATGGACATGCTCTCGGGCATCACCAGGATGAGCTTGTAGCCCTTGACGGCGGCGACCAGCGCCAAGCCCACACCGGTGTTGCCGCTGGTGGGCTCGATGATGGTGCCGCCAGGCTTGAGCGCGCCGGTCTTTTCGGCATCTTCGATCATCGCCAGCGCGATGCGGTCCTTGATGGAGCCGCCCGGGTTGCTGCGCTCGGACTTGATCCAGACCTGGGCGCCCGCGCCAAACAGGCGGTTGATATGGACCACCGGCGTGTTGCCAATGGTGTGCAGAATATTCTCAACTTTCATGGAGCCTCCAGCGGATCGGGATGAACAAGGGGGTGGAAATAGCCGAACCATTGTGACGCAGTTGATCATTCCGGCTGGAATATCAATATGCCCAGGATGTTCTTAACGACATGGGACTATAGACAACCGCCCACCGGCCTTTCCTTGATAGCCGTCAATACCGCCTGCAGCCCATCGGCCCAAGATGGGCACTGAACGTTATCGCTGTGCAAGGAGGCCGTTTGCTGAGTTTCAACACCACCCTGGTTCTGCTGGGCGTCTGCTGCGTCAGCCTGCTGCTGGGCTTTTCCTGGCGCGACAAGGTCTGGGCGCCCTGGCTGATGCTGGTATCGGTCGCTGGCCTGCTGGCGCTGATGGCCAGGATCATCTACGACCTTTTGTCGATGGGCTGACCGATCAGGCGGCCCTGCTGGCTGCGTCCCTGGCGCGGCGCAGTGGTGTTTTCCACAGCTCGGCCAGCAGCACGCCCAAGATGGTCATCGCGCCGCCGATCCACAGGTAGCTGTGCAGCTGCTCCTTGGCCCAGGCCGAGGCGATCAGCGCCGTCAGCAGCGGGGTCAGGTTGAAGAACATGATCGAGCGGCTGGGCCCGAGCTTGGCGACAGCGGTCATCCACATCCAGGTGGCGACGATGGAGGCCATGGTGCCGGCATAGGCAACCAGGTACCAGTTGTCTGCGTTGAGGCCGACCTTGGGCGAGGCCAGGTAGAACGGCAGCTGCGCGAACATGGCCACCACCATCTGCAGGTACAGCAGCTGCCAGCTGGGCACGCGCGGCATGGCCCAGCGCTTGAGCAGGATGTTGTATGCCGCATAGGCCAGGCAGGCCAGCAGCATCAGCAGATCGCCCCGGTTGATGCCTTGTTCCAGCAGCGATGCCGGATGCCCCTCGCTGATCACCAGCACCACCCCGGCAAAGGCCAGCACCGAGCCGATGGCGCCGCCCGCCGTCAGCACCTGGCCGAGCAGGCCCACGCAGATGCCCAGCACCACCAGCGGCGACAGGGTCAGGATGATGCCCATGTGCGTGGCCGTCGTGTAGGCGGCGGCAAAGTAGGCGCAGCTTTGGTAGACCACCATGCCCAGCACGCCCAGCACCAGGATCTGGCCGGCATGGCCCCGGATGGCCTCGCGGTTGCGCCAGACCGCCGGCAGCAGCACGGGGGTGACCAGCAGCACCGCCAGCACCCAGCGCAGAAAGCCGATTTCAATGGGGGCGATGGCGCCAGCGGCTTGTTTGCTGACGACGGTGTTGCCCGACCAGATCAAGACCGCGAGCAGCGGATACAGGTATTGCATGGGAGTAGAACTTAAAAACGTCTGGCTGCTATCATCGCCGTGGCAGGTTTAAAGCCTATAGCTGTAATCAGACATTTGATGCACCAAGCCAGACATGTTGCGCTGACCGGATGCTGCAAGGAGCCACGATGGCGACAGGCCAAGCACTGAAGATCTACGACGTTGACCAGGAGACCGCACCCTATTTGGTGCGCTACGACGAATTTGCCGCCGGCAGTTTTGCCGATGCGCACCGCCACCGGCTGGGCCACCTGAACTACACCTCGCATGGCACGATGACCATCGTCACCCAGGGGCGGCAGCTGGTGGCGCCGCCGCAGTACGGCATCTGGATACCGCCGGCCGTCGAGCACAACTGCTATGTGCCGCAGGCCGCCGTCTACCGCTCGTTTTATGTGCAGCCAGCGCTGTGCACGGGCCTGCCCCAGCAGGCCTGCATTCTGCGCATCAGCGCCATCGTGCGCAGCATCCTGGCCGATCTGGCCCAGCGCGACATACGCCGGCCCGCGGCGCCCGAGGACCTGCGCCTGGCCGAAGTGATGGTGGACCAGCTGCGGCTCGTCCCCTCGGAGCACAGTTTTTTGCCGGCGGCCCAGACCCGCGCACTGCTGAGCGTGCTCGATGCCCTCAAGGCCGAGCCTGGCAGCCGCCGCACGATGGCCGAGTGGGCGGCCTCGGTGCATATGACCGAGCGCACCCTGGCGCGCCACTGCCACCAGGAGCTGGGCATGGGGCTGGCCGAATGGCGCCAGCGCCTGCGCCACCTTTGCGCGGTGGATGCGCTGGGCCAGGGCCGGACGGTGCAGGAGATTGCCTTTGACCTGGGCTACAGCACGGCCTCGGCCTTTATCGCGATGTTCCAGCGTGCAGCAGGCATGCCGCCCGAGCAGTTCCGGCGCGAGTTCAGCAGCGCGGTGGCGGAATAGGGGATCGATACGCGGTTTACCCCGGCAGCGGCCTGCAGTTTTTGCGCGGCTCGCGCGGGCGAGCCCCATTCGGTGGAATAATCACGCCTGTGAAGCCTGCCAGACCGCCGCTGGTGCAAGTGCCGAAAGGCCGCACTGGAGGAACGTCCGGACTGCACAGGACAGCGTAGCAGCTAACGGCTGCCCACCGTGAGGTGAGGATCAGAGCAACAGAGACGAGTCCGGGGGGCGTACCGCAAGGTAAACCACCCGGGGTGAAACGGGCAATCTCTACGCGCAGCAATACCAAGTAGGCCAGCGTTGATGTGGTTCCGCAGAGTTGGCGGGTAGGTAGCGTCGAGCCGTGGTGGCGACACCCGGCCCAGAGTAATGGCGGTCACGCCTGGGGCAACCCAGGTGCACAGAATCCGGCTTATCGGCAGACTTCACACTTTGATAATGGATAAAACGGCCACCGATGTAGATCGGTGGCCGTTTTGTCTTTTTGAACGCGGCGGACTCAGTCCTTTTTGCGCGCGCGCGGATGGGCCTGGTCGTAGACCTGGGCCAGGTGCTGAAAATCCAGCCGGGTATAGACCTGGGTGGTGGTGATGCTGGCATGGCCCAGCAGCTCCTGCACGGCGCGCAAATCCTGGCTGGACTGCAGCACATGGCTGGCAAAGGAATGGCGCAGCATGTGTGGATGCACGGGGGTGGTCATGCCGGCGACCAGGCTGCGCTCGCGCAGGCGCTGCCAGACGCTGGCGGCCGACAGGCGGGCGCCGCGCACGCCGATGAACAAGGCCGCATCACAGGGCGCCACCTGGTCGCGCACGGCCAGCCAGGCCTGCAGCGCGGCCAGGGCCGCCTTGCCCACCGGCACCACACGGCGCTTGCTGCCCTTGCCCAGCACATGGGCCTCGGCTGCGTCCCTATCGATCCAGCCCAGCGCCTGGACGCTGGCAGCGGTATCGAGGCCCACCAGCTCGCCCACACGCAGGCCGCTGCCATAGAGCAGCTCGACCATCGCGCTGTCACGCGCCTGCACCCAGGGGTCGCCCTGGGCCTGGCTGGTTTCGGCAAAGCGCACCGCATCGTCGACCGACAAGGCCTTGGGCAGTGGCTTGGGGGATTTGGGTGCGCGCACATCCTGCACTGGGTTGCGCTCGACCAGGCCTTCGCGGCCGGCCCAGGTAAAAAAGCCGCGCCAGCCGCTCAGGATCAGCGCAATGCCCCGGCCGCTGCGGCCTGCCGCATGCATCTGCGCAACAAAGCGGCGGATATGCTGGGGGCCGAGCTGCAGCACCTCGGTCTGGGCCTCGGCGGCCATGGCCGACAGGCGCTGCAAATCCAGCGTGTAGAGCGTGTGGGTGCGTGGCGCCAGCCGCTTTTGCACGCGCACATGCTCCAGGTACTGGAGCATGGGGGCGCTGAGCGCGGCGGTGTCCATGGGAACTAGCGCAGGCGGCAGAGCACGCTGGCGGCGATCTCGCCAATGCGCTCGAGCAGATCGGTGTCCATGTCGGCCTGGAAGCGGGCCGGATCGGGCGAGCCCAGCACCAGCAGGCCCCAGGCGGGGGTGTCGCCCAAAATGGCGCCATCGCGCAGCGGCAGCAGCACCACCGATTGGACCTGGGCGCTGTCGGGCAGCCAGCCGGCGGGCTCGACGCCGACATTGGGGCCGCAGTAGGGCGTGGACAGCGAGCTGGCAAAGCTGCGGGCATCGGCGCTCACGCCCTGGGCAAAGGGCTCGTTCAGGTAGGTTTCGGCCACATCCCACAGGCGCAGCGCGACCTGGGGCACCTCGAAGTGCTGCATCAGGCTCTCGGCAATCACCTCGGGCAGCTGCAGCGGGTTGCGGGTCTTGACCACATCGCAGGTCCAGTGGTGGATGCGGTCGATGGTGTGGTGGTTCTGGCTGCCGTTGCGCATCATGTCCATGATGCGGTGCTCCAGGCCCTTGATCTTGTCGCGCAGCATCTCGGCCTGCCGCTCCTGCAGGCTGACGGTGCGGTTGCCATAGGGGCTGACCATGTGCACGCCGGTCAGTACCTGGGCCTGGCGCTCGAAGAAATCCGGTGTCTGCACCAGGAACTCGGCGATGTCTTCTTCGGTAATGGGGGGAACCTGGTTGTTGTTTGCGCTCATCGGTCTCTCTCGTATCGGCTGTTCGCCGTCTCCTCGTTCGGTCACCGCAGTATGCCGCGCTGTGTCTAGTCCGGAATGCTGATCTCACCTTCGAACACGGTCGTGGCCGGGCCGGTCATCATCACCGGGTCGGCGGCCTGGCCGCTCCAGGCAATGGTCAGCAGGCCGCCCCGGGTCTGCACATCGACCGGGCTTTGCAGCAGTCCCAGCGTGATGCCGGCCACCACCGCCGCGCAGGCGCCGGTGCCGCAGGCCAGGGTCTCGCCGGTGCCGCGCTCGAACACCCGCAGGCGCACCTGCTGCGCTGTTTGCACCTGCAAAAAGCCGACATTCACGCGCTCGGGAAAGCGGGGGTGGGACTCCAGCACGGGGCCCTGGGATTCGACCGGCGCGGTATCCACATCATCGACCAGCATCACCGCATGCGGGTTGCCCATGGACACGGGCACGATGAACACGGTAGTTGGATCGACCGGCACCTGCAGCGCCAGCGGCCATTTCTGCGTGTGGTGCTGGGCCACCGGCGTGAGGCCGCTGGTGTTGAAGGGGACGTCTTCGGGCACCAGGCGGGGCTGGCCCATGTTCACGGTGACCCGGCCATCGGCCATCAGCTCGGGGGCGATCACGCCTTTTTGGGTCTGGACCCGGATGGCGCGCTTGTCGGTCAGGCCCTTGTCATACACAAAACGGGCAAAACAGCGCGCGCCATTGCCGCATTGCTCCACCTCGCCGCCATCGGCGTTATGGATCAGGTATTCGAAATCGATCCCAGGGGCGGGCGAGGGCCGCACCGTCAGGATCTGGTCGGCACCCACGCCAAAATGGCGGTCGGCCAGAAAGCGGTACTGGTCGGCACGCAAACCCAGCGGGCCAGCGGTCTCGTCGAGCACGACAAAATCATTGCCGGCGCCTTGCATCTTGGTAAAACGGATGTCCATCCGCCCATTATCGCTTTTTGGGCCCGCCTGGATGCGCAACGGGGCAGAGGGCGTAAGAACCTGTTACTCGTAGCCCGCCCCGAGGTTGCAGATGCGGACAGTCTGGGGCCAGCTCGAAACGCGTCCGCCCCGCCCGCCCTGCGGGTGACACAGCCCGGCCATGCAAGTGTTGATAATGGCCCCATGACCCGTACCAGCCAGCTCCTCCATGCGCAACGCGAGCCCGCTCCGGCCCGCGCAGCCGCCACGGCCTTGTTCCTGCGCGATGCGCCAGACCCCCAGGCCGGGCCGGGTGCGACGCGGCTGGAGGTGTTGATGTCGCGCCGCTCGGACCAGGCCCGTTTTGCGGCAGGGCACTATGTGTTCCCCGGTGGCGCGGTCGATGCCAGCGATGCCCTGCACCACGATCTGCTGGCGCGCCGCACGGCACAGACCACCGAGGAGCTGACCTATGCGCAGGCTGCGATCCGCGAGAGCCTGGAGGAGATGGGCGTGCTGCTGGCCCGCCATGCCGATGGCCGCTGGGCCAGCCAGGCCGAGGTGGCGGGCATGGACCGCAGCCAGCCGCTGCTGCCGCAATGCGCAGCGCTGGGCCTGACCTTGGCGGCCGATATGCTGTGGCCGCTGGCGCGCTGGACGGCCGCGCAGGAGATACCGATCCGCTTTGATGTGCCCTTCTTCGTCGCGCGCATGCCCGAGGGCCAGGAGCCGGTCACCGACGACACCGAACAGTTCGAGGCGCTGTGGGTGCACCCCGCGCAGGCCTTGCAGCGCGCAGCTGATGGGCAGATGACGGTGATGTTCCCCACCCGGGTCACGCTGGAGCGCCTGGCCGCCTACCCCACGGTGCAGGCGCTGCTCGATGTGCTGCAGGCGCTGCAGCAGGTGCAGCCGGGCCAGTGGCTGTGGCAATCGATGCCGCGTGGCGCGATGGTCAACGGCGAGGTGCGGCGCTTTATGGAGCATGAGACCGCCTATGGCGAGCTGGCCCTGGTCTGCCCCGATGGCCAGCTGCACCATGCGCTGGGCTGGCAGAGCGCACAGCCAGTGCCACTATTGAAGAACGTGCAGCGCCTGACGGCCGACAACGGCGGCACGATGACCGGGCCGGGCACCAACACCTACCTGGTCGGTGATGCCGAGACCGGCTACATCGTGGTCGACCCCGGCCCCAAGCCGCAGCCGCAGGACGACCCGCACCTGGCGCGCATCCTGGCCGCCACCGGGGGCGATATCCGCGCCATCGTCTGCACCCATTCGCATGCCGACCATTCACCGGGTGCGGCGCCGCTGCAGGCGCTGGTGGCCCAGGCAGGGCGCAGCAAACCGGTGATCTGGGGACTGGCTTCTGCCTGCACTGCGCGCGCGGGCAGCCAGTTCACGCCCGACCAGGCGCTGCACGACGGCCAGGTGCTGCAACTGGCCCACCCCAGCGACCCGGCGCGCAGCCACAGCCTGCGCGTGCTGCATACGCCCGGCCATGCGGCCAACCATGTCTGCCTGGTGCTGGAAGAAGACGGCCTGCTGTTCAGCGGCGACCATATCCTGAACGGCAGCACGACGGTGGTGGACCCGCCCGACGGCAATATGCGCCTCTACCTGGCGTCGCTGACCAAGCTGGCCCAGGCCTGCGAGCAAGGGCAGATCGGCTTTATCCTGCCGGCCCATGGCTATGTGCTGGCCCAGCCGCTGCAGGTGATTGCCAAGCTGCATGCGCACCGCATGGCGCGCGAAGAGAAGGTGCGCGATGCCATGGCCCAGGCGCCCGATGGCACGCCGGAAGACTGGGTGGCCATCGCCTATGCCGACACGCCCGAGCGGCTGTGGCCAGTGGCCAAGCGCTCACTGCTGGCCCACGTGGAGCATATTCGCGGGATGTGAGGCAGGCTTGGGCCTTGCGCCCAAGCTCGCTCAGAGCTTAGGGATCTTGATGCGGCTGATCATCAGCGAGCCCGAGACCGCAAACAGCAGCACCAGCGGGTGCAAGGTGAAGCCGCCAATCAGCAGCTTGCCAAACCACAGATCGGCGCGCACCGCATTCATCGCGGCGGCCAGCGCGAGCAGCGCGACCAGTACGATGGAGGTGGGGATGGGGGTGCCTTCGAAGTACTTCACCTTGCCCGATGGCCCCTCTGACAGTGATTCTGCGGTCACGTTGTAGCGCGCCAGGCGCGAGACGCCGCAGGCCACAAAGTAGCCCAGCACAATGCGGTCCCACAGGCCTTGCATGCCGCAGGCATAGGCAATGATGGCTGGCGCCACACCGAACGAGATCACATCGGCGAGCGAATCGAGCTCGCGGCCCATCGCCGATGACTTTTGCCGCCAGCGCGCAATGCGGCCATCAAAGATATCGAAGACCAGCGCGGCCAGCACCAGCGCGGCGGCAAAGTAGATGTGCCTGCGGTCCGAGGTCTCCAGAAAGGTCATCGCCGAGAACAGCGCGCCCACGCCGCAGACGGCATTGCCCAAGGTGAACCAGTCAGCGAGGTGGAACTCGCGAATCATCGAAAAACGTTTGTGAGGACTATTCATGAAGAAGGGGCCAGGGGCCAAAGTGCAGCGGCTGCCCGTGCGGCGGCCATGGTTGGCAATCATGGTACACCGTGCGCCAGCCAGCACCAAACCCGGAGCCGGCCGCGCTCCATCAAGCGGGCAAGATCTCCATCAATCCTACAAATAACGTAGGCGGAGCCACAACATTGCAGGGCCAGACTGGCGGCACTCAAAACTGGAGCCCTTTGCCGTGACTTTCAATACCGAACAACTGCTGGCTGACGAAGCCCAATACTGCTCTTTTGGCGACACCGTTCACTACGTCAATCCCCCCAAGATCTTCAGCGGCTGCGAGGGCAGCTACATGTTTGACCAGGCCGGCACGCCTTACCTGGACTTGCAGATGTGGTACTCGGCCGTCAACTTCGGCTACAAGAACAAGCGCCTGGAAGACAAGATGATCGAGCAGCTGCGCGAGCTGCCCCAGGTGGCCAGCCAGTACCTGCACCCCACGAAGATCGAGCTGGCCAAGTTCATCGCGCAGGATGCCGAGAAGAAATGGGGCATGCCAGGCCGCGTGCACTTCAACGTGGGCGGTGCCCAGGCGATTGAGGATTCGCTCAAGGTGGTGCGCAATGCCACACATGGCAAAAGCCTGATGTTCGCGTTTGAAGGCGGCTACCATGGCCGCACCCTGGGTGCATCGAGCATCACCTCCAGCTACCGCTATCGCCGCCGCTTTGGCCACTTCAGCGACCGCGCGCAGTTCATTCCCTTCCCCTACCCCTTCCGCCGCCCCAAGGGCATGACCTCCGAAGAGTATGCGGAGTCCATCGTGCAGGAGTTTGCGCGCAAGTTCGAGAACGAGTACCACGCCGTCTGGGACCCCAAGACCCAGCAGTGCGAGTACGCGGCCTTCTATGTGGAGCCGATCCAGGGCACCGGTGGTTACGTCGTGCCACCGCCCAATTTCTTCAAGGGCCTCAAGAAGGTGCTCGACGACCATGGCGTGCTGATGGTGGTCGACGAAATCCAGATGGGCTTCTGGCGCACCGGCACGCTGTGGTCGGTGGAGAACTTTGGCGTCAAACCCGATGTGCTGGTGTTTGCCAAGGCGCTGACCAATGGCTTGAACGCGCTGTCGGGCCTGTGGGCCCGTGAAGAGCTGATCAACCCCACGGTGTTCCCACCAGGCTCGACCCATTCGACCTTTGCCTCCAACCCGCTGGGCACGGCGCTGGGCCTGGAAGTGATGAAGATGACGCACGAGATGGACTTTGGCCGCCAGGTGCGCGAGTCGGGGGCCTATTTCCTCGATGGCCTGCGCCAGCTGCAAAAGCGCCACCCGGAAATCGGCGATGTCGACGGCATGGGCCTGGCGCTGCGTGCCGAGATCTGCACGGCCGATGGCTTTACCCCCAACAAGCCACTGCTCGACAAGATGGTGGACCTGGGCCTGGAAGGCAAGCTCGAGTACCAGGGCCAACAACGCGGCCTGGTGCTGGACGTGGGCGGCTACTACAAGAACGTGATCACCTTCGCGCCGTCGCTGATGATCAGCCGCAGCGAGATCGATGAAGCGCTGGTGCTGCTCGACCAGCTGATCACCCTGGCCAAGCGGTCCTGCGCTTGAGCGAGCCACTGCGCCCTGGGCGCAACCAGTTGGAGCCCTCGGCGCTGATCGGGCAGTTTGCCGCGCATCCGCCCGAGGGATTTGTGGTGCGCTCGGACCGGTCGTATCCGGCCTTTCGCGCGCCCTTCGATCTGCTGACCACGGCCGACGCGGCCGTCAAGCGCTGGGTGCTGCAGCTGCCCGGCGGGGCCTGGCTGGCGCAGCGCTTGCGACTGCGCACCGATTTTGTCGGCTCGACCTTGAGCGAGTACCTGGTGCTGCCCCCGGAGGTGGAGATGGACAAGCTCGCTGGCGAGCTGCGCCGCCACGCCGGGCGCTGTATGCTGACCATCGTCAAGGACCTGCCGCAGGACTCGCCGCTGCTGCCCCCTGCCGACAATGCCGATGCCCGCCGGCTGGCCCAGGCGCTCCAGCACCAGGGCTTCATCCTGGTCGAAGGCCAGGCGCTGGCCTATGTGCCTATCGATTTCGACAGCATCGATGCCTACCTGGCGCGGCTGTCGAAGAACCGGCGCTCCGACCTGCGCCGCAAGCTCAGGAGCCGCAGCCAGCTGCAGATTCGCCGCATTCCCACCGGCCCGGCCTTTGCCGACGAGGCCCTGGTCGATGCCTACTATGCGCTGTTCGAGGCCGTGTATGCGCAAAGCGCGCTGCACTTTGACAAGCTCAGCCGCAGCTTTTTTGCCGCAGTGCTGCGTGATGCCAGCAACCAGGGTCTGGTGTTCGAGTACCGCGATGCGCAGGATGGCGCCTTGCTGGGCTGGAACCTGTGCTTTGCCCATGACGGGCGCCTGGTCGACAAATACATCGGCCTGTCCTACCCGCGTGCGCGCCAGACCAACCTGTACTTTGTCAGCTGGATGCTGAACCTGGAATATGCGCTCGAATGCGGCCTGTCACACTATGTGGCAGGCTGGACCGATCCCGAGGTCAAGGCGCAATTGGGCGCCAGTTTCACGTTTACCCAGCATGCGGTCTACATCCGCAACCCGCTGCTGCGGGCTTTGGGGCGGCGGTTTTCCCGGCATTTTGAAAGTGACCGCGCATGGCAGGAACAGCGATGACCCCCTTGGTGCTCGATGTCGATGGCTCCGTTGGCCCCTTGGCCGGCGAGCTGCGCCTGCCGCTGGGCGATTGGCAGGAGGCGATCCGTTTTGGCGCATCGCTGGGCCGCTACCAGCAGTTCCGCCGCCATGTGCAGGCCCAGCTGCCCGCGCAGCATGGCACGGCCTGGATGGGCAGTGGCGATTTCCACCACCTCTCCTGGCTGCTGATCGAGCACTGCATTGCGCGCCAGGGCTATACCGCTGCGCGCCCGCTGCGCGTGGTGGTGCTGGACAACCACCCCGACAACATGCGCTTTCCCTGGGGTGTGCACTGCGGCTCTTGGGTGCGGCGCATTGCCATGCACCCGGCAGTTGCGCATGTGCATGTGGCGGGCATCACCTCCGCTGACATTGGCGCCGGCCACGCCTGGGAGAACTACCTGGGCCCGCTGCGTGCCGGCAAGCTCAGCTACTGGAGCTGCGGCGTGGATACCGGCTGGGCGCGGCGCCTGGGCCTGTCCGCCGCCTTTCGCGCATTTCCCAGCCTCGATGCCCTAACCGATGCCTTGGCGGCGACCCTGGCGCGCGAGCGCCAAAGCACTTACCTCAGCATCGACAAGGATGTGTTTGCCACTGACGTGGTCACCACCAACTGGGACCAGGGCCAGATGCGCGAGGCGCAGGCGCTGGGCATCATTGCAGCGCTCGACGGCCAATTGGTGGGCAGCGATATCACCGGCGATGTCTCATCCTGGCAATACAGCACCTGGTGGAAGCGCTGGCTGAGTGCCGGTGATGGCCAGGACACCGCCATCGATGCACAGGCGCTGGCGGCAGCCCAGGCGGGCCAGCATGCGCTCAACCAGCGGCTGATGGCGGCCTTGTCTGCCGCAACGCATCCAGCAGCTGGGCAAACAGCGCATCGCTGAGCCAGGCACTGTTGCTGATGGCCAGCAGGCGCTGCGCCCAGTCGCGGGCCTGCGGCACCGGGTCGTGCAGGGCCTCGCCCAGCAGGGGCGCGTAGCGCGCGTAGTCGGGCAGCACCTGGCTGAAGGGCAGCGACAGGCCCCAGCCGCTCGCCCAGTGCGCCTGCATCAGCGCATCGCGCTGGGCGGCGCTGGGCAGGCGCAGCAAAATCACCGGCCAGATGCCCTGCGCCTGGGGCGCGGCATCGTCCACCACCTCTACACCGGGCAGGGCGCGCAGCTGGGCCACGCGCCGCTGCGCCTGCTGCTGGGCCTGCTCCCAGTGCGGGCGCAGCCGCGCCAGTGCGCGCAGGCCAACGCGCCGGCGCCAGGCGCCCAGGCGGTGCTGCGGGATATGGCTGTCAAAATCATCGCCGGCCGCTTCCACCCAGTCGCCCCGTGCCAGGCTGCGCCGCAACGGCGCGCCGTAAACCCGGTCCAGCAGTGCCGGGCGGAAGGCTGCGGCATAGCCGAGCAGCTCCAGGCTGCGGCGCAGTTCCCAGGCCAGGTGGGGGCGTATCGATGCCTGGTGCTGTGCGCGCAGCGCCGCCATCAGCGCCGGGTCGCGGACCAGCAGCACGCCGCCTTCATAGGTCGTCAGGCCCTTGCCCACCGCCAGGCTGAACAGCGCGATGTCGCCCTGCAGGCCCACGCTGTGGCCCGCTACGCGGGCGCCCAGGGCCTGGGCGGCGTCTTCGATCACATAGGCACCGCAGGCCTGGGCGCGGGGCAGCAGGCTGGCGACATCGGCCACCCTGCCACCCAGGTGGGTGGGCACCACGGCCAGGGTGCGGTGGCTGAGCACGGCATCCAGCGCTTGGCCCTCCATGTCCAGGTGGTCGGGCGACAGATCACAGAGCCGCAGCTGCAGCCCGCATTGCGCGACGGCCATTGCCACCAGCGGGCAGGTGTAGGCGGGCACCACCACCTCGCAGCGCTCGGGGGCGAGCTGCTGCAGCGTACGCAGCGCCAGCATCAGCGCAGAGGTGCCGGAGCATTCCAGCAGCACCTCGTCTACCCCCAGCCAGGCGGCCAGCGCCCGGTCCAGATGCTTGTCTCCCCAGGGGCGAAGATCGGCTAAGCGCAGCGCCAGGCCGGCGGTGGGCGGTACCGTGATGCGGCGCGCAGTCATCGCTGGGGGCCCTGGCAGTTGCCTGCCATCAGCGGGCGGCCGCGCTGGCGCCTGCCGCGCCATCCGCCGGGCCCTGTGCCAACTTCTCTGCCGGCTCGGCGGCGCCATGGTCCTGGGCTTCGCTCACCGCCAGGCAGGCAATGCCGGCAATGATGAACCCGCAGCCCAGAATCTGGGGCAGGCCGATGCTCTCCTGGAACAGGTAGTGCGACAGCAGCAGCACCGAGATGATCTCCAGGTGCGAGGCGGCAAACGCCGGGCCCACGGGCGCGCGCCGCAGCAGATGCATCCAGGTGAAAAAGGCGCCGATGTAGCCGATCAAGGCGCCGTAGATCCAGGGCTGGGCAAACACGCGCCAGAGCCAGGACGGGCTGAACTCCAGCGGCAGTGCGGCGTCGCCGGCCTTCTTGAAGCTCAGCTGGGCCAGGGTGTCGAAGGCCATCAGCACCATAAAGCCGACCAGGTAAAAGCGTTTCATGCCATCACCCCTTGAGACCCACGACGGCCACGCCAATGGAGACGAGCACGATGCCTGCGACCCGCATCGGGGCGAGCTTTTCCTTGAACAGAATGCGCCCGGCCACCATGATGGCCACGATGTTGATGCTGCCCAGCAGCACGCCATCGGACAGGGGCACCAGCGACAAAAAGGCCAGCCAGGCGACAAACTCGATCACATAGCAGGCGCCGCCGATCCAGATCCAGGGGCGCGCGAGCATGAAGCGCCAGTGCGCCATACCGGTCGCCGTGCCCGGGGTCTGGCTGGCAGCGGCCTTGAATGCCAGCTGCCCGCCGCTGTCGACCAACACATTGATCAGCCACAGGCTGATGACCAGGGGGGTGATCTCAGTGCCCATGGGAGGCGGCCTGTGTTGGTATGCCACCAAGGCGGGCCACAAAGTCATGCACCTTGGCGATCACCGTGCGGCGCTCGCGGTCGATGGTGATCATGTGGTAGCAGTTGTCGAGCAGCACGACCTCGACCTGCGCATGGACGGCGCCAGCGGCGATGTCCTCGGCATTCGAGCGGTGGGAGATGTCGTCTTCCTTGGCATGGATGGCCAGGCATGGCGCGCGCAAATCCCGCAGATGGCTGCGGACATGGGCCGAGAGCCGGCGCAGCTCGATGATGGACCACCAGGGATTGCCGGGCAGTCCCGCTGCAGCGCTGTCGCCGCCATGCATTTGCGCGACCACCCTGGCGCGCAAGGCCTCGTCCTTGATGCCGTAGGGCGGTGCTTCCATGAACACGCTGTGGCGGCCAATGCCCAGCAGGCGGAACAGCGGCAGCAAAAAGGCCAGCTTGGTGTAGCTGGGAATGCTCCAGCCGTCATAGCGGAACGTGGTGGACAGCGCAGCCACCCCAGCCACCTGGCGCGGGTGCGAGGTGGCCACCGCCAGCGACAGCAAGGCGCCCATCGACAGGCCGCCGACCACCACGCGGTCGACATGGGGCGCAAAGCGCAGCAGCGCCGATTGCACGCTGGCGAGCCAGTCGGTCCAGCGCGTCTGCACCAGGTCCTGCATGCTGCCGCAGTGGCCGGCCAGTTGCACCGCATAGACGGTAAAGCCTTCGCGGTTGAGGCCCTTGGCCAGCAGGCGCATCTCGGCAGGGGTGCCGGTCAGGCCATGCACCAGCAGCACGCCGGTGCGCGCGGCAGCGCCGGAGCCGGGCATGACGAATTCATGGGGCGTGAGGCACAGCGTCTGCAAGGCCGCTTCTGCCGCTCTTTCCTGGGGTTGGCCGGCCAGATGGCGGGCGAGTGCGTCATTGGCCTTCATGCGACGGCCTCCTGCTGCTGCATGAACTGCAGGAGCCAGGGCGTGGCATCGCTGAAACCCTGAAACGGTGCATGGGCAATGCCATGGCGCTCGCAGTGGCCGATCAGCCGGTACTTGGCCAGCACATAGTCGGCCTCGTGCGAGACGCAGAAGTCCGAGCTGCTGTCGCCCACATACAGAACCCGGCCGGCCAGCGTTTTCTGCGTGGCCAGGCGCTCGCATTTGCAGTTGCCACTGGCACGCTTGCAGTGCGGGCTGGCCCAGGGGGATTCCAGCGACCAGCGGCGTGTGTCCTGCTGTACCAGGCGGTTGGCGATCACCTCCAGATGGCCCAGGCCGTGGCGTGCCAGCACATGTTCGATGGCGTAGTCGATGCCGTCGCTGACCACCTGCACGCGCAGGCCCAGCGCCTGCGCTGCCTGTACAAAGCCGGGGAAGCCGGGGTCGATCGCAATGCTGTCCAGGTGCGCGTCCAGCTCCTGCTGGCTCATGTCCAGCAGCGCGACCTGGCCTTGCATGCAGGCGCGCGAGCCGATCTCGCCGCGCTCCCAGGCGTCTTCCAGGTCAGTCCAGCCGGGCCGGCCAAAGCGCTGCAGCAGGCTGTCGGTGACATCGACCAGGCTGATCGTGCCGTCAAAGTCGGACTGGACCATCCAGCCCGTGGTGTTGTGGCAAGCGGGCGCCTGCGCAAGCATGTATTTATTCATGGAAGCTCACTCTCACGTTCTGGCCCACGCGCACATGGATGGGGGCGGTCTCGAATTCAAGCACGCACTCGACCACGCGCAGCGGGCCGCGCTGGGCGTCGTCCTGCAAGGTCGACGGCCCGTACATGGGGTTGATGCGCAGCACCCGGGCCTCGGGCAGCGCGGTGGCGCTGTCGTTGTCCAGCACCACACTGGCGCGCATGCCTTTTTGCACCGTGCCGGCAAAGCTCTCGTTGAGCTCGGCGCGGATGCGCAGCGGGCGCAGCGGCAGCAGACGCATCGCCGCCTGGCTGGTGTGTACCTGGCTGCCGACCTGGGCGCGCAGATGCACCACGGTGGCCGCTTCCGGCGCATGCAGCGCATAGAGGCGCTGGCGCTCGCGCAGCTGCTGGGTCTTGGTCTGCGTCAGCTGTACCTCGGCCTGTGCCACCTCGGTCTCGGACTGCGCATTGCGCAGCGCGGCCTGGGCGTTGTCCACTTCCTGCAGATCGGCAGCGCCGTCGCGGGCGGCAGCCTGCAGGCGCTTGAGCTGGGTCTGCAGCAGGGGCAGCTTGGCGGCCAGGGCCTTGTGCTTGGCCTGGGCCAGCCGGTAGGAGGACTGGGCGACGGCCAGCTCGGCGCGCAGGTCCTCGTCATGGACCTTGAGCAGCAGCTGGCCGGCCTGCACCTGCTGGCCTTCGCGCACGGCGATCTGCTGCACGGTGCCATCAACGGCGGTGGCCAGCTCCAGCAGGCCGCCATCGACTTCGATCTTGCCCCGGGCCACGGCCACCGGGCTTTGGTGCTGCTGGCTGGTGCTGGGGGCGGGGGGGCTGTCCGCTGCCGGTGTGCAGCCTGCGAGCCCGCCTGCTGCCAGGCAGAGCAGACCCAGCACCTGCCAGGCATGCGGCAAGGGCCAGGGGGTTGCGGGGATCTTGGTCACGCGGGGTTCTCCATCAGGGTGTTTTGGCGCCGGTCGCTGTAGACGGCGCCGTCTTCCATATTCAGTACGCGGTCGGCATGCCCCACCAGGCGCGGGTCATGGCTCACGCACAGCACCGTGGTGCCATGGCTGCGCGCGACGCGGTGCAGGATGTCGATCACCCGTTGTCCGCTTTCGGCATCCAGCGCGCTGGTGGGCTCATCGGCAAACAGCAGCTGGGGGGCCTTGGCCAGCGCGCGGGCAATGGCCACGCGCTGCTTTTCGCCGCCCGACAGCTCGGCCGGGCGCATGTGCGCGCGGTGGGACAGGCCGACTTCGTCGAGCGCATCCTGGGCGCGCTTCAAGGTCTCGGCGCGCCGTATGCCCAGGTAGCCCAGCGGCAGCTGCACCTGCTCGAGCGCCGTCAGCGCCGGGAACAGGTTGAAGCCCTGGAACACAAAGCCGGTATGCAGCAGCCGAAAGCGCTCCATCTCGCGGGCGGGCATGGTCGTCAGGTTCTGGCCGAGTGCAAAGGTCTGGCCGTCATCGGGGGTGAGCAGGCCCGACATCAGCGACAGCAAGGTGCTTTTGCCGCAGCCCGAGGGGCCGGAGATCAGGGTCAGCTCGCCGGCGTACAAATCGACCGACAGATCCTGCAGGACCTGGATGCGGATGGCGCCTGAGACATAGGTCTTGCGCAATCCGACGGCCTGCAGGCTGGGTGTTGGAGGGGTGGTGGTGGGCATGGCGATGTCCTTCAGCGCAGCAAGGTGGCCGGGTCGGTGCGCAGCAGCACGCGCATCGCGCCCAGGCCGGACAGCAGCGCCAAGGTGGCCACCAGGGCGGCGCAGGCCAGCGCGGCTTGCAGGTTGAGCGCAACGGGCACCCGGTAGACCTGGGCGAGCGAGACCAGGGCCACGCTGGCGATGCTGGTGAGCAGCAGGCCGGCAGCGCCGATCCAGCAGGCCTGCTCCACCACCACCCGGCCCAGCGCCGCGCGGCTGACGCCCAGCGCGTTGAGCACCGCGTATTCGCGCACCGAGCCCGCCACCACGCTCTTGAGCGACTGGCTGGTGACGACCGCGCCGACCAGGCACACCACGATGGCCATGAACAGCACGCCAGCGCCCGCGCCGGTATCGAGCATCCAGTAGCGCTGGGAGCGGTGCGCAAAGCTGTCGGCGGTCCAGACCTCGTGCGGGCCAAAGCTGCGCGCTTCGCTGCCCAGGCGCCGTTGCACGGCATGGCGGTCGGCGCCCTTGCGCACCCGGGCCAGCAAGTAGGTGCTGCCCTGGCTGGGCGAGCTGCCAGCGATCTGGTGTGCGCTCTCCAGCGAGGCCAGCACGTTGACGCCGCCCAGGCCGCGCAAGCCGTCGACGGCGGCCACCACGCGCACGCGGTGGTTGTTGATCCAGGCGGTGCCGCCTTCCTGGGTGGCCAAGCTGTCCAGATCGGCGCGGTCGACGATGACGGCGCCGGGCTCGCGCAGTAGCTTGCGCTGCCAGGGGGCAATGACCCGGTCGAACACCATGGCCGTGCCGGCGGTGGAAATGCCCGACAGGTAGACCGACACCGCACCGGCGGCCTGGGCCGCGCCCTGGCTGGAGCGCCAGTCGCCATCGACCCAGACATAGGGCTCGACGGCACGGATGTCCGGATCCATGCGCAGGCGCATTTCCACATCGGGGCCGATGTTGCGGCCAAAGTTCACGCTCTGCGTGCCGGGGTAGCCCACCCAGAGGTCGGCCGAGCTGGCGGTGATGTAGATGGCGGCCGAGCTGAAAATGCCCAGCACCAGTGCGGCCTGCATCACCAGCAGCACCCCTGCAAAGCCCACCGCGAAGACCGAGGGCACAAAGCGACGCCATTCGTAGACCAGGGTTTTGCGTGCCAGCGCAATCATGGCGTGGCCCCCGGGGTGGTGGGCGGCGATTGCGGCGGCAGCGGGGCGCCGCCCAGCGCCTGGAACAGTGCCACCCAGGCCAGTGTCTGTGCGGCTTGCGCCACGCTTTGCTGGCTTTCGTGCAGCAGCAGCTGGCGGCGGGGCTCCAGCGTGTCGAGCTCGCTGGCCAGCCCCAGCTGCTGGCGGCGCTGCAGCTGTTGGGCGCGGCTGCGCAGCAGCGGCGTTTGGGCATCGAGCGATTGCCAGCGCTGTTGCTGGGCGCCCAGGCCGGCCAGCGCGGTTTCCACATCGGCAATGCCGTCAAGCACGCTTTGCCGGTAGGCCTTGACGGCATTGTTCATCTGCAGCTCGTCGGCATCGGCCTGTGCGCGCCGGCGGCCCCAGTCGAACAGCGGAATGTCGATCACCGGGCCCAGCGAGGGCACATGGTCGGAGCTGGAGCGGCGGTTCTGCGTCAGGTTGAACGAATAGAGCAGCGAGCCGCCCAGCGCAAACCGCGGGTAGAGCGCCGAGTTCGACAGGCCTGCCGCGGCTGCGGCGCGCTGCACCGCGGCCTCGGCCGCCAGGATGGCCGGGCGGCTGCGCAGCAGCTCGGCGGGCAGTACTTGCAGGCTCAGTGCAACGGCGCTGGGGATATGCGGGGCGCTGGAGGCGGCCAGCCAGGCGGCGTCGGGCTCGCTGCGGCCCAGCAGTGCGGCCAGCGCATGCGCGGCACGTGCCTGGTGCTGCAGCAGTTCGGCCTCCTGGGCGCGGCTGCGGTTGAGCTCCAGATGGGCTTGCTGCACCTGCTCGGTGCTGCCCAAGCGTTGCTGCACCCGCAGCTGCTGCAGCTGCAGCCGGCGCGCATCGAGCTGCAACTGCTGGTCCAGCCCAAAGCGTTGCTGTTGCGCGACGCAGATGTCCAGATAGCGCTGCACCACATGGGCGATCAACTGGACCCTGGCGGCCTGCAGCTGCGCCTGGGCATCGAGCAGCTGCGCCTGGCCGTCGAGCGCGCTGGATTCCTGGGCGCCAAAGAGACCCAGGTTCCAGCCCATGTCCAGGCTGGCGTGGAAGTAGGAGTCGAGCGCGGCCACATCCTGCAAGGTGCGCACGCCGGCGGTGATTTCCGGCTTGTAGGCGGCCGTGGCCGTGCCCAGCAAAATGCGCTGCGCCTGGAGCCTGCCCCGTGCCTGGGCCAGATCCAGGTTCTGGGCAAGTGCCTGCTCCACCAGCGTGTTGAGCGCGGGATCGGCCAGCAGCGTCCACCAGCTGGCCAAATCGGCCGCCTGGACGGCGCGCGCATTCGCCTGCGCCTTGCCGGCCTGGCGCCACTGCGCAGGGGGGTCTTGGCCCAGTGGGGGCTGGGGCGGCGTCATGCAGCCAGCCAGCAAAGCCGCAGGCGCAAGCATCAGCAGTGTTTTGCAGAACAGGGGTTTCACGTGCAAGGCAATCGGTTCATGGCCCGCAGGGGCCGCAGCGGCCCAAGCCGCAGATGCGGGGCCGGTATGCGTTGGATTCAACCCTGTAAAACTTGCGCAAGCTTGCACAATTGATGGAGGAAACATGGAGGCGCAAAAGGGGGTGCCAGGGGGCGGTGGCACGGTCATAATGGCTTGTTTCAACAGCGTGTGCGCGCCTTGGAGGCTGCACCGCATGCCCTTATTTTTGGAAGCAGTCCGCGATGAAACTACCCACCCCAACGGTGGCGGCTCCGCTGGTGCTCGTCGTGGAGGATGAGCCGGGAATCGCCACGATTTTGCTGGCCTACCTGGAGCGCGATGGCCTGCGCAGCCTGCATGCGCGCGATGGTGAACAGGCGGTGCAGCTGTTTCGCCAGCATGCGCCCGACCTGGTGCTGCTCGACATCCACCTGCCCGGCATGGACGGGGTCGATGTGCTGCGCTTCATCCGCGACCAGGGCCAGACCCCGGTGATCATGGTGACGGCGCTAGCCGACGATGTGGACAAGCTGGTGGCTTTGCGCCTGGGGGCCGATGACTATGTGGTCAAGCCCTTCAATCCTGCGGAGGTGGTGGCGCGGGTGCGCGCCGTGCTGCGCCGCAGCCAGCCCAAGGCCGCCTCTGCGCCGCTGGCGCCGATCCGGGTGGGGGTGCTGGAGATCAACCCCGCCGAGCACAGTGCCCGGGTCTATGACACGCAGGGCCAGGCCACGCCGCTGCCATTGACGCTGACCGAGTTTCGCCTGCTGGCCCTGCTGGCCTCGCAGCCACGGCGCTGTTTCTCGCGCGCGCAACTGATCGAGCATTGCCTGCCCGAGAGTGACGCGCTCGAGCGGGTGATCGACTCGCACCTGTCCAAGCTGCGCCGCAAATTGCAGCTGGCTGGCCAAGATGAGCTGATCGAGACTGTCCGCAGCATTGGGTACCGCCTATGGCCCGGGGATTGAACCGCATCTGGGTGCGCTTTGGCCTGTGGATTGCCGCCACCCTGCTCACCTCCATTGCCCTGCTTAGCGCCTGCGCCTGGGCGTTCGATGCGTTGGAGTACAACCAGTTCTACAAAAGCCTGCCCGAGACCGTGCGCGTGGAGCTGGACGATCTGGTCGAGCGGAACATGGAGAGCAGCCCGCGCGCGATGCAGATCTATGGCGAGTACTGGCGCGGCGAGGTGTTTTTTGGCGAGCAGGTCTCGGCGGTCATTGCGCTGCTGATCTGCCTGCCATTTGGCCTGGCCATGGGCTTTTTCGTCTCGCGCTATATCACCCGGCCGCTGGCCTCGATGGTGGAGGTGGCGCAGCGGGTGGCGCATGGGGATTTCAGCTCGACGCGGGTGGTCGAAGAGGGCGCGCATGGCGAGCTGAAGGAGGTGGTGCACACCTTCAACGCGATGCTCGATGCGCTGCAAAAGCTCAAGGCTGAGCGCCAGGCGTCGGCCGCCTCCATCTCGCATGAGCTGCGCACGCCCTTGTCGGTGCTCAAGACCCATCTGCATGCGCTCTGCGATGGCGTCATTGCGCCCAGCGAGCTGGAGTTTCGGCTGCTGCTGGCGCAGACCGAGCACCTGGGCCGCCTGATTGACGACCTGCATACGCTGGCGATGGCCGAGGCGGGAGAGATGTCGCTGCGCAGGGAGCGGTTGAGCCTGGGCGCGCTGGTGCGCGCGAGCCTGCAGGAGCTGCAGCCCCAGCTGCAGCAGGCCGAGATGGCGCTGTCGCTGCTGCTGCCCCAGGACGATGCGCTCAGCACGATCCGCGCCGACCCATTGCGCATGCGCCAGATCATTGCCAACCTGGTCGGCAATGCCGTGCGCCACGCGGCCAGCGGGCATTGGCTGGAGGTAGAGGTGCGCAACCTGCGCGATGCGCAAGGGCATATCTGGATCGAGCTGCTGGTCAGCGATGCCGGGCCGGGCCTGCCGCAGGAGTTGCGCGCCCACCCCTTCCGCCGCTTTGCAATGGCCCCGGGCCGGCGCAAGCGGGAAGGCTCGGGCCTGGGGCTGTCCATTGTGCAGGCGCTGACCGAGTTGCAAGGCGGGGTGGCACATGCCGAGAGTTCGCCGCGGGGCGGCGCGCGGTTTCGCCTGCGTTTTGCGCCGGCCTGAAGCCCTCCACCCGGTCAAAGGCAAGGCCACACAGCAGGCATCGGGCGCAAGCGATGGCCGGCGATTAAAATGGCGTTTACGCTCTGTGATTGCAGAGTTTTTGCTATTTTTTAAGGAGCGGATGGCGCGTTGTTGCGCCAAGCCGCAGAGTTGCTGCCATGCAAGCCCAAGACCCCCAAGCCATTCGCCTGTCCAAACGCCTGGCCAGCGACATCGGTTGCTCGCGCGCCGAGGCTGAGCACTACATCGATGCCGGCTTTGTCTCGGTGGATGGCCAGATCCAGGACACCCCCGGCGCCCGTGTGCTGCCCAGCCAGACCGTGCTGCTGCAGCGCGGCGCCGATCTGCGCCCGATCCAACCGGTCACCTTGCTGCTGCACAAGCCTGCGGGCTACAGCCTGCGCGCGCTCGAGCCCGGGCGCCCGGGCCTCAGTGCGCTGGATTTGCTGACGCCCGACAACCTGGCCGATGTCGATACCCCCCAGCCTGCCCGGCCCGTGGCGCGCCATTTTCGCCACCAGCAGTTTTTGCTGCCGATCCCGCGCGCTGCCAGCGGCCTGGTGGTCTACAGCCAGGACCCGCGCATCATCCGCCACCTGGCCGAAGAGGCGGATTTGCTGGAGCAGGAATGCCTGGTCGAGGTGCAGGGGCAGATCGTCGACGATGGCCTGGCCTTGCTGGCCCAGGGGCTGTATGTGGATGGCGAGCGCCTGCCGCCCCTCAAGGCCAGCTGGCAGAACGAGACCCATCTGCGGTTTGCGCTCAAGCGGGTCGCGCCCGAATGGCTGCCCGCCATTTGTGCCGCACTGGGGCTGGAGCTGCTGTCGCTCAAGCGTTTGCGCATCGGCCGGATTTCGCTGAGCAAGCTGCCCCAGGGGCAGTGGCGCTACCTGCAGGGCTACGAGCGGTTCTGACGCGCTTGGGGGCCCCACGGTGCCTGCTCGAAAAAACCGGACCGCCATTTGTTATTGATTTGATAGCAAGCTTTGTTGACTGGCATTGAAATATCCGCCGCTTGTTCCGTTGAGCGTGCTGCCTGCAAAACATGCCACAATAGCCCGCTGTCGGCATCGCCACAGAAATTACCTGTGGCTGTCTTGATATTGCCTGGCATGGCCCCATATAACGGTGTTTGATACAAAGGCCTGAGCTTGTGCGCTGGGCCGTGGGCGGGCAAGCCTGGCGCGTGGCGCGGCTTGTGAACGCTGCCTTTTGTGTAACTATCAGGGGTCCTATGTCACTCATTCCAGTCACCATCCTCACGGGCTTCTTGGGCTCGGGCAAAACCACGCTGCTCAAGCGTGTGCTGCATGAGTCGCACGGCATGAAGATTGCCGTGATCGAGAACGAGTTCGGCGAAGAGAACATCGATACCGACATCCTCAAGACGGAATCGAAGGAACAGATTCTGCAGATGAGCAATGGCTGCATCTGCTGCACCATCCGTGAGGACCTGCGCGAAGCGCTGCAGCTGCTGGCGGCCAAGCGCCGCAAGGGACTGGTGGATTTCGAGCGCATCGTGATCGAAACCACGGGCCTGGCCGACCCCGGACCGGTGGCCCAGACATTCTTCATGGATGAAGAAATTGCCGAAACCTATTTGATCGACTCCATCATCACCCTGGTGGACGCCAAGCATGCCGGCCAGCAGCTCGACACCCGCCAGGAAGCACGCCGCCAGGTGGGCTTTGCCGACCAGATCTTCCTGTCCAAGACCGACCTGGTGACCGAGGCCGACAAGGACGCGCTGGTCCACCGCCTCAAGCACATGAACCCGCGCGCACCGATCCGCGCAGTGCATTTTGGCGATGTGCCGCTCAAGGACGTGTTCGATCTGCGTGGTTTCAACCTGAATGCCACGCTCAACATCGATCCGGACTTCCTCAAGGAAGAAGGCCACGACCACGGCCATGTGCATGACGAGCATTGCGGCCACGACCATGACCATGGCGATAGCCATGGCCATGTGCACGATGAAAACTGCGGCCATGACCATGACCACGTGCATGGCGAGCACTGCAACCACCCGCACCACCACCACCATGACGATGATGTGAAAAGCTTTGTCTACCGCGTGGACAAGGCCTTTGACCCGGCCAAGCTGGAAGACTTCCTGGGCGCCATTGTGAACATTTATGGTCCGCGCATGCTGCGTTACAAGGGCGTTCTGGCGATGAAAGGCACCGACCGCAAGGTGATTTTCCAGGGCGTGCACCAGCTGATGGGCAGCGATCTGGGTCCCGAGTGGGCTGCCGACGAGCGCCGCCAGAGCAAGATGGTCTTCATCGGTATTGATTTGCCGCAGGACATCCTGCGCCAGGGCCTGGACCAGTGCGTGGTGGAGGCCTGATTGCCCACGAGGGGCCGGCCCGGGGATGAGACCCCGGGGAAACCCCCCGTTGCATCCGGGCTGCATCCACTTGTTGCTGTGCAGCGATGCCATATACAATCGCGGCCCGAAATGCAGCAAAGCAGGCATGCGGCGAGATACGGTTTCCGTGGTTCGTCCTGAAGATTTCGATGAGAGAGCGCGGTGTGACAAGGGGCTTTGGCCTGTTGGACACGGCGCTGAAGGAGAAGGAGGCTTGTGCAAGCGAGCTTTACCCTGCCAGGTGCTGGCCGGGTTGGCCTGCAAGATGACGGAGTTGCGGGCACCGGCCCGACTTCATAGATGTGCCTGGGTCCCTGTGGGACGCGGGCAAGTTGATCAGGGGGCGGAGCCTGTCGGGCTTTGCACCTTTTGTAACGAGACGGACATCCGTCGCATGTAAGAACTGCGCTAGCCAGTCGAGAGAACTATGCCTACCACTACGCAAACCATCCCTAAACGCGACGCCAAGCTGGCCAATGCCTGGAAGTCCAAGACGGTAGACACCCTCACTGACGATGAGGTGCTGTCGATGCCGGAGAGCGAATACATGAACGACATCCAGCTGGCGTTCTTTCGCAAGAAGCTGGTGGAGCTGAAGACGGGCATCCACCTCAATGCCGATGCCACGACGGAAAACCTGCGTGAAGACACCGTGGTCGTGCCCGATCCAGCAGACCGCGCTACCATTGAGGAAGAGCATGCGCTTGTCTTGCGCACGCGCGACCGTGAGCGTAAGCTCTTAAAGAAGATCGACCAGTCGATCAGCCGCATCGATGCGGGCGACTATGGCTACTGCGACGAGACGGGCGAACCCATCGGGGTGGGCCGTCTGCTGGCGCGTCCTACGGCCACTTTGTCGCTGGAAGCGCAGCAGCGCCGTGAATTGAAACAAAAAATGTTTGGTGATTGAGGCTGGGGCAGCGCACCGGACACACAAGGGGAGGGAGTAACCATGAGTGAGGCTCAAAAGCCAACCAAGGGTTTGTTGTCCAAAGTGGTGCGCTTTGTAACCAAACCGACCACGCAGTGGTCGGAGCTGGACAAGACGCCGGAGCCGGAGAACCCTGAGGCGCAGTTTTCCAAGCAGGCGCTCAAGGAAATCATGGAGCGCAAGCGCCGCAATGATTTTGTGCGCAAGCTGGAGTTCGACCAGCTGCGCAAGATTCGGCGCGAAGCCAACAAGTCCAGCAGCGCTGGCGCCGATGGCGCTGCCAGCTCGGCGGCCATGCTCGAAGGCGGGGTGGCGCCCGATGCCGCAGCCGTTGCGGCGGGCAAGCATGCCCATCCTTCGCACACCATCGAGAAAATCAACCAGATCGAGCGGCAGATGTCCAAGCAGTGGTGGTCCGGCGACAACGCCGCTGCGGCTGCGGCCGATCCTGCCGCTGCTGCCCCTGCCGAGGCCACGCCGGTCAGTGCGCCGGTGCCTGTGGCATCTGCTGCGGCGCCCTTGGTGGCCGAAGCTGTGCCTGTGGCACCCGCTGCTGCACCGGTGGCGCCGCCGCCAGCGGCACCGGCGACCTTGCCTGCCGCTGCCTTTGATGCCCAGGTCGAGTCGGGCCGGTTTATCCACGATACCGATCTGGAAGAAGCGGCGGTGCTGTTTGCCAACGGCGATGCAGCCGGGGCCGAGGCCTCGCTGCTGGCCCTGGTGCAACAGCGCCGTGGCGATCTGATGGGGCAGCTGACGATCTGGCTGACCTTGTTTGACCTGTACCGCGCCACCGGTGACCAGACCAAGTTTGATTTCCACGCTATTGAATTTGCCAGCAAATATGGGCGCTCTGCGCCCGTGTGGTTCTCGATGCCGCAAGAGCTGGGCGCCAAGGCGCTGCAGGCGGGCGACACCTCCGCGCAAGAGGTGCGGCTGCTTAACTGGCAGGCACCGCCCGTGCTCAGCAGCGCGGCGCTCAGTGGCCTGCAAGGCAACCTCAAACGCTATGCACCCCCCTGGACGCTGAACTGGTCCCGCGTGACCGAGGTGCGCGATGAGGTGGTTGCCGCGCTGCTGGCGCAGTTCCGCGTGTGGGCAGACCAGCCCGATGCGCGCCTGGTCTTTGTCGGGGCGGACCATCTGCTCTCGGTGCTCGAGGCGCAAACGCCCGTGGGTGACAACGCCGTGGCCCAGGAGCGCTGGTCGCTGCGCATGGCCTTTTTGCGTTTGCTGCAGCTGGAGCAGGATTTTGAAGCGGCTGCGCTCGATTACTGCATCACCTACGAGGTCTCGCCGCCATCCTGGGTCGCGCCCCGGGCCGAGACCAGCAGCGACAGCGGGCGCTCTGGCGCGCCCGCTGCGCCCGATATGTCGCTGGGCTTTGATCTGCCCGAGAGAAAGCCGGTGGCCGCCGACAGCCCGCAGGCCGTGCTCGAGGGGATTGTCGAAGGGGATGTCTCGCAGCAGCTCGATACCTTCACACCGATGGTGGAGCCGGGCATGCCGTTCACGGTGCGCTGCGACCGCCTGATGCGCATCGATTTTGTCGCGGCTGGCTCGGTGCTCAACTGGGTGGCCGAATGCCAACAGAAAAACGTGCTGGTGCGTTTTGGCAACCTGCACCGCTTGAATGCCGTGTTCTTCAACCTGATCGGCATCAACGAGCATTCCATCGTCAACCAGCGGGAAAACTGATCGGTCAGCGGCAGCTGGCGACCAACGCACCTGCGGGTGCGTTTTTTTCTGCCTGCTGTGCCGCCCCCTCCTTGGAAAACCCGGGCCAGGCTCCATATAGACAAGACTATGGAACAGTATCACGGCACAACCATTCTCAGCGTGCGGCGCGAAACGCCGCAAGGCATCCAGGTCGCCATCGGCGGCGATGGCCAGGTCACCCTGGGCAACATCGTCGTCAAGGGCACTGCACGCAAGGTGCGCAAGCTCTATGGCGGCAAGGTGCTGGCCGGCTTTGCCGGCGCCACGGCCGATGCCTTCACCTTGTTCGAGCGCTTCGAGGCCAAACTAGACAAGCACCAGGGCCAGCTGACCCGCGCAGCGATCGAGCTGACCAAGGACTGGCGCACCGACCGGGTGCTGCGCCGGCTCGAAGCCATGCTGGCGGTGGCCGACCATTCGGCCTCGCTGATCATCACCGGTAACGGCGATGTGTTGGAGCCCGAGCAGGGCATTGTGGCCATCGGATCGGGCGGCGCCTATGCGCATTCGGCCGCCAAGGCGCTGTTGAACAACACCGAGCTGTCGGCCGAAGAGGTGGTGCGCAAATCGCTGGGCATCGCCGGTGAGCTGTGCATCTACACCAATATGCACCACACGATTGAGACCTTGTGAGCGTCTGGCAGGCTGGCGCGCCGCCTGCCGCCCCATCTCCCATTGATCGACTGCTGTACCCGTTGCCCGGCGGGTGCCAACCGGATTTTTGCACTATGTCCTCGATGACACCCCAGGAAATCGTTTCCGAACTCGACAACCATATCGTTGGCCAGGCCAATGCCAAGCGCGCGGTCGCTATCGCGCTGCGCAACCGCTGGCGCCGCCAGCAGGTCGCTGACGGCCTGCGCCAGGAGATCACGCCCAAGAACATCCTGATGATTGGCCCCACGGGTGTGGGCAAGACCGAGATCGCCCGGCGCCTGGCCAAGCTGGCCGATGCGCCCTTCATCAAGGTTGAGGCGACCAAGTTCACCGAGGTGGGCTATGTGGGCAAGGATGTGGATGCCATCATCCGCGACCTGGCCGAGGTGGCCGTCAAACAGACCCGCGCATCGGACGTGAAGAAGCTGCGCGTGCGTGCCGAGGATGCCGCCGAAGAGCGCATTCTGGACGCGCTGCTGCCACCCGCCCGCACCGGCGAAGCCGCACCCGATACCAGCACGCGCCAGGTGTTCCGCAAGAAGCTGCGCCAGGGTGAGCTCAATGACAAGGAAATTGACATCGAGGTGGCCGAGGCCAAGCCCCAGCTCGAGATCATGGGCCCCCAGGGCATGGAAGAGATGGCCGAGCAGCTGCGCGGCATGTTCAGCCAGATGGGCCAGGAAAAGCGCAAGGTCCGCAAGCTCAAGATCAGCGAAGCGCTGCAGCTGATCACCGATGAGGAGGCGGCCAAGCTGGTGAACGAGGAAGATGTCAAATCCCGGGCCATCGAGAACCTCGAGCAAAACGGCATCGTCTTCATCGACGAGATCGACAAGGTCGCCACGCGCCAGGAGACCAGCGGCAGCGATGTCTCGCGCCAGGGCGTGCAGCGCGATCTGCTGCCCCTGGTCGAAGGCACTTCGGTGTCGACCAAGTACGGCATTGTGAAGACCGACCACATCCTGTTCATTGCCTCGGGCGCCTTTCACCTGGCCAAGCCCAGCGACCTGATCCCCGAGCTGCAAGGGCGTTTTCCGATCCGCGTTGAGCTCGGCTCGCTGTCGGTGCAGGATTTCGAGGCCATTCTGACGCAGACCCATGCCTCGCTGATCAAGCAGTACGAAGCGCTGCTGGCCACCGAAGGCGTGACGCTGCAGTTTGAGGCCGATGGCATCACGCGCCTGGCGCGCATCGCCTTTGACGTCAATGAGCGCACCGAGAACATCGGCGCGCGCCGCCTGGCGACGGTGATGGAGCGCCTGCTCGAGGAGATCAGCTTTGGGGCCGCCAAGCTGGGCGGGCAGACGGTGGTGATTGACGCCGCCTATGTGGACCAGCGCCTGGGCTCGTTGAGCCAAAACGAGGATTTATCGCGTTATATCCTCTAGCCATAAGGTGCGCGGCAGCGCGCATTCTGAACCGCGTGCCCGCCCATGTTGGCGGGCACTTGCTTTTCGCCCAGCCGCCGCATCTGGGCCTGTAGGAGAACATCTAGTTTTGTAACAAAAGACGATCAGATGCTAATCCCTGATGGCGTCAATTTTGCTAAGAGTCTGGATATAGAGGCGATTGTAAGTGCCTATCAAATAAGAAGAATTTCATAGCGGTTTTTGCTCGAAGTGCGTTATAAGTTATTGATTTACTTGTATTTTCATTGCAAATCATTGTGTTGAAGTGTGGCGCGATCTGGAATTCCTGATACAGTGGGGAAAAGTGCAGTTTTGTGGGAAAAAGTGCACTTACTCCCTCCGAAACCCCAACCAGAGTCCACACCGTGTTTCAAGGAGCTTCCTCACTCAGTCTTGATGCGAAAGGTCGGTTATCGATACCGACCCGGCATCGCGACGCGCTGACGAAGCCCGGACCCACGCTCACCATTACCCGCCACCCCCATGGTTGCCTGATGATCTTCCCGCAGGATGCCTGGGCGGTTTTCAGCGCGCGCATGGCGCAGGTCAAGATGGGCGAGCAGGTGCTCAAGCGGATTTTTCTGGGTAGCGCCATGGATGTGGAGATGGATGGCACTGGCCGTGTGCTGGTGTCCCCCGAGCTGCGTGCTGCGGCCAACATCACCAAGGACGCGATCCTGATGGGGATGGGCAGCCATTTTGAATTGTGGGACAAGGCGACGTACGAGAAGCAGGAGGCCGAAGCCCTGCAGAATCTGCCGCCCGACGCCCTGGATAACTTTGCATTCTGAGGTGCATGTGGAAACCAAGAACTACCTGCACACCACCGTCTTGCTCAACGAGGCCGTGGACGCCTTGTTGGAGGCCAGGGTCGAGATGGACCCGGTCTTTGTCGATGGGACCTTCGGCAGAGGCGGGCACTCCCGCCTGGTGCTGTCCAAGCTGCCGGCCCAGGGCCGGCTCATTGCTTTTGACAAGGACGTGGAGGCGATTGCCGAGGCCGGCAAGATTGCCGACGCCCGGTTTGCCATTCGCCATGAGGGCTTCAGCCACATGGCGCAGCTGCCTGCCGCTTCGGTGGCCGGCGTGCTGCTGGATCTGGGGGTCAGCTCCCCGCAGATCGACAGTCCCGAGCGCGGCTTCAGTTTCCGCTTCGATGGCCCGCTCGACATGCGCATGGACACCACCCGAGGCCAGAGTGTGGCCGAGTGGTTGCAAGAGGCGGAAACACAGCAAATAGCGGAGGTGATTCGTGACTTCGGTGAAGAACGGTTTGCTGGGCCCATTGCAAAGGCGATTGTTGCGCGGCGGGAGGCTGGCTCGCCAGTCGCCACCACTGCCGATCTGGCCGAGCTCGTGGCTGGCGCAGTCAAGACCCGCGAGGCTGGGCAAAATCCAGCTACGCGGACATTCCAGGCTCTTCGGATTTTCATTAATGCCGAGCTCGAAGAGCTCGAACAGGCGCTAGAGGCCAGCCTGCGGGTGCTCGCTCCCGGCGGCCGCCTGGTGGTGATCAGCTTCCACTCGCTGGAAGACCGCATCGTCAAGCAGTTCATCGCCAAGCATTCCAAAGAGGTGTTCGACCGCCGTGCACCCTTTGCAGCGCCCAAGCCCATGCTGCTCAAGGCGCTCGAGCGCATCAAACCCAGTGAGGCAGAAGTCTCGGCCAACCCACGCGCCCGCAGTGCGGTGATGCGGGTGGCCGAACGCACCGAGGTGGCGGCATGATGCACCGCTGCCTGCCCGGACCATGCAACAGGGGGTGGCTGTGCTGCTGCGCCTGAACATTCTGCTGCTCATGGTGACGATCCTCAGCGCGATGGCGCTGGTGCAGTCGCAGTATGAATCGCGCAAGCTGTTCACCGAACTCGACCGCGCACTGGCCGAGTCGCGCCAGCTGGAGACGGACCACCAGCGCCTGCAGGTGGAAAAGCGCGCCCAGGCCACGCCGCTGCGCCTAGAGCAGCTCGCGCGCGACAAATGGGGCATGCAGACGGCGACGCCGGCCGTCACCGTCTATGTGCCCGAGCCGGGCACCGGAGGCGTGGCACCATGAGCAAGGACATGCGCTACTCCACCAGCCCGCTGCTGGCCGAGCGCACGCCGATGTGGCGCAGCCGCTTCATCATGATTGGCCTGGCGCTGGCCTTTACCGGCCTGATTGGCCGCGCCGCCTATGTGCAGGTCATCGGCAACGATTTCTTTCTGCGCCAGGGCGAAGTGCGCTTTGCCCGTACGATCGAGCTGCCGGCCAACCGGGGCCGCATCCTCGACCGCAATGGCCTGATTCTGGCCTCCAGCGTGCCCGCTGCCAGCATCTGGGCGATTCCCGAAGATGTGGACCAGGCCGATCCGGCGATCAAGGCCAAGATTGGCGAGATCGCCAAGCTGATGGGCATGCCGCTGGCGCAACTCGATGCCAAGCTGGCCGATGAGGACAAGTCCTTTGTCTGGATCAAGCGGCAGCTCGATTGGGATATCGGGCAGAAGATCAAGGCGCTGGATGTCAAGGGCATCTACCTGCGCAAGGAATACAAGCGCCAGTACCCCGAAGGTGAATCCGCAGCCCACGTCGTGGGCTTTACCAATGTGGAAGACCAGGGCCAGGAAGGCATGGAGCTGGCCTTCAACACCGAGCTGGGCGGCAAGGCCGGCTCGCGCCGCGTGATCAAGGACCGCCTGGGCCGCATCGTCGAAGGCGTCGGCGTGGAGACGCCGCCGCAAGAGGGCCAGGACATCCAGCTGTCCATCGACAGCAAGGTGCAGTTCTTTGCCTACCAGAAGCTGCGCGACCAGGTGGCCGCCTTCAAGGCCAAGGCCGGCAGCGTGGTGGTGATGGATGCCCACACCGGCGAAGTGCTGGCGCTGGCCAACTACCCCAGCTATGACCCGAACAACCGCTCGCGCCTGACCGGCGAGCAGCTGCGCAACCGCGCCATCACCGACACCTTTGAGCCCGGCTCGACGATGAAGCCCATCACCGTGGGCACGGCCCTGGAGCTGGGCCGGGTCAAGAACACCACGATCATCGACACCACCCCCGGACGCTACGCGATCGGCGGCTTCACGATCAGTGACACCCACAACTACGGGGCCTTGACGGTGGATGGCGTGATCCAGAAGTCCTCCAACGTGGGCGCGCTCAAGGTGGCGCAGAAGATGACGCCCCAAGAGATGTGGAATGTGCACTCGGCGCTGGGTTATGGGCAAAAGCCCCAGATCGCCTTCCCGGGCGCGGCCAGTGGCCGCCTGCGTCCCTGGAAGACCTGGAAGCCGGTCGAGCAGGCCACCATCTCCTACGGCTACGGCCTGTCGGCTTCGCTGTTCCAGATGGCGCGCTCCTACACCGTGTTCTCGAACGACGGCAATGTGATCCCGGCGACCATGCTCAAGCGCACGGGCCGTCCTGCGGGCACGCCGGTGTTCTCGAAGAAGACCGCCGAGCTGGTGCGCCACATGCTGTGGATGGCTGCCGGCCCCGGTGGTACCGGCCAGAAGGCGCAGACCGTGGGCTACTCCATCGGCGGCAAGTCGGGTACGGCCCGCAAGCAGCAGGGCCGGGGCTATGCCGCAGGCAAGTACCGCGCCTGGTTCACCGGCATTGCACCGATCGAGAACCCGCGCATCATCGTGGCCGTGATGGTCGACGAGCCCAGCCAGGGCAGCTTTTATGGCGGTACCGTCGCTGGCCCGGTGTTCAGCGAAGTGGTGCAGCAGACCCTGCGCCTGATGGGCGTGCAGCCCGATATGTCGGTCAAGCCGCAGATCGTGGCCAACGATGTGGAGGAGCCGCTATGAGCACCACCACCCACAACACCACCACCGTGACCACGGTGCACAGCACCGCCGCCGCCGTTGAGTGGCTGCGCGAGCGTGTACGTGGCGGCACCCTGCACACCGACAGCCGCCAGGTGCAAGCGGGCGACGCCTTTATTGCCTGGCCCGGCGGCGTCAACGACGGCCGGGCCTATGTGGCCCAGGCCGTGCAGCGCGGCGCGGCCGCCTGCCTGGTCGAGCAGGCTGGCCTGGAACAATTTGATCTGCAGGGCATGCCCGTTGCTGCGATGGCCGATTTGAAGGCTGCCACCGGCCCGATGGCCAGCGCCTGGTTTGGCCAGCCCAGCGAGCAGCTCGATGTGCTGGCTGTCACCGGCACCAATGGCAAGACCAGCATCAGCTGGTGGCTGGCCCAGGCGGTGAGCCATCTGTGCGAAGCCGGTGTGCTGCCGCACCGGGGCTGCGCCATGGTCGGTACCCTGGGCGTGGGCATTCCGCCGCACCAGCTCGATGTGACCGGCATGACCACCCCCGATCCGGTGCTGCTGCAACGCGCTTTCCGCAGCTTTGCCGATGCCGGCTATGGCGCTTGCGCGATCGAGGCCTCGTCCATCGGCATTGCCGAGCACCGCCTGGCCGGCACCCGCATCCGGCTGGCCATCTTCACGAATTTCACCCAGGACCACCTGGACTACCACGGCAGCATGGACGCCTACTGGGCCGCCAAGGAGGCACTGTTCCACTGGTCCGGCCTTCAATCGGCTGTGGTCAACCTGGACGACGCCCGCGGCGCGGCACTGGCGGCATCCTTGGCCGGTGGCGCGCTGGATCTGTGGACCGTCTCCGTGGATAAGCCCAGCCAGGCCCGTCTGTCGGCCCAGGCCATCCGCGCGGGCGAACGTGGCCTGGTGTTCGAGGTTGTAGAGGCGGGCGCCGAAGCCGCTGCCGTGACCCTGCACAGCCAGGTGATTGGCCAGTACAACGTGCTTAACCTGCTGCAGGTGATGGCCAGCCTGCGCGTGCTGGGAGCGAGCTTGCAGCAGGCTGCACAAGCCTGTGCGGTGCTGGCGGCAGTGCCCGGGCGCATGGAGCAGGTCAGCCAGGCCGGTGCGCCGCTGGTGGCCATCGATTACGCCCACACCCCCGATGCGCTGGACAAGGCCTTGCAGGCGCTGCGCCCGCTGGCTGTACAGCGCGGCGGCCAGCTGTGGTGCGTGTTTGGCTGTGGTGGCAACCGCGATGCCGGCAAGCGCCCGCTGATGGGCCGCATTGCCCAGGCCGGTGCCGACGAGGTGGTCGTGACCAGCGACAACCCGCGCGGCGAGCAGCCCCAGGCCATCATCGACGACATTCTGCGCGGTATGACGCCCAGTGCGCATTGGCATGTACAGGCCGACCGCGCGGCCGCCATCGAAGAGGTGCTGCTGCGCGCGTCCAGCCAGGATGTGGTGCTGCTGGCCGGCAAGGGCCATGAGGATTACCAGGAAGTGGCTGGCGTGAAGCTGCCCTTTCTCGATGCCGCGCAGGCCCATGCTGCGCTGGCCAAGCGGAAAGAACAACTATGAGCATGATGACCCTGCAGCAGGCGCTGGGCTTCATTGAGCCCTTTGTCCCCCAGGCCCGGCTGGTGGGGGATGGTGCTGTGCCGCTGCTGCGCGTCCACTCGGACTCGCGCAGCCTGCAGGCGGGCGATTTGTTTGTGGCGCTCAAGGGTGAGCGCTTTGATGCCAACCAGTTTCTGGCCCAGGCCCAGGCGGCAGGTGCAGCGGCCGCGCTGTGCCATGCCGACCCGGCCGAGGCTGGCCTGCCCGGCATTGTGGTGCCCGATACCCTGGCGGCGCTGGGCGCACTGGCCACGGGCTGGCGTGCGCAGTTCCCGCTGCCGCTGATTGCGGTGACGGGCAGCAATGGCAAGACCACGGTGACCCAGATGCTGGCCTCGATCCTGCGCGCCCATGCGGGTGATGCGGCCTGGGCCACGCGTGGCAACCTGAACAACGAGATCGGCGTGCCGTTGACCCTGCTGGGCCTGACGGCTGCGCACCGCGCTGCCGTGGTCGAGCTGGGTATGAACCACCCTGGCGAAATCGCCGTGCTCGCCGCGATGGCGCAGCCCCAGGTGGCCCTGGTCAACAACGCGCAGCGCGAGCACCAGGAGTTCATGCACACGGTGGAAGCCGTGGCCCGCGAAAACGGCAGCGTGCTCGCCGCGCTGCCGGCCGATGGCGTGGCGGTGTTCCCTGCTGGCGATACCTACACCCCCTTGTGGCAAGCACTGGCTGCCGGCCGGGCGACCTGCCTGTTCGGCGAACAGGCCGATGGTGCCCAGGCCTATGCCAGCGATGTGCGGTGGCAAGAGGGTGCCTGGCATTTGCAGCTGCACCTGCCCGGTGGCGCTGCGCCCGTGGTGCTGCAGATTGCTGGCCGCCACAACGTGCGCAATGCCTTGGCCGCCGCTGCTTGCGCCCATGCCGCCGGTGTGCCGCTGGCTGCGATTGCCCAGGGCCTGTCGGCGTTCGAGCCGGTCAAGGGCCGTTCGCGCGCGCTGGCCCTGCCCATCGCCGGCCGCAGCCTGACGGTGGTCGATGACAGCTACAACGCCAACCCGGATTCGGTGCAAGCCGCGATCGAGGTGCTGGCCGAGCTGCCTGCGGCCCAGCTCTTGGTGCTGGGTGATATGGGCGAGGTGGGTGACCAAGGGCCCCAGTTCCATGCCGAGGCCGGTGCGCTGGCCAGGCAGCATGGCATCGCCCAGTTGTTTACTTTGGGTGCCCAAAGCCAGTCGGCCGCCGAGGCCTTTGGTGCGGGTGCTCAGCATTTCGAGAGCATGCCTGCCTTGCAGGATGCGGTGTGCAAGTTGATGCCTCAGTTGGGCAGTGTGTTGGTCAAAGGTTCGCGGTTCATGAAGATGGAGCAAGTGGTGCAGGCGATGCAGTCGTGCGCAGACAAGGGCCTGAACGCCCATGAGGAGGCCGCATGCTGATTGTGCTCGCCAGCTGGTTGCAAAGCCTCTCGCCCGAGTTCGGCTTTTTGCGCATCTTCCAGTACCTGACCTTCCGCGCGGTGATGGCGGCGATGACGGCGCTGGTGATCGGCTTGGTGGCTGGCCCCAAGGTCATCCGCACCTTGTCGGCGCTGAAGATCGGCCAGCCCATCCGGGGCTATGCGATGCAAAGCCATTTGAGCAAGAGCGGCACCCCCACGATGGGCGGCGTGCTGATCCTGCTGGCGATCACCATCTCGACCGTGCTGTGGTTTGACCTGTCCAACCGCTTTGTCTGGATCGTGCTGATCGTCACCTGGGGCTTTGGTGCCATTGGCTGGGTCGATGACTGGCGCAAGGTGGTCAACAAGGACCCCGAAGGCATGCGCTCGCGCGAAAAGTATTTCTGGCAGTCGGTGCTGGGCCTGGCCTCCGCGCTGGCCCTGGTGTTCTGCATCTCGGAAAACACCAATGCCGAGGTCTGGAGCCTGTTCGTCAACTGGGTGCAGTCGGGCTTCTCGCTGGATCTGCCGCCCAACGCTGGCCTGATGGTGCCCTTCTTCAAGCAGGTGAACTACCCGCTGGGCGTGCTGGGCTTTGTGATCATGACCTACCTGGTCATCGTGGGCGCGAGCAATGCAGTCAACCTGACCGATGGTCTGGATGGCCTGGCCATCATGCCGGTGGTGATGGTCGGCTCGGCCCTGGGCGTGTTCGCCTATGTGACCGGCAGCGTCAATTTCTCGCGCTACCTGCTGTTCCCGCACATTGGCGGCACCGGTGAGCTGCTGGTGTTCTGCTGCGCAATGACCGGCGCGGGCCTGGCCTTCCTGTGGTTCAACACCCACCCGGCCCAGGTCTTCATGGGCGATGTGGGCGCGCTGGCGCTGGGCGGCGCGCTGGGCACGATCGCGGTGATCGTTCGGCAAGAGATCGTGCTGGCCATCATGGGCGGCATCTTTGTGGCCGAGGCCGTGTCGGTGATGATGCAGGTGGTCTGGTTCAAGTACACCAAGAAGCGCTATGGCGAAGGCCGGCGCCTGTTGAAGATGGCCCCCTTGCACCACCATTTTGAAAAGAGCGGCTGGCGTGAAACCCAGGTCGTTGTGCGTTTCTGGATCATCACGATGCTGCTGTGTCTGATCGGTCTGTCTACCTTGAAGCTGCGGTGAGCACCATGTCAACCGAGCACCTCCACCCCCTTGACCCTTTGGCAGAAGCCGCAGCTGCGCCCCTGGCGCCAGCGGTAGTGCCGGTGGCTGCGGCTGAGCTGGCGCAGCCTGCCGCGTTGCAGCCTGAGGTGGCAGCGCCTGGCGCCGATGCGCAAGTGCTGGCACAGCCCTTGGCTGAAGATGAAGCCCCCGTGGACGCGGCTGCGGACGAAGCAGCCGTTGTGGCTACCGATGCTGCGGATGCTGAAGTGCCCCCCGTTGCCGACGCCTCGGCAGTGGACATGGCCCCGGTGCCCGATGTGTCGACCCTGACGGCCGCCAAGGATGCGGCGGCCTTTGTCGCGCAGATCTTTGCCGATCCTGGCGTGTCGGACGCTGCCAGCAGCGAGGTGACCGCGGTGGATGTACAGCCCCAGGAGGCCGAGGTGGTCTATGCCCCGGTGCCGGCCCAGTGGCCGCAGGGGCAAGAGCATCCGCTGCAAGGCCAGCAGGTGCTGGTGCTGGGTTTGGGTATCTCGGGCCTGGCGATGGCGCGCTGGTGTGTGCGTTGCGGCGCCCAGGTGACGGTTGCGGATACGCGCGATGCGCCATCCCATTTGGCGCAGCTGCGCAGCGAGCTGCCGGAGGTGCGTTTTGTCGCCGGTGTGTTGTCCGCTGCGCTGGTCGATGGCCAGCCGGTGCGTGTGGTCTACCGCTCGCCCGGACTGAGCCCCGAAACCGTAGCCCCCGTCGTTGATGCGGCGCGCGCCATTGGCTTGCCGGTCAGCGGCGAGCTGGATCTTTTCAGCCTGGCCCTGCAGTCGCTGGCCCAGGCCCATGGCTATGCGCCCAAGGTGCTGGCGATCACGGGCACGAATGGCAAGACCACGGTCACGTCGCTCACGGGGCAATTGCTCGCGCATGCCGGCATGACCACGGCCGTGGCCGGCAATATCGGCCCCAGCCTGCTCGATACGCTGTCGCAGCACATCGATGCCCAGAGCCTGCCCCAGGCCTGGGTGCTGGAGCTGTCCAGCTTCCAGCTCGAAGATGCGCATGCCTTCAACCCGACGGCAGCGACTGTGCTCAATATCAGCCAGGACCACCTGGACTGGCATGGCAGCATGGAGGCCTATGCAGGCGCCAAGGCCAAGATTTTTGGCAGCGATGCGCTGATGGTGCTCAACCGCGACGACCCGGCCGTGATGGCCATGCTGCCGCCGCCCGTGCGCGTCAAGCTGCAGCGCCCCCAACTGCGCCCGCACATCAGCTTTGGCCTGGATCTGCCCACGCAGGTGGGCGACTACGGCATGGAAGTGGTCAACGGCATGGCCTGGCTGGTGCGTGCGCAGGACGATGGCAACAGCGCCAGCAACAAGCGCAACCAGACAGCCGCAGACGATGTGTTCCTGCAGCGGCTGATGCCCGCCGATGCGCTGCGCATCCGGGGCCGCCACAACGCGATGAATGCGCTGGCCGCGCTGGCGCTGGGCCATGCGGCAGGTGCCGGTTTCGCCCCAATGCTGTTTGGCCTGCGCGAGTACCGGGGCGAGCGCCACCGGGTCGAGCCCATCGGCATCGTCAGCGATGTGGAATATTTTGACGACAGCAAGGGCACCAATGTGGGCGCCACAGTGGCCGCGCTGATGGGCCTGGGTGCCGAGCGCCGCATCGTGCTGATCCTGGGCGGTGAGGGCAAGGGCCAGGATTTTTCGCCGCTGGCCACGCCCGTGCTGCGCTATGCGCGCGCCGTGGTGCTGATCGGCCGCGACGCGCCGCTGATCGAAGCCGCACTGGCCGACACCGGTGTGCCGATGTTGCACGCAGCCAGCATGGACGATGCCGTGCTGCTGGCCAGCCAGAAGGCGGTCGCAGGCGACGCGGTGCTGATGTCGCCGGCCTGCGCCAGCTTTGACATGTTCCAAAACTACGGCCACCGCGCCGAGGTCTTCTGCCAGGCCGTTGCGGCGCTGGCCGAAGAGCGCGGCACCAGCCTGGAGGTGCAGCCATGAGCGCCGATACCGGACTGCGCAGCAGGTTCTCGGGCTGGTTCAAGCCAGCCGGGGAAAAGCCTGTCGATATCCTGCCTGTGCGCGTGGGCGGCAATGAATACCGCCAGACGCCGTCGAGTGCCACCAATATCTTTGGTGCCGACCAGGTGCTGATCTGGCTGGTGGTGGCCATCCTGTCCTGGGGCATCGTCATGGTGTTCTCGGCCTCGATCGCGATGCCGGACAACCCGCGCTTCGGCAAGATCGCGCATTACTATTTCTTCCAGCGCCACCTGATGAGTGTGGGGCTGGGCTTTGTGGCGGCGGTGCTCACCTTCCAGATCCCGATGAAGGTCTGGGAGCACTGGGCGCCCTGGCTGTTCATTGCCTCGATCCTGCTGCTGATTGCGGTGCTGATTCCGCATGTGGGCACGGTGGTCAATGGCGCGCGCCGCTGGCTGTCGCTGGGCATCATGAACTTCCAGCCCTCCGAGCTGGCCAAGATCGCGGTCATCATGTATGCCGCCGATTACATGGTGCGCAAGATGGAGGTCAAGGAGCGCTTCTTCCGCGCGGTGCTGCCGATGGGGCTGGCCGTGGGCATCGTCGGCGCGCTGCTGCTGGCCGAGCCCGACATGGGCGCCTTCATGGTGATCGCCGTGATCGCGATGGGCATCCTGTTCCTGGGCGGCGTCAATGCTCGCATGTTCTTCCTGATCGCGCTAGTGCTGGTAGCAGCCTTTGCGCTGATCGTGATGACCTCGGAATGGCGGCGCGAGCGGATTTTTGCCTACCTCGATCCCTGGAGCGAAAAGCATGCGCTGGGCAAGGGCTACCAGCTCTCGCATTCGCTGATTGCGATTGGCCGGGGCGAGATCTTTGGCGTGGGCCTGGGCGGCAGCGTCGAGAAGCTGCACTGGCTGCCCGAGGCGCATACCGACTTCTTGCTGGCGGTGATCGGCGAGGAACTGGGCCTGGTGGGCATCATTGCGCTCTTGGGTCTGTTCTTCTTCATGATCCGCCGCATTGTCGAGATCGGCCGCCAGGCGATCCGCATGGACCGTATCTTCTCCGGCCTGGTGGCGCAGGGCATTGCGATCTGGCTGGGCTTTCAGACCTTCATCAATGCCGGTGTGAACCTGGGCGCCTTGCCCACCAAGGGCCTGACCCTGCCGCTGATGAGTTTCGGCGGCTCGGCGATCTTGATGAACCTGGTGGCGATTGCCATCGTGCTGCGCATCGATTGCGAAAACAAGGCCATGGGTGCCGGGGGGGCGCGATCATGAGCGGCAAGACGGCACTGATCATGGCGGGCGGCACTGGCGGCCATATCTTCCCCGGCCTGGCCGTGGCCCAGGAGCTGCGCAGCCGTGGCTGGACCGTGCACTGGCTGGGCGCGCCCGACAGCATGGAAGAGCGCCTGGTACCCCCCCAGGGCTTTGCGCTGGAGCGGGTGGCGTTCTCGGGCGTGCGTGGCAAGGGGCTCATGTCCCTGGTCGGCATGCCGTTGCGCCTGTTGAAGGCCTTGCAGCAGGCGCGCGCCGTGCTGCGCAAGGTCCGCCCCGATGTGGTTGTGGGCATGGGTGGCTACATCACCGTGCCCGGCGGCCTGGCGGCCAAGCTGGCCGGTGTGCCCATCGTGCTGCATGAGCAGAACTCGGTGCCGGGCATGGCCAACAAGCTGCTGGCCCGCATGGCCCAGCGCGTGTTCAGCGCCTTCCCCCATGCGATTGACGGCGGTCAGTGGGTGGGCAACCCGCTGCGCGCCGAGTTCCTGCAGCAGCCAGAACCTGCTGAGCGCTTTGCCGGCCGCAGTGGCCCGCTGCAGCTGCTGGTGGTGGGCGGCAGCCTGGGCGCCAAGGCCTTGAACGAGGTGGTCCCTAAGGCGTTGGCGCGGATGGCACCCGAGACCCGCCCGGTGGTCACGCACCAAAGCGGCGCCAAGCAGATCGATGCACTGCAGGCCAATTACGCAGCCGCTGGTGTGCAAGCCAGCCTCACCCCCTTTATCGACGATGCGGCCAAGGCCTATGCGGATGCCGATGTCATCGTCTGCCGCGCCGGCGCCAGCACGGTGACCGAGCTGGCCGCCGTGGGCGCTGCAGCGGTGTTTGTGCCGTTTCCGGCGGCGGTGGATGACCACCAGACGGCCAATGCGCGCTTTCTGGTGGATGCCGGCGCCGGCTGGTTGGTGCAACAAAGCGTGTTGACCCCGGAAAACCTGGCTCAGATGCTAGAGAATATGCAGCGGACGGGCCTGGTGGACATGGCCCAAAAGGCAAAGAAAATGCAGAAATTGGAAGCCGCCCAAGCAGTGGCGGATGCCTGCGTGGAGGTGGCACGATGAAACACGCCATCCAACGCATTCATTTTGTAGGTATCGGCGGTGCCGGCATGAGCGGCATTGCCGAAGTGCTGCACAACCTGGGCTATGTGGTCTCGGGCTCGGACCTGTCGGACAGCAGCACCATGGCGCATCTGCGCGATGCCGGTATCACCACCTTTGTGGGCCATGATGCGGCGCATATCGCCCAGGCCCAGGCCGTGGTGACATCGACGGCGGTGCAGGCCGACAACCCCGAAGTGGTGGCCGCCCGGGCCATGGGAATTCCGGTGGTGCCGCGCGCGCTGATGCTCGCCGAGCTGATGCGCCTGCGCAAGGGCATCGCGATTGCCGGCACCCATGGCAAGACGACCACCACCAGCCTGGTGACCAGCGTGCTGGCCGAGGCGGGGCTGGACCCGACCTTTGTCATTGGCGGCAAGCTCAACAGCGCCGGCGCCAATGCACGCCTGGGCAGTGGTGAGTACATCGTGGTCGAGGCGGACGAATCCGATGCCTCGTTCCTGAACCTGCTGCCCGTGATGGCGGTGGTCACCAACATCGATGCCGACCACATGGACACCTATGGCCATGACTTTGGCCGGCTCAAGACGGCCTTTGTCGATTTTTTGAACCGCATGCCGTTTTATGGCAATGCGGTGGTCTGCATCGACAGCCCGGCCGTTGGCGACATCATCGAGCGCGTGGCCTGCAAGGTCACGACCTACGGCCTGGGCGAGAACGCCCAGATCCGCGCTGTGAGCCTGCAGGCCGACAACGGCCAGATGCGCTTTACCGTGCAGCGCCGCCTGGCCCAGCCCTTGCCCGATCTGGAGGTGGTGCTGAACCTGCCTGGCGAGCACAACGTGCTCAATGCGCTGGCCGTGGTCGGTGTGGCGGCTGCCATCGGCATCGATGACGCAGCGCTGCAGCGGGCGCTGCAAGGCTTCAAGGGCGTGGGGCGCCGTTTTCAGCGTTATGGCCAGGCCCAGCTGCCCAACGGCGGCGAGTTGACGGTTATTGACGATTACGGACATCACCCTGTCGAAATGGCTGCCACCATTGCGGCCGCGCGCGGCGCGTTTCCAGGCCGCCGGCTGGTGCTGGCCTTCCAGCCGCACCGCTACACCCGCACGCGGGATTGCTTTGAGGATTTTGTCCAGGTGCTGGGCGGCGCCGATGCGGTGCTGCTGGCCGAGGTGTATGCCGCTGGTGAGACGCCCATCGTGGCGGCCGACAGCCGTGCGCTGGCCCGCGCGGTGCGTGTGGCTGGCAAGGTGGAGCCGGTGTTTGTCGAGCAGATCAGCAGCCTGCCCCAGCAGATTCTGGACCAGGCGCAGGACGGCGACGTGCTGCTGTGCATGGGCGCGGGATCGATTGGTGCGGTGGCTGCCAAGGTGATGGCATTGGCGGGTGGGCAAGAGCGTGTAGCGCCGCAGGGGAGCGCGGTATGAGTGAAACCATGAACAATATTGATGTGAAGGCCTTGGGCAAGGTCGCGGTGCTGATGGGCGGGAGCTCGGCAGAGCGCGAGGTGTCGCTGATGTCCGGCAAGGGCGTGCTCGCTGCGCTGCAGTCCAAGGGGGTGGATGCGCATGCGTTTGACCCCTCGCAGCAGGACCTGGGCGAGCTGCGCAAGCAAGGCTTTGCGCGCTGCTTCATCGCGCTGCATGGCCGCCATGGCGAAGACGGCACGGTGCAAGGCGCGCTGGAGCTGCTGGGCATTCCCTACACCGGCCCGGGCGTGATGGCCTCGAGCATCGCGATGGACAAGATCATGACCAAGCGCATCTGGCGCTTTGAAGGCCTGTCCACCCCTGAGTGGCGCATGGCCGCCAGCGAGCAGGACACGCGCGATGCGCTGGCCGCACTGGGCGCGCCAATGATCGTCAAGCCTGCACGCGAGGGCTCGACCATTGGCCTGTCCAAGATCAGCAGCCCCGAAGAATGCGCCCAGGCCTATGCGCTGGCCTCCCGCTACGACCCCGAAGTGCTGTGCGAGCAGTTCATCGAGGGCATGGAAACGACGTGTGCCGTGCTGGGCCAGGGCCGCAGCGCCAAGGCGCTGCCGGTGATCAAGATCGTCGCGCCCGAAGGCAACTACGACTACCAGAACAAGTACTTCACCGACACCACCCAGTATTTCTGCCCCAGCGAGCTGCCAGACGAGATGGAAGCGGCGATCCGCGACCTGGCGGAAAAGGCCTTCCGCACCCTGGGCTGCCGGGGCTGGTCGCGTGCCGATGTGATGGTGCGGGCTTCGGACCAGCAGCTGTTCCTGCTGGAGATCAATACCTCGCCGGGCATGACCAGCCATTCGCTGGTGCCGATGGCCGCCCGTGCCACCGGCATGAGCTATGAAGACCTGTGTTTGCACCTGCTGGCCCATGCATCGAGCGATGCGGCCCAGGGTGCGGAGCTCTAAGACAAGGAGATGAGATCCATGGAGCAGACCATGCCAGTCCCCTTCGACGTCAAGCTGATGAACATGCTGGCCACGGCATTGTTCCTCGGCTGCGGCGCGTTGCTGGTGCTGGCTGGGGTGCGCTGGGCCATCCACCATCCGGCGCTGAGCATTGCGCGCATCGTGGTGCAGGGCGAGCTCGAACACAACAGCGCCGTGTCGCTGCAGGCCAATGTGATGCCGTCCTTGAAGGGCAACTTCTTCACGATGGACCTCGATGAGACGCGCCGGATCTTCGAGCAGGCGCCCTGGGTGCGCCAGGCGCGCATCAAGCGCGAGTTCCCCAGCACCTTGGCGGTGACGATCACCGAGCAGGATGCGACGGCGATCTGGGGCGCGGAGGGCGAGTCCCGCCTGCTCAACAGCGAAGGCCAGATGTTTGAAGGCGACTCGGCCGACCCCGATCTGCTGCACCTGCCGCACCTGTCGGGCCCGGCTGGGCGCTCGCAAGAGGTGCTGGCTATGTTCCGCGCGCTCGCGCCCATCTACGCCAAGCTCGACAACGCGCTGGTGGCGCTGGCCGAGTCGAACAGCGGCAGCTGGAAGGCCACCTTGCAGTCGGGTGCAGTCATCGAGATGGGCCAGGGCCGGGAGGATGTCCTGAGCGAGCGGGTACGTAAATTTGTTGAATCTTTGCCTGAAGTCACCGGTACCTACAGACGCAGCGTGGCATCGCTGACGTCGGCGGATCTGCGCCATGCCGGGGGCTATGCGGTGCGCATGCAAGGGGTGACCACGGGCACCTCGGCAGCGGGCCGGGCGCCAGTCAAAAAATAAAACACAGAGATGCGAAACATGAACCATACCAATCACTTGATCAGCGAGGGCTACTGACTATGGCGCGAGATAGCAAAGACGTGGTCGTCGGCCTGGACATCGGCACCGCCAAGATCATGGTGGTCGTCGCCGAGGTGCTGGGCAATGGCGAGCTCAAGCTGGCAGGGCTGGGCGTGGCGCCCAGCAACGGGCTCAAGCGCGGTGTGGTGGTGAACATCGATGCGACGGTGCAGAGCATCCAGCAGGCGCTCAAGGAGGCCGAGCTGATGGCCGACCTGAACATCCAGCGCGTCTACACCGGCATCACCGGCAGCCATATCCGCGGCATCAATTCCAGCGGCATGGTGGCGGTCAAGGACAAGGAAGTCTCGGCCGCCGATGTGGCGCGCGTGCTGGACACTGCCAAGGCGATCAACATCCCGTCGGACCAGCGCCTGCTGCTGGTCGAGCCCCAGGAGTTTGCGATCGACGGCCAGGATGTGCGCGAGCCCATCGGCATGAGCGGTCTGCGCCTGGAGTCCAAGATCCATATCGTGACCGGGGCACAAAGCGCGGCCGAGAACATCATCAAATGCGTGCGCCGCTGCGGGCTGGAAGTCGAGCAGCTGCTGCTCAACCCGCTCGCCTCCAGCCAGGCGGTGCTGACCGATGACGAGCGCGAGCTGGGCGTGTGCGTGGTCGATATCGGCGCGGGCACGACCGATGTGTCGATCTTCACCGGTGGCGCGATCCGCCACACGGCGGTGATCCCGATTGCTGGTGACCTGATCACCAGCGACATCGCGATGGCGCTGCGCACGCCGACCAAGGACGCCGAGGACATCAAGGTCGAGAGCGGCTGCGCCAAGCAGCTGCTGGCCGATCCCGACACGCAGGTCGATGTGCCCGGTCTGGGTGACCGGGGCCCGCGCCTGTTGAGCAAGCAGGCGCTGGCCGGCGTGATCGAGCCACGCGTCGAAGAAATTTTCTCGCTGGTGCAGCAAGTCATCCGCGAGTCTGGTTATGAGGAGGTGCTGTCGTCGGGCATTGTGCTGACGGGCGGCAGCGCGGTGATGCCGGGCATGGTGGAGCTGGGGGAAGACATCTTCCTCAAGCCCGTGCGACGCGGCATTCCCAAGTATTCCGGCACCCTGGCCGAGATGGTTGCGCAGCCCCGTGCTGCCACCGTCATGGGCCTGCTGGAAGAGGCCCGCATGGCCCGCATGCGTGGCTACAAGGTGGCCCAGAAGTCCGGTTCGGTGAAATCGGCATTTGGGCGTTTGAAGGACTTTATTGTGGGGAACTTTTAACCATGCATGACACCACTTGTTGGCTGGCGCAAAGCAGCCCTTCAAGGCTCAAAGGGTATGACCCTTGGAGACCTAAAGGGCCACCAGCAATCCATTGTTCATTAAAGAGTGAATTATTCGTAACCCATTTTTCTCATGTTGACGCGAGAGCGAGAGGAGCAGGCAATGACCATCGAAATGTATGAAGGCAACACATTCAACCAAGGCACCCAGATCAAGGTGATCGGCGTCGGTGGCGGTGGTGGCAATGCGGTCGAGCACATGATCGCCAACAGCGTGCAAGGTGTCGAATTCATTTCGGCCAACACCGATGCGCAAGCGCTGGAGCGTTGCCATGCCCACCGCGTGATCCAGCTGGGAGAGACCGGCCTGGGCGCGGGCAGCAAGCCTGAGAACGGCCGCGAGGCTGCCGAATCCGCGATCGAGGACATCCGCGCTGCGATCGTGGGCTCGCACATGCTGTTCATCACCGCCGGCATGGGTGGTGGCACCGGTACCGGTGCTGCCCCCGTGATCGCTCGCGTCGCCAAGGAAATGGGCATCCTGACCGTGGGCGTGGTGACCAAGCCTTTCGAATGGGAAGGCAAGCGCCGCATGTCCAACGCCGATGGCGGCCTGAGCGAGCTCGAAGCGAATGTCGACTCGCTGATCGTGGTGCTCAACGAGAAGCTGCTCGATGTGCTGGGCGACGACATCACCCAGGACCAGGCCTTCGCCCATGCCAACGATGTGCTGAAGAACGCGGTCGGTGGTATCTCCGAGATCATCAACGACCACGGCTACATCAACGTCGACTTTGCCGACGTGAAGACCGTGATGAGCGAGCCCGGCAAGGCGATGATGGGTACGGCAACGGCCAGCGGCCCGGACCGTGCACGCATCGCTGCGGAACAAGCCGTCGCTTGCCCGCTGCTGGAAGGCATCGACCTGTCGGGCGCCAAGGGCATCCTGGTGCTGGTCACCGCGACCAAGGGCAGCCTCAAGCTGGCCGAATCGCGCCAGGCGATGAGCACCATCAATGCCTACGCCTCGCCAGAGTCGCATGTCATCTTCGGCGCGGCCTATGACGAGACGCTGGGCGACGAGATCCGCGTGACCGTGCTGGCCACCGGCCTGTCCCGTCCCGTGGCCAAGCGCCAGCCCATCTCGGTGATCCAGGGCAGCGCAGGTCTGCGTACCGGTACCGACGACATCGCCTACACTCCCCAGTCGGTCAACAGCCCCGTCTCGGGTCTGGGTGTGCAAAACGCAGTGCCCATGGGCAATGCCTTTGCCAACGACTTTGCCGACAAGAAGACCCCCTCGGTCTGGCGCACTGGCCGCAATGCGGCTTCGGCCCGCGTCGATGCGATGTCTTCGAGCGGCATGGAAGACCTGGAGATCCCCGCCTTCCTGCGCAAGCAGGCGGACTGATCGCCTTGCGGGGCTTTCGTTGAAGCCAGTCCAGCCTCTGGGATGGACCGGGCTTTGAAGACAACGCGCTGAAACCTTTCAGGGGTTCAGCGCGTTGTTATTAGAGGGCTGCGTGGTTGTTCGTTGTCCCGTCCGCTGTCCGTGCAAGCACGGGGGTAGCGGCTTTGTGCACAGATTGGCCGGCAAGGCAAGTGTTTGTCCTACAAGGCTTGCACTATCTGGGTGATTGGCATTTTTGCGCGTCCCAAGCGGGCGTACGGCGTAAAATCAACGAGTTATGCTCCAGCAACGAACCATCAAGTCTTTAACCCGTGCCGTGGGCGTGGGCCTGCACAGCGGCCAGCGGGTCGAGCTCACCTTGCGCCCTGCACAACCCAATACGGGCATTGTGTTTCGCCGGGTGGACCTGCCCGAGCCGGTCGATATCCCCGTCAACGCCGAAGCGGTGGTGGACACCCGCATGGCCTCGACCCTGGGCAAGGGTGATGTGCGCATCCATACGGTGGAGCATGTGATGTCGGCCTGCGCCGGCCTGGGCATCGACAACCTCTATATCGACGTGACGGCCGAGGAAATCCCGATTCTCGACGGATCGTCGGCCTCCTTTGTGTTTTTGCTGCAGAGCGCCGGTATCGAGCTGCAAAACGCGCCTAAGCGCTTTTTGCGCCTGACCAAGCCGGTCGAAATCCGCCAGGGCGAGGGCGCTGCGCAAAAGTGGGCGCGCCTGGACCCCTACCATGGCTACAAGCTGCGTTTCGAGATCGACTTCTCGCACCCGGCGGTGGATTCCACCGGCCAGACCTATGAGTTCGACCTGGGCATCGGCAACTACAGCCGCGATATCGCCCGCGCCCGCACCTTTGGCTTTACCAAGGATGTGGAAATGCTGCGCTCCAACGGCCTGGCATTGGGTGGTGGTCTGGACAACGCCATCGTCATGGACGACTACAAGGTGCTCAACAGCGACGGCTTGCGCTATGACGACGAGTTCGTCAAACACAAGATCCTCGATGCCATCGGTGACCTCTACATCGTGGGCTATCCCTTGCTGGCCGCCTACAGCGCGTTCCGCTCGGGCCATGGCCTCAACAACCTGCTGCTGCGCGAGCTGATGCAGCGCCAGGATGCCTGGGACATCGTCACCTTTGACCATGTGCGCGAAGCCCCGCAGGGCTTTGCGCAGTCTGCGCTGGCCTGGTAAGTCTGGGCTGCACGGATGCTGCTGTTTCGCTGGATCTTCATGCTGCTGGTGCTGATGGCAGCCCTCAGCTTTTGCTTTTACCTGGGCACCGGCCAGCGCCGCTACCGCCAGTGGTCCCTGCTGCTGGTCAAATGGACCGTGGTCGCGGGCCTGGCCTTCTTTGCGGTGCTCTTTGTCGGCCGCATGGTCTGAGCCAGACCGGCCTGGGGCAGGCCGCGCGACAGGTAAAGTGCGGTAAACCCAGGCTTGCCCCGGGCGGGCCAACACCGGCCCCAGCCCTCTGCCCATGCGGCTTTGCCGCCTCCTTCCCAACTTTACAAATGACACATACCGGTGCGCAGCACCGGCCTTGGGTAAACGATGGCGCGCCGACAGGCGTTAAATCTGCATGGGGGCATGCTTGCCGCTCGCACCAGCAGCCGCTGGTTCATCAGAAAGGATTCCGTCATGAACAAGCACCGAAGCCGTTTTAGCCGTCTGGCCGGCATGGGCAGCCTGGCCCTGGCATTGGCCGGCGCCCTGGCTTTTAGCGCGCCTGCACAGGCCCAGCCCGATGGACGCCATGGTGACCGCCATTACCAGCGCGATGACCGGCGCGACCATGCCGACCACCGCCGCTGGGAGCGTGAACGCGAGCGGGACCGCCGCTACCGCGAGCAGCAGCGCCGTGATTACCGCCATGACCACCGCCCACCTCCCCGTGTCGTGGTCGTGCCAGACCGGGGCCGTGGCATCGGCCCGCGCAATGACTGGTACCGGGGCGGCTATGTGCCCGCACCTTACCGTGGCTACAGCTATGTGGTGGGCGACTGGCGCGGCCACCGCCTCAGCGCTCCACCCCGGGGCTACCAATGGATCCAGTACGGCGGTGACTACCTGCTGATCGCCATTGGCACCGGCCTGATCGCCAATATTGTCATCAATGGTTATTGAGCCGCCGCGAAGTCGCGATAATTGAGGGTTTGCATGGTGCCCACAACGAACCTTTGTGTGGCGCCACGCTCCAAAGCTTACTTTGGTGGTTGCACCTTATGCCGAGCGCTGCTTCACGGAGCGCACGGATCCACGCATAAGGAGCCTGTAGCCGGCCAGACCTGTGCACGCTAGCGATGCACAGGTTTTTTTTTGCCTGCGCGCTGCAGGCGGAGTGGTTCACCAGGCCGCAGAGGCACCCGGTGGGTGCTTGCCTAGTAGCTGCGCCCGGCCTTGTACATCGCGTGCTGGCGGCGTTGCAAGGGGCTGGCCTCGGCCATGCGTGCCATTGCCAGGCCGGCATGGGCATGGGTGATCGCCAGGCCCAGCGCATCGGCTGCATCGGTGCCGGGCAGGCCGGGCAGCTGCAGCAGGCGGCGCACCATCTCCTGGATCTGGTTCTTGGCAGCGCGCCCATGGCCGACCACGGCTTTTTTCATCTGCAGCGCGGTGTACTCGGCAACCGGCAGGTTCTGCGACACCAGCGCCGTCAGCGCGCAGCCCCGGGCCTGGCCCAGCAGCAGGGTGGACTGGGGGTTGACGTTGACGAACACGATTTCCACCGAGGCCATGTCGGGCTGGTAGCGTTGGCTGACTTCGCAGATACCGTCAAAGATCATCTTCAGGCGGCCGGGCAGGTCGCCCAGGTTCAGCGTGGTGGTGCGGATGGTGCCGCTGGCCACATAGGACAGGCGCTGGCCATCGACGTCGATGACGCCAAAGCCGGTGGTCTGCAAGCCAGGGTCGATGCCAAGGATTCTCATGCGTCTCAAAAGGGGTGGGCGCGAAGGCGCCTGTCAGGGAAGCTCAGCATAGCGCATACGTGCTGCGATGGTGGCGCTGCGGCGGTTGAGGTAGGCGGAGTTGGGGTTCTTGTCGGCACCCTTGGGGTTGGGCAGCATGACGGCCAGGCGCGCTGCTTCATAGGCGCTCAGCTGGGCGGCCGGTTTGCCAAAGTAGCGCTGGGCGGCGGCCTCGGCGCCAAACACGCCGTCTCCCCATTCGGCATGGTTGAGGTACAGCTCCAGAATGCGCTGCTTGCTCAGCAGGAACTCCAGGGTGTAGGTCAGCAGCAGCTCCTGGCCTTTGCGCAGCAGGCTGCGCTCCGACGACAGCAGCAGGTTCTTGGCCAGCTGCTGGGTAATGGTGGAGCCGCCCATGATCCTGGCGGGCGGGCCGGCTTGCACTGCGCTGGGGTCAAAGGCCTCGCCACGCCGCTCGGCCTGGGCCTGGGCGCGTGCCAGGGCCTTTTCCCTGCGCTGCTCGGCGCGCTCGATGGCCTTGGCATTGCGCGCGCGGGCCTTTTCAATCGCATCCCAGAGCACGCCATCGTGGTTGACAAAGTCGTCGTCCTCGGAGGCGATCACCGCGCGCTGCAGGTTGACCGATATCTGCGACAAGGGCTGCCATTGCTGGCGCCAGTGCAAGCGCCCATCCTGGCGCAGCTGGCGCCAGGCTTCGCTGCGCTCAAAGGCGGTGGAGGCCGGGTCCACACTGGCCATCATCGCAATGCGGGCGACAAAGAACAGCTGCAGCGCGATGCCCAGCAGCAGTGCCCAGCCGATCCAGCGCGCAATCGCTTTCATCGGCGGGGCCTGCGGGCTAAGGCGGGGAGAGGGCTGGGAACCATCGGCGCCTGCGCTCAGTGGGCGGCCAGTTCGCTGCGCAGCTGCGCCAGCACCGGCAGGGAGGGGGGGCGCACGCCGCGCCACAGCGCAAAGGCCTCGGCCGCTTGCTCGACCAGCATGCCCAGGCCATCGCGGCCCTGGGCGCCGTGCTGCGCGGCCCACTGCAAAAAGGGCTGGGCGGCGGGGCCGTACATCATGTCGTAGGCCAGCGCGCCGGGGCGCAGCAACGCGCCGGGCACTGGGATGGCCGCGCCTTGCAGGCTGCTGGCGGTGGCGTTGATCACCACATCGAAGCGGCCTTCGAGTGTGCCCGCTTCCAGCGCCAGCAACTGGGTGGCCGAGCCCTGGGCCAGGTCGGCATGCTGGTCCACCAGATCCTGGGCCTTGGCATGGGTGCGGTTGCAGACCACGAGCAGCGCCGGTGCCTGGGCAATGAGCGGTGCCAGCGCGCCGGCAGCGGCGCCGCCGGCACCCAGCAGCAGCACGCGCTGGCCGGCGAGCGCCACCCCCGCATTGCGCACGATATCGGCCACCAGGCCCAGGCCATCGGTGTTGTCGGCGTGGATGCGGCCATCGGCGCCCACCACCAGGGTGTTGGCCGCGCCCGCACGCAGCACGCGCTCGCTGCGGCTGTCGGCCAGGCGCGCGGCGTCGAGCTTGAAGGGAACGGTCACATTCATGCCCCGGGTACCGGCCTGCACCAGCTGGCGCAGGGCCGCGTCAAAACCGTCCAGCGCCACCAGCTCGGCCTCATAGACCAGCGCCTGGTCGGTCAGCTGCGCAAACAGCGTGTGGATGCGGGGTGAGCGGCTGTGGGCAATCGGGTTGCCCATCACGCAATAGCGGTCTGGAAGGGGCATGGTCGTAAGGGCCTGGGCCGTAGCGGCTGCGCGGTGAAGGCGCTGGCCGCGCATGGCAGAAAAAAGGGCATGCGCTGGGCATCCGGTGGCGGCGCAACGCGGCCCGCCAGCATGGCGCTCAAGCGCCTGCCACTTTACTGCAAATTGGCCGTTTCCAATGTCTGCTCGCGGGTGAAGCGGAATTTGGAGACGACGGCAATCTGGTCGGCCTTGGCGCGCAGCGCGGGGCCAAAGTGGCCAAAGGGGCCGCTGCTGACGGCAATGGCCTCGGCCCGGCGGTCGAGCTGCTGGTTGCCCGAGCTTTTGTAGACCTCGGTGCCCAGCACCCGGCCGTCGTGGTTGACGGTCATGATCATCACCAGCTCGCCATAGAGCTTGCGGCCACCGGCTTCGGGGAAGTTGCTGGTGCCCCGGTCCTCGACCTTGCGGCGCAGCTGGTCGTAGTAGATGGCGAACACCTCTTCGCGCGTGGCGGGGCTGATGTAGCGCTTCTTGGGGCGGGCGTTTTCTTCGTGGATGCGCTTTTCGATCTCGGCGAGCATCTTGAGCAGCTGCTGGTGCTTTTCTTCCTGCTCGACCTCCGCCTGCGAGGCGCTGGCCTTGCGCGTATCGGGCGGCTGGTACTGGGCCAGCTGGTTGCGCAGGTCGGCCAAGAGCTGCATCTGCTGGGTCTGCATGGCATCGAGCTGGCGCTGGCGCTCTTCAAAGTCATCACCCATGTTGGTGATGGCCGAGTAGGGCATGGGGCTGGTGGCGCGCTCCTGGCTGTTGGCCGATTCGCCGCCGCCGGCCAGGTTGGCCTGGGCGACGGCCTGGGCCTTGTCAGGCGGGGCGTCGTTGGACTTGGCGTTGACCAGAATCACTTCGAGCGGGGTGTCCTCGAACACCCGGTCAAAGGCCTGGGGGTCGACAAAGCGGATGCTCAAGATGGCGGCGTGCACCAGCACGGACACGGCCAGCGCCAGTTGCAGCGTGGACAGCGATCGAAGAAATTGGAAAAACTTCACGGTTCCGGGTTAATCGGTTTTTGTGGTCGCCGCGTCCTCACCGTCGCCCATGTCCACCGCGATTGCGATGGGCCCAGCCACAGCCTCCTCCTCATCTTCTGGCGACTCTGTCTCGGCCTGGTTGGCCTGTTCGTCGTCCAGTCTCTCCAGCACGGTTCCGGTCACATCCAGCGTGATCTCGTCGATCTCGCCGAGCTTGACCCGGACCTGGGCACCACGCGGCAAACTCTGCGCGCCCAGCACCGGAAACACCAATGGTAGTTCATCTGCACGCACCAGCATGCTGCCTGCCGGGCCTTCCTTCATAACTGTTGCAGTGAGGTCACTGATGCTGTTCTGCGCCAGGTACTTCAAGGTCCAGTAGCGCTCCATGCCGGCCTGGTAGCCGTTGTAGGCGCTGTAGGCCGCATCAAAGCCGCTGATGATGGAGAACAGTTCCGCATCCTTGGGCTTGAATGGGGCGACCAGCGCGGCGGTGGCACCATGGCGCGCGCAGGCGATGATCTGCCACTGGTTGACCAGGTCGGTGTAGCGGCGCAGCGGCGAGGTGGCCCATACATAGCTTTTGACGCCGATGCCGGCATGCGGCAAGGCCTTGGTGGACATGCGCACCTTGATGCCGGGTGCCAGGCTGGCCTGGCTGCGGTAGATGCCGGGCACACCATAGTCGGCCAGCAGCTGGCCCCAGCTGCTGTTGGCGACGATGGCCGCCTCGGCCACGATCAGATCGAGCGGCGCGCCGCGCTTGCGCACGGAGATCTGCACCGTCTCGCTGCCGTTGGGCACCTGGTCGCCATTGCCTTGCAGACGGAAGTTGTAGTCCGGGCGGTTGAAATTCTCGGGCTTGCCGCGCACCACTTCGCGGCCGGCCTTGAGGTGGCGCGAGAGGCGGTAGAGAAAGCTCAGCTCGTCGCGCTTGTCCAGCAGCGGCTGGGGCGTGTCCTCGACCTGCAGTGCCGGGTCGGTCAGCCAGGCTTCGGTGGCGATGTGGTCGAGCTTGTCGTAGCGGAAGTTGCTAACTACCGGTACGCGCTCCAGGCGCGTTTCCTTGTTCAGCACCTCCAGCGTTGCTTCGTCGTAGGTGACGTAGAGCGAGACGGCGGGGTTGGCGCGGCCCTCATCCAGGGTGTAGATCTGCACCACTTCATCGGGCAGCATCGTGACCTTGTAGCCTGGCATGTAGACGGTGGAGTAGCGGCTGCGGCCCAGATGGTCAAGCGCCGAGCCGGGCTCGATCGCGAGACCAGGTGCTGCAATGTGCACGCCGACGATCACCTGGCCGGTGCCCAGGCCTTGTACCGACAGCGCATCGTCGATTTCGGTCGTGGCCGAATCGTCGATGGAGTAGGCCTCCACCGTGGCCAAAGGCAGATCGGCAGGCGGCAGGGGCGCGGTGACGGCCGGGAAGCCCGTGCCCTTGGGGAAGTTGTCAAACAAAAAGCGCTGCCAGTGGAACTGGTAGGACGAGTCGATGGCGCCGGCCTGTTGCAGCAGCGCCAGCGGCGCGAGCTGCGCCTTGCGGCTGGCTTCGACCACGGCCTTGTACTCAGGCGCGTTCTTGTCCGGGCGAAACAAGATCTTGTAGAGCTGCTGCTGCACGGGCGCAGGGCACTGGCCGTTGACGAGTTCGGCCGCCCAGCCGTCGATCTGGGCCTGGATCTGGGCCTTTTTCTCGATGGCGGCCAGCGCTTGCTGCACGATCTCGGCCGGCGCCTTCTTGAAGCGGCCCTTGCCGGCGCGGCGGAAGTAGTGCGGTGCTTCAAACAAGGTGAAGAGCGCCGCCACCTGTTCGGTGATCGAGGCGTTCTCCGAGAAGTAGTCGCGCGCCAGGTCGGCAAAGCCAAACTCCTGCTCGGGCGCAAACTCCCAGGCAAGCTGGGGGTCGATGTCCGCCGACAGGGTTTGCGCCTGTGCGATCAGCTCCGCAGGCGTGGGCTTGTCAAATTTGAGAAGCAGGTTCGCTGCTTTGACCTTGACCCGTTTTCCGGAGTCCAATTCAATTTGGGCGGAGCTTTCAGCTTCGGAGAGGATACGGCCGGCCAAAAATTTGCCAGCGTCGTCAAACAGTGCATACATAGCCGGGCATTTTCCCATGCTGGATGGTGCCGGGGCGCGCTCGCAGGGTTTTTTGCGTGGGGGCTCTGGCCGGCCCACGGCGGGCAGGCCTGCCAGCGCTGGTTTTTACCAGCCCAGAAACTTGTCGATCTGCGGCAGATAGCTCTCGAAGTTGGACAGCGCATGGTCGCTGCCCTCGTCCAGCAGCAGCTGGGCGGCGGGGTAGCGCGCGACCATGTCCTGCCAGTGCAGCACCTCGTCGCCCATGGCGGCAATCAGCAGCTGGGCCGCGGCAGGGGGCTGGCCGTTGACGTTCAGTGCCTGCAGCTCGTCCAGGTATTCCGGGCGGAAGAAGAAGGATTCTTCCGGGTTGTGCCAGGCCGTTTGCTCGCCCAGGTGCTGCGCCAAGGTGACCCAGGGCGTTGTCGAGGGGTTGATCATCACGCTCTTGCAGCGCAGCTGCTGGGCCACCCAGCTGGCGTAGAAGCCGCCCAGCGAGGAGCCGACGACCGCCAGGCTGTCGGGCGGCAGGCCAGCCCAACTGCGGGTGGTTTGGAGCAGCAGATCGGCCGCTTGCCGGGGCGAGGCGGGCAGTTGGGGGGCTGACCACACCACATGCGGGCGGGTGTCTTCGATATGGCGTTGCAGGCGCTGGGCCTTGGCCGATTGGGGGGAGGAGCGAAAGCCGTGCAGGTAGAGCAAGTGGGTGGTCGTCATACACAAATGATAGCGCCCAGACCGCCACTGCTAAGGCCTTGACAACCTTAGTTGTTTTGTTGAATTGATTTGGTTCGGGTGACACAGGTAAAACCGGTCTTTACCGCTAGCGCTGGCGGCCATTCTGTGCCAAGCAGAGATAATGGCGGCCATGTCCGAAGTTCTTGATAAACCGAATCTGTTCCAGCGTCTCATGCCGATGCTGCGCGGTTATGACTGGCCGCTGATCTTCATCATCGGCACCCTGGCCGCCATCGGACTGACGGCCATGTATTCCGCCGGGTTTGACCATGGCACCCGCTTTTCCGACCATGGCCGCAATATGCTGCTGGCGCTGGGCATCTTGCTGGTGGTGTCGCAGATCCCGCCGCACCGCCTGGCCAGCTTTGCGCTGCCGCTGTATGGCTTGGGCGTTGCGTTGCTGATCGCCGTGGCGCTGTTTGGCATCACGAAGAAGGGCGCGCAGCGCTGGGTGAACCTGGGCATCGTCATCCAGCCCAGTGAGCTGCTGAAGATTGCGATGCCGCTGATGCTGGCCTGGTGGTTCCAGCGCCGCGAAGGGGCCTTGCGCCCGGCCGATTTTGTCGTCGCGTTTGCGATTCTCGTCATCCCGGTGGGCCTCATCATGAAGCAGCCCGACCTGGGCACGTCGCTGCTGGTGATGGCTGCGGGCCTGGCGGTAATCTATTTTGCCGGCCTGTCCTGGAAGCTGATCATCCCGCCGGTGCTGATTGGCGTCATCGGCCTGCTGCTGATCGCCATCTATGGCCACCATCTGTGCGAAGACGGTATGGACCTGGTGGTGCTGCATGAGTACCAGCGCCAGCGCGTCTGCACCTTGCTCGACCCCACCCGCGACCCGCTGGGCAAGGGCTTTCACATCATCCAGGGGATGATTGCCATCGGCTCGGGCGGCTTTATGGGCAAGGGCTTTATGGCGGGCACGCAGACCCATCTGGAGTTCATCCCTGAGCGCACCACCGACTTTATCTTTGCCGCGTTTTCTGAAGAGTTCGGCCTGGCCGGCAACCTGCTGCTGATCTTTTTCTTCCTGCTGCTGGTCTGGCGCGGCCTGGCCATTGCGATGCGCGCGCCCACCTTGTTTGGCCGTCTGATGGCCGGTGCGGTGGCGATGATCTTTTTCACCTATGCCTTCGTCAACATGGGCATGGTCAGTGGCATCCTGCCGGTGGTGGGTGTGCCCCTGCCCTTTGTCAGCTATGGGGGCACGGCCATGGTCACCCTGGGGCTGGCGCTGGGGATCTTGATGTCGGTCGCCCGATCGCAGCGCCAGCTGGCGCGGGAGCAGGCGCCGCGCCTCTAGCGGACAGGTGCAGGCCAGGCTTTGCCATTGAAAACACCCCCGCCAGCCGCAGATACGGGAGAGGTGGCAACTGGCCCGCTGGCCACCGCAAATCAACGCATGGGCCCACGGCCATTGCGCAAGCCCTAAAATCGCCTCTATGAATGCACCTTTTGACCTTGCTGTGGCCAAGCCGCTGGCGGCTTCTACCGAACAACGACTGGATATAGCGCGCAGCCTGCTGCTGACGCCTTTTGGTCTGGATGACAGCCATCTGGCGCGCGCGCTGGCGGATATCCGCGCCCACAAGGTGGACGATGCAGACCTGTACTTCCAGTACACCCGGGCCGAAGGCTGGAGCCTGGAAGAGGGCATCGTCAAGACGGGCTCCTTCTCGATCGACCAGGGCGTGGGCGTGCGCGCGGTGTCCGGCGAGAAGACGGCCTTTGCCTATTCGGACGACATCTCGCTGGCATCGCTGTTGGATGCCGCCCATACGGTGCGCAGCATTGGGGCGCAAAGCCAGTCGCGCCAGGTCAAGGTGCCTGCCAAGAAGATTGCGCTGAGCCGCTCGCTCTACCCCGATCTGGACCCGATCTCCACGCTCGACAGCACCGCCAAGGTCGCCTTGCTGGAAAAGGTCGAGAAACTGGCCCGTGCCAAGGATCCGCGCGTCAAGCAGGTGATGGCAGGTCTCGCCGCTGAACACGATGTGGTCCTGGTCGCCCGTGCCGATGGCACCCTGGCTGCCGATGTGCGCCCGCTGGTGCGCCTGTCGGTCACGGTGATCGCCGAGAGCAAGAGCCGCCGCGAAGTGGGCTCGGCCGGCGGCGGTGGCCGCTTCGGTCTGGCCTATTTTGACGATGAACTGGTGCAGCAGTATGTGGACGAGGCCGTCAAGGCGGCACTGGTCAACCTGGAATCGCGCCCCGCGCCAGCCGGCGTGATGACCGTGGTTCTGGGCCCGGGCTGGCCCGGTGTGCTGCTGCATGAGGCGGTGGGCCATGGCCTCGAAGGCGACTTCAACCGCAAGGGCTCGAGCGCCTTCAGCGGCATGATCGGCCAGCGCGTGGCGGCCAAGGGCGTGACGGTGCTGGACGACGGCACGATCGCCGACCGCCGCGGATCGCTCAATGTGGACGACGAGGGCCAGCCGACCCAGCGCAATGTGCTGATCGAAGACGGCATCTTGAAGGGCTATATCCAGGATGCGATGAATGCGCGCCTGATGAAGGTCAAGCCCACCGGCAATGGCCGGCGCGAGAGCTATGCCCACATCCCCATGCCGCGCATGACCAACACCTACATGCTGGGGGGCGACAAGGATCCGCAGGAAATCATCGCCTCGATGCAAAAGGGCCTGTATGCAACCAACTTTGGCGGTGGCCAGGTCGATATCACCAGCGGCAAGTTTGTGTTCTCCGCCAGCGAAGCCTATTGGGTCGAGAACGGCAAGATCCAGTACCCCGTCAAGGGCGCCACCATCGTGGGCAGCGGCCCCGAGTGCCTCAAGCACGTCAGCATGATCGGCAACGACATGCGCCTGGACAGCGGCGTGGGCACCTGTGGCAAGGAAGGCCAGAGCGTGCCCGTGGGCGTGGGCCAGCCGACCATGCGTATCGATGGTTTGACGGTGGGCGGTACGGCCTGAGCGATCCAAATAGCCGCTGCTTAGGCGGCTACAGCCAGAATCAACCAAACGCCTGCGCGGTTTCTGCCGCGCAGGCGTTTGTTTTTTGACATCTTTCTGCAGTGTGTCTTTCTCAGCTGCGCAATAAAAATGCGTATAGAAACAAATTGACAAAACAATGGTGTGATTTCAATTTTGAAATCTTATTTTTTGCAATTTTTGTGCGTTTTATACAGAATGATGAATTGCGCCGCCCGCAGATGTGGTACATTGAAAAACATGCAAGCACGTAGCGCTTTTACCTTTTACTTTTGGTTCTCTGTCCCAGGCGGACGAGAGGTCTAAAAGCGCGCGAGCACCTAAACCTCCAGACAACCGCCGAAGCTGAAAAGCCCGGCGGTTTTTTGTTGCATAAACCACCCACACATTCAGGATCCTTAGATGACTCAGCAAGCCCAACCCACAAGCGATGCTTGGTATCGCGGTGTCGAGAAAACAAGCCAAACCGACGACCAACGTATCAAGGACATTACTGTGCTGCCGCCACCCGAGCATCTGATTCGCTTCTTCCCCATCAACGGCACGCCCGTTGAATCGCTGATCAGCAACACCCGCCAAAACATCCACAACATCATGTCCGGCGCGGATGACCGCCTGCTGGTCATCATCGGCCCCTGCTCGATCCATGATCCGCAAGCCGCGCTGGAATACGCCCGCCGCCTCAAGGCCGTGCGCAAGCAGTACGAAGGTACCTTGGAGATCGTCATGCGGGTCTACTTCGAAAAGCCCCGCACCACGGTGGGCTGGAAGGGCCTGATCAACGACCCCTACCTCGACGAGAGCTACCGCATCGACGAAGGCCTGCGCATTGCGCGCCAGCTGCTGATTGAGATCAACCGCCAGGGTGTGCCCGCGGGCAGCGAGTTCCTGGACATGATCTCGCCCCAGTACATTGGCGACCTGATCAGCTGGGGCGCGATTGGCGCGCGCACGACGGAGAGCCAGGTGCACCGCGAGCTGGCCTCGGGCATCTCGGCGCCGGTGGGTTTCAAGAACGGCACCGATGGCAACATCCGCATCGCCACTGACGCGATCCAATCGGCCAGCCGCCCGCACCATTTCCTGTCGGTGCACAAGAACGGCCAGGTCGCCATCGTGCACACCAAGGGCAATACCAACTGCCACGTGATCCTGCGCGGCGGCAAGACGCCCAACTACGATGCCGTCCATGTGGCCGCCGCCTGCAAGGACCTGGAGGCCGCGCACCTGCCCGCCACCTTGATGGTGGACTGCAGCCATGCCAACAGCAGCAAGCAGCACGAGAAGCAAAAAGAGGTGGCGCGCGATATTGCCCAGCAGATCGAAGGCGGCTCGCGCAGCGTGTTTGGCGTGATGATTGAAAGCCACCTGCAAGCCGGCGCGCAGAAGTTCACCCCGGGCAAGAACGATCCGGACAGCCTGGAGTACGGCAAGAGCATCACCGACGCCTGTCTGGGCTGGGACGACTCGCTGGAGACCTTGGCCGAGCTGTCCGACGCGGTGCAGGCCCGCCGCGTGCGCGCAAATACCGAGGAGCGCGCCGCTGCAACGGTGTAAGCTGGCGGCTTTGGGGCGGCCGCTGCCCGCCCCGTTTGCACCACCAATAAGGGATTGTCATGCGCAATGAAGTACGGGTTCTGCTCGAGGATGGCCAAGAGTTTGTCCATGGCTTTGACAGTGCGGAGGCCATGTCCAACGAGGACGGGCGCCGCTGGCTGGACCAGGAATTTCTGCGCATGGACTGCGAGCCGCTGCGCGCCAGCGGCAAGGTGCTGATCGTCGACAAAGTTGTCGTTGTTGCCAAGGCCGCCGGCGCCCCGCTGCTGGGTGATGCCCAATGGCTGGCGCAGTTTGCCCGTGCCAGCGTAGGCGCGGTGGGCCGGCCCACGGTGGTGGTGAACACCAAGGCGATGACGGCCTCGTTTTAAGCGTTCTCACTGCCCGCCTGACCTCAAAGCGCGAGCCGCTGGGTTCGCTCACCACGCCAAAAACCCGCTCGACAATGAGTGGGTTTTTTCTATTGTGGAGAATGCATCGTTAATCAACCGCTATGGATGCTGGCTGAAGAGTGTGTTGCTCCAACCATGGGTGCATCTGGCAGATATCTCGGGAGGGAGGGTGGATGCGAATCCTGTTGGTGGAGGATGAACAAGATCTGGCGCACTGGCTGGCCCGAACGTTGGCGCAGCAGTCGGGCATCGTCGTGGACTGGGTGGGCGATGGGCAGATGGCAGATCTGCGCCTGCAGCAGGAAGACTTTGATGCGGTGGTGCTGGACCTGGGTCTGCCTGGCATCGATGGCCGCACCGTGCTGGAGCGCATGCGCGAGCGCGATGACCGCACACCCGTCCTGGTGCTGACTGCGCGGGACTCCCTGGCTGAGCGCGTCGGCACGCTCAAAAATGGTGCCGACGACTTTCTGGCCAAACCCTTCTTGCTCGATGAGTTGGAGGCGCGCCTGCAGGCCCTGGTTCGCCGCAGCCGGGGGCGCGAGCACCCTCGGCTGTCCTGCGGGCTGTTGCAGTTTGATGTTGCTGCGCAGCGCTTTTCGATGGCGGGCGATGCCTTGCCGCTGACACCCCGAGAGCATGCGGTGTTGCTGGCGCTCATCCAGCGCAGCGGTGAGCCAGTGGGCAAGCAAAGTATTTTGGACCGGGTCTTCCTTGGAGACCGGGATGTGAACCTCCAGGTCATTGAGGTACTGGTGTTTCGTCTGCGCAAGAAGCTCTTGGGCCGTGGCGTGCAGATTGTCACCCTGCGCGGTCTGGGCTACTGCCTGGAAGAGATGCAAGGCCGTGGCGTAGCCGGCGCTGCATTGCAAGGCCCATGATCTGGCGCAGCGCCGATCGCGATCTGGATGGCCGCGCTGCTTGGCGCCACCGCTGGTGTGATCGCGCCCGCTCTTTGAAGGCTGCGCTATTGGTGTGGCTGGTGCCGGGTTTGCTGCTGGGCATGGGCGGCAGCTTGCTGTGGTCCACCTACAGCCTGCGCATCCAGGTTGACGAGGCCTATGACCGTGCGCTGGCGGGTGCGTTGCGCGCGATCCACTACAACATCTCCACAGCCAGCGGCGGCTTGAGTGTGGAGCAGCCGTATCTGCTGCTGGAATTCTTCGAGTTGACGGTCAACGGCCGGGTCTACTTCCGGGTCGCGACCGAGGACGGTCTGGTTGAAATGGGGAATCCGGGCCTTCCTTTGCCCGAGGGCGAGCTCGAACTCGGCGTGCCGCAGTTCTATGACGCGGTGTACCTGAATGAGCCCATCCGTGTGGCCGCCTGGGCTCGGCTGGCGGACCCGCCCGTCGCGGGCAATCCGCACAGCCGCATCGTGGTGCAGGTGGCAGAGAATCTTCAGGAGCGTGCGCTGGTGGAGCGGCACATGGTCACGCGTGCCATCTTGCGCGATGTGCTGCTGGTCGGCATCAGCGTGGTGTTGCTGGTGGCGGGCGTGGTGCGCGCGCTCAGGCCATTGAAGCGCCTGCGCCAGCACCTGGATGCGCGCGCCTGGGATGACCTCTCGCCCATCGATGCGGCCAGCCTGCCTGCAGAAGTGCGGCCACTGGTGCAATCGCTGAACCATTTGGTGGAGCGCTATGCCCACAGCGCCCAGGCCCAGCGGCAGTTTCTTGATGACGCCTCCCACCAACTGCGCACGCCGCTGGCCTTGCTGCGTACCCAGATCGGCTATGCATTGCGTGAGCGGGACCCGGCCCAGATGCGGGCTGCACTGCATGCGATGCAAGACGGTCTGGGCCGGGCCGAGCGCCTGACCCAGCAGATGCTGGCGCTGGCCCGCGCCCGAGATGCCGGGGCCGCTGCCAGTATCCGATCGCAATTTGCCGAGGTCGATCTGCGGGCACTGGCGGAGCAGGTGGTCACCACCTTGTGGCCGCTCGCGCGCGCCAAGCAGATTGACCTGGGGCTGGATGTGGTGGGGTTGGGCGACGACCCCCGAGGGCGGCAGGTGCAGGCCCTGGGCTGGCTGCTGCGCGAGGCGATCAGCAACCTGGTGGACAACGCCATCCGCTATACGCCTGCCGGTGGCCAGGTCACCGTGCAGCTGCGGGGCAGCGCGTCGTCCATCGCGCTGGTGGTGATCGACAGCGGTGGGGGCATGAGCGAGCACGACAGGGCACAGGCGGGCAGCCGGTTTCGGCGTGGTGCTGCGGGCAAGCGCCAGCAGGGCGCGGGCCTGGGCCTGGCCATTGTGCAGACCATTGCCCAGATGCATGGCGCCGAGTTCAAGCTGGCCAATGGCCGTGATGCGCAGGGGCAGCTGGGTTTGCACGGCAGCTTCCGGATGCCGCATACCGCCGCTGACCTGGGAATAACCCCGAATTGAAAGGCTATTGAAAGCCGCGAGCGTTTAGTCTTTGTCTACCTTGGTGGCGATCCCTCGCCCGACCAGGTTCCACGCTTGGCCAGCGCTGCCAGCCAGGTTCTGGCCAGCCGCCCCTTGGCCAAAGCGCCCATGCCCAAAAAAGGAGACAAAACCTATGTTTGCAAGCCGTTTATCAGGCCAGGCCTCAGGCCTTTTCATCAGCACGGTCATCGCAGCGAGCACCTGGGTGCCAGCGATGGCGCAGGCAGAGCCCCGCCGCCCGGAGTGCATTGCCCCGGCCCAGCCTGGCGGCGGGTTTGACCTGACCTGCCGCCTGGCCCAGACGGGCATGCGCGAGTCCAAGGCGCTCCAGAAACCCATGCGCATCGTCTACATGCCTGGCGGCATTGGTGCGGTGGCCTACAACAGCATCATCACCCAGCGCCCGGCAGATGGCAGCGCCATTGCTGCCTTCTCCAGTGGCTCGCTGCTCAATCTGGCCCAGGGTAAGTTTGGCAAGTACAGCGCCGATGATGTGCGCTGGCTGGCCACTGTGGGTGCGGATTACGGTGTGGCCGTGGTGCGGGCGGATTCGCCCCACCAGGATCTCAAGGGCCTGATGGCGGCTTTCAAGGAAGATCCGAGCCAGGTGGTGCTGGGCGCGGGCGGCTCCATTGGCAGCCAGGACTGGATGAAGGCAGCGCTGACCGCGCGCGCCGCCGGCGTGGACTACAAGAAAATGCGCTTCGTTGCCTTTGAGGGCGGTGGCGAAGCCGTCACGGCGCTGCGCGGCGGCCATGTCCAGGCCTTCATGGGGGATGCGGCCGAGGCGGTCACCATGCTCGAAGGCGGTGCCCCCATCCGCGTGCTGGCGGTTTTCCACTCCGAGCGCTTGCCGGGCAAGCTGGCCGACGTGCCGACCGCTGCCGAGCAGGGCTTCAACATCGAATGGCCGATCATCCGGGGTTTCTACGTGGGGCCCAAGGTATCGGATGCCGACTACCGCTGGTGGCTGCAGGCGTTTGACAAAGCCATGGCCACGCCCGAGTTCCGCAAGGCCCAGGCGCAACTGGGTCTCATGCCCTTCAACAAGACGGGGCCCGAGCTCGACCACTACATCAAGGCCCGTACCCGGCACTACACCGAGCTGGCCACGTCCTTTGACCTGGTCAAGTAAGACCTGGTCAAGCAGGAGCTGGTCAAGTAAGGCCTGCCTGGGCATGGCACCTGCCAGCCTGGCCCATGGGGCTTGAACAAGGCGGCCAGATACCCTGGTCCGCTGCACTCGCACATCTTGCGGAAAGATATCTATGGTTCTCAATGATCGCACTCTGGGCGTGGCGGCGCTGCTGCTATCGGCCTTTCTGGCGTGGTTTGGACACGGGCTGGAGGCAGCATTTGCCTACGAGCCGGTGGGTCCGCGCGCCTTTCCTTTGTTGCTGGCCACGGTGATTGGCTTGTGTGGCCTGCGCCTTGTCGTGAAAGGCGGCAACCCGGCAGCGCCCAACCCGCCCGGGGCCAACAGCCGCATTGCGCTGATGGTGGCGCTGGTGCTGGTGTACGCCGGGCTGTTCCAGTGGGCCGGCTTTGTGCTGGCCACGGCCGTGGTTGCCGCCTGCGTGGGCCGGCTCTTTGGTGGCAGCTGGCTGCAGTGCGGGATCGGTGGCACCAGCCTGAGCGTGCTGTTTTATGTTCTTTTTGACCGTTTGCTGGACGTGGTGCTGCCACTGGGCTGGCTGGAGGGGCTGCTATGAGCGCGATGCTGGATAACCTCTCCCTGGGTTTTGGTGTTGCCTTCTCGGGCACCAACTTGCTCGTGGCACTGATTGGCTCGTTCTTTGGCACCATCGTCGGTGTGCTGCCGGGCCTGGGCCCGACGAACGGGGTCGCCATGCTGGTGCCGATCGCCTTTGCGATGGGCTTGCCGCACGATACCGCCTTGATCTTGCTGGCCGCTGTCTATGTGGGTGCCGAATACGGAGGCCGGATCACCTCGATCCTGATCAATGTGCCCGGCGAGGCGGCTGCGGTCATGACCACGCTGGATGGCTACCCGCTGGCGCGCCAGGGGCTGGGAAGCGTGGCGCTGTCCCTGTCGGCCTGGTCCTCCTTTGTCGGCTCCCTCATCGCCATTGTCGGTATCGCCGCGTTTGCGCCCTTTCTGGCGCAGTGGGCCTTGGCGTTTGGCCCGGCGGAATACTTTGTGCTGATGGTGTTTGCCTTCTGTGCGCTCACCAGCTTGCTGGGGGAGCAACCCATCAAAGGGCTTTTGGCGGCCGCCATCGGGCTGTCGATTGCGACGATCGGGGTGGATGCGAACTCCGGCGTTTACCGCTATACCTTCGACATCCCGCACCTGGCCGATGGCCTGGATTTTGTCGTCGTTGTCATTGGCTTGTTTGCCGTCGCGGAAATGCTGCAAATGCTGGAGAACAAGCTCTCGGGCCAAAGCGTCGAAGTGCCACCCAGCCAACGCAAGCTCTTCAATCTGCGCGAGCTGCGCTTTACCTCCGGCAGCACCATCCGTGGCAGCCTGCTCGGGTTTGTGATGGGCGTGTTGCCAGGGGCGGGCGCCAGCGTGGCCTCGGCCGTGGCCTATGCCAACGAGAAGCGCTATATAGAAGACAAAGACCCGGATGCCAAATTTGGCCAGGGAGACATGCGTGGCTTGGCCGCGCCTGAGGCGGCGAACAACAGCGCCGCTACCGGCTCGTTCATCCCCATGCTCACCTTGGGCATCCCTGGCTCGGGGACGACGGCCGTGATGATGGGCGCGCTCACGCTCTACAACATCACCCCCGGCCCGGTGCTGTTTGAGCAGCAGCCCGCGCTGGTCTGGGGCTTGATCGCCTCGCTGCTGATTGCCAATGTGATGCTGCTGGTCATGAACATCCCGATGGTGCGGGTGTTTGCCTCGATGCTGTCCATCCCGGGCTGGCTGCTGGTGCCGGGCATCCTGGCCATCAGCTTTATCGGTGTCTATGCCATCAGTGCCACGACCTTTGACCTGATGGCGGTCGTCGCCATCGGCGTGATCGGCTACCTGCTGCGCAAGCTCCAGGTGCCCATGGCGCCGATGGTGCTGGGCGTTGTGCTGGGCACGATGATGGAGCAAAACCTGCGGCGTGCGCTGTCCATCACCAATGGCGATGTGTCCATCCTCTGGGCCAGCACGGTCTGCACCATCCTCTGGGTGCTGGCAGCTGCGGTGGTGCTGGGGCCGACGGGATACCGTTGGCTGGTTAAGCGCAGGCGTGCGCAGGACCCAGCCCCATGATGCTGGTGCCGCTGGCCTGGTGTTAAGGTCGCTGTCAGCAAAAAGGCGAGCTGGGGGCTCGCCTTATTCTTGATGGTGGCGGGCCTATCAACCCCGGGCCGCAAGCGCCTGCAGCAATTTGTCGTGGATGCCGCCAAAGCCGCCATTGCTCATGCAGACAATCACGTCTCCGGCCTTGGCTGCCTGCAGCACCTGGGCGATCAGGCTGTCGATATTGCTGGCGGTCTGGGCGCGGGCACCCATGGGGGCCAGCGCCTGGGCGGCGTCCCAGTCCAGGCCGGCAGTGTGGCAAAAGGCCAGGTCGGCCGATTCCAGCGACCAGGGCAGTTGCGACTTCATCGTGCCCAGCTTCATCGTGTTGCTGCGCGGCTCGAACACCGCAAGAATGCGGGTTTGCGCGCCCACCTGCTGGCGCAGGCCATCCAAGGTGGTGCGGATGGCCGTGGGGTGGTGGGCAAAATCGTCGTAGACCTGGATGCCGGCAGCGGTGCCACGCAATTCCATGCGGCGCTTGACGTTCTGAAAGCGCGACAAGGCTTGGGCCGCTTCTGCGGGTGCCACGCCCACATGCTGGGCCGCAGCGATGGCAGCGAGCGCATTCATCTGGTTGTGCACGCCGCTCAGGCCCCACTGCACCCTGCCAGCGGGCGCATCTTTGTAGAGCACCTCAAAGTTGGATGGGTCGCCCTCGGCGCGCATATCGTCAATGGCAGCGCCAAAGCGCATCACTTCGCTCCAGCATCCTTGGTGCAGCACGCGGGTCAGGCTTTCTTCAACACCATTGGCCACCACGCGGCCGCTGGCGGGCACGGTGCGCACTAGGTGGTGGAACTGGCGCTCAATCGCTGCCAGGTCATCAAAGATGTCGGCATGGTCGAACTCCAGGTTGTTCAGCACGGCAGTGCGGGGGCGGTAGTGCACAAACTTGCTGCGCTTGTCGAAAAAGGCGGTGTCGTATTCGTCGGCCTCGATCACAAACACGGGGCGCTGGTCGCCACCGCCGGGCCGGGTGGGCGCACCCAGGCGGGCAGAGACGCCAAAATCGAGTGGCACGCCACCGACCAGAAAGCCCGGCTGCAGGCCTGCGGCCTCCAGAATCCAGGTCAGCATCGAGGTCGTCGTGGTTTTGCCATGGGTGCCGGCCACGGCCAGCACATGGCGGCCCTGCAGCACATGCTCGGCCAGCCATTGGGGGCCGCTGGTGTAGGGGGCGCCGGTGTCGAGGATGGCCTCCATCAGCGGAAACTTGGGTGAGCCATCGTCCAGGCGCGCACGGCTGACGACGTTGCCGACCACGTACATATCGGGCTGCAGCGCGAGCTGGTCGGCGCCAAAGCCTTCGATCAGCTCGATGCCCAGCGCGCGCAGTTGGTCGCTCATCGGCGGGTAGACGCCGCTGTCGCAGCCCGTCACCTTGTGCCCAGCCTCGCGTGCCAGTGCGGCTACGCCACCCATAAAGGTGCCACAGATACCCAGAATATGAATGTGCATGGACGTCGATTCTACGGCGCGTCCGGATATAAGCCGCGCTCTGGGCGGCTGTAATTGCAAGCAAGTGCCGCAGGGGCCATGCAAATCCGACACAATGGAATGCATGAAGACTGATGCAAGCTGGGAAATCGCCAATACCGCCGCACGCATGGTGGTGGAGGAAGGCCTGGAGTGGGGGCCGGCCAAGAAGCGCGCCGTCAAGCAGCTGGGGCTGCCAGGCCGCACGGCGCTGCCCGACAACGAGGTGCTGGAAGCGGCGGTGCGCGAGTACCTTGAGCTGTTCTGCGCCGACACCCAGCCCGCTGAGTTGCGCGCCTTGCGCGAGATGGCCGTCGTGTGGATGGAGCGCATGGAGGCTTTCCGGCCTTATCTGGCAGGCGCCGTCTGGAATGGCACGGCCACGCGCCTGTCTGATATATACATTCAGTTGTTCTGCGATGACTCCAAATCGGCTGAGATTGCGCTGATTGACCATGGCGTGCGCTATAAGGTATCGTCGATCAACGGTTTCCACGGTGAGACGGTGGATGCCTTGTCGATCAGCAGCCTTTGCAAACCGCTCCATGAAAACATTGGTGTGCACTACCTGGTCTATGACCTGGATGACCTGCGCGGCGCCTTGAAGCCCGATGCCCAGGGCCGCACACCGCGCGGCTCGCTGGAGGCGGTGCGCCGCCTGCTGACCCCACCCACGGAGTGATGCCCCATGCCGACACCTGAACGCGCGCCTGTTGATGCAGCGCAAACCTTGCCAGCGCAGGCCGCCGCCAGCCGCCGGCGCCTGCTGACCGGTGGCGTAGCGGCGGCAGCTTTGGCCGCCGGTGCAGGCTGGGCCTGGTGGCGCCACCGCTTGGCCGAGCCCAGTGGCCCGGCGATGGACGGGCTGTGGGGCCAGGCCTTTGCGGCGCCTGGCGGGCAGACCGAAGTGCGCATGCAGGTCTTCCAGGGCAAGCCCTTGCTGCTGAACTTTTGGGCCACCTGGTGCCCGCCTTGTGTTGAAGAGCTGCCGATGCTCAACCAGTTCTACGAAGCGCAGCGCGCCAAAGGCTGGCAGGTGGTGGGTTTGGCGGTGGACCAGGATGCGGCAGTACAGCGTTTTTTGCAGCGCACGTCGCTGGCCTTCCCCGTGGGGATTGCCGGCATGGGCGGCACGCAGCTGACGCGCGATCTGGGCAATTCCGCCGGCGGCCTACCGTTCACAGTGGTATTTGGTAGGCAAGGTGACGTTCAACATCGTAAAATGGGGCAACTTCTTGCATCTGACTTGCAAAATTGGGCAAGTCTATAAGGTGTGCAAGCCGGGACGGCAGTAGTGCCGTTGATCAAAAATCAAAGATATTGAGTCAAATAGGGCGAAATTGGAGTAAATTTGCGCCCTGTTTGATTTTCTAGCCGTTGGAGCTCCCATGGATTTACGCAAGCTGAAAACCCTGATCGATCTCGTGTCCGAATCGAATGTCTCGGAGTTGGAAATCACCGAAGCAGAAGGCAAGGTTCGCATTGTGAAGGGCGGCGGCGCTGTGGTGCAGCAAGTGATGGCGGCGCCCGTGTTGCCCGCTGCGGCCCCTGCAGCAGCCCCCGCTGCTGCCGCTGCGCCGGCAGAAGCTGCTCCCGCTGCGGCGCAAGGCCATACGGTCAAGTCGCCGATGGTAGGCACGTTCTACCGCTCGTCCGCGCCCGGCGCCAAGGCCTTTGTCGAGGTTGGCAGCCAGGTCAAGGAAGGCGACACCGTGTGCATCATTGAAGCGATGAAGATCCTCAATGAGATCGAAGCCGACAAGTCCGGCACGATCAAGCAGATCCTGGGCGAGAACGGCCAGGCCGTGGAATTTGGTCAGCCTTTGTTCATCATTGAATAAGGCCTCGCCCATGTTCAAGAAAATTCTGGTTGCCAACCGCGGAGAGATCGCACTGCGTGTGCAGCGCGCTTGCCGCGAGCTGGGCATCAAGGCCGTGATGGTCTATTCCGAGGCCGACCGCGACGCCAAGTATGTGAAGCTGGCCGATGAGGCCGTCTGCATTGGCCCGGCTCCGTCGGCCCAAAGCTACCTGAACATGCCGGCCATCATCTCGGCGGCCGAAGTGACCGACGCCGAGGCGATCCACCCTGGCTACGGCTTTCTGTCCGAGAACGCCGACTTTGCCGAACGCGTGGAAAAGAGCGGCTTCCAGTTCATTGGCCCGACGCCCGAGTCCATCCGCATCATGGGTGACAAGGTCTCGGCCAAGCAGGCGATGATCAAGGCCGGTGTGCCCTGCGTGCCTGGCTCTGATGGCGAATTGCCCGATGACCCCGCACTGATCCGTCGCATTGCCAAGGCCATCGGCTACCCGGTGATCATCAAGGCCGCAGGCGGCGGCGGTGGCCGTGGCATGCGCGTGGTGCATACCGAGGCTGCGCTGGTCAATGCCGTGCAGATGACCAAGGCTGAAGCCGGTGCTGCGTTCGGCAATCCTGCGGTGTACATGGAAAAGTACCTGCAAAACCCGCGCCACATCGAAATCCAGGTGATGGCCGACAAGTTCAAGAACGCCGTCTACCTGGGCGAGCGCGACTGCTCCATGCAGCGCCGCCACCAGAAGGTGATTGAAGAGGCGCCGGCCCCTGGCATTCCACGCCGCCTGATCGAGAAGATCGGCGACCGCTGCGTGGCCGCCTGCAAGAAGATCGGCTACCGCGGCGCGGGCACGTTCGAGTTTCTGTACGAAAACGGCGAGTTCTACTTCATCGAGATGAACACCCGCGTGCAGGTCGAGCACCCGGTGACCGAATGGATCACTGGCGTGGATATCGTCGGCACCCAGATCATGGTGGCCGCTGGCGAGAAACTGCCGTTCACGCAGCGCCAGATCAACGCGCAGATGCGTGGCCATGCGATCGAATGCCGGATCAACGCCGAAGATGCCTACAAGTTCACGCCATCGCCTGGCCGGGTCACCACCTGGCACATGCCTGGCGGCCCGGGTGTGCGCGTCGATTCGCATGTGTACGCCAACTACTTTGTGCCACCGAACTACGACTCGATGATCGGCAAGCTGATCGTCTATGGCGACACCCGCGAACAGGCCATTGCCCGCATGCGCACCGCGCTGCTGGAGACGGCGGTCGAAGGGATTTCGACCAATATCCCGCTGCATTCGGAGCTGATGGTGGATGCCAAGTTCAATGCCGGCGGCACCAATATCCACTATCTGGAAGAGTGGCTGGCTGCGCGCAAGCGCTGATGCGCCCCCTTTCATCGTGATAGATGCTGGCATTTCCAAGGGAATGCCAGCTTTTTGCATTAAGGAAACCCTGTCATGTACGAACTGTGCCTGATGTGCCCGGAAGACCGGGTCGAGAGCGTGAGCGAAGCGCTGGATGCGCTCGATGCGCTCAGCGTCTCGGTCGAAGATGCCGATGCCCAGACCGATGCCGAGCAGGCGCTGTTTGGCGAGCCCGGCATGCCGCCGCCCAAGGATGGCTGGCAGCGCAGCCGCATCGTGGCGCTGTTCCCGCAGCGCGCTGCGGCCGAAGAGGCGCAGAGCCTGCTGCAGCTGCAGGATTTCTTTGCAGGTTGCAGCCTGCTGGGCATCCGTGAAGTGGCCGAGCAGGACTGGGTGCGCCTGACCCAATCGCAGTTCGCTCCGGTGGACATCACGCCGGAATTCTGGATTGTGCCCACCTGGCATGAGCTGCCAGCGGCCGCGACCCGCAGCATCCGGCTGGACCCGGGCCTGGCCTTTGGCACCGGCACCCACCCCACCACCCGCATGTGCCTGCGCTGGATTGCCCAGCGCGGCGCGCAAGGCCAGGACCTGGGCCGTGTGCTCGACTACGGCTGCGGCTCCGGCATTTTGGCCATTGGTGCCGCCAAGTTTGGTGCGGTGGATATTGATGCGGTGGACATTGACACCGCTGCCGTGGAATCGACCGAATACAACGCCCAGGCCAACCATGTGCAGCTGCGCGCCGGCTTGCCTGATGCCGCCCAGGGCGAGTACCAGACGGTGCTGGCCAATATCCTGGCCACCCCGCTGAAGGTGCTGGCCCCCTTGCTCTGCGCCCATGTGGCCCAGGGTGGCCACCTGGTGCTGGCCGGCATCCTGGAGCGCCAGACCGATGAGCTGAAAGCCGCCTACGCCCCTTATCTGCAGCTGGACGTGGCCGATACCGAAGACGGCTGGGTGCTGATGACAGCACGGCGCGCAGCAGATTCCGCCACCGGGACAGGCCGCTGAACTTCTGACCCTACAATCCACTGCGATGAGCCAGATAACGCGTTGCCCCCAGTGCCAGACCCGCTTCAAGGTGGTGGATGACCAATTGCGCATCTCCGATGGCTGGGTGCGCTGTGGCAAGTGCAAGGCGGTGTTTGATGCGCTGACGCACCTGGTGGCCGGCGCGCCGGCGGCAGTGTCCGCAGGGCCGCAGGTGCCGGCTGTGGACCATGCCGCTGTCGCCGCGCAGGCCCCGGCGGTCGCGCCATCGCAGATGGTGTCGCCTGCAGCTCCTGCACCCAGCGCCGAGCCCGTGCAGGAGGGGGCGGCGGTGCTGCGGACCGAGAACTCGCTGCAGGTGGACCCTAACGCCCAGGTGCCCGAGCTGTCGGTGCTGGTGTTTCCGCGCCGCGCCAATGCGAGCGGGGATTCGGGCTATGTGGATTCGTCCTGGATGCAGGCCTATGAGGAAGAGGCCCAGGCGCAGACCCCTGTCGCGCCACCCGCAGGCCAGGACCGCAGCGGTCTGGAGAGCGAATGGCAGCCGATGGCAGACCAGCGCCCGGAATCGCTGCGCAGCAGCCGGGTGGACTTTTCGGCGACGGACGACCTGGCGGAGCTGCAAGCCCGCGAGGGCCGCTTGCTGGAGGCCATTGCCGAGCGCCAAAAGCCCGCGCAGGCACCTGTGCCGCCTGTGCCGCCCGTACCGCCAGTTCCAGCGCAGCCCGTTGAGGTGGCTGAGGCCCCGGCGCTGGTTGTAGACAATGTGATGGCACCCGCTGCCCCGGCCGCAAAAGACGTGCAGGTGCAGGCGCCTGCTTCACCTCCGCCGTATTTGAGGCAGAGCAGCGCCCATGATCTGTCCGACCCCGGCTCGGCGGCGCGGCAAGAGGATGCGCTGCTGCTGGCGCCCGAGATGGCGGGCAGAACCCTGGATGCCGGCAAGCTGGAGCCCTCGCTGGCTGCAGCCACCAACTATGTGGCGCAGATGGACGAGGCCGTTGCAGCTGCTGATGCAGCGGCTGCCGATGCTGCGGCCGCCGATGCAGCCGCTGCCGACACCGCTGCTGCTGCCGGCATGGGTGCGGCAGCCGAGCCCGGTTTTGTGCGCGCCGCCAAGCGCAAGGCCTTCTGGCGCAAGCCCTGGGTGGTCGTGCTGTCGCTGTTGCTCAGCCTGCTGCTGTTGGCGGCCTTGCTGCTGCAGATCGCGCTGACCCAGCGTGACCGCCTGGTCCTGGCCCAACCCCAATGGCGCCCGGCATTGCAAGCGGCTTGCCGTCTGGCGGGTTGCGAGATTGCGCCGCCCCGGCAGCTGCAGGCCGTCTCCATCGACAGCACCAGCTTCAACGCCGTGGGGCCGCGCCAGTTCCGGCTGCGCGTGGTCTTGCGCAATGGGGCGGACTATCCAGTGGCAGTCCCTGCGCTGGAGCTGAGCCTCAATGACGCGGCAGAAAAGCTGGTGCTGCGCCGCGTGCTGAGCCCGCAGGAGCTGCAGGCACCTGCCGCGCTGGACGCGCATGGCGAGTGGACGGCGGAGATGGTCATCCAGGTGGCAGAGGCGGCAGGTGATGTCGTGGGCTACCGTGTGCTGGCGTTTTACCCTTGAATTTTTGATAACAGAAAGAATAGCTTCATGGCTTCGCTGATCTGCGGCTCGCTCGCATTTGACAACATCATGACCTTTTCGGGCCGCTTTGCCGACCAGATCATGCCCGATCAGATCCATATCCTGAACGTGTCCTTTCTGGTGCCGACCTTGCGCCGCGATTTTGGCGGCTGCGCCGGCAATATTGCCTATGCGCTGCACCTGCTGGGTGGCCAGGCGCTGCCAATGGCCGTGGTGGGTCATGATGGTGACGGCTATGTCGCGCATTTCAAGCAGCTGGGTATCGATACGCGCTTTATCAAAAAGCTCGACGACCACTACACCGCCCAGTGCATGATCACCACCGACATGGACAACAACCAGATCACCGCCTTCCACCCTGGCGCGATGATGCAGGCCCATGAAAACACCATCACCAAGGACTGTGGCGCAGCCATTGGCATCGTGGCGCCCGATGGGCGTGACGCCATGCTGCAGCACGCCGAGCAGCTGCATGCGGCCGGCATTCCCTTTGTGTTTGACCCGGGCCAGGGCCTGCCGATGTTCGATGGCAATGACCTGCGCCACTTCATCAGCCTGGCCACCTGGGTGACCGTGAACGACTATGAAGGCAAGATGCTGAGCGAGCGCACGGGTTTGTCGTTTGCCGAGATCTCTACCCAGGTGCAGGGCCTGATGGTGACCCTGGGTGCCGAGGGCTGCGAGCTCTGGGAAAACGGTGAGCGCACCCATGTGCCTGGCATCCAGGCGGCGGCCGTGGTCGATCCGACCGGCTGCGGTGATGCCTGGCGCGGTGGTCTGCTCTGGGGCCTGGAGCAGGGCCGTCCGCTGCGCAGCTGCGTGGAACTGGGCAACCGCATGGGCGCCTTGAAGATCGCCGCACGCGGCCCGCAGAACTACCAGCTGGATTTTGACCCCGCAGCGGTCTGAGGCGGTGGCTTGGCCCCCCCGGGCTGAGCCTTGTCCTCAACCCTTGGCAAAGGCCTCCAGCGCCTCGCCGGTCATCCGGTAGCGGATCCATTCGCTCTGCGGCTTGGCGCCCAGGCTGTCATAGAACTCGATCGATGGCGTGTTCCAGTCCAGCACGCTCCACTCGAAGCGCCCGCAGTCCTTGTCCACGGCAATGCGCGCCAGATGGCGCAGCAGGGCCTTGCCCGCGCCGCTGCCACGGTGGCTGGGGTCAACGTACAAGTCTTCCAGGTAGAGGCCATTGCGCCCCTGCCAGGTGGAGTAGTTGAAAAAATACACCGCAAAGCCAATGGCCTGGCCATCTTGCTCGCAGATCAGGCCATGCGCCGTGGCGCCTGCGCTGAACATGGACTTGTGCACATGGGCGGCTGTGGAGAGCACCTCGTGCTCGGCGTTTTCATAGACGGCCAGATCACGCACAAAGCGCAGGATGGTGTCGGTGTCGTCGATGGTGGCGGGGCGGATGGTCAATGGCATACGAAAAAGCCGCTGGGGCGCTGGCAAGCAAAGGCTCAATCGTACAACGGCAGCCAGGCCTGCACGGCCCAGGCGAGCAGGATGCCGCAGACCACACCGCCCACAATCTCGGCAAGGCTGTGGCCCATGCGTTCGCGTAGCGGCGGGGCTGTGGGTGCCGCATCGGGAGCTTGCGCCTGGAGGTGGTTGATGGCCTGCGCCTGTTTGCCCACCTGCCGGCGCAGGCTGCTGGCATCTAGCACCACGATAAATGCCAAGGTCAGCGCGACGCCAAACGCAGGGTGACCAATGCCCTGTTTGAACGCGACCAGCGCAGCCATGCTGCTGACAATGGCGCTGTGGTTGCTGGGCATGCCGCCATAACCGATCAAGCCAAAGGCGGGCTTGCCCGCGCGCAAGCTGTTGATCAGAAACTTGAGCGAGCCAGCAACCAGCCAGGCCAGCAACGGGGTCAGCAGATACGACAGGTCCATGCTTATCCTTTCAGCCCTGCCAGTGCCCAGAGGCAGACCAGCACCCAGGCCAGCACCGTCAGCAGCAGCGGCAGATCGCTGAGCAAGGCATCGGTAGGCGACTCACCGCCATCGAGCTTTTCCACCACATACCAGTAGCGAAACAGGCCAAACAGGACCAGCGGTATGGACACCACCAGCTGCGGGCGGACCGACATCACAAACATGCTGTAGAACAGCAGCGCGCCGGTGGCGGCGATTTCTGCGTAGCGTTCCACCAGTGACACCGAATACTTCTGCAATACTGCCCGGGCCTCGGTACCCGTTTGCAGCAGCTCCTGGCGCCGCTTGAGGGCTGCCAGATACAGGGCCAGGCACAAGGTGGTGACAAACATCCAGGCGCTGATCGGTACCTGCAACGCCTGCGCACCACCCCATACGCGCAGCACAAAGCCGATGGCGATTGTGAAAATATCCAGCACGGGCTGGTGCTTGAGGTAGTAGCTATAGGCCAGGTTCAGCGCCAGGTAGGCAGCAATCACCGGCAGCACCTGCGGTGCCAGCGGCCATGCGGCCAGCAGCAGCACATACAGCACCAGTAGCAGCAGCAGTGCCTGGCGCACAGTCACCAGGCCTGCGGCGAGGGGGCGGCTTTGGGATTTGCGGGGGTGCTTGCGGTCCTGCTCGATGTCGCGCAGGTCGTTGACGATATAGGTAGCCGAGGAGGCGACACAAAACAGCAGCATGGCCAGCAAGGCCTGCAGCACGGCATGGTGGTCGGTGAACGACCCGGTGAACACCAGCGGCGCCAGCACAAAGCCGTTCTTGATCCACTGGCGCGGCCGCATCAGGCGCACAAGACCTTGCAGGCGGTGGCAGGGCGAGGGGGGGGGCACGGACATGGCGCTATCTTGCCGCACGCAGGCGATCGAGCAGGCCAAAGAGCGCCCCCAGCCACAGAAGGATGAAGCCAGGCAGGAAAACGGCTGCATGGCGTTCGACCTCCAGCAGGCCATCGCCAAACACCGAGCTGAAGATGCTGTAGAAACACAGCAAGCCGCCCAGCCAGATGGCATGTGCCCAGAGGCACTGGCGCCCCCGAGGCAGCAGCGCATAAACAAAGGCGGCTGCTGCCAGCAAGGCCATGGTGGCCACCATTCCCAGGTACAGTCCCCGGGGGGCGCTCACCATCAGCGATGAGGGCGAGCTGGCATACATGCCTGGCGACAGCTCACTGGCGCGGTGGGGGTAGAGCTGCGGGAAAAAGCCATAGACCGGCTTGTAGGCCTCTGCGCCCGCGAGCAGTGTCTTGGCAATAGTCGCTGGTTGCTGGGACGCCAAGTCCAGCAGCTTCAACCGGCTGATGCTGGCGACCTCCGGGCATATGTTCTCTTTGAGGCCATGGTTGAAGACATGGGCATTGATACCGGCCATTTGGGCGCATTCGGGACGCAGCCCGAGGCTGACGGCTGCTTCTTCTGGCTTGCTGGAATGCATCAACACGCCATAGAAGATGGTGTCGATGCGGTTGACGCGGTCGATGCCGGCATAGAACTCCTGGCTTTGTGCGGGGCGCAGATAGCTATGGCAGAAGCTGGCCACCAGCACCGCGCACAGCATGGCAGCGCTGTGCAAGCGGTAGTGCCTGCCATTGAAGAGCAGGAAGGCGGCAGCCAGCACAATGGCCAGGTAAAAGTACTGCTGGTTGGAAAACCCCAGCATAAAGGTCAGCACTGCCAGCAGCAGCGAGGCCCAGGGGCTGCGCGCGTACGCATCCAGGCGGCAGGCCAGCAGGGCCACCACCACGAACAAAGAAAAGAACAGGCTGCTAAAGACGGGGTAGAGCGACTGAAAGTACAGCAAGGTGCTCATGTCCCACCACAGCAGCACAAAGCAGGCGCTGAGAAACACGCGCAGGCGCATGCTGCGCAAGGCCCACATCAGCGCGGCATAGGCCAGCAGCAAGACAGCCAATTTGGTATAGGCCAGGTGCTGGATGGGGAAGGTGTCCCCCACGCTGTGCCCGAGCTTGAGCGCGCTCAGGTAGAGGGTCTCGGCCGTGGGATTGCAAAACTGCCAGAGCCGCTCGTTGTTGTAGTGCAGCTGCGCGACCACCCGGTCGGGTGCAGGGCTGTGGAAGGCTTCGGACTGGGCGTCAAAGTTCCAGATGCCGACGCAGCCCGAGGTACGCAGGAAATCGAAGTTGTTGGGGTAGCCGAGCACCGGTGCGTGCGCGCTGAACACCAGAAAACGACCGATACCCAGCAGCACCAGCACGGCAATGAGTAGCCAGGGCCAGCGGGCACCTTGGCGGTTGGAGACAAAGGCTTGCATGGCCGCTATTGTGCGTTGCCCGCCAGTACTTTCTGCACGATCTGGAAATGGTCCTCAAAAAACTCGGCCTCGCGGGCGCGTATCGCATCGATGCTAAGCCAGAAGGCCTCGGCCGCGTCATCGTCGGCGCGCACGGCGGGCTTGGGGCTGCGCTGCAGGTCGAAATAATGCACATGGGTGATGGTGCGGCCACGCTGGCTGCGGTCGGGGTGGTCGAACACGGTCACCGATTGCAGGCTGGCCTGCAGTTGCGACTCGTCCAGCGCGCAATGCGTCTCTTCCTGCAGCTCGCGCAGGCAGGATTGCCAAAGGCTGTCGCGCGGCTCGACAAAGCCGCCGGGTAAGGCCAGCAGGCCTTGGCCGGGCGCATGGCCACGGCGGATCAGCAGCACCTCGTTGCCGCAGCGCAGCAGCGCATCGACGGTGACAAAGACCGGTGGGTAGGGCGCTGCCGCCCAGGAGGCCTGGTAGCGGCGCAGCATCTGCCATTCGGTTTGCAGCGCGGCGTATTCTGGGGTAGTGCGGAACTGTTGCAGAAACTGCAGCGAGCTGGCGGGCAGCATGTCGGCCAAGGCGGCAAGACTTGCTGCGGAGCCATCGCCTTGCGTGCCAAAGTAAGTGTCGCGGATGGGGGTGGCGTCGATGCTGTTCTGGCGCGGCAGGCTCACCAGCTCCCAGCCGGGGAAGTGGGCCAGGTAGCTGCTGCTCTCGTCCTTGAAGTGGCCCACCAGGCCAATGCGCGCACCCGGTGTGCTGTGGCTGGTGACGGCCTCGCGCACCGCGGTCACCCAGCGCGGCTCGTCATAGTAATCGCGGATGGGCACAAACACCAGGCGCGCTGCATCGGTGGGGCAGAGCGCTGCAGCAAACATCTGCGCACGCTCTTGCCAGGTGAATGGGTTCTTGGGGCTGCGGGCCTGCAGCGCAGATCCCAATACCACCACCACCTTGCTGGCGCGGGCAAGCGCCTGCTGCAAGAGGGCCAGGTGGCCCAGGTGCGGCGGCTGGAAGCGGCCAATCAATACGGCCAGGTCATAGTGCTCGGTAGCTGCGATCATGTCTCGTTGTCTTGGTGCCTGCTGGGGTGCTGGCTTGGGATTATGCGCTGTGGATGTGCCGGGGCGCCGCGCTGTGTCTTCATGGGTAGTAGGCCGCAATCGGCATTTGCCGGCCGGTGCCGAAGGCGCGTGGGCGCAGTCGCAGGATGGGCGGCGCCTGGCGGCGCTTGTACTCACTGCGGTGGACCATGCGCTGCACCTTGGCGAGGGTCTGGCGCCCGGCCTCGGTCTGTACAAAGCGATCGACAAAGAGGCGCGCGGCGTCGTACTCCAGGCTCGACAGGCGCTGGCCTTCGATGAGGATCTTGAGGATCTCGTCGAGCACCGCATAGGGCGGCAGGCTGTCCTCGTCCTTCTGGTCGGGGGCCAGCTCGGCCGATGGCGGCTTGTCAATGATGGCCCGGGGGATGATCTCGCGCCCGGCGCTGGCGTTGATATGGCGCGCGAGCGCGAACACCTCCGTCTTGTACAGGTCGCCGATCAGGCCCAGGCCGCCGTTGGTGTCGCCATACAAGGTGCAGTAGCCCACCGAGATCTCGGACTTGTTGCCCGTGGTCAGCAGCAGGTGGCCAAAAGCATTGCTGTACTCCATCAGAATGGTGCCGCGAATGCGGGCCTGGACGTTCTCCAGCGGCAGGCCTTGCAAGGGAGCGCCAAAGCTGGCCTCAAACTGCTGGGCATAGCCCTGCACCAGGTCGGCAATCGGGTGCGTGTGCAGCGCAATGCCCAGGTTGCGGCACAGCGCTACCGAGTCATCCACCGAGCCGCTGGAAGAATAGCGCGAGGGCATGGTGATGCCGACCACGTTCTCGGGGCCGAGCGCCTCGGCGGCCAGCGCCAGGGTCAGCGCCGAATCGATGCCGCCGGAGCTGCCGACCACCACCTGGCGAAAGCCGCAGCGGCGCGCATAGTCGCGCAGGCCCAGAAGGGTCTGCTGGCGGTAGAATTCCATCGTCGGCAGGCCTTCTGCCGGAGGGGTGGTGGGCCGTGTGCCATCGGGCAGGCAGAAGTCGCCGTTGTCAAAGCCCAGCGTGCAGACGGTTTGCACAAAGCGCGGCGCCTCCCAGACGATGCCACGCTCGGGCTGCACCGCAAACGATGCGCCATCGAACACGATCTGGTCCTGGCCCCCGATCTGGTTGACATACAGAATCGGCAGGCCATGGCGGCACGCGGCCTGGCTGAAGATCTGGTGGCGCTCCTCGCGCTTGCCCAGGTGGCTGGGGCTGGCATTGATGCTGACCACCACATCGGGGGCGGCATCGGCCATGCGCTCGAAGGGGTTGGTGGCGTAGTCGGCGCCGCTGTCGTTCCAGCCGTCCTCGCAGATCAGAAAGCCGACCTGCATCTGGCCGATGCGCAGCACCTTGGCCACGTCGCGGCCGGGCTCAAAGTGGCGGCGCTCGTCAAAGATGTTGTAGGTGGGCAGCAGCTGCTTGTCGTACTGCAGGCGGATGGCGCCGTTGTGCAGCACCAAGAGGCTGTTGTGCAGGTGCTTGCCGGGGCCGGCGGCGCGGGTGGGCGCACCCAGCACCCAGTGCAGATCGGGCAGTTGCTGGCTCTCTTGCAAAAGCCGCGCAATGCCGGCATCCACACCGGCCAGAAAATCGGGCTCGTCGAGCAGATCGCCGGGGTAGTAGGCGGTCAGCGACAGCTCGGCAAAGACGACCAGTTGCGCGCCGTCGGCCTGTGCCTGGCGGGCGGCGGCCAGCATCTGGTCGATGTTGCCGTCCATGTCGCCCACGGTGGGGTTGAGCTGGGCCAGGGTGATCTTGAGCATGGAGGCTCCTTACTGCGTCACATGGAACACTTGCTTGAGGTAGGCCAGGTAGGTCTCGTCGTCGCACAGGGTTTTGCCTGGGCTGTCGCTGAGCTTGGCCACCGGCTGGCCGTTGGCATGCGTGAGCTTCATCACGATGTTGAGCTGCTTGAGACCCATGTCGTTGGCCAGCTGGGTGCCGATGCCAAAGCCGCACTGGATGCGATCGGCAAAGTGCTGGTAGAGGGCCAGCGCGCTGTCCAGGGTCAGGCCATCGGAGAACACCAGGCGCTTGGCATGCGCATTGATGCGCAGCTTGGCGTAGTGGGCCAGCGCTTTTTCGCCCCATTCATAGGGGTCGCCCGAGTCATGGCGCAAGCCGTCGAACAGCTTGGCAAAGTACATGTCGAAATCGGCGAGGAAGGCATCCATGCCGACGGTATCGGTCAACGCAATGCCCAGGTCGCCCCGGTACTCCTGCACCCAGTCTTCCAGCGCAGCGATCTGAAAATCACGCAGGCGCACGCCATGGGCCTGGTAGCTTTGCAGGTACTCGTGGGCCATGGTGCCGATGGGCACCAGGTTCAGGTCGCGCGCCAGCAGAACGTTGGAGGTGCCCTTGAACCACTGCGCCGTTTGCGTGGCAAAGGCCTGCACCACCTCGCGCTGCCAGGGGGCCGAAAAGCGCCGGCGCACGCCAAAATCAAACAGCTCAAAGGGGTGGCGGTGCTTGGCCTCCTGCGCCAGCTCCTGCAGCCGCACTATTTTTGCCCCCAGGCGCTTGCGCCCCTCGGCCAGCGCACTGGCCTGCGCAAAGCGGCGGAAATACAGCTCGTTGACGATGGACAGCACAAAGATCTCAAAGCCCATCACATGCACCTGGGGGCCATGGGCAACAATATGCAGGCCGTCACCATCGGGTTCGACCTCGATGAAATCACGCTGGAACTGGAAGATGCGCAGAAAGTCGATGAAATCGCTCTTCATGAAGCGCAGACTGGCCAGGTAGTCGAGCTCGTCCTTTTTGAACTTCAGCGCACACAGCGCGTCGATCTCGGCGCGCACTTCGGCCAGCAGATCGACCAGCGGAAACTCGGTCTGCGAGCGGCAGACAAAGCGGTAGGTGGACTGTGTCTGCGGATGGCGATGGAGCATGGCCTGCCACATCGTGAACTTGTACAAATCGGTGTCGAGCAGGCTGGTGATGATGGGCTGCATACCGCGTCTTTCTCTGTCAAAAATACGATCCATCAGCGCTTGTCCCTCAAGCACCAATGGCCAAACGGCTTACAAACTGAAAGCCGTGCTGGTGCAGCAGCGTACACCGAGGGCGCGCATCTGCTGCAAAAAGGTGTCTTGGGCCGCTTCAAAACCGGCGACGGGGCTCATGCAGTCGGTCAGCAGGACGATACGCGAGAAATCCTCCGCGCCCCAAAGTGCCGCCATATGCTGCACGATGTGCTCGGTGGTGGCGCGCACGCAGTGGCTGCCCGCTTCGCCGGCAATCACCAGGGTATCGGCCTGCGCCAGCTGCTGGAGCAGGGCGGTGTTGAGGCCGGTTTCCGCATCCTGCGGATCGGGCACCTCGGCGCAGATGGCGCTGTAGTGCTCGGTGTAGGGGTTCATGCCCTTGAACACATGCTTGACTGCGCGCTGGCGCTGGCTTTGCCATTGGCGGCAGGCGTTCAATATGTCGGCATGCACGCCATGGCCGATGCTGCCGATCTCGCAGTGCAGCGGCCAGACCATCAAGGTGTAGCGGCCCTGGGCTTCCAGCGCATCCAGATAGGCGAGGGTACGGGCCTGCTCGTCCGGGTTGCGGGGCTTGAAGCTACCGTCGCGCATCTGGGCCGCCGTGATGGCGGTAAAGGGCTGCACCGTGCTGCCATCGCCTTGCTGCCAGAAGGCGGGGTGGGCAATGTCATAGGCCTGGTGGGAGTCGAGTGTGACGGTGATGCCATCGAGCTGCGCAGCATGCTGCAGCAGCCATTGCGCCAGGCGTTGCATGTCGGCATGCGCCCCCGCCACCGGCAGGCTGGGGGCATAAGGCGCGGGGCTTGCCGCGCTGCTGGGGCGCCAATCTGGCGGCAGATCGCAAAAGTCGTTTTGCGGGTCGATGATGAGCAGCTGTGTGCGTTGGCGCATGTCTTTCTCCTTCGATGTGAGGCAGTCTACGCTTGTTAAAACATTTTTGCAACTAACTAATTAAAAAGAGGTCGAAGCAAATCTTTTGCCTGAAGTCTGTGTTTTTATTGATTCTGGGTGGCTGCAGCGGCATACTGCCCTTCATGAAAAAGACTTGGTACAGAAATGATGCAAAGTGAAGCCGCCTCCATCCAGGTGCTGACCACCGTGGATGTGGTGGTGCTGACCTTGGTGGACGGGGTGCTGAGCGTCGTGATGGTGCAGCGCGAGCGCGCGCCGTTTGCCGGAGTCTGGGCTTTGCCGGGCGGCTACATCCATGCGCAAGAGGACGCCGATGCCCATGCCAGTGCCGCCCGCGTGCTGCGCAGCAAGGCGGGGATCGAAGAGGCGTACCTGGAACAGCTGGCCACTTTTAGCGGCCCGGCGCGTGACCCGCGCGGCTGGTCGGTCGCCATCAGCTATTGCGCACTGATCCCGCAACAAAAGCTGCCCACGCCAAGGCCGGGGCTGAAGCTGGTACCCGTCGCTGCCACTGGCCAGCTGCCGTTTGACCATGCACAGATCCTGCAGGCAGCGCTGGCGCGGGTGCGCAGCAAGAGCCAGTACTCCTCGCTGCCGGTGCATTTTTTTGGCGAGACCTTTACCCTGCCGCAGCTGCAGCAGGTCTATGAAAGCATTCTGGGCGAGCCGCTGAACAAGGTGAGCTTTCGCCGCAAGATGGACGAGCTGGGCATGCTGGAGCCCGTGCCGGGCGAAATGCAGGCCGGTGGCGCGCACCGGCCGGCGCAGCTGTACCGGGTGCGGCCGGAGTTCAGGCAGCAGCTGGCGCTGAGTGCGAGAGGATTGTGAGTGCGTTGCCCGGACTGACGAGCGCGCATGAAAAAATCCGCTGGATCACTCCGAGCGGATTTTTTGCGAAGACTGACCTGAATTACTTCAGACCGGCTGCAGCACGAAGCAGCGCAGCCTTGTCTGTACGTTGGCTTCGGCCGGGCCTGGCGGCCCTTCACATCGCAAGCGATGTGAGCCTTCGCCGAAGAACCGACAAACTCGCTGCGCTCGGGGCCTTACAGGCCCGCAGCAGCGCGTAGCACTGCTGCCGTCAGCGGTCTTTGGCTTCGGCCGGGCCTGGCGGCCCTTCACATCGCAAGCGATGTGAGCCTGCGCCGAAGAACCGACACACTCGCTGTGCTAGGGGCCTTACAGGCCCGCAGCAGCGCGCAGCACTGCTGGCTGTCAGCGGTCTTTGGCTTCGGCCGGGCCTGGCGGCCCTTCACATCGCAAGCGATGTGAGCCTGCGCCGAAGAACCGACACACTCGCTGTGCTAGGGGCCTTACAGGCCCGCAGCAGCGCGCAGCACTGCTGGCTGTCAGCGGTCTTTGGCTTCGGCCGGGCCTGGCGGCCCTTCACATCGCGAGCGATGTGAGCCTGCGCCGAAGAACCGACAAACTCGCTGCGCTCGGGGGCCTTACAGGCCCGCAGCAGCGCGCAGCACTGCTGCCTTGTCGGTTCTTTCCCACGTAAACTCAGGCTCCTCGCGGCCAAAGTGGCCATAAGCCGCCGTTTTGCTGTAGATCGGGCGCAGCAGGTCCAGCATCTGGATGATGCCCTTGGGGCGCAGGTCAAAGTGCGCGGCCACGAGCTTGGCGATCTCGGCGTCGGGGATCACGCCGGTGCCTTCGGTGTAGACGGTGATGTTCATCGGACGGGCCACGCCGATCGCATAGGCCACCTGCACCTGGCACTGGCGCGCCAGACCGGCAGCGACCACGTTCTTGGCGACATAGCGGGCAGCGTAGGCGGCAGAGCGGTCCACCTTGGTTGGATCCTTGCCGGAGAACGCGCCGCCGCCGTGGGGGCAGGCACCGCCGTAGGTGTCCACAATGATCTTGCGGCCGGTGAGGCCACAGTCGCCCTGGGGGCCGCCCACGACGAAACGGCCGGTGGGGTTGATCAGGTACTTGGTGTCCTGCAGCCATTCCGATGGCAGCACGGGCTTGATGATCTCTTCGATGATGGCTTCGGTGAAGCTGGCCTTCATCTTGGTGGCGGTTTCCGACTGATCGGGGCTGTGCTGGGTGGACAGCACGACGGTGTCGATGCTGTGGGGCTTGCCGTCCACATAGCGCATGGTGACCTGGCTCTTGGCGTCAGGGCGCAGGAAAGGCAGGCGGCCATCCTTGCGCAGCTGGGCCTGGCGCTCGACCAGGCGGTGCGCGTAGTAGATCGGCGCGGGCATCAGCTCGGGCGTTTCGTCGCAGGCATAGCCAAACATCAGGCCCTGGTCGCCGGCACCGGTGTTCAGCTCGTCATCGCTGGCCTTGTCCACGCCCTGGGCGATGTCCTGGCTTTGCTTGTCATAGGCCACCAGCACCGCGCAGCCCTTGTAGTCGATGCCGTAGTCGGTGTTGTCGTAGCCGATGCGCTTGATGGTGTCGCGGGCTACCTGGATGTAGTCCACGTTGGCGCCGGTGGTGATCTCACCTGCCAATACCACCAAGCCGGTGTTGGTCAGTGTCTCTGCAGCCACGCGGCTGTGTGGATCTTGGGTGAAAATAGCGTCCAAAATCGCATCAGAGATCTGGTCGGCTACTTTATCGGGATGGCCTTCGGACACTGATTCCGAGGTAAACAGAAAATCGCTGTTTGCCATAAACAAAAAACTCCTTCAAAGCTTGGGCAATTGCGTTGCCCGAGCCTTGAAGGAGCCTGGCGAACGCTTTAGCAGTTTGTTTTTAACGTCGCCCTGCAAGTTGCTCTTTAACTCAGCGACCGACACATTCTAATGCCTTTCTTGTTTCGACTATTTGCTGCGCTGCCGTTGTGGCTATTGCATGGCCTGGGCGCTGGCCTGGGTTGGCTCACCTTTGCCGCCTCGCCCACCTACCGCCGGCGCTTTCTGGCCAATGCCCAGCAGGCGGGCTACCGTTTTGCCGATGTGAAAATGGCCGTGGCCCATGCCGGGCGCATGGTGGCTGAGGTGCCGCGCCTGTGGTTTGGCGCGCCGCTGCCCTGCGATATCCATGGTGCCGACGTCATCGAGCAGGCGCTGGCCGCGGGCAAGGGCATCGTGTTCTTGACCCCGCACATGGGCTGCTTTGAGCTGTCAGCCCAGTACATGGCGCGGCGCTGGGGTGTGGTGCATGGCCCCATCACCGTGCTGTACCGCCCGGCACGCCAGGCCTGGCTGGCCAAGCTGATGGAGACGGCGCGGGCCCGGCCCGGCCTGGCCTCGGCACCGACGACGATGGCGGGGGTGCGGCAGATGATCAAGGCCCTGCGCCAAGGCCATAGCGTGGGCCTGCTGCCCGACCAGGTGCCGCCCGATGGCCAGGGCATGTGGGTGCCGTTTTTTGGCAAGCCCGCCTACTCGATGACCTTGGCTGCCAAGTTGGCCCAGCAGACGGGTGCGGCTGTTATATTGGCGCGCTGTGTGCGCCGGCCCCTGGGCCGGGGCTTTGATCTGTACGTGCGCGGCCTGCAGACCCCGCTGGCCCAGGAGGCCGAAGCCGCCGTACTGCAGATCAACCAGGAAATGGAGCGCTTGATCCGCGACAGCCCCGAGCAGTACCTCTGGGGCTATGCGCGCTACAAGCAGCCGCGCAGCCTCGCTGCCGCTCCCTCGGAAGGTCAAAAGCATGGGTAAGTTGTTTATCGGGTGGATGTGGCTGATGTCGCACCTGCCTTTGTCGGTCTTGCGCGGCCTGGGCTGGTTGATGGGCCGGGTGCTGTTCTATCTGGTGCCCTCGCGCCGCCGCATTGCGCTGCGCAATCTGGAGCTGTGCTTTCCCGAAGCCAGCGCTGAGCAGCGCCGGGCCTGGGCCAAGCAAAGCTTTGTGGTGTTCTGCCAAACCTGGCTGGACCGCAGCTGGCTGTGGTTTGCACCACAAAAAACGCTGGAGAAACGCACCCGCATGACGGGCGCGCTCGAAGAGCTGGAAGGCGATACGCCGACCATCATCTTTGCGCCGCACTTCTACAGCATGGATGCCGGCGGTACGGCGCTCACCATCCACTGCAGCCGGCCCTTCACGTCGATCTTTTCGACCCAGCCCAATGCCGATGTCGATGCCTGGATCCGCAAGGGCCGCCAGCGTTTTGGCGATGTGCGCATGCTCAACCGCGACGATGGCATCAAGCCCATCATCGCCAGCCTGCGCAAGGACCATGGGCTGTTGTACCTGCTGCCAGATATGGACTTTGGCCCCAGCGACTCGCTGTTTGTGCCATATTTTGGCCAGGTGGCCGCGACCATTCCCTCGCTGTCGCGCTTTGCGCGGCTAGGCAAGGCCAAGGTGATCGGCATGTACACGCGGCTGACGCCGCAGGGTTACGAAGTCACCATCTCTCCGGCCTGGCAGGACTTTCCCACTGACGATGTAGTGGCTGATACCACGCGCCAGAACCGTGAGTTGGAAGCCCAGATCCGCACCATGGTGCCCCAGTACTACTGGGTGCACAAGCGCTTCAAGACCCGGCCCGAAGGCGAGCCCTCGCTCTATTCATAAATAACAAAGGCCCGAAGGGGCCTTTGTTGTTTGGCGTTCGTGCAGTTTATTGCTCGTCCGCAGGGGCTTCTGGCGCTGCTGGCGCGGCCTCAGGGCTGACCAGGCTTTCGGGGTGCGACCACTGCCACAGCAGCTGAGCGACCTTGTCCACATTCTGCTTCTTTAATGCGCTGAACAGCATCACCTCACCACCGCCGGCATTGAGCTTGGTGATAGACAAGATCTTGGCCTGCTCGACGCGGGTCAGCTTGTCGGCCTTGGTGAGCAAAATCAAGAACTTGAGGCCTTGCTCCACGCGGGGGCGGATGATGTCGAGCAGCGCTTCGTCCAGCTCGGTCAGGCCCAGGCGCGGGTCGCAGAGCAGCACAATGCCCGTCAGGCTGGGGCGGCTGACGAGGTAGTTCACCATCACCTGCTGCCAGCGCTTCTTGTCCTCGCGCGAGACAGCGGCATAGCCGTAACCGGGCAGGTCGGCCAGCACGGCGTCGGTCACGCCCTTCTTGCCCAGCGAAAACAGGTTGATGTGCTGGGTACGGCCGGGCTTTTTCGAGGCAAAGGCCAGCTGGTTCTGTTGGGTCAGGGTGTTGATCGATGTGGACTTGCCCGCATTGGAGCGGCCCACAAAGGCGAACTCTGGCACATCGACGACAGGCAATTGGTGCAGTTGCGCAGCGGTGGTGAAGAAGCGGGCGGTGTGCATCCAGCCCAAAGCCGCCTTGCCATCGATTCCTGGGCTTGGCGTGTCTGCAACGGCTTGGGGGGTACTAGGTGTTGTCGTCATGTGCGTTCGAGTCTATCTAAGGCATCATTGTAGAATCTGGCCGCTTTGGCCTTATACCCATAAACCAGACAAAGACCCACGATATGAAGTTGATCGCCCCTTTGCTGACAACGGCTGTACTGGCTTTTTCTTCCGTTTCTGTGTATTCGGCGTCCGAGACGCCCAACCGGTCGCCCAAGCCGGACCTGGCCAAGGGGGAGGCCAGCTACACCGCCGTCTGCGTCGCTTGCCACAATGCCGACGGCAATGCCTCCATCGCCATCAACCCCAAACTCTCGCAGCAGCATCCTGAGTACCTGCTCAAGCAGCTGCAGGAGTTCAAATCCGGCAAGCGCAAGGACCCGGTGATGCAGGGCATGGTTGCCGGCCTGTCGGATGCGGACATGCTCAATATCTCGGCCTGGCTGGCCAGCAAACCTGGCAAGCTCGGTTTTGCCAAGGACAAGGACGCTGTTGCTTTGGGCGAGCGCATCTACCGCGGCGGCCTGCCCGACCGCCAGATTGCCGCCTGCGCGGGCTGCCACAGCCCCAATGGTGCTGGCATTCCTGCCCAGTACCCCCGGCTTTCTGGCCAGAACGCGGACTACGTCAGCAAGACCTTGCATGATTTCCGCGATGGCAAGCGCGGCAACAGCCTGCAGATGACCGGCGTCACCGCCAAGATGAACGACAAGGAAATCAAGGCGGTGTCGGACTATATTGCGGGCTTGCGCTAGGCCGGCGCCTTGTGCGTTGGGCCTGTGCCGCCAGGGGGAAAGCCCCCGCGCCAAGACATTGAGCGCGTTGCTGGGCATTTTCCGGGCCCCCGGGCTATCCCTAGGGTTGCAGACTAAACTTGGCGTTCTGCGAACTTGTACTCTGGTGGCGACTCCATGGGGTGCGGACTGGCAGCGCAGCAGCGGTCCTGCTCCTGCTTTTCACCGATAGCGTCGTACCCATGTCTGAATCCTCTCCCCCGCCAACGCAACTGCAGCCTCAGTTGGGCACCCGTGCCATCTATGAGATGCTGTCGTCGATGCGCTTTGCCATTGCGCTGCTGTCCATCATCTGCATTGCCTCGGTCATCGGCACGGTACTGCGCCAGCATGAGCCGGCCGTCAACTACGTCAACCAGTTTGGCCCCTTCTGGGCGCAGCTGTTTCTGTCGCTCAAGCTCAATGCGGTCTACAGCGCCTGGTGGTTTCTGCTGATCCTGGCGTTTTTGGTGACCAGCACCAGCCTGTGCATTGCCAAGCATGCGCCCAAATACCTGGCCGATTTGCGCCAGTACAAAGAAAACCTGCGCGTGCAAAGCCTGCAGGCCTTCCACCACCAGGCCAGCGCCCATTTGGCAGAGACCCCGGCGCAGGCGGCGCAGCGGGTGGGATCGCAGCTGGCCGGCAGCGGCTGGAAGGTGCGCCTGCAAGAGCGCAGCGATGGCTGGATGGTGGCGGCCAAGGCCGGTGCCGCCCACAAGATGGGCTACCTGGCAGCGCACAGCGCCATCGTGCTGATCTGCCTGGGTGGCCTGCTCGATGGCGATTTGATTGTGCGCGCGCAAATGCTGCTGGGCGGCAAGACCACGTTCAGCGGCGGCGGCATGATTGCCGATGTGCCCGAGCAGCACCGGTTGTCCGCCAGCAACCCGACCTTCCGTGGCAACCTGATTGTGGCCGAAGGCGCGCAGTCGGGCACGGCCATCCTCAACCAGTCGGACGGCATCCTGCTGCAGGATTTGCCGTTTTCGGTGGAACTGAAGAAATTCATCGTCGAGTACTACTCCACCGGCATGCCCCGGCTGTTTGCCAGCGAGGTGGTGCTGCATGACAAGAAAACCGGCGCTGCGGTGGAAAAACGCATCGAGGTGAACCATCCCGCCAGCTACCAGGGCATCGAGATCTACCAATCGAGCTTTGAAGACGGCGGATCGCGCCTGCAGCTGCGCGCCGTGCCGCTGGTGCCGGGCATAAAGAGCTTTGAGGTGAAGGGCGAAGTGGGTGCCTCCACGCAGATCACGATGGGCGAGGGCCAGCCACCGCTGGAGATGGAGTTCACCGGCCTGCGCACCATCAATGTGGAGAACATGGGCGCCAACCCGGGTGATGGGGCACAGGGCGGCACCGATGTGCGCAAGGTGGATTTGAGATCCAGTCTGGACAACCACCTGGGCGCCGGCAACAAGGTGACCACGCCGCGCGATCTGCGCAATGTGGGCCCCAGCGTCAGCTACAAGCTGCGCGATGCCTCGGGCCAGGCGCGCGAGTTCAACAACTATATGCTGCCCGTCGACATGGGCGATGGCCAGCCGGTCTACCTCTGGGGCGTGCGCGAGACCCTGGCCGACCAGTTCCGCTACCTGCGCATTCCGGCCGATGACCAGTCGAGCTACCGGGGCTTCCTGCGTTTGAAGGCGGCGCTGCAGACGCCAGCAATGCGCGAGCGGGCCGTGCAGCAGTATGTGGCAGGCGCTGTGGAGGCGAGCCGCCCGGCACTGCGCGAGCAGCTCTATGCCTCGGCACTCAAGGCGCTGGTGATTTTTGCTGGCGATGGCCAGGCGGGCGCGAGCAGCGTCACCGGCTTGCAGGCGATATCAGCCTTCATGGAGCAAAATGTGCCCGAAGGCGAACGCGCCAAGGCGGGCGAAGTGCTGGTGCGCATCCTGAACGGCGTGCTGTTTGAGCTGATGCAGGTGGCGCGGGTCGACGAGGGCCTGGCACCGCTGGAGCCCAATGAGCAGACACAGCGCTTCATGACCCAGTCGGTGTTGTCGCTCAGCGATGCGCTGCTGTACCCGGAGCCCCTGGTGTTTGAGCTGACCCAGTTTGACCAGGTGCAGGCCAGCGTCTTCCAGGTGGCCAAGGCGCCGGGCAAGCTCGTCGTCTACCTGGGTTGCCTGTTCCTGATTCTGGGGGTGTTTGCGATGCTCTATGTGCGCGACCGGCGCCTCTGGGTCTGGCTGGCGCCGCGCGCCGATGGCAGTGCCGATGCGCGCATGGCCTTGTCTACCAACCGCCGAACCCTGGATGTGGACCGCGATTTTGAGGGCCTGAGTCAAAAGCTTCTGGGCACGAGCCCCAGCGGAGAACAACGATGAATACTGCTTCCACCAACCTGCCGCCCACCCAGGCGGGCACCGTGGTCCAAACGGTGCAACTCAACCCCGGCTATTTCAGCAGCCGATCGGTCTGGGACTGGCTGTTTGCGTTGGCCTTGGCCCTTGGTGGCGGTTTTGCGCTGTTTCTGTATGGCCACCATATGGATGGCTATGAAAAAGGCATCCTGATTGCATCGGTGCCGTTTTTCATCTGGCTGGGCTGGTTCTGGCGGCCCTTGCAGCTGTTGATGCTGGTGGTGGCTGCGCTGTCGCTGCTGGCCATTGGCCTGTACCGGGTCGATGGCGCTGGGCAGATCGCCCGCTCGGAAACGGTGTTTGGCCTCAAGTACTTTCTGTCCAGCCAGTCGGCCATCCTGTGGATGAGCGTGCTGTTCTTCATGAGCACGGTGTTTTACTGGATCGGCCTGCTCTCCAAGGGCGAGGGATCGGCGCTGACGGCCGTCGGCAGCCGCCTGACCTGGCTGGCCATTGTGATGGCGCTGGTCGGCACGATGGCGCGCTGGTATGAGAGCTACCTGATGGGGCCGGACATCGGCCACATCCCCGTCAGCAATCTCTATGAAGTGTTTGTGCTGTTCGCCTGGATGACGGCGCTTTTCTACCTCTACTTTGAAGCGCATTACCAGACCCGGGCGCTGGGCGGCTTTGTGATGCTGGTGGTCAGCGCCTCGGTGGGCTTTTTGCTGTGGTACACCGTCGCGCGCCAGGCCCATGAGATCCAACCGCTGGTGCCTGCGCTGCAAAGCTGGTGGATGAAGCTGCATGTGCCAGCCAATTTTGTCGGCTATGGCACCTTTGCGTTGGCGGCCATGGTGGCACTGGCCTACCTGCTCAAGGCCGCCACGCAGCGCGCGCTGTGGATCGGCCTGGTGCTCGTGCCCATGCTGGTGCTGGTGCTGCCGCTGGTGGCTTTCCGCATCTGGGGCGATGAGAGCCTCTACCCCTCGCTCGACAAGACCTTGCGCATGGCCTTGCCGCTGGAGCTGTTCTTCGGGCTGATGATCCTGCTGCGCAGCTGGATCAACCGGGGCACGCCGCGCCTGCAGATCATGGATGACCTGATGTACAAGGCCATCGCCGTGGGCTTTGCGTTTTTCACCATTGCCACCGTGCTGGGCGCGCTCTGGGCGGCCGAGGCCTGGGGCGGCTACTGGAGCTGGGACCCCAAGGAGACCTGGGCGCTGATCGTCTGGCTCAACTATGCCGCCTGGCTGCACATGCGCCTGGTCAAGGGCCTGCGCGGTGCTGTCTCGGCCTGGTGGGCGCTGGTGGGCCTGGTGGTGACCACCTTCGCGTTCCTCGGCGTGAACATGTTTCTGTCGGGCTTGCACAGCTACGGCACGCTGTAAGCGGTACGCGCCAGGCTTACTGCGGGCGTTGCGGCTGCGGCGAGATCGCCTGTTGGGGCAAGGTGTAGTTCTGGTTGTCCATCAGATCGACCCCGCACATCAGGTGGTCGAGCCAGTCAAAGAACTGCGCAATGGCCGGGCCCATGATGGGCGCGCCGTGCTGGGGCACGATCAATGAGATATCCAGCTGGCGCGCCATGGCCACCCACAGGCGCAGCACCTTGTTGGACACCATGTAGCGGCGGTGAAAGCCTTCCATGCGCGGAATGTGCGGGGCCAGGTCGGTCACGGGGGTGCGCGCGATATAGCCATCGGTCATCGAGACGCCCAGGTCCCCGGTGAACAGGATGCGGCTGATCGGGTCGTAGAAGTGGAAGTTGCCTTCGGCATGCAGAAAATGCGCGGGCAGGATGTGCAGCTGGCTCTGGCCCAGCGGCAGAATGCCACCGGGGTCCTGCACGGGAATGACACGGTTTTCGGTCTTGCCGACCTTGGTGAAATGCGGCACAAAGCGCTCCCAGACGCGGGAGATCACCAGGGATGCGCGGGTAGAGGTCAGCCAACGGTCCAGTGAGGCGATGATGTCCGGGTCGGCATGCGAGGCGATCAGGTAGGACAGCTTGTGCGGCGAGAAATAGCGCACCATGCCCATGTAGAGCTCATTGAAGGCGAGGTTGCCGCCCGGGTCGATGATGGCGCCGGTGCCATGGTCGACAATCAGGAACTGGTTGGCCTGCACGGCCTGCGCATCCTCTTCCACCAGATCGGTGAACATCAGACAAGCATGCTGCTCGTCACGGTACAGTTCCACAGGTTCCAACGCCATCTATTCCGCCCAGTTATCTATTGCAACGGGCGTGACTGTAACGGGGTGTAGTGGGTTGGACCTTGAGGTGGATCAAGGAGGCAGGCTGGGTGGGCCGAAGAGGGCAACGGCCGGCGCTGGATCAGGGCTTGGCAGCGGGCTGCATCACGGTGGAGGGCTGCAGCTGGGGCTCAGGCCGGTCCGGGGCACTGGGGTCCAGCGTTTGCGGCAAAGTGGCCCGGTTGGCTGCTGCCGGCTCGGTGGGCAGGTACAGCGGCCCACGTTGGCCGCAAGCGGCCAATAGTGCCGCACCGGTGGCAAGGACAATGGTCCTGCATACAATTTGGTAAATACTCCACATTGAAGCATTGTAATGAACGAACTCGAATACCTGGATGCGGCAGAAAAACTCTTGCTGGCGGTTGAGCAGACCTGCGACCGCATCAACGATGACACCGATGCCGATATCGACGCCCAGCGTGTGGGCGGCCTGCTGACCCTGATTTTTTCCAACCGCAGCCAGATCATCATCAACCTGCAGCCGCCGCTGCACGAGGTATGGCTGGCGGCCAAGTCCGGTGGCTACCACTACAAGTTCGATGGCAGCGTGTGGCGCGATACCAAGACCGGCCATGATTTCTTTGCCGATCTGACGCGGGATGCCGGTGTGCAGTCGGGTCTGCCCCTGGTCTTCAAGGCCTGACGCGACGCCCCCGAGTAAAAAGGCCAGTCCGCGCAATGCGGGCTGGCCTTTTGTCTGGACGCTGGCGCTGTGTCAGTTGCGGAACAGGTCCAGAATCTTGTTGCGCTCTTCCGAGTTCGGCGGCGGCACCATGGTGCCAGCAGTTGACGCGGGGGAATCCAGGCCCAGGTTGGGGGCACTGCGCGCATATTCTTCGTAGAGCCAGTCCCCACCCACATTGACCAGGCCGCTGGGCGGCGTCATCTTGTCTACCGGCACGTCCTTGAGCGCGTGCTGCATGTAGTTGATCCAGATGGGCAGGCTCAGACCCCCCCCATATTCGCGCGCACCCAGGCTGCGAGGGTTGTCATAGCCCATCCAGACGACGGCCGCGTTGGTGGGCTGGAAGCCGGCAAACCAGGCGTCCACCGAATCATTGGTGGTGCCGGTCTTGCCATAGATGTCCGGGCGCTTGAGTTGGGCCTGGGCCTTGGCGGCAGTGCCGTAGCGGGCGACATCCTGCAGCAGCGAGTCCATCACAAAGGCGTTGCGGGCATCGATGGCGCGCGGCAGGTCCTCAGTGGCCGGTGGTGCAAATTCAGACAGCACATTGCCACGGTGGTCGGTGATCTTGGCAATCAGGTAGGGATTGACCCGGTGCCCGCCATTCGCAAACACCGAATAGGCCGCCACCATCTGCATCGGGGTGACGGAGCCCGCGCCCAAGGCCATCGGCAGGTAGGGTGGCTGCTTGTCAGCATCAAAGCCGAACTTGGTCACCCATTCCTGCGCCTTCTTGGGGCCCACCGATTGCATCACACGGATGGTCACCAGGTTCTTGGAGCGTGCCAGTGCCTGGCGCATGGTCATGGGGCCATCGAAGCGGCCGTCGGAGTTCTTGGGCTCCCAGGGCTGTTGGCCGGCCGATCCGGGGAAGCTCAGCGGCGCATCATTGATCACCGTGGTGGGTGAGAAGCCTTTTTCCAGTGCCGCCGAATAGATAAAGGGCTTGAAGCTGGAGCCCGGCTGGCGCCAGGCCTGGGTCACATGGTTGAACTTGTTCTTGTCGAAATCGAAACCACCGACCAGCGCCTTGATGGCGCCGCTGCGCGGGTCGAGCGAGACAAAGGCGCCTTCCACTTCGGGCAGCTGGGTCAGCTCAAAGGTCTTCTTGGCGGTTTCCATGATGCGCACCACGGCGCCGGGGCGCAGCTTGGTGTTGGGCGGCGCCTTGTCGCTCAGGCCCGATTGCACGGGCTTGAGGCCGTCCCCGGTGATCTCGATCGGATCGCCATCGGCGCGGATCACCACGACCTTGCGCGGCGCAGCCTCGAGCACGACGGCAGACAGGATATTGCCGTTGTCCGGGTGCTGGGCCAGTACCTCGTCAATGGCTTCGTCCCGCTCCTGGCCGGCGGCCGGCAGACTGATGAACTTCTCCGGGCCACGGTAGTGCTGGCGCTTTTCGTAGTCCATGATGCCCTTGCGCAGCGCCTCATAGGCCTTTTCCTGGTCGCTGGCGATCAAGGTGGTGTAGACGTTGAGGCCGCGTGTGTAGGCCTCGCTGCCGTACTGGGCAAAGATTAGCTGGCGCGCCATCTCGGCCACGTACTCTGCATGCACGCGGTTGTCCGCATAGCTGGACCGGATCTTGAGTGACTCCTCACGTGCTTGGCTGGCCTGGGCGGGTGTGATGAAGTGGTTCTCTTCCATCCGGTCAATGATGTAGAGCTGACGGATGCGGGCGCGCTTGGGATTGCTGATCGGGTTGTAGGCCGAAGGGGCCTTGGGCAGGCCGGCGAGCATGGCTGCTTCTGCCACCGTGACATCCTTGAGCGGCTTGCCGAAATAGGTTTCGGACGCGGCCGAGAAGCCATAGGCACGGTTGCCCAGGTAGATCTGGTTCATATAGATTTCCAGAATCTGGTTCTTGCTCAAGGTGTGCTCGAGCTTCAAGGTCAGCAGGATCTCATATATCTTGCGGGTATAGGTTTTTTCAGACGATAGATAGACATTGCGGGCCACCTGCATCGTGATGGTGGAGGCGCCCTGGGCCTTTTCGCGCCCCAGGTTGGCAAGCAGCGCGCGCGCCATGCCCTTGTAGTCCACACCGCTGTGCTCAAAAAAGCGCGTGTCTTCGATGGCCAGCACGGCATCGACCATCACCTTGGGGATCTCGCTGATCGGCGTCAAATTGCGGCGTTCTTCACCAAACTCGCCCAGCAGAGCGCCTTCTGAGGAGTAGACGCGCATCGGCAGCTTGGGCCGGTAGTCGGCCAGCTCGGAGACATCGGGCAGGTTGGGGTAGGCCATGGCCAGGCCCACGGCGACCACCGCCGCCCCGGCGATGGCGCCTGCCACCAGCAAGGCCAGCAGCCAGCCAAAGAACTTCATGGCCTTGGTGGCGAAGCTCGATGGCTTGGCTTGCTTGGGAGATTTGGCGGGAGGTTTTTCAGGCGTTCTGCGCGAAATCGGAGCGTCTGGATTCATGGGGTCAGACCGTCGAGGGGAGCTTGCATAAGCAGGGGATGCTATCACGCGGCTGCTTTGGCTGGGGTACGCGCCGGTTTTGAATTAGCTTGTGACAAATGTCATGCTGCGTCCAATGTATCCCTTGTATCGTATTGTTTTGACAACGAATTGGACCTGGGAGCAGGTGGTTCTTTGCTGCGCGACTATCTTGCTGATAGCATTCATAGGGGGTGTTAAGTTTTGTAGCTCAATATAGAGCAAATTAGGGAGGAGCCCATCTTGGTCTCAATGGGATCTTTGTTCCGACGCCAGCCGCCTAGCCTCTTGGGGATAGACGTGAGCGCGTCGAGCATCAAGTTGGTTGAACTGGGGAGGAGCGGCAGCGGTCAATACATTGTTGAGCGCTGTGCACAAGAGCTGCTGGAGCCTGGCTGGGTCACCGAGTCAGGCATCGAGCGTTTTGACGAGGTGGCCGATTCCTTGCGGCGCCTGGTCAAAAAAAGCGGCACGCGCACCAAGCAAGCGGCACTGGCGTTGCCGCTTTCTGCCGTCATCCAGAAGAAAATCGTGCTGCCATCGGGGCTCTCCGAGCTCGAGATGGAGTTTCAAGTTGAATCAGAAGCTAACCAATACATACCATTTTCCCTCGATGAGGTGAATCTGGATTTCTATGTCATCGGTCCCTCCGCCAACTCGGTGGGGGATGTTGACGTGTTGATTGCCGCTGCCCGCAAGGAAACCGTGCAAGACCGGCAGGGCCTGGCGGAAGCCGCAGGCCTCAAGCCAGTGGTGCTGGAGATCGAGTCCAACGCTACCGCGCTGGCGGCGCGGCGCTTGATCGGCAATATGCCCAGCAAGGGCAAGGATGCCTTTATCGCCATCTTTGAAATCGGTGGCAACGCGTCTTTTCTGCAGATCATCCACAACAACCAGGTGATCTATGAGCGTGACCAGTCCTTCAACGGCGGCCAGCTCACACAGATGATCATGCGGCAATACGGTTTTTCGCAAGAAGAGGCCGAGCAGAAAAAACGCGGTGGCGATCTGCCTGCCGACTACAAGCAGGTGGTCCTCAAGCCTTTCGTCGAGAGCATCGGGCAGGAGATCAATCGCGCTTTGCAGTTCTTCTTTACCAGTACGCCGCACAACCGCATTGACCACATCCTGCTCGCGGGCGGCTCTGCGGTGCTGAGCGGCCTTACGGATGCGGCGATCGATGCGACCGGCTTTGCCGCGTCCGCTGCCAACCCGTTTGAAGACATGGTGATGGATGCCGCCGTACGGTCCAGGGCCAAGAGCAAGGACTTCACCACCTATCTCACCGCCTGCGGCCTGGCACTGCGGAGGTATGCAGCATGATCTTGATCAATCTGCTCCCCCACCGCGAAGCTGCGCGCAAAAAGCGCAAAGAAAGCTTCCAGGCATCGATGGTGGCCGCTGCCCTGGTGGGAGCGCTGGTCTGCGGTGCCGTGTACATGTTCTACCAGTACAAGATTGATCTGCAGGGCCAGCGCAATGCGCTGCTGACGCGCGAGATCAAGGCGCTGGATGTCAAGATCGCCGATGTGGCCAAGATCGATGCAGAAATTGCGGCGCTGAAGGCGCGGCAAAAGGCCGTAGAAGACCTGCAGTCCGACCGCAATCTGCCCGTGCATTTGCTCAATGAGCTGGTGCTGCAGCTGCCCGATGGCGTCTATATCGAAAGCCTCAAGCAACAAGATCAGACCGTGCAGATCCAGGGCATCGCGCAGTCGAATGAGCGGGTGTCCGAGTTGCTCAACAGCCTGGCGACCAAGACGCCCTGGCTCTCCAAGCCTGAATTGGTCGAGGTAGTCGGTACGACCACACAGGTCAATGCGCGCGAGAAAAAGCGGGTCGCTGGCTTCAACCTGCGTTTTGGCTTGGTACGCTCCAGCGACGTGGAACAGGCCCATAACGCGCAGGCGCTGAAAAAATAAGGGCGACCATGGCAACGAAAAAAAATATTCAAGTGGGAGAGGCGCTGCAAGGCTTTCAGCGCCAGTTTCAAAATCTGGATCCCAAGGATCCTTCCGTCTGGCCGGCTGCGCCGCGTGCGGTTTTGTTGGTGGTTATTGCGGCCGTGGTGATTGGTTTGGGCTGGTATGCCTATCTGAGCAGTTTTGAGGAAGAGTTGACCGCCTCGCAGTCCCAGGAGCTCAAACTCAAGGAGGACTACAAGACCCGTCTGCGCAAAGCCGTCAACCTGGATGCGCTGCGCAAACAGCGTGAGCAGGTCTTGCAGTATGTGACCCAGTTGGAAAAGCAACTGCCCAGCAAAGCGGAGATGGCAGCGCTGCTGTCGGACATCAACCAGGCGGGTATTGGCCGCAGCCTGCAATTTGACCTGTTCAAGCCTGGCCAGACGGTGGTGAGGGACTACTACGCGGAATTGCCGATTACGCTGAAGGTCAATGGCAAGTACCACGACATCGGCTTTTTTGCGGCCGATGTTGCCAACCTCTCCCGTATCGTGACCTTGAACAATATCGCTTTGGCGCCGGCCAGCAAGGACAGCGCTACCTTGGCGTTGAATGCCACGGCCAGAACCTTCCGCTATTTGGATCCGCAGGAACTCCAAGAGCAGCAAGCTGCGAAGTCCAAACAAAAAGGGAAGAAGTAGGGTGGGATATGCATACTTTGTCTAAATGGATAGGGGCTGCGCTGGCGGTATCGCTGCTGGCAGGCTGCAGTGACGAAGGCGATGACCTGCAGCAATGGATGCAGCAGGAGCAGGCGAGCACCCGGCCTTCGGTCAAGCCCATCAGCGCTCCCAAGGAGTTCGTGCCCCAAGGCTATCTGGCCAGTGCGACGCTCGACCCTTTCAGCAAGGAGCGGCTCGCAGCCCTGTTGGGTGGCAGTCCAAACGCACCAGCAACCATCTCGGATGCCCTGGTGGCGCCCGAGCGTGCGCGGCGCAAAGAGCAGCTTGAGTCGTTTCCGCTCGACACCATTTCCATGGTGGGTTTCTTGAAAAAGGGCGCGCAGGACGTCGCGCTGGTCAAGGCCGATAGCCTGATCTACCAGGTCAGCAAGGGCATGTACATGGGCCAGAACTACGGAAAGATAAAAAGCATCAGCGACAGCGCAATCACCCTGCGGGAGATTGTGCAAGACGGTGTAGGTGAATGGATAGAGAGAGATGCAGTGCTTGAGCTGCAGGAGGCCAAAAAATGAAGAAATTCAGTGTACTTATCCCTTTGATGGCCATGCTGCTGCCATCCTGGGCGCTGGCACAGGGGCGTATCAACAAAGTCTCGACTCTGGTGCGCGATGGCGTGGAGATGGTCAAGATTGAGACCGATGGTGCGCCGCTGGTCCTGCCAGAGACCTTCAGCATCCAATCGCCTGCACGCGTGGTGCTGGATCTGCCAGGGTTCAAAAGCGCAATGCCCAGCAACCGGGTGGAGCTCAACCAAGGCAATCTGCGTTCCTTGAATGTCGTGGAGACGGATACCAAGGCCCGTGTGGTGCTGAACTTGAAGGAAAGCACCAGCTACAAGACTGAAGTGAGCGGCAACGACTTGCTGGTGGCGCTGGAACCTGCTGCCAAGGCGGTCGCCAGCGTCAATGCGCAAAACACGCAGTTTGCCGAAGATGGCAATAACTATTCGCAGCCGCTGTCGGATCTGGATTTTCGCCGTGGTACCGATGGCGCAGGCCGTCTGGTGATCTCCTTGCCGAACAACAAGGTGGGCGTGAATATCTCCAAGCAAGGCGATGGCCTGACCTTGGAGCTGCAGCATACTCTGCTGCCCGAGGCGCTGCGCCGCAGGCTCGATGTGGCAGACTTTGGCACGCCAGTGGGCATGATCTCGGCACGCCAGTCTGGCAGCACCGTTTTTGTGCAGTTAAAAAATGCGGGTGAGTGGGAACACAGTGCCTACCAAAGCGACAACCAGTTTGTGGTCGAAGTGCGCCAGCGCAAGAGCGACCCGAACAAGCTGGGTTCATCGGGCACCTTCACCGGTGAAAAGCTGTCGCTGAGCTTCCAGAACATTGAGGTGCGCTCGCTGCTGCAGGTGATTGCAGATTTCACCAACTTCAATATCGTCACCTCGGACACCGTCAATGGCGCGCTGACGCTGCGTCTCAAGGACGTTCCCTGGGACCAAGCCTTGCAGATCATCCTGGATGCCAAGGGCCTGGGCATGCGCAAGTCCGGCACGGTTCTTTGGATTGCGCCCAAGGATGAAATCGATGAGCGCATCCAGAAGGACTTTGATGCGGTCGCCAAGCTCGAGGAAAAGGTTCCTTTGCAAACCCAGTCGTTCCAGCTCAACTATGCCAAGGCGACTGAGTTGCTTAAACAAATCACCGGCAATTCAGGCGGTGGCGGAGGTGCTGGTGGCACCCGAAGTCGGTTCTTGACGGCCCGTGGCTCGGCCATTGCCGAGCCCCGCACCAACCAGCTGTTCGTTACGGATATCCCTGCCAAGTTGGAAGAGTTCAGACGCCTGCTCGTGACCCTGGACATTCCCGTGCGCCAGGTGCTGATCGAGGCGCGGATTGTGGAGGCGCGCGACACCTTTGGCCGTGCGCTGGGTGTGCGTCTGGGTGGTGGCGATATGCGTGCTGCCAATGGTGGTGATGGCGGCTATAGCATTGGGGGGGGTAACCGTGTGGGCTTTGGTACCAGCTATGAGAATGCGGTGGGGACTACGGGAATGGGGGGAACCAATACCTCAACAGGGAATTTTGTCAATTTACCCGCATCGACGATTTCTGGGGTTACCGGTACTGGAACATTTGCGCTGTCTATTTTTAACTCCGCAGCCAATCGCTTTTTGTCGTTGGAGTTATCGGCGATGGAGGCGGATGGCAAGGGCAAGATTGTCTCCAGCCCGCGCTTGATCACGGCCGACCAGACCAAGGCGCTGATTGAACAAGGTACCGAAATTCCCTACCAGAACTCTGCGCAAAATGGTGCGACCACCGTAGAATTCAAAAAAGCGGTGTTGAAGCTCGAAGTGGTGCCTCAGATCACGCCTGAAGGCAGCATCATCTTGGATCTAGATGTCTCCAAGGATTCTCAAGGAGCGAACACTTCCGCCGGCCCTGCTATCGATACCAAGCACATCAAGACCCAAGTCTTGGTGGAAAATGGTGGGACCGTGGTGATTGGTGGTATTTTTGAGCTCACGGAGACACAGTCCACCAACAAGATCCCACTGCTAGGTGATTTGCCTGTGGTGGGCAATCTGTTCAAGAACAATCTTCGAGAATCGGAAAAGCGCGAGATGCTGGTGTTCATCACTCCGAAGATGATTTCAGACCGCGGTGAAATGCGTTAATTAAGATAGACAGGGAGAGTTATGAGAAATTTATTGAAGCCCTTGGTGCTGGTGGCGCCGCTGTTGTTGGCCGCCTGCGGCGGCGGCGGTGGCAGCGGTGGTGAAGCGCAACTGCAGTACAGCATCAAGCTGACGGCTGCTAAGGCAGCAGTTCCTGTGAACCTGACATCGTCCCTGCCAGGTTATGGTAGGGGTGATTACTACCCTTACATGTCCACTCTGTACATTCAGGCCAACGCAGGTGGCAATCCGATTCCAAACCAGGAGGACGGAGCCTTTGCCTGTAATATCACGTCAGGGCTGGATTCTGGTTCGCTTTACTACTTGGACGGCAAGGATGACCACACGGTGGATGTCGTCATCGAAACAGAGACCGTTAAAGTGCCCGGTGCTTATCGGAATATCACTTTAGGCTCTAATGCAGGCGGCGCCTCATTCCATATCATCTCGCACGAAATCGCTGGCGATGTCACCGTGCAGTGCAGCGTTACTGACCCGCGCGACAATAAGGTCTACACCGATCGCGCTACCGTGAAGGTCGGAGGCGGTAGCACCGCTACCCCTGCAACGGTCACGTTCACGAATCAGACCGAGTACTTGGGATCTCGTGACAACCTGAATGACATCCCTAATAGCGTGGTGGTGCAGGCTACGGTTAGAAACGACAATAACCAGCCCATCACCAGCATGGGCAATGCCAATCTGCAGGTCAGCATTGTGCCGAACGCCGCATCCGACGGCGCCAAGTTGTTCGCAGGGGGCCAGACGTATAGTGGTTCCATGCAGATCAGCACAGTCAATGGCATCGGCCAGTTCTCGGTTGCAAGCGGTCCGGCGTCTGGTGCTCTGTTGCTGCGCTTTACGGTAGATCGTGCAGACAATGACCTTACTAACGGCATTCAAGAACCAATCACCCAATACACTGTGATTCCAGTGGTGCATGGGCTGGCTTCCAGCGCGCTTACCATTCCTGCATCCGAGCTGGCTCAGACCGTGCAGAATGCTGAACCTTACGTCCATGCCTTGATTGCAGAAGGCGGTGTTGCTCCTTTCCTGTGGTCCACCAGTTCGACCTTGCCGACAGGTCTGAGTCTAAGCTCGAATGGTTTGATTTCGGGTACACCCAATGTCAAGGGTCCAGGCCAGTACACCGTCGTGCTGAATGTGCGTGACGCCAACGGTGCGACTGCGCGCCAAACCTTGGTGCTGACTGTGGTTGGCAACTTGCCTGACAATCCCGTGGCCTTCACCATCAATGGCTGCACCGGTTCTTCGACTTCGCCCTGCCCAATCTCCTCGGTGGAAGTGGGAACCTCCTACACCTACACATTTTCCGCCACAGGTGACAATGTGACCTGGGCTTTGGAGGGTGCACCTAGCTGGCTGCAAGTGGTGGGTCAAGGCTCTACGGGACGCATCGCGTCGGGTGCTCCTCTCACCTGTGCGGACGTAGCAACATATCGCATGTTTGTGACGGCAAAGAATGCAGCCAACTCGGTGACCCGTGAAGTCACGTTCCGTGTGACTGACACTGGCAATACGTGCACGCCTGTTACGCCACCAGTTACTACGCCGTAATTGCTTGCCTTTAGATCCCTCCGCGGGTCTGCCTCTAAAAACCTCCGGCAACCCCGGAGGTTTTTTTATGCCCGCCATTGCCCTATCATGTGCAGTCCGTTTTCAGGATCTAGCGCGATGGCACCTTCTGTGTGTTTGATTGGGCTGCCCGGCAGTGGTAAATCCACCATCGGCCGGCAGCTGGCACGCCTTTGGGGTGTGGATTTTGTCGATTCCGACCATGTGATCGAGGCGCAGCTGGGTTGCACGATCAAGGAGTACTTCTCGGCCCAGGGCGAGCAGGCTTTTCGCGATGTCGAGGCCCAGGTGATTGCCGCATTGGCGACACGGGAGCGGGCCTGCATTCTGTCCACCGGGGGCGGTGCAGTGCTGCGGCCCGAGAACCGTGCGGTGCTTCATGCCCACACAACGGTGTTCTACCTGCATTCCAGCCCCGAGGACATTGCCCGGCGCCTGCGCAACGATACCGGGCGGCCCTTGCTGCAGGGCGATGACACGCTCAAGCGCCTCAAGGACCTGCTGGCCGTGCGCGCGGCCCTGTACGAAGAGACGGCGCACTACACCATCGACACCTTGCGTTGCGGCACCGGCCAGGTCATGCGCAAGGTCAGCATGCAGGCCGAGCTCGCTGGCTTGGTGCCGCAGCTGGGCGCGAATCTGGCAACTCCCCGATAATGGGCGGGCGAAACCGTATAACTTCCCGACGCAAACACCTGTGACCGACACTGTTCATATTGATCTGGGCGACCGCTCCTACCCCATTCTGATTGCTGCTGGCTTGCTCGCCCAGGCGGACACCTTTGCGCACTGCCCCAAGGCCTCGCAGGCGCTCATCGTCAGCAATGACACGGTGGCGCCGCTCTATGCCCGCCAGCTGCAGGCCGCGCTGGCACCCCACTACCCCAAGGTCGAACTGGTAGTGCTGCCCGATGGCGAAGCGCACAAGAACTGGACAACCCTGCAAGGCATCTTTGATGCACTGATGCACAACGGCGCCGATCGCAAGACGGTGCTGTTTGCTTTGGGGGGTGGTGTTGTGGGCGATATGACCGGCTTTGCCGCTGCCAGCTTCATGCGTGGTGTGCCTTTTGTGCAGGTGCCCACCACCTTGCTGTCGCAGGTGGATTCGTCGGTCGGAGGCAAGACCGGCATCAACCACCCGCTGGGCAAGAACATGATCGGCGCCTTCTACCAGCCCCAGCTGGTGGTCTGCGACCTGGACACCTTTGACACCTTGCCCGCCCGTGAGTTGAGCGCTGGCCTGGCCGAAGTCATCAAGTACGGCCCGATTGCCGATATGGCCTTTATGGATTGGCTGGAGGCCGAGATGCCTGCGCTGATCGCCGGCGACAAGCGCGCATTGGCCCATGCGGTGCGCCGCAGCTGCGAGATCAAGGCCGATGTGGTCTCCAAGGACGAGCGCGAGGCGGACCTGCGCGCCATCCTGAACTTTGGCCACACCTTTGGCCATGCGATCGAGGCCGGCATGGGCTATGGCGTCTGGCTGCATGGCGAAGGTGTGGGTGCCGGCATGGTGATGGCTGCCGAGCTGTCCCAGCGTCTGGGCTTGGTCGATGCTGCCTTTGTGCAGCGTCTGCGCGCCTTGGTGGCCCGGGCCGGTTTGCCGGTGCGCGGCGCCATGTTGGATGCCGATGACAACGCGGGCCGCTATCTGGAACTGATGCGCCACGACAAGAAATCCCAGGCCGGCGCGATCCGCTTTGTGCTGATCGATGGCCCGGGTAAGGCGGTGGTGCGCGAGGCGCCCGATGCGCTGGTGCGCGAAGTCATCGACCTGTGCTGCGCCGGCGCAGTACAGGCCTGATCGGATGGACCGTCCCTCGCTGCTGATGCAGCCAGCCGAGCCCCAGCAGATCTGGACCGAGATGGGCCTGGCACCTTATGCTTGCTTCTCCCACCGCAGCCAGGGCCGTCTGCATGCGCAAGAGGCCGCGCCCACGCGCAGCGCTTTTCAGCGCGACCGCGACCGGATTGTCCACTCCACCGCCTTTCGCCGACTGGTCTACAAGACCCAGGTGTTTCTGAACCACGAGGGCGACCTGTTTCGCACCCGCCTCACGCACTCGATCGAGGTGGCGCAGCTGGGCCGCTCCGTGGCGCGGGCGCTGCGCATCAATGAAGACCTGACCGAAGCGATCTGCCTGGCCCATGACCTGGGCCACACCCCTTTTGGCCATGCGGGCCAGGATGCGCTCAATGCCTGCATGCAGGACTTTGGCGGCTTTGAGCACAATATGCAAAGCCTGCGCGTGGTCGATACGCTCGAAGAGCGCTACCCGGACTACAGCGGTCTGAACCTCTGCTTTGAGACCCGCGAAGGGATTTTGAAGCACTGCTCGGCCAAGCACGCGCGCCAGCTGGAGCAGCGCGAGCCCGGCGGTGTGGGGCAGCGTTTTTTGCTCGGCCACCAACCGGGGCTAGAGGCCCAGCTGGCCAATCTGGCCGACGAGATTGCCTACAACGCCCATGATGCGGACGATGGCGTGCGCTCGGGCCTGATCAGCCTGGAGCAGCTGATGGGCGTGCCGCTGTTTGCCCGCTATGCCCAGGAGGCGCTGGCCGAGTACCCGCAACTGCAGGAGCCGCGCTGGCAGCGCAAATGGCTGTATGAGGCCACGCGCCGCATGCTCAGTGAGCAGATCTACGATGTGATCCGCCACACCAGCGCCGGCCTGCAGGCTGCGCAGCCCGCCGATGTGGATGCTGTGCGCCAGCTGCCCGCTCTGGTCGGTTTCAGCAGTACGATGGCGGCCGAGTCGGCCGAGCTCAAGCGCTTTTTGTTCAAGAACCTGTACCGCCATCCGCAGGTGGTGCAGACCACCGGGCAGGCCAAGGTCGTCGTGCGCAAGCTGTTTGACATCTACCTGGCTGACCCCGCGCAGATGAAGCCGCGCTTTGCCGCCCGTGCAGCCGGTCTGGACCCGATTGCTTGCGCCCGTGTGGTGGCCGATTTCATCGCCGGCATGACCGACCGCTATGCACTGCGCGAGCATGAGCGCCTGACCGGCCAGCGCGTGCTGGTCCCCTGAGGGGTTACGCCTGCACGCTGGACATGGCTTAGCGCCGCAAGTGGCAAAGCGCCCCTCGCTACAATGGCAGGCCCAGCGTCAGCCTCTGCCTGCCTGCGGCCCTGCGCCGCCCTAGCGCCTAGCGCCCACCCCCGTTGCAGGGTGATGGCCCGCAGACAGCCCCCGCTGGCCACCCATAACTCCACCAGAAAGCCCCACGATGACCGATACCCATGCTGCGCCCGCGCCTGCGGATGAGGCCTTGCACCAAGTGGTGATCGCCGACACCGTGAACTGGCTGGAAAAAGCCGTCATCGGCCTGAACCTCTGCCCCTTTGCCAAGGGCGTACATGTCAAGGACCAGATCCACTATGTGGTGAGCGATGCGCAGGACGCCGAAGCGGTGGCGCATGATCTGCACCGCGAGCTCGAAGCGCTGGCCGAAGCCAATCCGGACAAGCGCGATACCACCTTGCTGATCCTGCCGCTGGCCCTGCATGATTTTCTGGATTTCAACGATTTCCTGGAGATCGCCGACGAAATGATCGAGGAGCTGGATCTGGGCGGCATCCTGCAGGTGGCCTCATTCCACCCGCTGTTCCAGTTCGAGGGCACCACGGTCGACGACGTGACCAACTGCACAAATCGTTCGCCGTACCCGATCCTGCACCTGCTGCGCGAAGAGAGCATCGACAAGGCCGTCGAAGCCTTTCCCGAGGCGGATGCGATTTACGAAAAGAACATGGACACGCTCGATGCGCTGGGCCTGGAAGGCTGGCTCGACTTGGGCGTGGGCCCGCGCTGCCCCTTCCCGCACCAGGGCGCTGCCAGCGACAAGGCCAAGGAATGAAAACGATGAAAGCACCGCGCGCCGCAGGCCGTAGCGCCACCAAGCCCGCCGCCCCCGATGTCGCCCAGCAGCTGGAGCTCAAGCCCGGCCAGTCGATTGAGTTGCTCAAGGCGCTGCACATCCTCACGCGCGATGGCAAGCTGAACCAGGATTCGCGACGCAAGCTCAAGCAGGTCTACCACCTCTACCAGTTCATCGAGCCTTTGCTCACCGAGCTGTCGGCACAAGACCATCCGGTCAGCCTGGCCGACCATGGCGCGGGCAAATCCTACCTGGGTTTTATCCTCTACGACCTGTTCTTCAAGAACCTGGGCCGTGGCCATATCTACGGCATCGAAACCCGGGCGCCATTGGTTGAGGCCTCGCAGCAGCTGGCGGCCGATCTGGGTTTTGCGCGCATGTCGTTCCTCAACATGTCGGTCGCTGATTCCACCCGTACTGATGCCGTGCCCGAGCGCTTTGATGTGGTCACTGCGCTGCATGCCTGCGATACCGCCACCGATGACGCCATCGCCTTTGGCCTGGAAAAGCGGGCCCGCGCCATGGTGCTGGTGCCCTGCTGCCAGGCCGAAGTGGCGGCCTGCCTGCGCCAGAACAAGGCCATGAGCCTGTCGCGCACGCCCCTGGCCGAACTCTGGCGCCACCCCATCCACACCCGCGAGATGGGCAGCCAGATCACCAATGTGCTGCGCTGCCTCTACCTGGAAAGCCAGGGCTACCAGGTCACTGTGACCGAGCTGGTGGGTTGGGAACACAGCATGAAAAACGAGCTGATTCTGGCCAAATACACCGGCCAGAAAAAGCGCGCGGCGGCCGAGCGCCTGCAGCAGCTCTTGGTTGAGTTTGGTCTGGACCAGTCTTTGCAGCACCGGTACCGGCTGGATTGAACAGCGAGGAGATCGGTGGGGTTTGGCGGCGAATGGGTGCTGCACCAACGACTCTGTTAGCCCCCGCCAGCGGCCTTGGCGCAGGCCTTCGCTGCAGGCTTATACCGCACAAACTTATCGCATCGATGACAGTGCTGTGACGTCATCGGAGATTCATAAAAGTCGCGTCGCCGCTTTCTAGACTGGGCCTTCCCTACGGTGGTTCAATAATCTGGAGAGTCGAAGCGATGAGCAAATCCATTTCCGACAAAGTCGTCCGCAACACGGATGGCAACACCCCTTTCAGCACCATTCTCGAAGCGAACATGTCGCGCCGTTTGGTGATGCGCGGCAGCCTGGGCTCGGCCCTGGCGCTGTTTGCCGGTGCCAGCATCTCCGCCTGCGGTGGCGGCAGTGATGGCGATGATGACAAGGCCGTCAAGCTCGGCTTTGCGTCGCTGCCCAACTCGATGACGGATGCCTGCGTAGTGCCCGCCGGCTATGTGGCCTCGGTCATCGGTGCCTGGGGTACGCCGCTCAACGACCAGGCAGCGCCCTGGAGCAATGAAGGCCGCAACACCTCGCAGGATCTGCTGCACTCCACCGGCATGCACCATGACGGCATGCACTACTTCCCGCTGGCCGGCAGCTCCAGCGAAGGCCTGCTGGTCGTCAACCACGAGTACATCGACGAAAAGGCCTTGCATCCCAACGGCCCCACCTCGGTGGCTGGCAAGCGCCCGGCTGAAGAGGTGCGCAAGGAGGTCAATGCCCATGGCGTTGCTGTGATGCATGTGCGCAAGCAGGGCAGCCAGTGGGAGATTATCCAGAACTCGCGCTACAACCGCCGCTTCACCTCCGCCACGCCGATGAACCTGTCCGGCCCTGTGGCGGGCACCGACTGGGTCAAGACGCCGTTCTCCACCACCGGCAGCCAGGTGCGCGGCACCAACAACAACTGCGGCAATGGCACCACCCCTTGGGGCACCTACATCACCGCCGAAGAAAACTGGGCCGCCTGCTTTGTCAACACCGGCGAGCAAACCGCCGCGCAAAAGCGCGTGGGCGTGCAGACCAAGCTGGGCCGCTACCAGTGGGAAACGGCCGCCGGCGATGCGACGGAGCAGCAAGGCGAATTTGCCCGCTTCAACATCACCGCCACTGGCGCCGATGGCCTGCAGGACTGGCGCAATGAGGTCAACGGCTTTGGCTACCTGGTCGAGATCGACCCCTACGACCCCGGCAGCACGGCCACCAAGCGCACCGCGATGGGCCGCTTTGCCCACGAAGGCGCTGCCTACGGCATCCCGGTGGCGGGCAAGCCGCTGGCTTTCTACAGCGGTGATGATTCGCGCTTTGAATACATCTACCGCTTTGTGTCCGAAGCGCTGTGGGACCCCAAGGATGCCGAGCGCAGCGACCGCATTGCCGTGGGCCACAAGTACCTGGACAAGGGCACCCTGTACGTGGCGCGCTTTGATGCCGAAGGCAAGGGCGAATGGCTGGCGCTGACCCCCGCCACCAAGGGCAAGGACGGCCGCAGCCTGGGCGAGGCCTTTGGCAATATCGATGCCATCCTGATCAACACGCGTGGTGCGGCCGACTTTGTCGGTGCCACGCCGATGGACCGCCCCGAGTGGACCGCCGTGCACCCCAGCAATGGCGATGTCTACCTGACCCTGACCAACAACACCAGCCGCAATGCCGAGCGCGGCACCAACCCCGCCAACCCGCGCCTGAACAATGTCAACGGCCATATCGTGCGCTGGCATGACGACGCTGGTGCCAACACCTTCCGCTGGGACATCTTTGTGTTTGGCTCGGACGCGGCGGGCAATGCCGACACCAACCGCTCGGGCCTGACCGAGCTGAACCAGCTCGCCAGCCCCGATGGCATTGCTTTCGATGACCGCGGTATTCTGTGGATCCAGACCGACAACGGCATCGATGGTGGCCGCAACAATGCGGTTGCCAAGGCCACCAACGACCAGATGCTGGCCGTGGTGCCGGGCGCCTTGAAGGATGCCAAGGGCACCGGCCCCGTCATCAATGCCAGCAACCAAGCCGAGCTGCGCCGTTTCTTTGTCGGCCCGAACGAGGCCGAGATCACCGGCTTTGCCTATACCCCCGACCACACCAGCATCTTCCTCAACATCCAGCACCCGGTGAACTGGCCCGCCTATGGCACGGCCGATGCCACCCGCGCGCCCGATGGCACGGTGCGCCCGCGCTCGTCGACGGTGGTGATCCAGAAGGCGGACGGCGGCCCGATCGGCGTCTGATCTTTTAGTCAGCCGCCATAGAAAAAGCCGCCGGTCCTGGGCGTCCAGGATCGGCGGCTTTGCTTTGTGCGATTGGGCTGTGGATTAGCCTGCGGTCGCGCCCGAGGTCTTCACCACTTGCTTCCACTTTTCGTTTTCAGCAGCGATGAACTTGCCAAATTCGGCCTGCGATTCGGTCACCACTTCGCCGCCCTGGTCGCCAATTTTCTTGATCACGTCAGGCTTTTGCAACACCTTGATGATGGCGGCATGCAGCTTGGCCTGCACATCGGCGGGCGTCTTGGTGGGGGCGAACAGGCCAAACCACGAAGTAGCCTCGTAGCCGGGCACGCCGGCTTCGGCAACCGTTGGCACATCCGGCAGCTCGGGCGAGCGCTTGGCGGTGGTCACCGCCAGCGGGCGCAGCTTGCCAGAACGCACATGCTGGATCGCAGAGGGCATGTTGTCAAACATGATCGCAATCTGGTTGCCCAGCAGGTCGGTCACGGCCGGCGCGCTGCCCTTGTAGGGGATGTGGATCATGTCGACCTTGGCCATCATCTTGAACAGCTCACCGGAGAGGTGGATGGAGCTGCCGCTGCCCGAGGAGCCAAAGTTCACCTGGCCGGGGTGGGCCTGGGCGTAGCTGATCAGCTCCTTGACGTTCTTGAAAGGCTGCGCAGGGTTGGCCACCAGCAGGTTGGGCACATTGGCCACGCGGGTCAGCGGCACAAAGTCTTTGTTGGGGTTGAAGGGCATCTTCTTGTAGAGCCATTCATTGATCGCATGCGTGCCCACGGTACCCATGAAGATGGTGTAGCCGTCGGCCGGCGCACGCGCTGCAAACTGGCCGCCGATATTGCCACCGGCACCGGCGCGGTTGTCGATGATGACCGGCTGGCCCAGCTCCTCGCCCAGCGACTGGCCGACGATGCGGGCCAGGATGTCGGTGGTGCCACCGGCCACAAAGGGCACGACCATGGTGATGGGCTTGTTCGGGAAGGCCTCAGCTGCAAAGGCTGCTGGCAGCAGGGCGGCGCCCAGGCTGGCAGCGGTGATGGCTTGCAGCACGGTGCGGCGGGCGTTGAGGCGGATGGTGTTCATGGGTATCTCCAAAGCAAGGTGAAAAAGGCTGCCACTTGTTTTGTCAATGCTTGTTGGGTCTCGCGTGACAGCCGGAGGAAGGGAAGGTCTGGCCCGGTTTATGGCCAGAACAGGGAGGAGCCGATGTAGATGGCCCCCACGACGAACATCGAGACCACGGTGTAGCCCATGATGTCCTTGAGCTTGAGCTTGGACAGCGCCAGCGCCGGCAGGATCCAGAAAGGCTGCACCAAGTCGTTCCAGCCATTGCCCAGCATCACCGACATGGCGGTGTGGGCCTGCGATGCGCCCAGGGTCTTGGCCGCTTCGATCATGAAGGGGCCTTGCAGCACCCAGTGGCCACCGCCCGAGGGCGCAAAGAAGTTGATGAAGAAGGAGCTCACCAGGCCCCACAGCGGCAGGGTGTAGGCGGTCGAGAAGCTCACAAACACATGGGCGATCGATTCGACCAGGCCCGAGGCATGCATGATGGCCATGATGCCGGCGTAGAACGGGAACTGCAAAATGATGCCGCCAATGGTCTTGACGCCTTCATTGACCTTTTCCACATATTTCATCGGCGTGCCCAGCAGCAAGATGCCCAGGAACAGGATGAAGAAATTGATCATGTTCAGATCCAGGCTGCCGTTCTGCATGAAGTGCATCGCCACAAAGGCCATGCCGGTCAGGCCAATCAGCCAGCTCAGGATGCGGCTGTTGTTCAGGCGGCCGGCAAAGGTCTTTTCATCGCCCAGCAGGTTGGCGGCCGATGGGCCCTTGGCCTCTTCGTTGCTGGCCAGCTCGGGGCTGATTTCGGTGATCTTCTCACCGGCCTTGGGGTGCATCGCGGCGTTGATCAGCGGCAGCACGATCAGCACGGCCAGGGCCGTGAGCAGGATGTGGGGCGAGAAGATGGTTTCGCTCAGCGGGATGATGCCCATCTGCTTTTCAAAGCTGTGGCCCTTGGTGGAGATCAGCACCGGAATGGTCGCCGACAGCCCCAGGCTGTACATCGTAAAACCCGTGTAGGCCGAGGCGATGATGAGCGGGTAGTGCACGCCCTTGACGCGCACGGCCAGCTTCTTGGCCATGATGCCGCCAATCACCAGACCGAAACCCCAGTTGAGGTAGCTGCCCACGCAGCCCACGACGGTGGCCATGATGATGGCGCCACGCGGCGTGTGCACCATGCCGGCAATGCGGTTGAGGAAGCGGTCCACCACCGGCGCGGCGGCCAGCACATAGCCCATCACCAAGATCACCGCCATCTGGGTGGTGAAGGCCAGCAGGCTCCAAAAGCCCTTGCCCCAGTCCTGCACCACCAGGTTGATGGGCCGGCTCTCCACAGCAAAGGCCAGCACCATGGTCAATAGCGTCAGCAAGATCGCGAACACAAAGGGGTCGGGCAGATACTTGCGCATCAGCTCGGTGAAAAAAGCGGTGATTTTTGACATCAATGTCTCTTGTTATCGGTGGTTGGAGCAAAGGTGGGCCGGTACCAGACAGGCCCACGAAAAAATTTAGACCGGTGCCACGCCCACGGTCATGCCGCCGCAGACATAGAGCGCCTGGCCGGTGACAAAACCGCTGCGCTCGTCGAGCATGTAGGCCACGGCATGGGCCACGTCATCGGGCGTGCCCACACGCTTGACGGGCACAGACTGGATGATCTTTTGCGTGCGCTCGGCACCCGGCGGGTTGGCCTTGTCGAACAGCTCGGTACGGATGGGGCCGGGGCCAATCGCATTGGCGGTGATGCCCCATTGACCCAGCTCCAGCGCCCAGACGCGGGTCATGCCGATCAGGCCGGCCTTGGTGGCAGCGTAGGCGGTGCGCAGGTCCTTGCCCAGCGCAGCGCGCGAGGACATGTTGACGATGCGGCCAAAGCGCGCCTCCTGCATGCCCGGCAGCAAGGCCTGCATGCACTGGAAGGCGCAGCGCAGATTCAGCGATACGGCCAGATCAAATTCGGCCAGAGTCTGGCTGGCGGCGTCGTTGGGCACCACGATGCCGACGTTGTTCACCAGGCGGGTGATGGGGCCGCCAGCGAGCGCTTCGCCCAGCGCGCGCGCCGTGTCTTCGGCGCTGCTGAGGTCGGCCTGGATCGCGACAAAGCCTGCCGGCACCTGGTCAATCTGGCGGTCGATGATGACCGGGTCATAGCCATCGGCATGGCAGCGCAGCGCAGCGGCTGCACCAATGCCGGCGCCGCCGCCGGTGATGAGCACGCGGGGGCGTGCGGGAGTCGATGGGGTCGATGGAGTGGACATAGCAGTTTCCAAGAAAGGCGTCACAGGCAGCACTGGCCGGCCACATAGGCCTTGCGCCAGCGCGTGATGCGCACCTGGGCAAACAGTGCAGCCTGGTAGAAGGGATCGGATTCGATAAAGGCCTGGGCTGCTTCGCGCGTGTCCAGGTCCACCACATAGAGGCCACCGCCCATGTCGCTGCCGTCGTCCTGCAGCTTGGCGCCGCAGGCCAGCAGCAGCTCGGCGTTGCGCGCCAGAAAGTCCAGATGCGCCGGGCGGTGGGTCTGGCGCACGGCCTGGTGTTCGGGCTTGTCGAAAGTCTCAATGATGTAGGGCATGGTGGCTCCGGGGTAGGGCGCGGCAGGCGTGCTTAGGACGGCTGCCGCTGTAAAACGGGTCTCTGAATGCCGGTCTCAGACCGTGGCAATCGGGGTCACGGGCGAGGCAATGGCGCCGGGCAGGTTCAGCGGTGGGGCGGTCAGCAGAAAGCGGCTGCGGCCATGGGCACGCAGCCACTGCGCCAGCGGCGTCAGGTGCCAGAGCTCACCCAGGTGCAGGCCCAGCTTGAACAAACAGTGCTCATGCAGCGGCAGCGCGGCGCAGCAATCGGCACCGGGCTGGGCCGGATGGGCTTCGACGGCATAGTTGTCGGCAGCGATCACGGCGATCTGGCTGTCGCTGATCCACTGAAGCAGCTTCTCGTCGCGGCCATTGAGCACCGCGCAGCTGTTGTTCAGCACCACCGGGTCGGGGTTCTTCTGCATCGCCAGCACGGCCTGGGCAAAGCCGGTGTGCAGGCAGAGCATGTCGCCGGGCTCGATCTCCAGCCGGTCGGCCTCGATCACGCGCATCCACTCGTCGTAACCGATCAGGCTGCGGGCATCGCCGTAGTGCGCATGCAGGTCCAGCATCACGCCCCGGCCTTGCACGCCGTTCTGCGCCATGCCCTCGATGCCCAGCGCCTTGGCGCAGCTGGTGCTGCCGCTGCTCTCGGCCGTGGGCATGCCGGTGTCGCTGACCAGCAGCGGCCCCAGCACATCGCGGCCAGCAGCAAAACCGTTGTAGTAGAGCGGCTCGGGCACACCGTCGCCATTGGCATCGAACAGCTGGCCGGCATGGGCCAGGCCATCCCACTGGGTGGAATACTGCAGCGACAGCACGGCCATGTCGTCCGACAGCACATCGGTGCGGCCGGGCTCCAGGTCGCCCAGCAGGCAGTTGAAATTGACCAGGCCCTTGCGCTGCAGCGGGCGCAGCACAGGCGGCTTGCGGTTGGGGTTGAGCGCGCTGCCGCCGGGGTAGTCGAGCGGCAGGCTGAGTGAAAAGCGCAGGCCTTCCTGCACCTCGGCCACGCCCTGGCGCACCTTGGCGGCCGTCAACAGGTTGAGGCGGCCCAGCTGGTCATCGGGGCCGAAGTCGCCCCAGGTCGATCCTGCAGGGCGCTGCTTCCAGCGTGGATTGGCATCGGACATGCTTGTCTCCTTGGTTGAGGAAGGGCTGCAGCGAGCGGTTGTTGTTCTTGGTACCCGTCTGCATGGTTTGAGGCTTTGCCTCAGTGTTTTTGCAAAAAGCTGCCCAGTGCCAGGTCAAAGGCCTGGGGCACTTCGAGGTTGGACAGGTGCGAGGCCGGCACGGTCGCCAGCTCCGAGCCGGCGATGGCGGCATGCATGGCCTGGGCATCGGCCACCGTGGTGACCGGGTCGGCGCTGCCGCCAATCAGCAAGGTGGGGGTCTGGATGCGGGCGATATCGGCACGCAGGTCCTCCACAGCCAGCGCTTCGCAGCAGCTGGCATAGCCTTCGGGGGCAATGCCGGCAATCCAGGCCTGGGCGGCCCGCACCACCTGGGGCTGGCTGGCGATAAAGCCTTCGGTGAACCAGCGGCTGGGCGATGAATCGGCCAGGGTCTGCATGGCGGCCGTGCCATTGGCACGCACCAGCGCAGCGCGGTCGCGCCAGCCGGCTTCGGCGCCAATCTTGGCCGCGCTGTTGGCCACGGTGATGCTGCGCATGCGTGCGCCGGCATGCACGCCCAGCCAGAGCCCGGTAAGGCCGCCCATCGAGATACCGCAGAAATGGGCCTGCTCGATGCCCAGGCTGTCCAGAATGGCCAGCACATCGCCGCCCAGTTGTGCGAACTGGTAGGGGCCTGGGCTCAGCACGCTGGCGCCGTGGCCCCGGGTGTCATAGCGCAGCACGCGGTACTGGCTGCTGAAGGTACGGGCCTGGGCATCCCACATGTCCAAGGTGGTGCCCAGCGAGTTGGAGAAAACCAGCACCGGCGCGCCCTCAGGGCCTTGCAGATCGATGTTGAACATGCCGGTCGCAGTGGTGATTTGTTGTGTTGCCATGGCGTTCTGTCCTTCAAAAAGTGCCCCTGCATCGCTGCGCGGGCGTGGCTGCGCCAAGGTGGGCGAGGCAGCAGCGCTGGTGTTGGGGGGGAGGGTGTCGGGGGGATGCGGGGCAAGGCGCGGCCTTGGCAGGCCCGCGCTTGCCGCCGCAGTGGGCGTCAGACTTTTTCGAGAATCACGGCAATGCCCTGGCCCACGCCGATGCACATGGTGCACAGCGCGTAGCGGCCACCCAGTGCATGCAGCTGGTTGACTGCGGTGGTCGCGAGGCGTGCACCCGATGCGCCCAGCGGGTGACCCAGCGCAATCGCGCCGCCCCATTGGTTGACGCGCTGGTCGTCGTCCGCAATGCCCAGGTCGCGCAGCACAGCCAGGCCTTGGGCGGCAAAGGCTTCGTTCAGCTCGATGACATCCATGTCGGCCAAGCTCAGGCCAGCCAGCGCCAGCACCTTGCGCACGGCAGGTGCCGGGCCAAAGCCCATGATGCGTGGGGCCACACCGGCCGTCGCCATGGCCACCACCCGGGCACGCGGGGTCAGGCCGTATTGCTGGGCGGCTTCGTCATTGGCCAGCAGCAAGGCGCAGGCGCCGTCGTTCACGCCCGAGGCATTGCCGGCCGTCACGGTACCGCCTTCGCGCACCACGCCCTTGAGCTTGGCCAGCGCTTCGATCGTCGTGGCGCGGGGGTGTTCGTCCTGGCTGATCACCAGTGCGTCACCCTTTTTCTGCGCAATGGTCACGGCCACGATCTCGCGGGCCAGGTGGCCGGCAGCGATGGCCGCTGCGGCCTTTTGCTGCGAGGCCAAGGCCATGCGGTCCTGGGCGTCGCGCTCGATATTGAAGTCGTCGGCCACGTTCTCGGCCGTCTCGGGCATGGAATCGACGCCGTACAGCGCCTTCATCTGCTTGTTGACAAAGCGCCAGCCAATGGTGGTGTCGTAGACGGCATTGTTGCGGCTGAAGGCGGATTCGGCCTTGGGCATCACAAAGGGGGCGCGGCTCATCGATTCCACACCCCCCGCGATCATCAGGCGTGCTTCGCCGGACTTGATGGCGCGGGCAGCGGAGCCCACGGCATCCAGGCCCGAGCCGCAGAGGCGGTTGACGGTGGCGCCGGGCACCTCGATGGGCAGGCCCGCGAGCAGGCTGGACATGCGGGCCACATTGCGGTTGTCTTCGCCGGCCTGGTTGGCGCAGCCGTAGATGACATCGGTCACGGCCGTCCAGTCCACACCGGGGTTGCGCTCCATCAGCGCCTTGATGGGTACGGCGCCCAGGTCATCGGTGCGCACACCGGCAAGCGCGCCGCCGTAGCGGCCAAAGGGGGTGCGCACAGCGTCGCAGATATAGGCGTTGGTCATCTTGGTCTCCTTGGATGAATACAGATCGGCGCTGCGCTTAGAGCAGGCTCAGGCCAATCATTTGTTCGAGTTCGGCCTTGTCCAGACCTGCAACGGTGTCGATAAGCTTGAGGCCTTGGGGCGTGACCTCGATGGTGGCCACATCGGTGTAGATGCGCTTGACGCAGCCAATGCCGGTCAGCGGATAGCTGCATTGCTTGACGATCTTGCTCTCGCCCTTCTTGGTCAGCAGGTCCATCATTACCCAGGTCTGTTTGGCACCAATGGCCAGGTCCATCGCGCCGCCCACGGCCGGAATGGCACCAGCTTCACCGGTGCTCCAGTTGGCCAGGTCGCCGTTCTCTGCCACTTGGAAAGCGCCGAGCACGCAGATGTCGAGGTGACCGCCGCGCATCATCGCAAAGCTGTCGGCATGGTGGAAGAAGCTGCCACCCGCCAGCAAGGTGACGGGCTGCTTGCCGGCGTTGGTGAGGTCATAGTCTTCCTCGCCAGCGGCGGGTGCCGGGCCCATGCCCAGGATGCCGTTTTCCGACTGCAGGATGACTTCGCGGTCCTTGGGGATGTGGTTGGCCACAGCCGTCGGCTGGCCAATGCCCAGGTTCACGTAGGCGCCATCATGGATGTCCTGCGCCACGCGGGCGGCCAGTTCGTCTTTCGTGCGTTTTTGGTAGCTGCTCATGGTCTTGTCTCCTGCTTCAGGCTGTTTTTTTGAAGCCACCGGCTTGCGTGGCAACGCGCTCGATCTTGATGACCTGGTTGACATAGATGCCAGGGGTGACCACGGCCTCCGGGTCGAGCTGGCCCAGCTCCACGATCTCATGCACGGTGGCCACGGTGTACTTCGCCGCAGTAGCCATCACCGGGCCAAAGTTGCGGGCCGATTTGCGGTAGGTGAGGTTGCCCCAGCGGTCGCCTTGCTCGGCCTTGATCAGCGCCACGTCGCCATAGATGGGGTACTCCAGCACATAGTGCTTGCCATTGATCTCGCGCGTTTCCTTGCCCGCTGCCAGCTCGGTGCCGTAGGCGGTGGGGCAGAAGAAGGCGCCGATGCCGGCACCTGCCGCGCGCATGCGCTCGGCCAGATTGCCCTGGGGCACCACTTCGAGCTCGATCTTGCCGCTGCGGTAGAGCTCGTCGAACACATAGCTGTCGACCTGGCGCGGAAAGCTGCAAATGATCTTGCGCACGGCGCCGGTCTTGAGCAGCGCCGCCAGGCCCGTGTCGCCATTGCCAGCGTTGTTGTTGACCACCGTGAGATCGCGCGCACCTTGCGCGATCAGGCCATCAATCAGGGCTGCGGGAATGCCGGCGGTGCCAAAGCCGCCGATGAGCACGGTCGAGCCGTCCTGGACGCGGCTGAGGGACTCGGCAATCGAGTCCGAAATCTTGTTGATCATCTTGTCTCCTGGTTCTGAACACGGGTCGCAACAGGCTGCTGATCCCGCTGCGGCATGGTCGCGCTGCGCTGGGGCAGTGCCTGTACCGCGTGCGACAAATGCAATGCCGAGGCTGCCTGCGCGAAACCTGGGAATGCATTTGAGAGGATCGGCGGCCTTTGGTAGGGCTCTTGGATGAAATGTTCGTATATAGAACATTAGTTCGCTAAAAGAATTATAGACTGCCTGATAATCCGCTACCCGATGTCCCTGCGATTTGCTTTTGTATTGCCAGGGACCCGCTCCACGCCAACGACCAAGATTGCGGCCTATGAAAGAAGAAGACCCGACCCTCCGCCCCAGCGACAGCTATGTGCAGTCCTTCGCGCGCGGGCTGGAGGTCATCCGCAGCTTTGGCGCGGCAGCGCCCCGCCAGACCTTGACGGAAGTGGCCGAGGCCACCGGCATGACGCGTGCCGGGGCGCGCCGCATTTTGCTGACCTTGCAGACCCTGGGCTATGTGCGGGTGGAGGGCCGTTTGTTTGCGCTCACGCCGCGCATCCTGGATCTGGGCTTTGCCTATCTGTCGTCGATGCCGGTCTGGAACCTGGCCCAGCCGGTGATGGATGCACTGGTCGAGCAGACGCACGAGTCCTGCTCCATCGCCGTGCTCGATGGCCAGGATGTGGTCTACGTTTTGCGCGTGCACACGCACAAGATCATGAGCACCAACTTAGGCATGGGCTCGCGCCTGCCGAGCTTTTGGACCTCGCTCGGCCGGGTGCTGCTGGCCGAGCTGCCGCCGCAGGAGCTGCAGCCCTTGCTCGATGGCCGCGACCGCACGATGTTCACCCGCTTCACCCTCCAGGACGATGCCCAGCTGCTGGCCGAGCTGGCCCAGGTGCGCGCGCAGGGCTGGTGCCTGCTCAACCAGGAGCTGGAAGAGGGCCTCACCTCGGTCGCGGCCCCCATCCGCAATGCCAGCGGCCAGGTGGTGGCTGCGATGAACATCAGCGGCCAGGCCAACCGCACCACGCCCGAGATCATGCAGGGCGAGCTGCTGCCCCAGCTCTTGCAGGCGGCCGGGCGCGTCTCGGGCCTGCTGGGTTACCAGCCGGGTCGGGGCATCGGCGGCAAGATAGCACCACGCTGCTGAGCGGCGGGCGCCGCTGCGCGCTTGGGCTCCAGCCTCATCGTTCCCCCATCGCTTTGATGCGCCCATGCCGGTCGCAGGCTGCGGCTCGCCATGCCCTGGCCCCGGTAAGCCCTCTGTTGCTGGGGGCATTTCTCTGCTTTGAGGCGAGCCCAGCGCGGCCTGCGACGGCGCGCAGACAGCCCATGCGCTGCAGTTGCGGCGTTTCTTAACAAAATCTGAAGGCGCGTTAAGAAATCGCCTACTGTGGCTTTGTTGCTGCCTTGCATTCCTTTCTTAAAGATATGTAAATGAGAACCATTTTCCTCTTTAAGATGTGCGAGCTTTTCACGGTGGTAGCCAACCAGAGTGCGGATCTCCCATGCGGTACAGCCAGACCGAACACATACCAAGGCAATAAAAGGAACTGGAATGGCTTTCAAAACACAAGCCGTGGCAGCAGCAGTGGCGCTGCTGTGCACGGGCTATGCAGGGGCGCAGCAGGCGCCAGCTGAGACGACCTTGCAGGAAGTGCGCGTGCAGGGCGATACCGCAGCGGACGTGGGCTATGCAGCGCCCACGGCCAAGAGTGCCACCAAAATCGAAGCGCCTTTGCGCGACATTCCGCAAACCGTGAACGTGGTGCCCCAGCAGCTGATGCGCGACCAGGCCGTGCAGTCGATGCAGGACGTGCTCAAGGCCGTGCCCGGCATTGGCCTGTCGCATGGCGATGGCCAGCGCGACCAGGTGACGATCCGTGGCTTCTCGGCCATTGCCGACCAGTTTGTCGATGGCGTGCGCGATGACGCGCTGTACTTTCGTGACCTGTCCAATGTCGAGCAGGTCGAAGTGCTCAAGGGCCCGGCATCGGTGCTGTACGGCCGGGGCTCTTCGGGTGGTTTGATCAACCGCATCACCAAAAAGCCCGGCATTGACCGCAGCGAAGTGGGCCTGACCCTGGGCAGCTGGAACCAGCGCCGGGGTGAGTTTGACCTGGCACGCGCCCCGCAGGACAGCATCGTCTCCTACCGCCTGACCGGCGCCATCGAGCGCGCCGACAGCTACCGCGACCAGCAGTTTCTGGACCGCAAGGCGCTGGCCGGCTCGGTGCAGTTCAAGTTCAGCGCGGAGACGCAGCTGCTGCTGCAGGCCGACTACCTCAAGGACAGCCGCCTCACCGACTTTGGCATTCCCGCCTTCCAGGGCCGCCCGGTCAACGTGTCGCCCCGCACCTACTTTGGCGCGGCCAATGCCCGCGATACCGATGTGAGCACCTCCGAGGTGTATTCGGCATCGGCCACCTTGAGCCACCGCTTCAACGACAGCCTGAGCCTGCGCAATGTGCTGCGCTACTACGACTACAGCCTGGACCGCAGCAATACCTTGGTCGGCTCGGTGAATGAGAAGGCGCAGACGGCAACCCTCAACCGCGGCCATCTGGAGCGCGACGAGCATGGCTTTTTCAACCAGCTGGAGCTGACGCAAAAAGTCGATCTGGCCGGCATGCAGCACCAGGTGCTGTACGGGCTGGAGCTGGGCCGCCAGAACAAGGGGCTGCTCAGCATCAGCCAGAACAATGTCGGCACGGTGTCGCTGTTCAACCCGGTGCTGCCGGTCGTCTCTCCGGTGCTGACCGCCGCGCCGTCTGCCAACAACGACAGCGTCTTCAGCGTGGCCAGCGCCTATGTGCAGGACATGGTCACCCTGGCCCCGGAATGGAAGCTGCTGGCCGGCGTGCGCTATGACCGCTTCCGCCAGGAAACCGACAACTACACGCCAGGCAGCGTCAACCTGGGCCGCACCGATGTGGCCTGGAGCCCGCGCGTTGGCCTGGTCTACCAGCCGAGTAATGCGCTGTCGTACTACGTGTCGTTCAGCAAGTCCTTCCAGCCCTCGGGCGAGACCTTTGCGCTGGCGGCCAACAATGCCCAGCTGGCGCCGGAGAAGACCAGCAGCCGTGAGGTGGGGGTGAAGTGGGATCTGCTTGACGGCAAGGCCAGCGCCAATGCAGCGCTGTTCGAGATCGAGCGCACCAACATCAAGAGCGTGGACCCTGTGACCAACACCTTGGTCCCCCTGGGCGTGCAGCGCACGCGCGGCCTGGAGCTGAGCTTTGCTGGTGACCTGTCACAGGGCTGGCAGATCTGGTCGGGCTATGCCTACCTGCTGAGCGAGATGACCTCGTCACCTGCCGTCGATGCCGGCCAGGCCGTAGAAGGCAAGCGCGCCACCTTGACGCCCAAGCACAGCGCCAATATCTGGGTGACCAAAGCCCTGGGCCATGGCTTTGGCGCCGGTGGTGGCATCAACTATGTCGGCGCGCGTTTTGCCAACCCTGGCAATACCGTTGTGCTGCCGGGCTACGTCACCCTGGATGCCATGGCCTACTACCGCCTGAACAACGTGGACCTGCAGCTCAAGCTCAACAACCTGCTGGACAAGCGCTACATCGTGGCCGGCCACGGCTCCTCGCCCAACCTGAACCTGCCGGGCGCGCCGCGCTCGGTGCAACTGGTGGCGCGTTACCGCTTCTAAGCTGCAAAGCTGGTATGGAAAAAGGCCATCTGCCGTGGGCAGATGGCCTTTTGTCGTTGTGGGTGCTGCGAAGGCGGAAGGGCTCAGTTGATATTGCCCAGGCCTTGGAGGTTGCCGAAACGGTCGCGGATCTGGATCCAGTTGCTGCCCTGGTTCAGCAGGGGGAGGGCGAAATTACCTGTACCGGCTAGGGTTTCGCCAGCGGTCTTGGTGCAGCTGATGCGGTCAGGGTTGTCTGGGTATTTCTGTTCGCAACTGATGGCGCCATCAGAAGACAAAACCGCGCCATCCTTCTCCTGGTTGAATACCAGATGCGCTTGCATGGGCGGTGAGTACCATTCGCCAAGCAGCTTGTCGGCCAGCGAAGGCGGGTCGTCCAGTCGCATGCGCACGATGGCTTTGGGCGCTTCTCCCGGAAAGGTCACGGTGCCGCGCTGTGAAAAGTGGGGTAAAGGTTGCCCGCGGTTCAGAGCCAAATCGATGCGCACTGGGCCCGCGTCTGCCACCGGGTGCGCCGATTGGGGCGCACCGCCCAGGCTGCGTCCACCCGCATACTGGTTCAGCGCAAACTCCGCCCGCGACGCCAGGGTATCTGGTCCGGCGCTGACGTAGCTTCCGCTGCCCATATGGAAAGTGGGCTGGCCATTGGCGCTGTAGTTGAAGACCTGCAGCACCATCGTGGAATTCTGCACGTCCAGCGCCAGTCCGCGCCCGGGCTTGCCGGTCATCTCATCCTGCACAATCCAGGTGCCATTGACGGGCATCAGTTGGTGGCTGTGCGTGGTGGGTATGCCCGTCACGGTCGCGCCGGGAATCACGAAGGACCAATAGGTTTGCTGCTGACTGTCACGGCGGCCTAAGTCCATTGCAGAATCGCTTTGCCCGATCACATTGAGCTGCTGCGTTGGCGTATCTTTCATCGTGATCTGGCCTGCCAGCTGGCCGCCCACCATTCGGAAGCGCAGACTGTCGATATCGCTGCCGCTGTCAGCAGCGCTGCAGACAAACTGGCCTTCGTCGGGTTCGAGGCTGCAAGGAAGGACATTTCCCATTGCAGACGAGCCAGGATGTTCCACCAGCACCGGCTGCCCTTGGTTATCGCGCTGAAGCATTGCACTGCGGTACTGCTTGAACTGCAGATTCTTGTCCAGTATCAGCAGATGCAGGCCGCGTTGGCCTATCTGGGCAAGTGGGTTGCTGATGCTCGGCGTGAATTCCTTGATCGCAAAGCGCTCCATCGCTGCGGGTGCTTCGCCGGGAAACTGCACGCTGCCTTTGAGCCCATTGCTGAAGGAAACGGTCACATCACCGGGCGAACTGTCTTCCACGCCATCACGTGCTTCGCTGCCAAAGCTGCGCCCGCCGGTATAGCGAACGAGTGGGGCGGTGATGCTGTTGCCACCCAACTGCCCGGTGGCGGTATAGAAGGTGGCATCGCCATTTTTCTCATAGCCAAACACCTGCATAAAAAAGGTATTGCCTTGCACATCGATGGCCAGGCCACGGCCGGGCTTGCCATCGATTTCGCTGCTGACGATCCAGGTGCCCGCTTGGGGTGTGAAATCGCGTGCGGCCCAGCTGTTGGCGCTCAAGACCAGCAAGGACGCAATCGCTAGCGAAGAAAAGCGCATGGTGTTTCCATCTCCCGGGTTATTGGCTTATTTACCAGTTGGATCATAACGAATAGGTACGCAAGCTAGCTGTCAGGGAAGCGTTGATAATGGTGCCGCCTCTCCATCTGCCGTCCTCGCCCATTACGCCTATGGCCCGCCTTCCCCGACTCAGTCTTCCTGACATGCCGCACCATGTGCTGCACCGGGGCAACAACCGGCAGACGGTTTTTGTCGATGACGCGGACTTCCAATACTTCAGTGACTTGCTGCGTCAGTTGGCGCAGACCCATCTGGTGGCAGTGCATGCCTTTGTGCTGATGCCCAACCACTTTCACCTGCTGATAACGCCCCAGACCGAGCAGGGCCTGCCGTTGCTGATGCAGGCGTTGGGCCGGGCCTATGTGCGTTATTTCAATGCCCGGCACGGGCGCAGCGGCACTTTGTGGGAAGGGCGCTACCGCTCGACGGTGCTTGAACCGGCCGAGCCGTTGCTGCAATGCATCATCTATATCGATTCCAACCCGCAGCGCGCTGGCCTGGTTACCAAGGCGGAAGACTACCCCTGGTCCAGCTGTTCGCACCATTTAGGTGCAAGACCACTGGCCTGGCTGCGCGATCCGGCGGCTTTCTGGGCCTTGGGCAACACCCCCTTTGCGCGGGAGGCCCGCTATGCCCAAATGCTGGCCTATGGCCTGTCGCAGCGCGAGTCTGGCGCGCTGACCGATGCCGTGCAAGGGGGCTGGGCGATGGGCAGTGAGGACTTTGTGCAATCCCTGCAGTCCAAAACGGTGCGCAGGCTGCACAAAAAGAGTGCGGGCCGTCCCCGTCTGCTAGCCCCTTCCGACGATTGAATTAAAAATGTCATATAAATCAACGATAATTTTGCTCATTTAAATATGACCCCAATTAATTGTTGAGAAAAATCATTTGAAAATAATTGGTATCTGACCCTAAATAAAAATCTTGCTCGGGTATTGCCAGCTGCTCTACATTGACCTTCCCGCGATAGATTATTTGAAGGATTGCGCCATGTCGGCTTCTGCACGCGAGCACATGCAAGCTCAGGGTCTGTATGACCCGACTCTGGAACACGATGCCTGCGGCGTCGGTTTTGTGGCCCACATCAAGGGCCAGAAGAGCCATGCCATCGTGACCCAGGCTCTGAAGATTCTGGAGAACCTGGACCACCGGGGTGCGGTGGGTGCCGACAAGCTGATGGGTGATGGCGCCGGTATCCTGATCCAGCTGCCTGACGCGCTCTACCGCGACGAGATGGCCGCCCAGGGCGTCAAGCTGCCGCCGTTTGGCGAATACGGCGTGGGCATGGTGTTCCTGCCCAAGGAACATGCATCGCGTCTGGCTTGCGAGGAAGAGCTGGAGCGCGCCATCAAGGCCGAAGGCCAGGTGCTGCTGGGCTGGCGCGATGTGCCGGTCAACCGCGAAATGCCAATGTCGCCCACCGTGCGCGAGAAAGAGCCTGTCATCCGCCAGGTGTTCATCGGCCGTGGCGCCGATGTGATCGTGCAGGATGCGCTGGAGCGCAAGCTGTATGTGATCCGCAAGACCGCCAGCGCGGCGATCCAGAACCTGCAGCTCAAGTACAGCAAAGAGTACTACGTGCCCAGCATGAGCAGCCGCACCGTGATCTACAAGGGTCTGCTGCTGGCCGACCAGGTGGGCACCTACTTCCGCGATCTGGAAGATGAGCGCTGCGTCTCAGCGCTGGGTCTGGTGCACCAGCGCTTCTCGACCAACACCTTCCCCGAGTGGCCACTGGCCCACCCTTACCGCTATGTGGCGCACAACGGTGAAATCAACACCGTCAAGGGCAACTACAACTGGATGCGTGCCCGCGAAGGCGTGATGAGCTCGCCCGTGCTGGGCAACGACCTGCAAAAGCTCTACCCGATCAGCTTTGCGCACCAGTCCGACACGGCCACCTTCGACAACTGCCTGGAGCTGCTGACCATGGCGGGCTACCCGCTGGCCCAGGCCGTGATGATGATGATCCCCGAGCCTTGGGAGCAGCACGCCACGATGGATTCGCGCCGCCGCGCTTTCTATGAATACCACGCCGCGATGATCGAGCCCTGGGATGGTCCCGCATCGATCGTGTTCACCGATGGCCGCCAGATTGGCGCCACCCTGGACCGCAACGGCCTGCGCCCTGCCCGCTACTGCGTGACCGACGATGACTTCGTCATCATGGGCTCCGAATCGGGCGTGCTGCCCGTGCCCGAGCACAAGATCGTGCGCAAGTGGCGCCTGCAGCCGGGCAAGATGTTCCTGATCGATCTGGACCAGGGCCGCTTGATCGACGACGAGGAAGTCAAGTCCTCGCTGACCAATGCCAAGCCCTATATGCGCTGGATCGAAGACCTGCGCATCCGCCTGGACGATGTGGAAAAGCCCGTGGCCGGCGAATCGCAGGTCGACCAGCAGGCCAAGGCCTCGCAAGAGTTCGGCGCGATTGCCGATGAGCAGCAGTCGCCCGAGTTGCTGGACCTGCAGCAGGCCTTTGGCTACACCCAGGAAGACATCAAGTTCCTGATGAGCCCGATGGCCGCCAACGGCGAAGAGGGAATTGGCTCGATGGGCAATGACAGCCCGCTGGCCGTGCTGTCGGACAAGAACAAGCCGCTGTACAACTACTTCCGCCAGATGTTCGCGCAGGTGACCAACCCGCCGATCGATCCGATCCGTGAAGCGATTGTGATGAGCCTGGTGTCCTTCATCGGCCCCAAGCCCAACCTGCTCGACATCAACCAGGTGAACCCGCCGCTGCGTCTGGAAGTGACCCAGCCGGTGCTGGACTTCACCGACATGGTCAAGCTGCGCAACATCCGCTCGCACACCGCTGGCAAGTTCAGCTCGGCCGTGCTCGATATCACCTACCCGCTGGAATGGGGCAGTGAAGGCGTGGAAGCGCGCCTGGCTTCGCTGTGCGCACAAGCGGTTGATGCGATCAAGACCGGCAACAACATCCTGATCATCAGCGACAAGGGTGTCAGCAAGGACCGCGTGGCCATCCAGGCACTGCTGGCGCTGTCGGCCATCCACCAGCACCTGATCCGCGAAGGCCTGCGTACGGCCTGCGGTTTGGTGGTGGAAACCGGCACCGCCCGCGAAGTGCACCACTTCGGCGTGCTGGCCGGCTACGGTGCCGAAGCCGTGCACCCCTACCTGGCGCTCGAGACGATCACCTCGATCCACAAGCACCTGCCCGGCGATCTGTCGGCAGACAAGGCGATCTACAACTACATCAAGGCCATCGGCAAGGGTCTGTCCAAGATCATGTCGAAGATGGGTGTGTCCACCTACATGTCCTACTGCGGTGCGCAGCTGTTCGAGGCCGTTGGCATCAACAGCGAAACCATCGACAAGTACTTCACCGGCACCTCCAGCCGCGTCGAAGGCCTGGGTGTGTTCGAGATCGGTGAAGAAGCCATCCGCCGCCACAAGGCTGCCTTTGGCAACGACCCGGTGCTGGCCACCATGCTGGACACCGGTGGCGAATACGCCTGGCGTGCCCGTGGTGAAGAGCATATGTGGAGCCCCGATGCGATTGCCAAGCTGCAGCACTCGACCCGCGCCAACAGCTTCAACACCTACAAGGAATATGCGCAGCTGATCAACGACCAGAGCAAGCGCCACATGACCTTGCGTGGCCTGTTCGAGTTCAAGATCGACCCTGCCAAGGCCATCCCGGTCGAGCAGGTCGAATCGGCGGCCGAGATCGTCAAGCGCTTTGCGACCGGCGCCATGTCGCTGGGCTCGATCAGTACCGAAGCCCATGTGACCCTGGCCGTGGCGATGAACCGCATTGGCGGCAAGAGCAACACCGGCGAAGGTGGTGAAGACCCCGCCCGTTACCGCAATGAGTTGAAGGGCATCCCGATCAAGCAGGGCGAGTCGCTGGCGTCGATCATCGGCAAGGACCAGATCGAATCCGACTACGTGCTGCAAGATGGCGACAGCCTGCGCTCGCGCATCAAGCAAGTGGCATCGGGCCGCTTTGGTGTGACGGCCGAGTACCTGGCCTCTGCGGACCAGATCCAGATCAAGATGGCGCAGGGTGCCAAGCCCGGTGAAGGCGGTCAGTTGCCTGGCGGCAAGGTGACCGAGTACATCGGCAAGCAGCGTTACTCGGTGCCTGGTGTGGGCCTGATCTCGCCGCCGCCGCACCACGACATCTACTCGATCGAGGACTTGGCCCAGCTGATCCACGACCTGAAGAACGTCGCCACGCATTCGACCATCAGCGTCAAGCTGGTGTCCGAAGTGGGTGTGGGCACAATTGCCGCCGGCGTTGCCAAGTGCAAGGCCGACCATGTGGTGATCGCCGGCCATGACGGCGGCACGGGCGCATCGCCCTGGTCGTCGATCAAGCATGCGGGCTCGCCTTGGGAAATCGGCCTGGCCGAAACCCAGCAGACCCTGGTGCTCAACGGGCTGCGCAGCCGTATCCGTGTGCAGGCCGACGGCCAGATGAAGACCGGCCGCGACGTGGTGATTGGTGCACTCTTGGGCGCTGATGAGTTCGGCTTTGCCACCGCACCGCTGGTGGTTGAGGGCTGCATCATGATGCGCAAGTGCCACCTCAACACCTGCCCGGTGGGTGTGGCCACGCAAGACCCCGAGCTGCGCAAGAAATTCAGCGGCAAGCCCGAGCATGTGGTGAACTTCTTCTTCTTCATCGCCGAAGAAGCGCGCCAGATCATGGCCCAGCTGGGTATCTCCAAGTTCGACGACCTGGTGGGCCGTGCTGATCTGCTGGACATGAAGGCCGGTATCACCCACTGGAAGGCCAAGGGCCTGGACTTCAACCGCCTGCTGGCCCGTGCCGAAGTGGCCGACGATGTGCCGCTCTACCACACGCAAAACCAGGACCATGGTCTGGAAAAAGCCTTCGACAACATCCTGATCGAGAAGTCGCGCCCTGCCATCGACAAGGGCGAGCGGGTCAAGATCCTGGAGACCGTGCGCAATGTGAACCGCACCGTGGGCGCCATGCTCTCGGGCGCGGTGACCAAGGTGCATGCCGAAGGCCTGCCTGACGACACCATCCACATCCGTGTCGAAGGCACGGGCGGCCAGTCCTTTGGCGCCTTCCTGTGCAACGGCATCACCCTGTACCTGGTCGGCGACGCGAACGACTACACCGGCAAGGGCCTGTCCGGCGGCCGCGTGGTGGTGCGCCCGAGCCTGGATTTCCGTGGCGAAGCGCACAAGAACATCATCGTGGGCAACACCGTGATGTACGGCGCGACCACCGGTGAGGCCTTCCTGAGCGGCGTTGCTGGCGAGCGCTTTGCGGTGCGCCTGTCGGGTGCCACGGCCGTGGTCGAAGGCACGGGTGACCATGGTTGCGAATACATGACCGGCGGCACCGTGCTGGTGCTGGGCAAGACCGGCCGCAACTTTGCCGCCGGCATGAGCGGTGGCGTGGCCTACGTCTATGACGAGGACGGCCAGTTCGCCAGCCGCTGCAACACCACGATGGTGACCATGGACAAGGTGCTGAGCCAGTCCGAGCAGGAGGCCAGCATCGACAAGGGCATCTGGCACAACGGCCAGACCGACGAAGCGCAGCTCAAGCGCCTGCTCGCCGACCATCTGCGCTGGACCGGCAGCAAGCGTGCCCGTGATCTGCTGGACAACTGGGCGGAAGTGCGCAGCAAGTTCGTCAAGGTCTTCCCAACCGAGTACAAGCGCGCGCTGGGTGAGATCCATGCCCGCGCCGAAGCCAAGGCGCAGGTCGCCAAGGCCAAGACCTCGGCCAAGAAGAGTGTGGACGCCGCCGCAAAGTGAGGCCCCTGGCGGCCTGGCCGCCAAGCACCCAGCCCCTTATTAATGACCACGATTGCTGTCCCCGCCAACGCGGCGCGGGCAGCAGCCAAGCAAGAGATCCGATCATGGGAAAAGTCACAGGCTTTATGGAATTTGCGCGTATCGACGAGGGTTATGCACCCGTTGAAGATCGCCTCAAGCACTACAAGGAATTTGTTGTTGGCCTGAACTCGCAGCAGGCCAAGCAGCAAGGCGCCCGTTGCATGGACTGCGGCACGCCGTTCTGCAACAGCGGCTGCCCGGTCAACAACATCATTCCGGATTTCAACGATCTGGTGTACCGCGCCGATTGGGCGGCAGCCTTTCATGTGCTGGACTCGACCAACAACTTCCCCGAGTTCACTGGCCGCATCTGCCCCGCGCCTTGCGAAGCAGCTTGTGTGCTGAACATCAACAACGACCCGGTGGGCATCAAGTCCATCGAGCACGCCATCATTGACCGTGCCTGGGAAGAGGGCTGGGTGCAGGCGCGCCCCGCCAAGCACCAAAGCGGCAAGAAGGTGGCCGTGGTCGGCTCCGGCCCTGCCGGCATGGCCGCTGCCCAGCAGTTGGCCCGTGCAGGCCATGCGGTGACCCTGTTCGAAAAGAACGACCGCATCGGCGGCCTGCTGCGCTACGGCATCCCTGACTTCAAGCTCGACAAGCTGCACATCGACCGCCGCGCCGCGCAACTGGAAGCCGAAGGCGTGACCATCCGCACCGGCGTGCTGGTGGCCGGCAAGGACGGTCTGGGCAAGGACAGCAAGGTCACCAACTGGGCCAAGGAAACGGTCTCTCCCGAGCAGCTCAAGTCCGAGTTCGACGCGGTGCTGCTGACCGGCGGCTCCGAGCAGTCGCGCGATCTGCCCGTGCCCGGCCGTGAGCTGGACGGCGTGCACTACGCGATGGAGTTCCTGCCCCAGCAGAACAAGATCAATGCCGGCGACAAGCTCAAGGGCCAGATCCGTGCGGATGGCAAGGACGTCATCGTCATCGGCGGTGGCGACACCGGCAGCGACTGCGTAGGCACCAGCAACCGCCACGGCGCCAAGAGCGTCACCCAGTTCGAGGTGATGCCCATGCCGCCCGAAGAGGAAAACAAGCCCCTGGTCTGGCCCTACTGGCCGATCAAGCTGCGCACCAGCTCCAGCCACGAAGAAGGCGCCGTGCGTGAGTTCGCGATCTCGACCAAGACCTTCAACGGCGACAAGGGCAAGGTCAAGAGCCTGACCACCGTGCAGGTCGAGTTCAAGGACGGCAAGCTGAGTGAAGTCAAGGGCACCGAAAAGGAATGGCCCGCCGACCTGGTGCTGCTGGCCATGGGCTTTGTGAACCCGGTCTCACCGGTGCTGGAAGCCTTTGGCGTGGACAAGGACGCCCGTGGCAACGCCCGCGCCACCACCGATTTCACAGGCGGCTACGCCACCAATGTGGACAAGGTGTTTGCCGCTGGCGACATGCGCCGTGGCCAGTCGCTGGTGGTCTGGGCCATCCGCGAAGGCCGCCAGGCCGCCCGTTCCATCGACGAGTACCTGATGGGCTGGAGCGATCTACCGCGCTAAAACCGGTAGCTACTCATCCACGCAAGACCGCAGCCGAGGCTGCGGTCTTTTTTTGTGCCTGCTCGGCCTGAGAGAATTCGAGATATCCGGTATACCCCCAGGGGGTACCTGGGGTTTTCATCTATTTTTCATATGTAATTTTTATAAATTGCATTTATACTCTGGCCCAGTACCTGAGTTTGGCGTGCTTTTGCGCCGTTGCGAACACCGCCTGCCATGCCCCATAACGCCGAAGACAAGCACCGCGCCATCACCCGCCTGCGCCGCATCAAGGGCCAGGCGGAGGCCTTGGAGCGGGCGGTGGAGGCGGGCAGTGATTGCGCCCCCATCCTGCAGCAGCTCGCCGCCATGCGCGGGGCCGTACACGGCCTGATGGCCGACTTGCTCGATGGCCATATGCGCGAGACCATGGCCAAGCAGCCGGCGCCATCGCAGGCGGACATTGACGAAATGCTGTCGCTGCTGCGTTCGTACCTCAAATAGGCCTGTGGTCGTGACCGCGCCTGACTGTTTTCCCCCGTTTTTGACCCAAGGAGTCCACCCATGAAATCCCGCGCCGCTGTTGCCTTCAAAGCCGGAGAGCCTTTGCAGATTGTCGAGATCGACGTTGCGCCCCCCCAGAAGGGCGAAGTGCTGGTCAAGATCACCCACACGGGCGTGTGCCACACGGATGCCTTCACCCTGAGCGGTGATGACCCCGAAGGCATCTTCCCGGCGGTGCTGGGCCATGAAGGCGCCGGCATCGTGGTGGAAGTGGGCGAGGGCGTCACCAGCGTCCAGCCGGGCGACCATGTGATTCCGCTGTACACGGCAGAGTGCGGCGAATGCCTGTTCTGCAAGAGTGGCAAGACCAACCTCTGCGTGGCGGTGCGCGCCACCCAGGGCAAGGGTGTGATGCCCGATGGCACCACGCGCTTTAGCTACAACGGCGAGCCGATCTACCACTACATGGGCTGCTCCACGTTCTCGGAGTACACCGTGGTGGCCGCAGTGTCGCTGGCCAAGGTCAACCCCGATGCCAATCCCGAGCAGGTCTGCCTGCTGGGCTGCGGCGTGACCACCGGCCTGGGCGCTGTCAAGAACACCGCCAAGGTGCAAGAGGGCGATACCGTGGCTGTGTTCGGTCTGGGTGGCATTGGCCTGGCGGTAATCCAGGGCGCGCAGCTGGCCAAGGCCGGCCGCATCATTGCCGTCGATACCAACCCTGGCAAGTTCGAGCTGGCCAAGACCTTTGGCGCGACCGACTGCATCAACCCCAAGGATTTCGACAAGCCGATCCAGCAAGTGATCGTCGAGATGACCGGCTGGGGCGTGGACCACAGCTTTGAATGCATCGGCAGCACCCAGGTGATGCGTGCAGCGCTGGAATGCGCGCACCGTGGCTGGGGCCAGAGCGTGATCATCGGCGTGGCGGGCGCGGGCCAGGAAATCTCTACCCGTCCCTTCCAGCTGGTGACCGGCCGCAAATGGCTGGGCACGGCCTTTGGCGGCGTCAAGGGCCGCAGCGAGCTGCCCGGCATGGTGGAAGACGCGATGGCCGGCAAGATCAAGCTCGAACCCTTTGTCACCCACACCATGGGCCTGGCCAAGATCAACGAGGCTTTCGACCTGATGCATGAAGGCAAGTCGATCCGCTCGGTGGTCAATTACGCCAGCTAAGCACTGCTGGCCGAAGCTGGCCAGTGCCGGTTGCCAGCATGCGCTGCAATAGTCCTGCGCAGCGCTGGCAGCGGTGCCAGGGGCGACAATGCGAGGCTTGTTGTCCCTGCGGCCCGGCCCGCACCATTGAAATCCATGTCTTTTACCTCTCTTGGCCTTGCTCCGTCGCTGGCCCACGCTGCCCAGGCCCATGGCCTGATTGCACCCACGGCCATCCAGACCCAAGCCATTCCGGCCATTCTGGACGGGCGTGACCTGCTGGGCTGCGCGCCGACCGGCTCGGGCAAGACGGCGGCCTATGTGCTGCCCCTGATGCAGGCCTGGATGCTGAGCGACGCGGCAGGCCAGGCGGGCCGCCATGAGACGCAGGCCTTGATCCTGGTGCCCACGCGCGAGCTGGCCACCCAGGTGGCCGAGCTGGTCTACTTTGTTGGCGAGGCCCTGGGCCGCCGCCCCAAGGTGGCCGTGCTTACAGGTGGTGTCTCCATCAACCCCCAGCTGCTGGCCCTGCGCGGCGGCGTGGATCTGGTCATTGCCACGCCCGGGCGCCTGCTCGATGTGGTGGCGCACAGCAAGCTGCGGCTGGACACCATCAGCACCCTGGTGCTGGACGAGGCCGACCGCTTGATGGACCTGGGTTTTGCCGAGGAGCTGCACAGCGTGCTGGGCCTGGTGCCCGCGCGTGAGCAGCGCCAGACCCTGCTGCTGTCGGCCACCTTTGCCCCGGCGGTGCAGGCGCTGGTGCCCACCTTGCTGCGTGCCACGCATGAGACGGTGGAGATCGCCTCGACCCACCTGCAGGACGCCACCATCGTGCAGGAGGCCTACTACCTCGATGCCGCCAAGCGCACGGCCTGGCTGCGTGAGCTGGTCACCCAGTACACCGGCCAGCGCATGCTGGTGTTTGTGGCCAGCCGCTACAGCGCCGAGCATGTGGCCAACAAGCTTTATGACAAGGGCATCAGCGCCACCGCCTTCCATGGCGAGCTGAGCCAGGGCGCGCGCCAGCAGGTGCTGCAGGAGTTCCGCAGCAGCCAGTGGCAGGTGCTGGTCACCACCGATCTGGCCGCGCGGGGCATCCATGTCGAGGCACTGCCCCTGGTCATCAACTACGACCTGCCGCGATCGCCCACCGACTACACCCACCGCATCGGCCGTACCGGCCGGGCCGGTATCTCGGGCCTGGCCATCAGCCTGGTGACCCCCGCCAGCCTGGCGCACTGGAAGCTGATTGCCAAGCGCAATGGGCTCGACGTGGCGCTGCAGACCCTGGACCAGTACCCGGTGACCGAAGCGGTGCCCGCGCATGCGCCCTCTGAAGACGCCGGCAATGGCGGCATCAAGGGCAAGCGCATGAGCAAGAAAGACAAGCTGCGTGCAGCGGCCGCCCAGGCCGCATCCCCGCAATCCCCTAGCGAAGGAAATTCCGATGTCTGAAGCCCAAGCCAGCCTCAAGCTGCAGGCGGCCCATGCCTGCTTTGGCGGCGCCCAGCGTTTTTATGAGCATTTCTCCAGCCAGATCGGCCTGGCGATGAAGTTCTCGGTGTTTCTGCCGCCCAAGGCGGTGGAGGGCGAGAAAGTGCCCGCGCTGCTGTACCTGGCAGGCCTGACCTGTACCGAAGAGACCTTCATGACCAAGGCCGGCGCCCAGCGCCTGGCGGCGTCGCTGAACGTGGCCCTGGTGACCTGCGACACCAGCCCGCGCGGCGCGGGTCTGCCTGGCGAAGCGGAGAGCTGGGATTTTGGCGTGGGGGCCGGTTTTTACCTGGATGCCACGGCCAAGCCCTGGGCGCTGCACTGGCGCATGGAAAGCTACATCCTCGAAGACCTGCTGCCGCTCTTGGGCGCCAAGCTGCCGATCGACCTGCAACGCCTGGGCATCTTTGGCCACAGCATGGGCGGCCATGGCGCGCTGACCCTGGCGCTGCGCCACCCCGGCGTGTTCAAGTCGGTTTCGGCCTTTGCGCCGATTGCCAATCCCATTAACTGCCCCTGGGGCCAGAAAGCCTTTGCCGGCTACCTGGGCGATAACCAGGCCGAATGGGCCAAGCACGATGCCACCGCCTTGATGGCCGCGCAAAAGCAGCCGCCATACCCGGCCGGCATCCTCGTCGACCAGGGCCTGGCCGACAAGTTCTTGCTGGAAAAGCAGCTGCTGCCCGAAGCCTTTGAAGCCGCCTGCACCCAGGTCGGCCAGCCGCTCACACTGCGCCGCCATGGCGGCTATGACCATGGCTACTACTTCATCCAGAGCTTTATCGATGAGCACCTGCGCTTTCACGTGAGCCAGCTGTAAACAGAACCCGGTACGCGGATTTCTGCCAGGCGCTGCCGCCCACCCCGGGCTGCAGCGCCTGTTTTACTTGCGGGCCTCAGTCAGCATGCGCAGCGCCAGGCCTGCGAGCACGGTGCCCATCATCCAGCGCTGCAGCTGCACCCAGCTGGGGCGGCTGGCCAGAAACACGGCGATCGAGCCGGCCAGCATCGCGATGGCGGCATTCACGCTGATGCTGATAACGATCTGCGTGAAGCCCAGCACCATCGACTGCGAAAAAACGCTGCCCTGTGCCGGTGTGATGAACTGCGGCAGCAGCGACAAATACATCACCGCAATCTTGGGGTTGAGCAGGTTGGTCAAAAAACCCATCGCAAACAGCTTGCGCGGGCTGTCCTGCGGCAACTGGCGCAGCGCAAATGGGGAGCGGCCGCCCGGCTTGACGGCCTGCCAGGCCAGGTACAGCAGGTACAGCGCGCCGCCAATGCGCAGTGCGTCATAGGCGTAGGGGATGGCCATCACGATCGCGGTGATGCCCAGGGCCGCGCACAGCATGTAGAAGACAAAGCCCAGGGCCACACCGCCCAGCGAGATCAGCCCGGCAACACGCCCCTGGCATATCGAGCGCGAGATCAGGTAGACCATGTTGGGCCCGGGGGTCAGGACCATGCCCAGGGAAATAAGGCCAAAGGCGAGCCAGTTGTGGAATTCAGGCATGGGCGGCGTGCAAGCGGTGGGGTGGAGAAGAGAGCAGTCGGAGAGGAGAGCGCCAGCTGCGATCAGGTGCTGCGCGGCGCGCCCACCTCATAGACGCGCAGATTGCGCTCGCCCATCTCCAGCGCAGGCCAGGCAGCGCGCCAGGCCTGGATATGGCTGGACGCAAAGTGCGCATCGAGCGCGGCCTGGTCGCTCCAGAGCTCTTTGACGTGGATCAGCCCGGGCACCAGCACATCCTGGGCGTAGCCGTATTCCAGGCAGCCGGCTTCAGCGCGGGAGGCTTCGACCATTGCCTGCATGGCGGGCAGGGCGCGTTCCAGATTGGCGGCGGGCAGGCGGACGGTGCCAACGATCAACAGCATGGGTTTTCCTCTCAGTCGGTCAATGGGGATCAGCGCATCCAGCCGGGCACCTTGGTTTCCAGCAGCTGGGGCACCATGTCGGCGCTGGTCCATACCACTGCCAGCTGCTCCCACTGCGCGGCCCAGCGCTGGGCATCGTCGCGGCCCATGCCGATGACGAGAAACCCCGGCTCGGCCGGCCAGCCGTTGGCAGGGTGCTGGGCGACGGCGGGCAGCGCGGCAAAACCGGCAGCGCCCAGCGCGCGGCCCAGTTGGGCGTGGCGTTCGATGTTCTCGTCCTTGTCCAGCAGCTCGCCCATGGGGTTGAAGGCGGTGATGAAGCAGCTGCAGTCGGTCTGGTGCTGCTGGTAGAGGGCGCCAAGCGCCGCCTGGGCCTGGCCCAGCTGCAGGATGAACGGGGCCTGGTTCAGCACGTGGTACTGGGTTTCTTCAAAGGCCTTGCGCAGTTCGGGCGAGAGGGTGGTCATAAATAAGGGGCCGCCAGTGTTGTAAATCATGCACGCGCAGCAAGCGACAGCCGTGATGTCGAGATGCCCTGGTCGCCAGATGGCGGCCGGGGCAGCCATCGTAGCGGCTTGCGGACGTCCGACTAGGCCGGCAGAGTTTTCCACACAAGCGACACGAATTTCGTGTGATCGGAGACAATACGCGATTCGCCTGCACGCTGATGCTTGTACAAAACAAGTCAAGTGCTCTTATTTTGTCTTTCTCTTTGGTTGAGACACATGAAAAAACGTTCTTTCGTTGCCACCCTGGCGCTGACTGCCTTGCTCACCGCTTGCGGCAAGAATGATGCGCCCAAGCCTGCGGCTGAAGCACCCGCGCCTGCGCCTGTTGCTGCTGCAAGCACCAAGCTGGTGGTAGGTCTGGACGACAACTTCCCGCCCATGGGTTTCCGTGACGAGAAGAACGAAATCGTGGGCTTTGACATCGACATGGCCCGCGAAGCAGCTAAGCGCGCTGGCATCGAAGTGGAATTCAAGCCCATCGACTGGAACGCCAAGGAAGCCGAGCTGCTGGGCAAGCGCGTCGATGCACTGTGGAATGGCCTGACCATTCTGGAAGAGCGCAAGGAAAAGATCCTCTTCACCGACCCCTACATGGTCAACAAGCAGATCATCATCGTGAAGGCCGGCTCGCCGATCAAGACCAAGGCCGACATGGCAGGCAAGATCGTTGGCGCCCAGGAAGGCTCCAGCGCCGTGACCGCGATGGAAAAGGACAAGGACCTGCACGCCCAATTCAAGGAAACCAAGCTGTTTGGCGACAACATCGCTGCGCTGATGGACGTGGAAGCTGGCCGTCTGGACGTGGTGGTGGTGGACGAGGTCGTGGGCCGTTACCTGGTCTCCAAGAAGCCTGACAACTATGTGGTGCTGGCTGAAGACTTTGGCACTGAAGACTATGGCGTGGGCTTCCGCAAGGACGACGAAGCCACCCGCAACAAGATCAACGACGTGCTGTCTGAGATGAAGAAGGACGGCAAGGCCGAAGAAATCGCCAAGAAGTGGTTTGGCGCCGACGTGATCAAGCACTGATCTGCGTGTGACTTTGCACCGGGCCGGCACAGCGTGCCGGTCTTGTGCTTTTGGGCGCAGCCCATGGCCGCCGCAGCGCTGGGCGCTGCCCGGCGGCCAGAACGGATTTTTTTGACAGGAGTGCCAGACCAGGAGCGCCAACGCGTTCCAAGGCGCTCGTGCCTGTGGCAGCGAAGCCGCTGCCACCCTGAAGGCCATCGATGGATTATGTAATTTCAATGCTGGGGCCGCTGTCCAACGGCGCCCTGGTGACTCTCAAGCTGTTTTTCATCACCCTGGCGCTGTCGGTGCCACTGGGTCTGGCCCTGGCGTTGGCGCGCATCTCGCGCTTCAAGGCGCTGGCGCGCTTTGTCGAGGCCTATATCTGGCTGATGCGCGGCACGCCGCTGATGCTGCAGCTGCTGTTCATTTACTTTGCGCTGCCCTTTGTGCCGGTGATCGGCGTGCGCCTGCCGGACTTCCCCTCGGCCGTCGTGGCATTCGCGCTGAACTACGCGGCCTATTTTGCCGAGATCTTCCGCGCCGGTATCCAGAGCGTGGACCGGGGCCAGTACGAAGGCGCGAAGGTGCTGGGCCTGTCCTACAGCCAGACCATGCGCCGCATTGTGCTGCCGCAGATGGTGCGCACCATTTTGCCGCCGGTCAGCAACGAGACCATCACCCTGGTCAAGGACACCTCGCTGATCTATGTGCTCGCCCTCAACGACCTGCTGCGCGCTGCGCGCGGCATTGTGCAGCGCGACTTCACGACCACGCCCTTTGTGGTGGCGGCCGCCTTCTACCTGCTGATGACCCTGGTGCTGACCTGGGGCTTCAACCGCCTGGAAAAGCGCTATGCGAAATACGACGCATAAGTGGCTGGTAGCGGTCGGTGGATGGAAAGCGGCAACGGCGAACAGCGCAGGAGAATGGCGATGACAGGCAATGACATGGGCACCCCGGTGATGGTGCAGGCGCGTGATATCTGCAAGGCCTTCAATGGCAACGAGGTGCTCAAGCGCGTGTCGCTCGATATCCACAAGGGCGAGGTGATGGCGGTGATCGGGCCCTCGGGTTCGGGCAAGAGCACCTTTTTGCGCTGCTTGAACCACCTCGAAGTGATCGATTCGGGCTCGGTCGTGGTCGAGGGCCAGACCTTGGTCAGTACCAATGCCCAGGGCCAGGCCCAGTACGCACCCGAGGCCCAGATGCGCGCCATTTTGCGCCGCATGGGCATGGTCTTCCAGGGCTTCAACCTGTTCCCACATCTGTCGGTGATCGACAACATCACCGAGGCACCGATGGTCGTCAAGGGCCTGACGCGCGAGCAGATCATGCCCAAGGCCCAGGAGCTGCTGCGCAAGGTGGGGCTGCTGGAAAAGGCCGATGCCTATCCAGCGCGGCTGTCGGGCGGCCAAAAACAGCGCGTGGCCATTGCCCGGGCGCTGGCAATGGAGCCGGACATCATGCTGTTTGACGAGCCCACCTCGGCGCTGGACCCGGAGCTGACCGGCGAAGTGCTGCGCACCATGCGCCAGCTGGCCGAGGAGCACATGACCATGCTGGTGGTCACCCACGAAATGGGCTTTGCCCGCGAGGTGGCCAATACCGTGGTGTTCATGGACCAGGGCGCCCTGATCGAGGCCAAGCCTGCGCGCGCCTTCTTCGAGGACTGCAGCCATCCCCGCATTCGTTCCTTTTTGGACAATATGCTTTAATCGTGGGCGCTTCTCACCGTTGTTGACGCTGTGAACAACGGGCCAAGAGGCTGCCTGTGCGATGCTGAAGACTTGCCCGATCAGGCAAGCGACAGCAATAGCCTGTTGCCTTGCGGGGCTTAGCCCGTCCGGGTTACGATCTGGCTATATAAATACATTCATGAATGTTTGTTACAAGCGGTAAGCTTGATGGCTTGCGCTGCGGCAACTGACTACAGAAAAGAGCCCTGCCCCCTCTTATGATGACGATGCCGGATGTTGCCGGCTTTTCTATGCAATCTTCTGCCTCACCACCTCTTGTCGAACTGCGCAATGTCACCTTTGGCTATGGTGACCGCACCATCTTGCGTGATGTGTCGCTGACCATCCCGCGTGGGAAGGTGACTGCGCTGATGGGCGCATCCGGTGGCGGCAAAACCACGGTGCTGCGCCTGATTGGCGGGCAGGCCCGCGCCCAGGCCGGCCAGGTGCTGCTCGACGGCCAGGATGTGGGGGCGATGAGCCAGGCACAGCTCTATGCCGCGCGGCGCCGCATGGGCATGCTGTTCCAGTTTGGCGCGCTGTTCACCGATATGACGGTGTTCGAAAACGTGGCTTTTCCGCTGCGCGAACATACCCAGCTGTCCGATGCGATGGTGCGCGACATTGTGCTGATGAAGCTGCAGGCCGTGGGCCTGCGCGGCGCGCGCGATTTGATGCCCTCGCAGATCTCCGGCGGCATGGCCCGGCGCGTGGCGCTGGCCCGTGCCATGGCGCTGGACCCGGAATTCATCATGTACGACGAGCCCTTTGCGGGGCTCGACCCGATTTCGCTGGGCACCTCGGCGCAGCTGATCCGCGAGCTCAACGACGCGCTGGGCCTGACCAGCATCATCGTCTCGCACGATCTGGAAGAGACCTTCAAGCTGGCCGACCAGGTGATCATCCTGGGCCCTGGGGTGGTGGCCGCGCAGGGTACGCCCGATGAGGTGCGTGCCAGCAGCGATCCGCTCGTGCACCAGTTTGTCAACGCGCTGGCGCAGGGGCCCGTGCCTTTCCATGTGCAAGGGCCCAGCATCGATGAAGATTTTGGCCCTGGCGCCGCCAAGAAGGGAGGCCGCTGATGCGTTGGTGGCACCCTGCTGATATCGGTTTTGCGCTGCGCTCCAAGGCTGCGGCAGTAGGCCAGGCCACGCGCCTGTTGCTGCGCCTGGTCGCCGGGCTGGGCTATGTGCTCAAACGCCCGGGCCTGCTGCGCGACCAGATCCATTTTTTGGGCAATTATTCGCTGGCCATCATTGGCGTCTCGGGCCTCTTCGTCGGCTTTGTGCTGGGGCTGCAGGGCTACTACATCCTGCAGCGCTACGGCTCGGCCGAGGCCGTGGGCATGATGGTGGCGTTGACCCTGCTGCGCGAGCTGGGCCCGGTGGTGACGGCGCTGCTGTTTGCTGGCCGTGCCGGCACCGCATTGACGGCCGAGATTGGCCTGATGAAGGCGGGCGAGCAGCTCTCGGCCATGGAGATGATGGCCGTCAATCCGATCGAGCGCATTCTGGCGCCGCGCTTTTGGGCCGGCCTGATTGCGATGCCGCTGCTGGCGGCGGTGTTCAGCGCCGTCGGCATCATGGGCGGCTGGATTGTTGGCGTATTGATGCTGGGCATCGATGGCGGCGCTTTCTGGGGCCAGATGCAAAGCGGTGTCGATGTGTTCCAGGATCTGGGCAACGGCGTGATCAAGAGCATCGTCTTTGGCATCACGGTGACCTTTGTCGCCTTGCTCCAAGGCTTTGTCGCCAAGCCCACTCCCGAAGGTGTCTCGCGTGCCACCACGCGCACCGTGGTCATGGCCTCGTTGTCGGTGTTGGCGCTGGACTTCATGCTCACGGCCATGATGTTCAGCATCTGACGCCTGCCCTGTAGATAGTGAAAAGAGAAACGGATTCGCATATGCAGCCCTCCAAAACCGATATCTGGGTTGGCCTGTTTGTCATGCTGGGCGCTGCCGCGCTGGTGTTCCTGGCCTTGCGCGCAGGCAATCTGCTGACCCTGGATTTCAACAAAGGCTATGAGGTCACCGCCCGCTTTGACAACATTGGCGGCTTGAAGCCGCAGGCCGCCGTGCGCAGCGCCGGCGTCAAGGTCGGCCGTGTCAAAAGCATTGGCTTCAATGACCAGACCTTCCAGGCCGATGTCCATATCGAGCTGACCAATGGCTACGCCTTTCCCAAGGACAGCTCGTTCAAGATCCTGACCAGCGGCCTGCTGGGCGACCAGTACGTGGGCGTGGAGGCCGGCTTTGATGAAAAGCCCTTGGTCAGTGGTGATACCGTCACCAATACACAATCTGCCATCGTGCTGGAAAATCTGATCGGCCAGTTCCTGTATGGCAAGGCCTCGGAGAGCTCCGCACCCAAGGCTGCCGAATAACACAAGCAAAAAAAGAGAACGATGATGCGTTATCCAATCCACCTCCCAGCCCGCACCTGGATGCTGGCCTCCTCCCTGGGCCTGGCTGCGCTGCTGGCCGGCTGCGCCAGCGGCCCTGGCGCCAACCCCCGCGACCCGCTGGAGCCCTACAACCGGGCGATGTTCAGCTTCAACGATGCCGTCGACAGCGCGGTGCTCGAGCCCGTGGCCACCGGCTACCGCGATGTGACGCCGACTGTGGTGCGCACCGCCGTGACCAACTTCTTCGCCAACCTGGGTGACCTGTGGTCGGCCGTGAACAACGCGCTGCAGCTCAAGGGCGAGGGCACCTACAACAGCGTGGTGCGCTTTACTACCAACACCGTGTTTGGTCTGGGCGGTCTGATCGACATCGCCAGCGAGATGGACATCGAGCGCCACAAGCAGGACTTTGGCCTGACCCTGGCACGCTACGGCATGCCCGCCGGTGCCTACATCGTCTGGCCTTTGCTCGGCCCCTCGACCATCCGTGACTCCGCCGGCATGGTGGTGGACTGGCAAGGCAATGTGGTCAGCTCGATCAACGATGTGCCGGTGCGCAATTCGCTGACCGGCCTGCGTATCGTCAACACCCGCGCCAACCTGCTGGGCACCACATCGCTGGTGCAGTCTGCGGCACTCGACAAGTACAGCTTCACCCGTGACGCCTACCTGCAGCTGCGCCAGAACGCCAGCCAGTCCGCTGAGGACGAGGACGAGACCCAGTGGATGAATGAGTCGGCCGCTGACCCCCAGCCCCAGGGCGGCGTCAAATAAGCCGGCGTTGTAAAGACTTACAAGAAATAGAGCGGTGCATGCAACTGCATGGCCGCCTCAGCATCAAAAGTGCTCTGAGTCTGAATCGCAGACCTGGGCTGAAAGGAAAGCATATGTTCAATCGTCGCGCATGGGTGCAGTACTCCGCCGCAGTGGCTGCCGTGGCCTGCATGGCATCGGCCCCTCTGGTGGCCAGCGCCGCCGACATGGCGCCCGACGCCATGATCAAGCAACTCTCGGACGAGGTGCTCAACACCTTGAAGACCGACCAGTCCATCCGCGGTGGTGATGTCTCCAAGATCACCTCGTATGTCGACAGCGTGGTCATGCCCAATGTGGATTTCCGCCGCATGATGGCTTCGGCCGTTGGCCCCAAGTGGCGCACGGCCACGGCTGCGCAGCAGCAGCAACTGCAAGATGAGTTCAAGAAGCTGATGGTCAACACCTACGCCGGTGCGCTGCACCAGGTGAGCAACCAGACCATCAATGTCAAGCCGGTGCGCATGCAGGCAGGCGACAAAGAGGTGGTGGTGCGCTCCGAGATCCTGGGCCGTGGTGACCCGATCCAGCTGGACTACCGCCTGCAAAAGACGCCGGGCCAGGGCATGGGCTGGAAGATCTACAACCTGAACGTGATGGGCATCTGGATGGTGGAGACCTACCGCAACCAGTTCCAGGAAGAGTTGAACAAGCCCGGTGGCAGCCCGCAGACCTTGATCGACTCGATCGCTGCCCGCAACAAGGCCAACGCAGGCAAGTAAGCATGGCCGCGCTCAGCCTGCCTTCGACCTTGACCCATGACCAGGCACAGGCCTGCCTGCAGCACTTGCAGGCAGGCATGGCGCAGCTGCCTGCGGGCGCTGCGGTGCAGATCGATGCCAGTGCCTTGGCGGTGTTTGACTCGTCGGCGCTGGCGGTGATGCTGGGCAGCCGGCGCGCGGCACTGGGGGCCGGCCGGCCCTTTGAGATGCGCGGCGTGTCCGCGCCGCTGCTGTCGCTGGCCCGCCTCTATGGTGTTGATGGCCTGCTGACCACCGCCGGCTGAGCGCTGAATCCCCAGGACAGCGCCATCTGGCCGCTGCGCCTACAATGGCCGACTCATGTCCGCCATCGCATTCCAATCCGTCTCCAAGGTCTACCAGACCGCCAAGGGGCCCTTCCAGGCATTGAACAACGTCAGCCTCGATATCGAGGAAGGGGAGTTCTTTGGCCTGCTCGGCCCCAACGGCGCGGGCAAGACCACCATGATCAGTATTCTGGCCGGCCTGGCCCGCGCCAGCAGTGGCTCCGTCAAGGTGCTGGGCAGCGATGTGCGCGAGGATTACGCCAACGCGCGCCGCAAGCTCGGTATCGTGCCGCAGGAGTTGGTGTTTGATCCCTTTTTCAATGTGCGCGAGTCGCTGCGCATCCAGTCCGGCTATTTCGGTGTGAAGAACAACGATGCCTGGATCGATGAGCTGCTCGAGAGCCTGGGCCTGGCGGACAAGGCCACGGCCAATATGCGCCAGCTGAGCGGCGGCATGAAGCGCCGCGTGCTCGTTGCCCAGGCGCTGGTGCACAAGCCGCCGATCATCGTGCTCGATGAGCCCACGGCAGGCGTCGATGTGGAGTTGCGCCAGACCTTGTGGCAGTTCGTCAGCAAGCTCAACAAGCAAGGCCATACGGTGCTGCTCACCACCCATTACCTGGAAGAGGCCGAAGCGCTGTGCAACCGCATTGCGATGCTGCGCTCGGGCCATGTGGTGGCGCTGTCGACCATGGCCGAGCTGCTGCAGGGCAGCTCCTCGAACGTGCTGCAGTTCAAGACCGATGGCCTGCTGCCGGCCGATCTGGCCGCCCAGGCGCGCATCACCGGCCGCATTGTGCAACTGCCCGCCAGCAGCGCAGCGGATGTGGAACGCATCCTCGCCCAGCTGCGCACGGCAGGCGTGGTGGTGGAAGACCTGGAGATCCGCCGCGCGGATCTGGAGGATGTGTTCTTGCAAGTGATGGCGCGCGATGCCGTGGTGGACCATGCCACCACGCAACTGGGTGCGGGAGTGGCACGATGAGCGGCTGGCAAACCCTGTTTTACAAAGAAGTGCTGCGTTTTTGGAAGGTGAGCTTCCAGACCGTGGCCGCGCCGGTGCTGACCGCCGTGCTCTACCTGCTGATCTTTGGCCATGTGCTGCAAGGCCGCGTGACCGTGTTCAGCGATGTCAGCTACACCGCTTTCCTGGTGCCGGGCCTGGTGATGATGAGCCTGCTGCAAAACGCCTTTGCCAACAGCTCGTCGAGCCTGGTGCAAAGCAAGATCATGGGCAGCCTGGTGTTTGTGCTGCTGACGCCGCTGTCGCACTGGGGCTGGTTCTTTGCCTTTGTCGGTGCCTCCATCGTGCGGGGCCTGGCCGTCGGCCTGGGTGTCTATGTGATCACCTTGTTCTTTGCGCCGCCGCATTTTGCATCGCTGCCCTGGGTGCTGATGTTTGCCGTGCTGGGTGCGGGCCTGATGGGTACGCTGGGCCTGCTGGCCGGCCTGTGGGCGGACAAGTTCGACCAGATGGCTGCGTTCCAGAACTTTGTGATCGTGCCGATGACCTTTCTGTCGGGCGTGTTCTATTCGATCCAGTCGCTGCCCCCGTTCTGGCAAAAGGTCAGCCACCTGAACCCGTTCTTCTACATGATCGACGGCTTTCGCTATGGCTTTTTTGGCCAGAGCGACACCTCGCCCTGGCTGAGCCTGGGCATTGTGGCGGTCGCCTGGCTGCTGGTGAGTGCATTGGCCGTGCAGCTGCTGCGCACCGGCTACAAGATCCGCAACTGATGAACATTGGCTGCAGCCCACGCGTGGCTGCAGTCGCCTGGCCAGCAGCCCGCCCCACGGAGCGGCTGGCAGGCATTTAGAACCGACTAAGTGAGAGCGTGCAATGACTGCTGAGGACCTCAAAGACATCATCACCGCCGGCCTGGCCTGCGAACATATTGCGCTGGAAGGCGACGGCCGCCACTGGTTTGCCACCATCGTGTCGCCTGCCTTTGAAGGCAAGCGCCTGATCCAGCGCCACCAGCTGGTCTACGCGACCCTGGGCCAGAAGATGCATACCGATGAGGTGCATGCACTGTCGATGAAGACGCACACCCCTGCCGAGTGGGCTGCCCAGCAGGCCTGATTTTTCTTGTATCAACCCAGGCTGGCCCAGCCCCATCCGGCAAGGATGCGCAGGCTGCCGCTGGCGAAAGTGCCCCATGGACAACACCACCATGATCACCTTGGCCCTCTCCAAAGGCCGCATTTTTGACGAAACCCTGCCGCTGCTGGCCGCTGCAGGCATCGAGGTGCTCGAAGACCCCGAAAAGTCGCGCAAGCTGATTTTTGCCACCACCCAGCCCGATGTGCAGGTGGTGCTGGTGCGCGCCTCCGATGTGCCCACCTATGTGCAATACGGCGGCGCCGACCTGGGCGTGACCGGCAAGGACACCTTGCTCGAGCATGGCGGCGAGGGTCTCTTCCAGCCGCTCGATCTGCAGATCGCCAAGTGCCGCGTGAGCGTGGCGGTGCGCAACGACTTTGACTATGCCCAGGCCGTCAAGCGCGGCGCACGCCTGCGCGTGGCCACCAAGTACCCGCAGATTGCCCGCGAGTTCTTTGCGCGCAAGGGCGTGCACGTGGACCTGATCAAACTCTACGGCAGTATGGAGCTGGCGCCGCTGACCGGCCTGGCCGATGCCATCGTTGACCTGGTGAGCACCGGCAATACCCTGCGCGCCAACCACCTGCAGGAAGTCGAGCACATTATCGACATCAGCTCCCACCTGGTGGTGAACCAGGCGGCGCTCAAGCTCAAGCAAAAGCGCCTGCGCCATATCATCGATGTGTTCGCCGCCGGCGTGGCCCAGAACAGCTAAGCCGCACCTACCATCCCCCAGGCTGGCACCTGCCTGTTTGAAAAGTGTCTGAGTCAGAAGGTAATCACTATGGAATTCGTTGCCACTCCCGCCCGTCTGTCAACCACCGATGCCCAGTTCGAGCATGATTTTGCTCAGCGCCTGCATTGGTCGGCAGACACGGACGCTGCCATCGAGCAGCGGGTGGCAGATATCCTGGCGGATGTGCAAAAGCGCGGCGATGCCGCCGTGCTGGACTACACCGCGCGCTTTGATGGCCTGCAGGTGAGCAGCATGGCTGCGCTGGAGTTGAGCAAGCAAGAGCTCAAGGCCGCCTTTGAGGGCCTACCCACTGAGCAGCGCGAGGCGCTTGAATCCGCAGCCCGCCGCGTGCGCAGCTACCACGAGGCCCAGAAAAAGGCCAATGGCGAGAGCTGGAGCTACCGCGACGAAGACGGCACCTTGCTGGGCCAGAAGGTCACGCCGCTGGACCGCGTGGGCATCTATGTGCCAGGCGGCAAGGCCGCCTACCCCAGCAGCGTGCTGATGAACGCCATCCCCGCCCATGTGGCCGGTGTGGAAGACATCATCATGGTGGTGCCCACGCCCCAGGGCGTGAAGAACCCGCTGGTGCTGGCTGCGGCCTATGTGGCGGGCGTACACCGCGCCTTCACCATTGGCGGCGCACAGGCCGTGGCGGCGCTGGCGTATGGCACGGCCACCATCCCCAAGGTGGACAAGATCACCGGCCCGGGCAATGCCTATGTGGCCAGCGCCAAAAAGCGCGTGTTTGGCCTGGTGGGCATCGACATGATTGCCGGCCCCAGCGAAATTCTGGTGCTGGCCGATGGCTCGACGCCGCCGGACTGGGTGGCTATGGACCTGTTCTCGCAGGCCGAGCACGATGAGCTGGCGCAGTCGATTCTGCTTTGCCCCGATGCCGCCTACCTGGATGCCGTGCAGCGCGAAATCGACCGCCTGCTGCCCGAGATGCCGCGCAAGGCCATCATTGCCAAGAGCCTGTCCGACCGGGGCGCGCTGATTTTGACGCGTGACATGGAAGAGGCCTGCGTGCTGAGCAACCGCATTGCGCCCGAGCACTTGGAAGTCTCCAGCCGCGATCCGCACCGCTGGGAGCCCTTGCTCAAGCATGCGGGCGCAATCTTCCTGGGTGCCTACACCAGCGAAAGCCTGGGCGACTACTGCGCAGGCCCCAACCATGTGCTGCCCACCAGCGGCACCGCGCGTTTCTCGTCGCCGCTGGGTGTCTATGACTTCCAAAAGCGCTCCAGCCTGATCGAGGTGAGCGAGGCGGGCGCCCAGGTACTGGGCAAGACCGCGGCGGTGCTGGCCTATGGCGAAGGCCTGCAAGGCCACGCGCGCGCAGCCGAGATGCGCATCAAGCGCTAAGCATCGCTCGCCTGCAGCCCCGGGTCAAAACGGCTGGGGCAGAGCAAGCAGGGCGGTGATCAACGCCGCTCGCAGGCCGCCGGCACATAGGCGCGCCATTGCACCACCAGGTCCGCACGGCTCTGGCCCCTGGGCCAGGGAATGCTCCAGGCACCCTCGTGCAGGCGCATACCTTGCAGCCCATCGAGCACCGGGTAGGGCCCGGTAGGGGCGTCCCGATCCGCATCTTCTTGCGCCTGCCAGATCCGCAGCGCACCCTGCTGCTGCAGGCGCTCGGCCGTGGCCCAGGGCGAATGGCGAGGGTCGCCCGGGATCAGCACCGAGGGCTGGCTTTGGGCGCCGATGGCGACAAGGCCTCCGGTCCAGGCATCGCTGGCGACGGTATCGAGCGGGCAGCTGGACAGCGAATCCCAGGTGGCTTCGGCCTGCTTAGCCAGCGCGGCGGCAGGCCAGTCGCTGCGCACGGGGCTCCTGCGGAAGTCCGAGATCTTCCACAGGTACACACCGCAGAGCACGGAAATCAACGTGAGCCACACGATGGTGCCGCGCAGCAGATAAGGGCGCATGGGCGCGAGCCAGGCGCTGGGGATCAGCGCCGCTGCCAGCACGCCGCTGAAAGGCCACATCGGCACGCCCCACATATCCCGCAGACGCAAGCCCAGGGCCATGCCCAGGGCCGCCAGCAGCAAACCGGGGGCCAGTGCGATGAGGCACAGGTAGGCCGGCTTGGCGCTGTGCCATTGCCAGGGGGCGGACACTGCAGGCCGCAGCCTGGACCAGCGCAGCCGCAAAAAGGCAAACAGCACTATCAGCAAGAGCGGCAGGTGGTTGAGCAGCTGGGTCAGCAAAAAACCCAGCGCGCCGGCGCGCGGCGATTCGCCGGAGCTGTTGGAGCGGTCCTTGGCATAGGAGAAAGGCAGCCAGTCATTGTTGTGCAGCCAAAGCAGGTGCGGTGCAAACACCAGCGCCATCACCAGCAAGGCCAGCCAGGGGCCTGGACGGCGCAGCAGGCTGCGTGCGGGGCTCAGCACCGTAAACAGGCCCAGGCAGAGCAGCAGCAAGCCGATGGAGTATTTGCTCAGCAGCCCCAGGCCGGCCATCAGGCCCAGCATCAGCCATTGCCAGCGCTTGTCGTCCTGCCAGGCGGCCAGGTAGAAGTAGCAGATGCCCGCCCAAAAAGGCATCTGCGCAATATTGTGGTTGAACTCCAGCGCGGGCCGGGTGTAGAAGACCACGCCCATGGTCAGCACCGTGCCGATAAAGGCGCGCTCGCGCCCGACCAGGCGGCAGGCCGTCAGCCACACCAGCCACAAGGTCAGCGCCACACAGAGCTGGCTCAGCGCAAACGGGCCCCAGCGGCCCAGTGCCAGGAAAGACACATGCAGCGCAATCGGTGGCAGCGGCGGATGCTTGTAGTAACCCCATTGCCATTCACGGCCCCAGCCCAGGCTCTCGACCACATCCAGCGGAAAGCTGGGGGCCAGCAGCGGTGGCATGAGGGTCCAGGCCAGGGCGTACAGGCAGGCAAAGGCCAGCATGGTGCGCAACGCTTTTTGGTGGTCGTGCGGCTGGAGTGGGTGGGGGATGGCAGGGGGCATGCAGTGGAACGCTCACAGCGCTTGAGGCTGTGTCAGGGGCTGGGTGGGCTTTGTAAAGCTGGCTAGTGTAGCTGCAGGCTATCGGCTGCATCTACCGTTGGCGGGGCAGCAGGCGGGGGTTTTGGTTACTGAAAATATCAGCCGCTGCGGGCGGGCGCCAGCAGATCGGCCAGGCTGCTGAGCGCGGGCGCGCAGGCCTGGGCCAGCTTCAGGTCCAGCAGTGCGCCATCGCGCATCTGCCCCAGGTTGATGGCGGCCACCGGCAGGCCCGCTTGCTTGGCGGCATGCACAAAGCGCAGGCCCGAATACACCATCAAGGAGCTGCCCACCACCAGCAGCGCGCCGCTGGCAGCCAGGTGGTCCATGGCTTGCTGGCGGCGCGCGGCTGGCACGTTTTCACCATAGAAGACGACATCGGGCTTGAGGATGCCGCCGCAGGCAGGGCAGGCTGGCACCTGAAAGGCGGCAAAGTCCACGCCGGCCAGATCGGCATCGCCATCGGGTGCGGCGCTGGCGCTCAGGTGCTGCCAATCGGGGTTGGCGGCCAGCAGCTGGTGCTGGAAATCAGTACGCGCCAGGCGCCGGCCGCAGCCCATGCAGACCACCTGGTCGAGCCGGCCATGCAGATCCACCACCCGCTCGCTGCCCGCGCGCTGGTGCAGGCCATCAACGTTCTGGGTGATCAGGCCTTGGACATAACCGGCCTGCTCCAGCCGGGCTAGCGCCTGGTGCGCGGCATTGGGCTGGGCCTGCGAGAACACCGGCCAGCCGACCAGGCTGCGCGCCCAGTAGCGCTGGCGCGTGAGTGTCTCGGCCATGAAATCCTGAAAGCGCACCGGGGCAGGGCGCTTCCAGGCGCCTTGCGCATCGCGGTAATCGGGGATGCCGCTGCCGGTGCTCACGCCCGCGCCGGTCAGCACGGTCCAGGGGCGGTGCTGCTGCAGCAAGCGGGTCAAGGCTGCCAGATCTGCGGAAACAGGGGCTTGCGGGAGGAGGTCGGTGAGAAGTGGCATGGCTTAGGGCTTGGCTGCAATGATCATAGTGCCCGCAACGTCCGATGGCTGCAGTCTGGATTTTCGACACGAAATTCGTGTTGCACGAATTTCGTGTAAAATCGACCGCATGAAAAATCTCACCATCACTGTGGAAGACAGCGTGCTGGAATGGGCCCGGGTCGAGGCCGCGCGGCGTGGCACCAGCGTCTCGCGCATGGTAGGAGATTTTATGGCCGAGCTCCAGCAGCGCGAGGACGCCTACGAGCGCGCCTACCTGGCTTGGCGCACGGACGAGCGCAGCTGGCAAGGCGGCGCAACGCCCCAGGGTGGCGCCGCTGCGGCACGCAAAATCGGCGGCCGCCGCAAGACCGGGCAGGAGGGCGCATGAGCACCGTGTTTGTCGATACCTCGGTGCTGGTCGCCGCAGAAAACGTCTCCGATGCCACGCTCTACCAGGCCACCTTGGACTGGCTCGATCTGCTGTGGAGCAGCCGCACCGGCCGCACCGGCAACCAGGCGCTGAGCGAGTTCTACGACCAGGTCACCACGGCGGCGAGCCCCATGCCCCAAGGCGACGCACGCGCCGCCATCCGCCGCTACCAAAGCTGGACGCCTTGGAAAACCGATGCCGCCACCTTGGAGACCGCCTGGGCGGTGCAGGCGCGCCATGCCTTGGACTTTGGCGATTGCCTGGCGGTGGCCTGCGCCCAGCACAGTGGCTGCCAGCAGATGCTCAGCCTCCACCTGCCCCATGGCGCCGAATTTGGTGGCGTGACCATCGTGCACCCCTTGCGCCAGGCCGCACCGGCCCAGGCCAAAGCCTGAATATTCCTGATGTGAAAGAGTGATGTGATGACGTCCCAAGACAAGTCTGTGCAGGCCCTGCAACGCATCCGCGCCGATGTGCGCGCCATGCAGGCCTACCATGTGCAAGATTCCAAAGGTCTGCTGAAGATGGACACCATGGAGAACCCCTACCGCCTGCCAGATGCGCTGCAGCAAAAGCTGGGCGAGCGGCTGGGCGCGCTGGAAATCAACCGCTACCCGGGCGAGCGCCTGGAGACGCTGAAGAAAATGCTGGCCGACTATGTGGGCGCGCCTACCGGCACGGCCGTGCTGCTGGGCAATGGCTCGGACGAGATCATCACCTTGCTGGCGCTGGCCACCGCCCAGCCCCATGCTGAGGGCCGCGCCAAGATGCTCGCGCCGATGCCAGGTTTTGTGATGTACCCCATGTCCGCCCAGCTGCAGGGCCTGGACTTTGTGGGCGTCAACCTGACGGCAGACTTTGACCTGGATGTGCCCGCGATGCAGGCCGCCATCGCAAAGCACAAGCCCGCCATCACCTATATCGCCTACCCCAACAACCCGACCGCGACCCTGTGGGACGACGACAAGGTGCTGGCCGTCATCGATGCGGTGGCGGAGGTGGGTGGCCTGGTGGTGATGGACGAGGCCTACCAGCCCTTTGCCAGCCGCAGCTGGATCGACCAGATGCGTGCCGACCCTGCGCGCAATGCGCATGTGCTGCTGATGCGCACCCTGTCCAAGTTCGGTCTGGCCGGTGCGCGCCTGGGCTACCTGGTGGGGCCGGCGGTCATCGTCAACGAGATCGACAAGGTGCGCCCACCCTACAACATCAGCGTGCTCAACTGCGAGACCGCGATTTTTGCGCTGGAGAACGAGGCGCTCTATGCCGAGCAGGCCCGCGCCATCCGCGCAGAACGCCAGCCGCTGATTGACGCGCTGCAGGCGCTCAGCGGCGTGCGCAAGGTCTGGCCGTCAGAAGCGAACATGGTGCTGATGCGCGTAGACGATGCGGGCAAGACCCAGGCGGCGATGAAGGCGCGTGGCGTGCTCGTCAAGAATGTGTCGGCCATGCACCCGCTGCTGGCCCAGTGCCTGCGGCTGACCGTGGGCACCCGCGAAGAAAATGCCCGCATGCTGGCGGCGCTCAAGGAGTCTGTATGAACCATCTGGTTCCCACCCCATCGACCGCCACGCCGCTGCACCGCACGGCCGAGGTGGCTCGCAACACCGCCGAGACCCGCATCCAGGTGCGCGTCGACCTGGACGGCACGGGCCATGCCCGGCTGAACTCGGGCATCGGCTTTCTGGACCACATGCTGGACCAGATCGCGCGCCATGGTCTGATCGACCTGGACATCGAGTGTGCGGGCGACCTGCATATCGACGGCCACCACACGGTCGAAGACATCGGCATCACCTTGGGCCAGGCCTTTGCGAAGGCCATTGGTGACAAGAAGGGCATACGCCGCTATGGCCACGCCTATGTGCCGCTCGATGAGGCGCTCAGCCGCGTGGTGATTGATTTCTCCGGCCGCCCGGGTCTGCACATGGATGTGAAGTTCACCGCCGGCAGCATTGGCCAGCTTGATACGCAGCTGGTGTACGAGTTCTTCCAGGGCTTTGTGAACCATGCCGGCGTGACCTTGCACATCGACAACCTCAAGGGCTTCAATGCCCACCACCAGTGCGAGACCATCTTCAAAGCCTTTGCGCGCGCATTGCGTTTTGCGTTGGAGCATGATCCCCGCATGGCGGGCGTGATACCGTCCACCAAGGGCTCCCTGTAAGCTGCCGTTGGCGGCAGCCGCTACACTTCATTCTTGCTATGACAACTTCATCCAATACCGTTGCCGTGGTGGACTACGGCATGGGCAATCTGCGCTCGGTATCGCAGGCCGTGCAGGCGGCAGCGGCCGGCTCGTCCGTGGCCGTGGTGGTGACGGCCGACCCCGACGTGGTGCGTGCCGCCACCCGCATTGTGCTGCCGGGCCAGGGCGCCATGCGCGACTGCATGGCCGAGCTCAAGGCCTCGGGCCTGCAGGACAGCGTGCTGGAAGCGGCCCGCAACAAGCCGATGTTCGGCGTCTGCGTGGGCATGCAGATGCTGCTGGACCACAGCGAAGAGGGCGACACCCCGGGCCTGGGCCTGATCGCCGGCCAGGTGCGCAAGTTCCAGCTGGCGGGCCGCACCCAGGCCGATGGCAGCCGCTTCAAGGTGCCGCAAATGGGCTGGAACCAGGTGCAGCAGCAAGCCCATGGCGGCCAGCCTCACCCGGTCTGGCAAGGCGTGCCTGACCAGTCCTATTTCTATTTTGTCCACAGCTTTTATGCGGCCCCAGCCAGTGATGCCCAGTGCCACGGTTGGGCCGAGTATGGCGAACGCTTTGCCTGCGCCATTGGCCGCGACAACATCTTTGCCACCCAGTTTCATCCAGAAAAAAGTGCGGACCAGGGCCTGGCGCTCTACCGCAACTTCTTGCACTGGAACCCTTAAATTTTCACCGTCAGCCCACTACCATGCTGCTCATTCCTGCGATTGACCTCAAGGACGGTCACTGCGTTCGTCTCAAGCAAGGCGATATGGACCAATCCACCACCTTTGGTGAAGACCCGGTTGCGGTCGCCCGCCGCTGGTTCGATGCGGGCGCGCGCCGCCTGCATCTGGTGGACCTCAACGGCGCCTTTGCCGGCCAGCCCAAGAACCTGCCGGTCATCAAGGCCATCCTGAAAGAGTTTGGTGACGAGCTGCCGGTGCAGCTGGGTGGCGGTATCCGCGACCTGGACACCATCGAAAAATACATCGATGCCGGCATGCAGTACGTGATCATCGGCACCGCTGCGGTCAAGGACCCGGGCTTTTTGCAGAACGCCTGCACGGCCTTTGCCGGCCACATCATCGTCGGCCTCGATGCCAAGGACGGCATGGTTGCCACCGATGGCTGGAGCAAGATCACCCAGCACTCGGTCATCGAGACGGCCAAGCGCTTTGAGGACTGGGGTGTGGAATCGATCATCTACACCGACATCGGCCGTGACGGCATGCTCAGCGGCATCAACATGGAAGCCACCATCAAGCTGGCCCAGGCGATCAAGATTCCGGTCATTGCCTCCGGTGGACTGTCGGGCATGGCCGATATCGAGGCGCTGTGCAAGGCCGAGCCCGAAGGCGTCGAAGGCGTCATCTGCGGCCGCGCCATCTACACCGGTGATCTGGATTTTGCCGCGGCCCAGGAGCGCGCGGACCAGTTGAGTGACCGTGTCTGATTGCTGCTGAAACTCTCTGCAACACAGCAGAACAGCAAGGCTACCCTCGGGTGGCCTTTTTGATGTTTGTGTTAATTGAAACAGTTTGTATTCGATCTTGGGCGTCCCTTGGCGTGCAGGCTGTGGGAGTGGGACTACACCGCGCTTTTAAGTCCGTGTGGTGACTGCGAATTTGAGAAATGTCAACAAATGCTAGTTGTTACCCGCAGCTGCTTCTGATGACCGACAAATGTTTTGAATAACTGTGGCTTATCAGACAATGGTTGCTTGGTCAGGATGACAGAATCCATAGAAGTCTTGGATAGCGCATTCTGCAAGACCTCTTTGAAAGCCCCCTGTGATACTCGTGACTGGCGGAGCCGGCTATGTTGGCTCTCATATCTGCATTGCTTTGGCCGAAGCCGGCATGCCGTTCCTGATTCTGGATAACTTCAGAAATGCAAGGCGTTCGGTCATCACCAGGCTGGGCAAGATCCTGGGTTTTGCGCCGCCCTGCATCGATGCCGATGTGCGCGATGTCGCGGTGCTGGAACAATTGTTTGACGAGCAGCATTTCGATGCGGTCATCCACAGCGCTTTTCTCACCGCGTCTGCCGATGCCGCGCGCGAGCCACTGCGCTACTACGACAACAATGTCTCGGGCACCATCGGCCTGCTGCGCGCCATGCAGACCGCCGGCTTGCGCAACCTGGTGGTGTCGTCCTCGTCGGTGGTCTATGGTGATCCGGCGCCGCACCCGGTGCGCGAGGACGCGCCGCTGTCCGCCTGCACGCCCTACGGCCAGACGGCGCTGATGGTGGAGCAGGTGCTCAGCAGCTTGGATGAAGCCTCGCCCAAGCGCTGGCGCATGGCCTTGCTGCGCAGCTTCAATGCTGTGGGCTGCCATGACAGCGGCCTGATTGCCGAAGACCCACCGCGCATGTCTTCGCATGTCGCGCCGTATCTGGCCCAGGTGGCTGCCGGCAAGCGCGATGGCCTGCGTATCTATGGCGGCGACTACCCCACGCCCGATGGCACCCCCGTGCGCGACTACCTGCATGTGATGGACCTGGCCCGTGCCTATGTCGCCACCCTGCAGTATTTGCGCGGCCACGCGGGCCTGGCCCGCTTCAACATCGGCTCGGGCCAGCCCACCTCGGTGCTGGGTCTGGTGCGTGCTTTCGAGCATGCCAATGGCCGTGCCGTGCCTTTTCGCATCGGTGCACGCCGCGCAGGCGATGCTGCGCATTGCTGGGCGGATATCTCGCAAGCACGCACGCAGCTGGGCTGGCAGCCCAAGCTGGGTCTGGACCGCATGATGGAAGATGTCTGGCGCTGGCAAATCGGCACTGGCCGCAGCGTGCACTGACGGATCCTGACCCAACGCCTGGCGGCCCAAGCGCTGCAGGCGTTTTTCTGGCCCGCAGCCTGCGCGCCAGCGCTGGGCGTGTTATTGTTTTGCCCGTCTGGCGCTATCGCCACCGCTCCCATCTGCCACGAGATCTTCCATGCTTGCCAAACGCATCATTCCTTGCCTCGACGTTACCGGCGGTCGCGTCGTCAAAGGTGTCAATTTTGTCGAACTGCGCGATGCCGGCGACCCGGTGGAGATTGCGGCGCGCTACAACACCCAGGGTGCCGATGAGCTGACCTTTCTGGACATCACCGCCACCAGCGATGGCCGCGATCTGATCTTGCCGATCATCGAGGCCGTCGCCAGCCAGGTCTTCATTCCACTGACCGTGGGCGGCGGCGTGCGCACCGTGGCCGATGTGCGGCGTCTGCTCAATGCCGGTGCCGACAAGACCAGCTTCAACTCTGCGGCCATTGCTGACCCGGCCGTCATCAACGCCGCCAGTGATCGCTACGGCTCGCAGTGCATTGTGGTTGCCATCGACGCCAAGCGCCGCCAAGGCCAGGATGTCATCGAGCGCGGCGAGGGCTGGGATGTCTACAGCCACGGCGGGCGCAAGAACACGGGGCTGGACGCTGTCCGCTGGGCGAGTGATATGGCCGCACGCGGCGCCGGAGAAATCTTGCTCACCAGCATGGACCGCGATGGCACCAAGTCCGGTTTTGACCTGGCCCTGACCCGTGCCGTGGCCGATGCCGTGGGCGTGCCCGTCATTGCTTCGGGCGGTGTGGGCAACCTCGACCACCTGGCCGATGGCGTGCAGCAGGGTGGTGCCGATGCGGTGCTGGCGGCCAGCATCTTCCACTACGGCGAGTTCACCGTGCAGCAGGCCAAAGAGCGCATGCGCGAGCGCGGTATTCCGGTTCGACTCTAAGAACCTGTTCAAAGTCTCCTCGCGCCGCGACAGTGTCTTTGCGAGATGGGATGCGAGGCGCAACACCGCAGTAATAGCCGCGCTATTGCGAGGATTTGCAACGACGCAGACCGCTCGCAAAGTCACAGTCCCTACGGGTTGGAGTGAAATCGGGCGATTTCTGCGCGCTGGCTCTTGCTTGCACCCCGGTGCAAGCTGCGTTCCATCCCTTCGAACTCATCCCGATTGCACTCCAACGCGGCTGCGTAGAGACTTTGAACAGGTTCTAAGAACAGATTCTAAGCACGGCTTTTCAGGCTGGTTTTTGACACAAGCAACGGCGCCTTTGGCGCCGTTTGTGTTGTGGGACCTGATCCAGCTAGCTACCCATTCCGTCTGCGAGCTTTGGGCCAGCGACGCCGCCCTTGCTGGAACTCTCCAGTCTCCGCTGTCTGAACTGCCCAGGCCGTTTGTGCGCGTTTGCACTCTCCTCCGTAGGCATCCACCAGCCAGCCTCTGGAGGGGTGGCGTGACTGGCGTTTGTCTTTGGCCATTGCAAGCGGCTATTCGTCGGCGCGTGGATTGGCTGACCTGGCTACCCCCATGCACCTGGGTGGGGCCAGGAGGCATTTGCAAACGGCATCCCATGAGCATGCTGACCAGCCAAGTTCTGAGCCTCTGCACTCTCCTTCGTCACTAGTGATCTGCAAAGCTATAAAAATGATTGATTTAATCGATCAGAAATGACAGTTTGCAATGATTGACAATGTTTCCAAAGTTGAAACACACTCGGTAATTGCAAACTGCTATAAACGCGATCTATCTATTTTTAGTCACAGTTTGTTTCGGTTGTCTGAGAAATGCGGCGGCAAAAGCCGTAGGCAATTGCAATAGAACTATGAGAAAACGCGTCGCCGATCCGGGCCTGGTGACGCTGATAAGAGGCTGGGAGTTGTCGGCTATGTCGGTGTTTGGGATATGCGTTATGCAGGCTTTGGCCTGCCTGTCTGTTTTCCGCAAGATTTGCGCGCGCACTGCGATGCTGGTGGCGCTGCTGGTGTTACCGGTCAGTGTCTGGGCGCAGGTCTGTGCAGTGCCCGGCAAGGATGGGGGGGGAACGGCCAGCGGGGTGGTGAATGATTACTTCCCTGGGGCGGGATCGCCGACACTGTCCGCTGGCAGTACCAGTTTGACCCTGGGGGCCCAAAGAACAGACGGTGCTGGCAAGGTGCTGGCCGCCAATGATCTGCTGCTGATCATTCAGATGCAGGATGCCAGCATCAATGCCGTCAATTCCAGCGCCTATGGCAGTGGCGGCAGCGGCGGTCAGGGATCGACTGCCGTGGGCAACACGGGCCTGTATGAGTTTGTCAAAGTCGCGACGGTCTCGGGCACGACCGTGACCTTCACGCCCGCGCTGACCAACACCTACCGCAATGCGGCGGCGACCACCACCTCTGGACAGAAGACCTACCAGGTGGTGCGGGTGCCGCAGTACACCAGTGCTGCCGTCAGCGGCATCACGGCCCCGGCCTGGAATGGTGCCTCCGGTGGTGTGGTGGCCATTGATGCCCGCGATACCTTGACGCTCAACGGCGCTACTGTGGAGAGCCAGGCCAACCGGGCGATTTTCCTGGCAGGCAAAGGCTTTCGCGGCGGAGCCGCCAGCAATGGCTCCAATCTCGGCTCCCGGGATGACTGGATGGGTACCTATGCCGCAGCCGGTGGTGGCGGCGGCAAGGGCGAAGGCATTGCCGGCACGCCCCGGTATTTGGCGAGCAAAGGCACCGCCTATGGTTCCAAGCTGACCAATGCGGTGCTCAGTGGCGGGATCACCCAGGTCGATACGGGTGCAGAAGGCTACCCAGGCGGCTCGCGTGCGCGCGGCGCGCCGGGGAATGCCGGCGGCGGCGGTGCCGACGGCGCGCCGGCGGGTACCAACAACAACCAGTACAACTCCGGCGGCGGCGGCGGTGGTAACTATGCCGCTGGCGGCCTGGGTGGGCGTCCCTGGAACTACCCGCTGGTCGACAGCGGTGGCCGAGGTGGCGGTGGCTATGTGGGCACGACCGCGTTCAACCGCATTTTCCTGGGTGGTGGCGGCGGCTCAGGCAGCACCAATGACGGCACCGCCGATAGCGCGGTCTATAGCAACAACGGCATTGGCTGCTCGGATGGAGGCGGTCGTTGCTCTTCCGGCGCCTCTGGCGGCGGTATTGTCATTTTGCGTGCGCAAAATGTCACCGGCACGGGCGTGATCGACGTGCGCGGCGCCAATGGCTACAACGTGCAAAACGATGCAGCAGGCGGCGGTGGCGCAGGCGGCTCGGTGGTGATCCATACGCTTGAAGGCGGCACTGCCGTGATTGATGCCAGCGGTGGTGACGGCGGCAACGCCTGGGCGGGCAGCCAGACTGGCTCTGCCGGACGCCATGGCCCTGGCGGCGGTGGCGGCGGTGGCTTTATCGCCTTTTCTCCATCCAGCATGGTGGTCACGACGACCATCAATGGTGGCACTCCGGGTTACACCACCAATGGCACGACGGACAACTACGGAGCCTTTGGTAACCAGGGCGGCGTTGCCTCGTTCCAGTCACCCAATGCACCAGGCACCTTGCCGGGTGCTGCCTGCGCGGTTGATCTGCGGCTGACCAAGAGCAATGGCGCCAATATCGTCAATGCTGGCGGAACCACCACCTATACCTTCACCGCGAGCAATGTGGGCGCATCCGCCAGCAGCGGAACGATCACCCTGGTCGATAAGCTGCCCTTGGGTGTGACGATTCCCACCGGTACCATTTCTCTAACAGGCGCTAATGCGGCGAACTGGAGTTGTTCTGGCGCGGCGGGTTCTCGTTTGATCACCTGTACCAGTTCCACCCCCATTCCGGCGGCTGGCAGCAGCGTGTTTGGGGTGATGGTTAATATTGGGCTGCTAAGTGCAACGGGAGCGACGGCCACCAACAAGGCCAAGATTGGTGGTGGTGGCGATCCGCTCAATAGCTCGGCACCGACCGAAGCAAACGTAGATGCCTGTACCAGCAACCAATCCCCGGCAGGCTGCGCGCTTGATGTCGATGCAGTGAACTCGCCTTTGCTCAGTTTGACCAACAGCGACAACACCGATGTGGTGCTGACCGGAAGCACAACCACTTATGCATTGACCGTCAGCAACGTCGGCAACGCACCCACGGTAAACACGATCACCGTGGTGGACGTTCTGCCCACCGGCATGTCTTATGGCGGTGCAACAACCTTCACCAGCGGTGGCTTCAGCTGTACCTACACCTCGGGCACCACAAGCTTCAGCTGTACCCGCTCCACACCGATTGCAGCCGGGGACAATGCTGTCATCTCGTTGCCAGTGTCGATTTCCAGCACAGCGCCCAGCGCCCTGGTCAATCTCGCCCGTGTTGGCGGTGGCAGTGATTCCAGCAAGCCTAATGCCCCCACGGTTGCCACAACGCAAACCTGCTCGCCCGCGATTGCCTCTGAAATAGCCACCGGTTGCGCCGCCGATACCGATGCGGTCAAGCGTGTGCAGCTGAACCTGACCAAGGATGATGGCCGCTTTGGCATCTATGTCGGCGGCACGACGACCTATGCCTTCCGCGTCAGCAATACCGGCGATGCCGACTCTGTGGGCACGATCAATTTCCGCGATGTGCTGCCCACGCCGATGAACTGGCCAGCAGCGCTGACCAAGACGGGCCCCAATGCCGCAGACTGGACCTGCACTCGGGTCAGCAACACGGAAGTCAGCTGTACCTCGAGCACGGTGATTGCGGCGGGGGCGGTCAGCCAGTTTAGTCTGCTGGCCAATGCAGGCGCGATGACCAGCGGCAACCAGTACATGAACAAGGCATTGGTCACTGGCGGTGCCGACGCCGTCCTGGGCTCTGCAGCACCGACCACCACGCAAGTCAATGCCTGTACCAACAACAGTATTCCAGCCGGTTGCGCCATCGATCTGAACACGGCGCAGACACCACCCATCCTGCGGCTGACCAAGACCCATTCCAATCCCCAGTCCAAAGCGCCTGGCGATACGGTGGCTTTCACGCTCACCGTTGCTAACTCCGCCACCGTCGAAGCCCTGGCCAATACCGTGCGGGTGGTCGATGTGTTCCCCACGGGGCTCAGCAATTTCACCCTGAACGCCACCCAGGGTATCTTTACCTGTGCCATGGGCTCGGGTGCCGACAGCAATGTGCTGACCTGCAACAACACTGGCGGTGCATTGGCCGCCAGCACCAGCGCCACCATCGCTGTCACTGCCACGGTCTCGGCGACCACCAGCACCACCTTGGTCAACAAGGCGCAGGTGGGTACCGACAACACGGACCCCACGACCAGCAGCTACCCCACCAGCACGACGGCGGCGGCCTGTACCGCGCTCAATACGCCGACCGTCGGTTGCGCCACGGACTCGATCCCGGTGGTGCCATCGGCTACCTTGACGGTGGTTGCCAATGTCGCCAGCCGCGTAGCCAGTACCGACCAGTTCACGGTCGCCATCAGCAACGGCCCCACCGCGACGACCTCGGGCACCGCCACCAGCGCCAGCACCGCGGCCTTTGCGGCTACCCCGGGCACCAGCTACGCACTGAGTGAAACGGCTGCCGGCACGACCAACCTGGCGCGCTATACCACCACTTACGCCTGTACCAATGCCACCGCAGGCGGCACCTCGGTGGCGCCGGGCACTGGCACCACCGTGAATGTGACCCCGCAGGCGGGCGATGCCATCACCTGTACGTTCAGCAATACCCCGATTGCGCCGCGCCTGACCCTGGTCAAGAGCATTGCCTCGCGCGCACTGGCCTCGGACCAGTTCACGATCGCCATCAGCAATGGAGGCCCCACCGCATCGACCGCCGGCACGGCAACCTCGGCAAGCACCACGACTTACACGGCCACCGCCGGCACCAGCTACACACTGAGTGAAGTAGCAGCCGCTGGCGCCAACTTGTCGCGCTACAACAGCAGCTACAGCTGTACCAACACGGGCGTTGCCGGCACCACCATGCCTTCGGGCACGGGCACCAGCTTCAGCCTGGCGCCCCAGGCGGGCGACAACATCAGCTGTACCTTCAGCAACAGTGCCATTGCGCCCAAGCTGACGGTCAACACGGTCGTATCGGGCCGCATTCTCGGCACCGACCAGTTCAGCGTGGGCATCAACAATGGCGGCCCTAGCGCCACCACCAGCGGCACGCAAACCACAGCCTCGGCAGGCCCGACCACCGCGACGGCCGGCACCAGCTACCTGCTGACTGAAACCGCCGCCGGCACACCTGCGACCAACCTGGCCCGTTACACCACCACCTACAGCTGTACCAATGCGACGGCGGGCGGCACCAGCGTGTCCTCGGGTGCGGGTACCTCCATCACGGTCGTACCCCAAGCCGGTGATGACATCAGCTGTACCTTTACCAACACGCCGGTCTACCCCAAGCTCAGCGTGACCAAGGCCGCATCACCGACCAGCTTTGTCGTGGGTGCCAGCGGCCAGAGCTACCGCATCACCATTGGCGTGGCCAATGGGCCCACCACTGCGGCCATCAGCATCGCCGACAGCCTGCCCGCTGGCGTGACCCTGTCGGGTGCGCCAACCGTCAGTGGCGCCGCCACCCTGAGCGGTTGCAGCAGCAGTGGCAGCAGCATTGGTGCTTGCCAACTGGCCAGCGGCCTGGCCGATGGCAGCTATGTGCTGACCATTCCCGTGTCGGTGGCATCATCGGCCACGGGCGCCGGCGCTGCCAACACCGCCAATCTGGGCGGCGGCGGTGATCCCAGCTGTACGGCTGCCGCAACGACGGAGGCATGCGATCCCACCACCGCTGCGGTGGCCGTCAAGACCCCGGCCAATGTCAGCCTGGCAAAAACCGGCGCAGCCACTGCGGTGGCAGGCAATAGCTATGTCTACACGCTGGCGCTGGGCAATAGCGGCCAGACCGCCACGGCCTCCAACCTGGTGGTGCGTGACCAGCTCGCCTCCGGCATGGTCGCCACGGGCGTTACCGGCGCCAACTGCGGCACCTTGCCCAGTGCGGCAGGTGCCTTGCTGACCTGTACCGTGGCTGATCCGATCGCAGCAGATGGTGGCTCTGCCAGCATCCAGCTGACCGTGACCATGCCCAGCGGTGGCGGCAATGTCGTCAACTATGCGGCAACCCATCCATCGGGCAGCGGCAATCCGGGTGTGGACCCTGGCCCGGCCTGTACCAATGCGGCCAATGTGGCTTGTGCCAGCTCGACGGCCGCCGTCAGCACCCCCGCCAATGTCAGCCTGAGCAAGACGGGCGCAGCCACGGCGCTGACCGGCTCCAGCTATGTCTACACGCTGACCCTGAGCAACAGTGGTCAGTTGGCCACCGGCAGCAACCTGATCGTCAAGGACAAGTTGCCTGCAGGCGTGGTGGCCACTGGCGTGACTGGCGCCAGCTGCGGCGCGCTGCCCAGCAGTGCCGCCGCCTTGCTGACCTGTACCGTTGCCAGCCCACTGGCAGCCGGTGCATCGGCCAGCATCCAGCTGACCGTCACTTTGCCAAGTAGCGGCGGTACCGTCGTCAACAACGCTGCTACCAACCCCACGGGCTCGGGCGCTCCTGGCGTGGACCCCAGTGTCACCTGCGTGAACAGCAGCACGACTGCTTGCGCAAGCCACAGTCTGTCGGTCAACACGCCAGCGAGCCTGGCGACCACCAATGTGCTGACCTTGGTCAATGGCAGCCCCGTGCCCGCTGGCTATTTGGCCAAGCCTGGTGATGTGCTGACCTATACCGTTAGCGTCACCAACAGCGGCGGTACTGCAGGTTCCACGGAAGTGGGCCAGACTGTGCCCGCAGGTACGACCTACACGGGCACCAGCCAAGGCTGGGGCGCAGGTTGCACGGCAGCGGGCACGCAGTGCGCGCAAACCGTGGCAGTCGGTGCTGGCCAGACCAGCACCGTGCAGTACACGGTGACTGTTGCCAGCCCAGGCAGCACTGCCACCATCGTGGACACCGTCACCAGCTCGGTGGGTACCTGCACGACCTGTGTGGAGACTACCGACACGCAGCATGCAGATATGCAGGCAACCGTGACGGTGACGCCAGGCACGACCAGCACGACGGGTGTGGAGTTGATCTACACCAGCGTCTGCAAGAACAATGGTCCACAGACGGCGCTGAACGCCGCTTGCACGGTGACCTCTCCAGCCGGCGCGGTGACGACCTGTACGCCCACCAGCCCGGCAGCGACGCTTGCATCGGGATCCAGCATCACCTGTACCACCAAGCTCACACCGAGCGTGGTGGGTGACTATGCCGTGAGCGTTGCCACCAGCAACACCCTGTACGACGCCGTGACGAGCAACAATGCCGCCACCGCGACGGTCAAGGTCAACACGCCAGCGGCTCTGCGCATCGTCAAGACCCTGGCGCAAGTCAATGGCGCGGCTGTGCCTGCTAACTACGCGGCCAAGATCGGCGACAAGCTGACCTACGCTATGGTCGTTACCAACACCGGTGGCACTGCTGGCACGACAGTTCTGACTGAAACCGTGCCAGAAGGTACCCAGTTTGTGGGTGGTAGCGCTCCTGATGTAACTCAAGGCTGGAGCCAGACAACACAAGCTTGCGGCGTGGCAGCCAGCACCTGCACGCAAAGCGTGACGGTGCCAGCGCAGAGCGCCGAAGGTGTGGCTGGTGAGCAAACCGTGCGCTTCACGGTGGAAGTGCTTGCCCCAGCGACCAGCAACGGCAAGATCACCAATACCGTGAGCAGCGACATTGCTGCAGCTTGTGCCTCAGGTACTTGCTCGGTTGAAACCGCCAATGCGGTTGCTGACATGCAAGCGCAAATCACCAACATCCCAGCTTCGGCTGTGGTGGTAGGCCAAAGCGTGACCATCACCGGTACCTGTACCAACAATGGTCCCGTCAGTGCTGTTGGCGCCAGCTGCCAGATGGCCGTGCAGAACGGTGCTGCATCGGTCGGTGCAACTTGCGATGCAGCCAAGACCTTGGCGGTGAGCGAGACGCTGAGCTGCTCGGTGACCTTCACGGCAGCGGAAGGCGCGATCAGCGCCACCATCAACACGACCACGCAAAGTTACGAAAGCGATATCACCAACAACACCGACACCAAGTCCACGGTGGGTAATACGCCAGCTAGCCTGGCGACCACCAATGTGCTGACCTTGGTCAATGGCAGCCCCGTGCCCGCTGGCTACCTGGCCAAGCCCGGTGATGTGCTGACCTATACCGTCACCGTCACCAACAACGGTGGTACCGCCGGCTCCACCGAAGTGGGCCAGACTGTGCCCGCAGGTACGACCTACACGGGCACCAGCCAAGGCTGGGGCGCAGGTTGCACGGCAGCGGGCACGCAGTGCGCGCAAACCGTGGCAGTGGGTGCAGGCCAGACCAGCACGCTGCAGTACACGGTGACCGTTGCCAGCCCAGGCAGCACTGCCACCATCGTGGACACCGTCACCAGCTCGGTGGGCACCTGCGCGACGTGCCAGGTCACTACAGGTACGCAGCAGGCCGACATGCAGGCCAGTGTGACCGTCAGCCCAGGCACGACCAGCACGACCGGCGTTGAGCTGACCTACACCGCCGTTTGCAAAAACAACGGCCCGCAAAGCGCTATCAACGCAACTTGCGTGGTGACCGCACCAGCGGGGGCATCGGCAGCAATCTGCACGCCAACCAGCCCAGCGGCGAGCTTGGCTTCGGGTGAGAGCATCACCTGCGTTACCAAGCTCACGCCAAGCACGGCCGGTGACTATGCCGTGAGCGTTGCTACCAGCAATACCTTGTACGACGCAGCTACTGGCAACAACAGCGCAACGACCACCGTTAAGGTCAACACCCCTGCAGATCTGCATATCGTCAAGACCCTGGCGCAAGTGAACGGCGCGGCTGTGCCTGTCAACTACGCTGCCAAGATTGGCGACACGCTGACCTACGCAATGGTGATCACCAATACTGGCGGTACCGCTGGCACGACGGTCCTGACTGAGACCGTGCCAGAAGGTACCCAGTTTGTGGGTGGTAGCGCTCCTGATGTAACTCAAGGCTGGAGCCAGACAACACAAGCTTGCGGCGTGGCAGCCACCACCTGCACGCAAAGCGTGACCGTGCCAGCGCAAAGTGCCGAAGGTGTGGCCGGTGAGCGGACCGTAGAGTTCACGGTGGAAGTGCTTGCCCCAGCGACCAGCAACGGCAAGATCACCAATACCGTGAGCAGCGACATCCCAGCTGCTTGCGCCTCTGGTACTTGCTCGGTCGAAACTGCGAATGCAGTTGCCGATATGCAAGCGCAGATCACCAGCAGCTTGCCAAGTGCTGTGGTGGTGGGCCAAAGCGTGACCATCACTGGCCTGTGTACCAACAATGGTCCCGTCAGTGCTGTTGGCGCCAGCTGCCAGATGGCAGTGCAGAACGGTGCTGCATCGGTCGGTGCAACTTGCGATGCAGCCAAGACCTTGGCAGTGAGCGAGACGCTGAGCTGCTCGGTGACCTTCACCGCTGCCCAAGGCGACATCAGTGCGACCATCAACGCAGCAACGCAAAGCTACGAGTCCAACACTGCGAACAACACGGACACCAAGTCCACAGTGGGTAACACGCCAGCGAGCCTGGCTACTACCAATGTGCTGACCTTGGTCAATGGCAGCCCCGTGCCAGCCGGCTACCTGGCCAAGCCTGGTGATGTGTTGACCTATACCGTTAGCGTCACCAACAGCGGCGGTACTGCAGGTTCCACGGAAGTGGGCCAGACTGTGCCTGCAGGCACGACTTACACGGGCACCGGCCAAGGTTGGGGTGCGGGCTGCACGGCAGCGGGCACGCAGTGTGCGCAAACCGTGGCAGTGGGTGCAGGCCAAACCAGCACCGTGCAGTACACGGTCACCGTTGCTAGCCCAGGCAGCACTGCCGCCATCGTGGACACCGTCACCAGCTCGGTGGGTACGTGCACGACCTGTGTGGTGACTACCGACACGCAGCATGCAGATATGCAGGCAACCGTGACCGTCAGCCCAGGCACGACCAGCACGACTGGTGTGGAGCTGACCTACACCGCCGTTTGCAAAAACAACGGCCCGCAAAGCGCAATCAATGCAACTTGCGTGGTGACCGCACCAGCGGGCGCATCGGCAGCAATCTGCACGCCAACCAGCCCAGCGGCGAGCTTGGCTTTGGGTGAGAGCATCACCTGCGTTACCAAGCTCACGCCAAGCACGGCCGGTGACTATGCCGTGAGCGTGGCTACCAGCAATGACTTGTACGACGCAGCGCCAAGCAACAACACTGCCAACACCACCGTCAAGGTCAATACGCCAGCGGCGCTGAACATCACCAAGACCTTGGTGCAAGTCAATAGCGCTGCTGTGCCCGCCAACTATGCAGCCCAGATAGGCGACAAGCTGACCTACGCAATGGTTGTGACCAACACGGGCGGTACATCCGGCACCACGGTGCTGACCGAGACCGTGCCAGAGGGTACCCGCTTTGTAGGCGGCATCGCTCCTAACGAGAGCCAGGGTTGGAGCCAAGCACCGGTCTGCGAAGCAGCAGCCACCACCTGCACGCAAAGCGTGACCGTGCCAGCGCAAAGTGCCGAAGGTGTGGCCGGTGAGCGGACCGTAGAGTTCACGGTGGAAGTTCTTGCCCCAGCGACCAGCAACGGCAAGATTACAAACACCGTGCTGAGCGATGTGGCAACAGCTTGCGCAGGCAACACCTGCGCTGTAGAGACCGTAAATGCGATTGCCGATATGCAAGCGCAGATCACCAGCAGCTTGCCAAGTGCTGTGGTGGTCGGCCAAAGCGTGACCATCACCGGTACCTGTACCAACAATGGTCCCGTCAGTGCTGTTGGTGCCAGCTGCCAGATGGCCGTGCAGAACGGTGCTGCATCGGTCGGTGCAACTTGCGATGCAGCCAAGACCTTGGCGGTGAGCGAGACGCTGAGCTGCTCGGTAACCTTCACTGCAGCGGAAGGTGCGATCAGCGCCACCATCAACACGACCACGCAAAGTTACGAAAGCGATATCACCAACAACACCGACACCAAGTCCACGGTGGGCAATACGCCAGCTAGCCTGGCTACCACCAATGTGCTGACCTTGGTCAATGGCAGCCCTGTGCCCGCTGGCTACCTGGCCAAGCCTGGTGATGTGCTGACCTATACCGTCAGCGTCACCAACAGCGGCGGTACTGCAGGTTCCACGGAAGTGGGCCAGACTGTGCCCGCAGGTACGACCTACACGGGCACCAGCCAGGGCTGGGGCGCTGGTTGCACGGCAGCGGGCACGCAGTGCGGGCAAACTGTGGCAGTCGGTGCAGGCCAGACCAGCACGCTGCAGTACACGGTCACCGTGGCCAGCCCAGGCAGCACGGCGACTATCGTTGACACCGTCACCAGCTCGGTGGGCACCTGCACGACTTGCCAGGTCACCACCGACACGCAGCATGCAGATATGCAGGCCGCCGTGACGGTGACGCCGGGCACGACCAGCACGACGGGCGTGGAACTGACCTACACCGCCGTTTGCAAAAACAACGGACCGCAAAGCGCTATCAACGCAACTTGCGTGGTGACCGCACCAGTGGGCGCATCGGCAGCAATCTGCACGCCAACCAGCCCAGCGGCGAGCTTGGCTTCGGGTGAGAGCATCACCTGCGTTACCAAGCTCACGCCAAGCACGGCCGGTGACTATGCCGTGAGCGTTGCTACCAGCAATACCTTGTACGACGCAGCTACTGGCAACAACAGTGCAACGACCACCGTCAAGGTCAACACCCCTGCAGACTTGCACATCGTCAAGAGCTTGGCGCAAGTGAACGGCGTGGCTGTGCCTGCCAACTACGCGGCCAAGATCGGCGACACGCTGACCTATGCAATGGTGATCACCAATACTGGCGGTACCGCTGGCACCACGGTCCTGACTGAGACCGTGCCAGAAGGTACCCAGTTTGTGGGTGGCGGAGCTTCCAACCCTGAACAGGGCTGGAGCCAGACAACACAAGCTTGCGGCGTGGCAGCCACCACCTGCACGCAAAGCGTGACGGTGCCAGCGCAGAGCACAGCGACTCCTGCGGTGCCCGGTGAGCAAACGGTGGAGTTCACGGTGGAGGTGATTGCGCCTGCAACCAGCAACGGCAAGATCACCAATACCGTGAGCAGCGACATTGCTGCAGCTTGTGCCTCTGGTACTTGCTCGGTCGAAACCGCCAATGCGGTTGCCGATATGCAAGCGCAGATCACCAACATCCCAGCTTCGGCTGTGGTGGTCGGCCAAAGCGTGACCATCACCGGTACCTGTACCAACAATGGTCCCGTCAGTGCTGTTGGCGCCAGCTGCCAGATGGCAGTGCAGAACGGTGCTGCATCGATCGGAGCAACTTGCGACGCAGCCAAGACCTTGGCGGTGAGCGAGACGCTGAGCTGCTCGGTGACCTTCACGGCAGCGGAAGGCGCGATCAGCGCCACCATCAACACGACCACGCAAAGTTACGAAAGCGATATCACCAACAACACCGACACCAAGTCCACGGTGGGCAATACGCCAGCTAGCCTGGCGACCACCAATGTGCTGACCTTGGTCAATGGCAGCCCCGTGCCCGCTGGCTACCTGGCCAAACCCGGTGATGTGCTGACCTATACCGTCAGCGTCACCAACAGTGGTGGCACGGCAGGCAGCACCGATGTGGGCCAGACCGTACCAGCAGGCACGACCTATACGGGCTCGGGCCAAGGCTGGGGAGCGGGTTGCACGGCAGCGAGCACGCAGTGCGCGCAAACCGTGGCAGTGGGGGCTGGCCAGACCAGCACGCTGCAGTACACGGTCACCGTGTCTAGCCCAGGTACAACCGCCACTATCGTGGACACCGTCACCAGCTCGGTGGGCACCTGCACGACTTGCCAAGTCACCACCGACACGCAGCATGCCGACATGCAGGCCACCGTGACGGTGACGCCAGGCACGACCAGCACGACGGGTGTGGAACTGATCTACACCAGCTTGTGCAAGAACAATGGCCCACAAAGCGCAATCAATGCATCTTGTGCGGTGACCACTCCAGCTGGTGCACAAACCACCTGCACACCAACTAGTCCTGCAGCGACTCTGGCTTCTGGTGACAGCATCACCTGCACCACCAAGCTCACACCAAGTGCAGCCGGTGACTATGCCGTGAGCGTTGCTACCAGCAACACCTTGTACGACGAAGCTACTGGCAACAACAGTGCAACGACCACCGTCAAGGTCAACACCCCTGCAGATCTGCATATCGTCAAGACCCTCGCGCAAGTGAACGGCGCGGCTGTGCCCGCCAACTACGCCGCCAAGATTGGCGACACGCTGACCTACGCAATGGTTGTGACCAACACGGGCGGTACATCCGGCACCACGGTGCTGACCGAGACCGTGCCAGAGGGCACCCGCTTTGTAGGCGGCCTCACTCCTAACGAGAGCCAGGGTTGGAGCCAAGCACCGGTCTGCGACGCTGCAGGAAGCACCTGCGAGCAAAGCGTGACGGTGCCAGCGCAAAGTGCCGAAGGGGTGGCCGGTGAGCGGACCGTAGAGTTCACGGTGGAAGTGCTTGCCCCAGCTACTAGCAACGGCAAGATCACAAACACCGTGCTGAGCGATGTGGCAACAGCTTGCGTAGGCAACACCTGCGTTGTTGAGACCGTAAATGCGGTTGCTGATATGCAAGCGCAGATCACCAACATCCCAGCTTCGGCTGTGGTGGTCGGCCAAAGCGTGAGCATCACCGGTACCTGTACCAACAGCGGCCCAGCCAATGCCGTCAACGCCAGCTGTGCCATGGTGATCAGTAATGGTGGTACCACCATCAACGCCACTTGCGATGCAGCCAAGACCTTGGCAGTGAGCGAGACGCTGAGCTGCTCGGTGACCTTTACGGCAGCGGAAGGTGCGATCAGCGCCACCATCAACACGACCACGCAAAGCTACGAGAGCGATATCACCAACAACACCGACACCAAGTCCACGGTGGGTAACACGCCAGCTAGCCTTGCGACCACCAATGTGCTGACCTTGGTCAATGGCAGCCCCGTGCCCGCTGGCTACCTGGCCAAACCCGGTGATGTGCTGACCTATACCGTTAGCGTCACCAACAGTGGTGGCACGGCAGGCAGCACCGATGTCGGCCAGACCGTACCTGCAGGCACGACCTATACAGGTTCGGGCCAAGGTTGGGGCGCAGGTTGCACGGGAGCGGCGACGCAGTGCGCGCAAACCGTGGCAGTCGGTGCAGGTCAAACCAGCACCGTGCAGTACACGGTCACCGTGGCTAGCCCAGGCAGCACTGCGACCATCGTGGACACCGTCACCAGCTCGGTGGGCACCTGCACGACTTGCCAAGTCACCACCGACACGCAGCATGCAGATATGCAGGCAACCGTGACCGTCAGCCCAGGCACGACCAGCACGACTGGTGTGGAGCTGACCTACACCGCCGTTTGCAAAAACAACGGCCCGCAAAGCGCTATCAATGCAACTTGCGTGGTGACCGCACCAGCGGGCGCATCGGCAGCAATCTGCACGCCAACCAGCCCAGCGGCGAGCTTGGCTTCGGGTGAGAGCATCACCTGCGTTACCAAGCTCACGCCAAGCACGGCTGGTGACTATGCCGTGAGCGTGGCTACCAGCAATGACTTGTACGACGCAGCGCCAAGCAACAACACTGCCAACACCACCGTCAAGGTCAATACGCCAGCGGCGCTGAACATCACCAAGACCTTGGCGCAAGTCAATAGCGCTGCTGTGCCAGCCAACTATGCAGCCCAGATTGGCGACAAGCTGACCTACGCAATGGTTGTGACCAACACGGGTGGTACATCCGGCACCACGGTGCTGACCGAGACCGTGCCAGAGGGCACCCGCTTTGTAGGCGGCATCGCTCCTAACGAGAGCCAGGGTTGGAGCCAAGCACCGGTCTGCGAAGCAGCAGCCACCACCTGCACGCAAAGCGTGACCGTGCCAGCGCAAAGCGCAGAAGGTGTGGCCGGTGAGCGGACCGTAGAGTTCACGGTGGAAGTGCTTGCCCCAGCGACTAGCAACGGCAAGATCACCAATACCGTGAGCAGCGACATCCCAGCTGCTTGCGCCTCTGGTACTTGCTCGGTCGAAACTGCTAACGCAGTTGCCGATATGCAAGCGCAGATCACCAGCAGCTTGCCAAGTGCGGTGGTCGTGGGTCAAAGCGTCACCATCACTGGTTTGTGCACCAACAATGGCCCAGCCAATGCGGTCAACGCCAGCTGCGAGATGACAGTGAGCAATGGCGGCAACAACACTGCAGTGACCTGCGGTGCAAATGCGACCTTGGTAATGGGTGGCAGCATCAGCTGTACTGCAAGCTTCACCGCTGTTGAAGGTGCTATCAGCGCAAGCATCCAAGCTGCAACGCAAAGCTATGACAGCAATACGGCCAACAACACCGACACCAAGTCGACGGTGGGTAACACCGCAGCCAGCTTGGTGACCACCAATGTGTTGACCGCCGTGAACGGCAGCCCCGTGCCAGCGGGCTACCTGGCTAAGCCCGGTGATGTGCTGACCTACACCGTGACCGTGGTGAACAGCGGCGGCACGGCAGGCAGCACCGATGTTGGCCAGACCGTGCCAGCAGGTACCACTTACACCGGCACGGGTGAGAGTTGGAGTGCAGGTTGTGCTGCGGCATCCAGCACCTGCAGCCAGACGGTGGCAGTGGGCGCGGGCCAAACGAGCACCGTTACCTACACCGTCACCGTGGCTGGCCCAGGCAGCACGGCGAGCATCGTTGACACGGCAACCAGCAGTGTCGGCAGCTGCAGCAGCTGCCAGGTGACGACCGGCACGCAGCATGCAGACATGCAGGCCACCGTGACGGTGACACCGGGCACGACCAGCACCACGGGTGTGGAGCTGATCTACACCAGCATCTGCAAGAACAATGGCCCGCAAACGGCCTTGAACGCGGCTTGCCTGGTGACGGCTCCCGCTGGTGTACAAACCATCTGCGCGCCCACGACGCCCGCCGCAACGCTGGCATCGGGCGACAGCATCACCTGCACCACCAAGATCACGCCGAGTGCAGCCGGTGACTATGCCGTGAGCGTGGCCACCAGCAATGACTTGTACGATCCAGCACCGGGCAACAACACGGCGACGAGGACCGTCAAGGTCAACACGCCCGCCGAGCTGAACATCGCCAAGACCCTGGCGCAAGTCAACGGTGCGGCTGTGCCCGCCAACTACGCAGCCAAGATCGGCGACACGCTGACCTACCAACTGCGGGTGACCAACGCGGGCGGTACTGCCAGCACCCTCGTGCTGACCGAGACCGTGCCAGAAGGCACCCAGTTTGTAGGCGGCATCGCCCCTAACGAGAGCCAGGGTTGGAGCCAAGCACCGTTCTGCGAAGCAGCAGGAAGCACCTGCGAGCAAAGTGTGACGGTGCCCGCGCAAAGCGCAGAAGGTGTGGCCGGTGAGCAGACCGTTGCGTTCACGGTGGAGGTGCTTGCGCCTGCGACCAGCAGTGGCAAGATCATCAATACGGTGACCAGCGATGTGCCAGCCGCTTGCGCGGCCGGTGGCTGCACGGCAGAGACGGCCAATGCGGTGGCGGACATGCAGGCGCAGATCACGACGATCCCGTCTGGCGCTGTGGTGGTGGGCCAGAGCGTGACTATCTCCGGCCAGTGCACCAACAATGGACCGGCGGAGGCCCTCAATGCCAGCTGCGTGATGACCGTGAACAATGGTGGCACAAGCATTGCCGCAATCTGCGATGCCAACGCCAACCTGGCGGTGGGCGGAAGTCTCAGCTGCACGGCGACCTTTGCTGCGGCAGAGGGTGCGATCAGTGCCAGCATGACGGCAGCAACGCAAAGCTACGAAAGCGATACCGCCAACAACAGCGATGCCAAGGCCGTCAACGGCAATACACCTTCGGCGGTGACGGTGACCAATGTGCTGGTGAAGGTCAACGACGCGCCCGTGCCAGCGGGCTATGTGATCAAGCCCGGCGACAAGCTCACCTACCAGGTGCTGGTCAGCAACACGGGTGGCACGCCTGGCTCGACGGTGTTGACGGAGACGGTGCCTGCGGGTACCCGCTATGTCGGCACGGGTGAAGGCTGGACGGCGGGTTGCGTGGCCGCAGGCAGCAGCTGCACGCAGCCAGCAACGGTGCCGGGCGGCAGCCCGCAAGCGCCGGGCACGGTGGCCTTTGAATACACGGTGCGTGTGGACGACACGGTGACCAGCCCGAATGTGGTCAACACCGTGGGCAGCAGTGCAGCAGGCAGCTGCAGCGCCGCCTGCTCGGTGAGCACGCCAACGCAAGCCGCAGATATGCAGGTGAGCATGCCCGCCACCCTCGATGCCAAGGTAGGGGTGGAGTTCACGCTGACCTCGACCTGCCGCAACGCAGGCCCGGCCACGGCGACCCATGCACGTTGTGACGTCAGCGGCGCGCCTGCCGGTGCGGTCACGGTCTGCACGCCGACCCAGCCCGTGGCGGCACTGGCGGTGGGCGAGTCGATCACCTGTACCACCAAGTTCACGCCGGCCTCCACCGCTGCCATCACGATCACAACCCGTGCCAGCAGCGATGTGTATGACCCGGTGGCAGCAAACAACGAGGCCACGTCGTCTGCGCTGTTTACCAACACGCCGCCCACCGATGTCAAGCGGGTGCCCGTGAATGCCGCTTGGGCGCTGGCCTTGATGGCGCTGCTGCTGGTGCTGTTGGCGGGCAAGGCCCTGCCGCAGCGCCAGGGCCGTCGTCTCCAGGACTGAGCGTTCTGAGCGTGAGCCTCTCCGGCCCGGCTGCATGGCATGCACCGGGCCGTTTTCTTTTGCGGCTGTTTTCTCCCTGCATTGCGCACAACTGCATTGAATGCGAGACAATTCCCCGCATGAACTGGCTCGATCAAGTGAAATGGGACGCGCAGGGCCTGGTGCCCGTCATTGCGCAGGAGCAGCACTCCAAGGATGTGCTGATGTTTGCCTGGATGAACCGCGAAGCGCTGGCCCATACGGCCGAGCTGGGCCGGGCGGTTTACTTCAGCCGCTCGCGTGGCAAGCTGTGGTTCAAGGGCGAGGAGTCCGGCCATGTGCAGACCGTGCATGAGATCCGCATCGACTGTGACAACGATGTGGTGCTGCTGAGCGTGACCCAGACCGGGCATGAGCCGGGCATCGCCTGCCACACCGGTCGCCACAGCTGTTTTTACAGTGTGTTGCGTGGTGGCCAGTGGCAAGCGGTCGATCCGGTCTTGAAAGACCCGGAATCGATCTACAAATAATCCCTGTCCCGGCACTGTCTTCTTTGGCAGCCCTGGGTGGCTGCTTCGCTATATTTTCGTTATGACCGATACCTCTGCTTCCGCTGCCCTGTCCTCCACCGATGCCTTGCTGCGTCTGGCCGAGGTGCTGGAGTCGCGCAAACCCGCCAATGGCGGCGATCCTGAGACCAGCTATGTGGCACGCTTGCTGCACAAGGGCCCGGATGCCTTTTTGAAGAAGGTGGGGGAGGAGGCGACCGAAGTGGTGATGGCGGCCAAGGATGTGGACCATGGCGCGCCAGCCTCCAAGCTGGTGTACGAAGTGGCCGATCTGTGGTTTCATACGATGGTGGCGCTGGCCCACTATGGCCTGAGCCCCGCCGATGTGGTGAACGAGCTGGCGCGCCGCGAGGGCTTGAGTGGCCTCGAAGAAAAAGCGATGCGCAAGGTGAAAGACCGTGAAGCTGAAGAAGGGAGTTCCGCATGAACGACGTCGTTGACGTGAAGACCGTTGATTCGGCCGCGATGGAAAGCCTCAAGACCTGGGGCTGGGTCAGCTATCTGCTGCACCTGATTGTGGCCGTGGCAGCGGTGGTGCCCACCGCCCAGGCCAGCATCGTGCTGCTGCTGATCGCGCTGGTGATTGACCTGGTCAAGCGCAGCGATGCGCAGGGTACCTGGCAGCAAAGCCATTTTTCCTGGCGCATCCGCAGCGTGGTCTGGGCCGGCGTGCTGTATGTCATCACCGCGCCGCTGTGGTTCCTCTTCGTCGTTCCGGGCTGGATCGCCTGGACCCTCATTTCCGTCTGGTTCCTCTATCGCATCGTGCGCGGCATGGTGGCGATGAACAAAGACCAGGCCATCAATGGCTAGCCACACACCAGCACCCGAGACGCCGGAGCCAGCAGCCCCCGCTGAGGCCGAAGCGCCCAAGCGGGTGCCTCGCTCCAAGGGGGTGGACGAGAACACGCCGCCCATCAGCCTGGCCTTGCAGGGTGGCGGCTCGCATGGCGCCTTTACCTGGGGCGTGCTCGATGCCTTGCTGGCTGACCGCAGCCTGTGGATAGAAGGTGTGAGCGGCACCAGCGCCGGGGCGATGAACGCCGTGGTGATGGCCTATGGCTACGGCAAGGCAGCAGCCACCGAAACCGACAAGCGAAAAGCCCATGACGCGGGCTGTGAATCGGCCCGCGAGAGCCTCAAGCAGTTTTGGGAAGGGGTAGGCACGATGGGCAGCCTGATGGCGGGTGTGCCGATGGCCGGCAAGGCCATCTGGGACATGATGAGCCAGTGGCTCTCGCCCTACCAGACCAACCCGCTCGACATCAACCCCTTGCGCCGCCTGCTGGAAAAGGTGGTGGACTTTGACTTTCTCCAGCATGAGCAGGGCCGCAATGCGCCCCGGGTATTTGTCTGCGCCACCAATGTGCGCACCGGCAAGGGGGAAGTCTTCAGCGGCAAGCGGCTGACGGCCGACGCGGTGATGGCCTCGGCTTGCCTGCCGATGATGTACAAGGCCGTCGAGATCAAGGACCAGTACTACTGGGATGGCGGCTACTCCGGCAACCCCTTGCTCTACCCGCTGATCTACCAGACGGGCAACAGCGATGTGCTGCTGGTGCAGCTCAACCCCATTGAATACAACGAGGTGCCGACCAACGCCCAGGAGATCATGGACCGCATCAACGAGATTACCTTCAACGCCAGCTTGCTGGCCGAGCTGCGCGCCATGGGCTTTGTGCGCCGCCTGCTCGATGAAGGCAAGCTGGACCGGGAGCGCTACAAGTACATGCTGATGCACCATGTCGATGGAGGTGCTGTGCTCAAGAGCTATGGCGCATCGAGCAAGAACCGCTCGGATGCGCCTTTTGTGCGCGAGCTGTGCGAGCGGGGCCGTGTCTCCGGCGAGAACTGGCTCACCAAGCACCGGGCGGATGTTGGTGTGCGATCTGGTTTCAAGGTGTAATCTACTGCCTGTTGGCACAGTTGCTGCTTGTGCCGGTTACTGCGGGTTGCCAGCAACGACGGCACCCTTGTTTTGAGAGATAAGAAGTTTATGCACGATCCTGATTGCCTTTTTTGCAAAATCATTGCCGGCCAGATCCCGTCGAGCAAGGTCTATGAAGACGAGGACATGTTGGTGTTCAAGGACATCCACCCTGCCGCGCCCGTGCATCTGCTGATGGTGCCCAAGCTGCATATCGCCTCGATGGCACAGGTCGGCGCTGAACAGGCACCGCTGTTGGGCCGCATGCTGGCCAAAGCGCCGCAACTGGCGCTGGATAACGGCTGCCATCCCTATCCGCAAGGGGGTTTCCGGCTGATGGTCAACACCGGCGAGGAGGGCGGCCAGGAGGTGCACCATCTGCACATCCACCTGCTGGGCGGCCCCCGGCCCTGGAAAAAGGGCTGAGCCCTGCGCAGGCCAAGGGCTGAAGCCCTGGCCGCGTGACAGTATTACGAAACCGGTAGATGCCCAAGGCGTCTAAAATGCGCATATTCGCTAGGAGAATTTCATGGGTTCCTTTTCTGTTTGGCATTGGCTGATTGTTCTGCTCATCGTGGTGCTGGTATTTGGTACCAAGAAGCTCAAGAACATCGGCACCGATCTGGGTGGTGCCGTCAAGGGCTTCAAGGATGGCATCAAGGACGGTGGCGAATCCGCCTCGCCCGCTGCATCCACGACGACCACGGCACAGCAAGTGGGTCAGTCGCCTGCGGCTGACAAGAACACCACCATCGACGTCGAAGCCAAGAACAAGGGCTGATGTGCGCATGACAGGGGCTGCGGGCAAGCCGCAGCAACCGCTTGTGTGCATTCGATGGGGTTGGAATGTTTGATCTCGGTATCTCCAAGATGGCCTTGATCGGTGCGGTGGCACTGATCGTCATTGGCCCTGAAAAACTGCCGCGCGTTGCGCGCACGGTAGGCACATTGCTGGGCAAGGCACAGCGCTATGTCAACGACGTCAAGTCCGAGGTCAACCGCTCGATGGAGCTTGACGAGCTGCGCAAGATGAAGGAGAACGTCGAGTCGGCCGCGCGTGATGTGGAAAGCACCATCCGCACCAACTCCGCAGACTTCGAGAAAAACCTCAACGACCAGGCCAATGGCACGGCTTCATCGGGCAGCGACGACAGCTTCTACACCGCCGATCCCTATGCCGAGAGCTATGACGGCGGCTCGGCATCGACGGTGGCTCCGGTCTACCACCACCCTCGCAAGAACTGGCGCGTGAAGCGCGGCGCCACACCCCAGTGGTACAAGCACCAGGCGGGTGTGCGCACCCATGTGCAATCGGGTGCAGCGCGCGTGGCACGTTTTCGGCCCAAGAAGCCATCGTCTGGCCTGTGATGGCGCCCGCAACGCAGCCCGCTCACAGAGCCGCGCGTTGGCATGTTTTCTCACTGGTATTTCCATCGGCCCGGGGCGCTGCAGCCTGCGCTAACGCGCTGCGCTCCCGTGAGGCCTTGATCCGCAACAGATATCCCCATGTCCGAAACCCCTTCTAAAGAAGACGAGCTGGCCGGCACCGAGCAGCCCTTTGTGCAGCACCTGATGGAACTGCGCGATAGGCTGCTCTACAGCATTGGTGGCGTGCTCGTGGCCCTGGCTTTGTTGGCCTTCTGGCCTGGCCCCGATGGGCTGATGAACTTCATCGCGCATCCGATCAAGATGCACATGCCGCCCGATGCCAAGCTGATTGCCGTGGGCGTGTTCTCGCCTTTCATCGTGCCCCTCAAGGTGCTGGGCATGGCGGCCATTTTGCTGGCCTTGCCCTGGATCATGTACCAGCTCTGGGCCTTTGTGGCCCCGGGCCTCTACATGCATGAGCGCAAGTTTGCGCTGCCGTTGATCTTCTTTGGCAGCTTGCTGGCCTATGCCGGCATTGCCTTTGTGCAGCTGTTTGTGCTCGATCGCATGTTTGGCTTTATCCAGCATTTCACGCCGTCGAGCGTGGCGGCCACGCCCGATATTGCCTCCTATGTCGAAGCCATTTTGTCGCTCTACCTGGCCTTTGGCCTGGCCTTCCAGGTCCCCATTGTGGTGATCCTGCTGGTGCGGCTGGGCATCGTCGAGATCGCCAAGCTCAAGTCGTTCCGGGGTTACTTCATTGTGCTGTCCTTTGTCATCGCGGCGGTGGTGACCCCTCCCGATGTGCTGTCGCAGATTTCGCTGGCCGTGCCCATGTGCATTCTGTATGAGGTCGGTATCCTGGGCGCTACCTGGTTCTCGCGCAACCAGCCCAAGAAGGAAGAAGAAGCGGACACGGACGCAGCGGCCTGACCGGCTACCTGCCCACCAGATACGCCAAAGCCCCGTGCTGACCTGAGATCAGCCGGGGCTTTGCTGTTGGTGGGGCGGGGCCAGCACCTGGGGTGGGCCTGGTGCGGCGTGGTTGCGGGGATCGGGTTCGACGGCACCGATCCACATCCCTTTGATCCACGCGCAAAGGCGAGGGCGCTGCCAACGCCGCTCGCCGCCAGGGCTTAACGCCGGCCTTGGGGCATCGCGCGGTTGTTGACCGGGCGGGTGCCGGGGGTGATCGGCAGGGTTAGACTCTGGTCACCCCGGCGCAGCTGCACTTCGGACGTGGTGCCGGGCACGAGAGCCGCCACGGCAGTCAGCAGGCTTTGCACATGGTGCACCTGCATGTCGCCGATCTGGGTGATCACATCGCCCGGACGGATGCCGGCATTGGCAGCCGGCCCGCTTTGCAGAACGCCGGTGATGATCACACCACTATCGGCCTTGACGCCAAAGGTTTCGGCCAGCTCGGGCGTCAGGTCATTGGGCTCGACGCCGATCCAGCCACGCGTCACCTTGCCGTCGCGCACAATGCTGTCGAGCACATTCTTGGCCAGGGCCACGGGGATCGCAAAGCCAATGCCCATGCTGCCGCCCGAGCGCGAATAGATGGCCGTGTTGATGCCCACCAGGTTGCCATTGACATCGACCAGCGCACCGCCCGAGTTGCCGGGATTGATGGCCGCGTCGGTCTGGATGAAGTTCTCGAAGGTGTTGATGCCCAGCTCGCTGCGGCCCAGCGCGCTGATGATGCCGCTGGTGACCGTCTGGCCCACGCCAAAGGGGTTGCCAATGGCCAGCACCTGGTCACCCACCTCGGCCGAGTCGGAGTTGCCCAGCACGATGACGGGCAGCTTGTCCAGGCTGATCTTGAGGATGGCCAGGTCGGTTTCCGGATCGGTGCCAATGACGCTGCCCTTGGCTTTGCGGCCATCGGTCAGGGTCACCTCGATGTCGTCGGCCGCTTCGACCACATGGTTGTTGGTGAGCACATAGCCGTCGGGGCTGACGATCACGCCGCTGCCCAGGCCCGCCTGGTTTTGCACGCCCTGGTCGCCAAAGAAGAACTGGAACCAGGGATCATTGGCGCGTGGATGGCGCACTGCCGTGCTGGTATTGATGCTGACCACTGCCGGCGAGGCCTTTTTGGCCGCAGGGCTGAAGCTGCTGGTGGCCACACTGGTGCGGTTGGCCTCGCTTTGCGGCGCCTCGATCAACGCAATACCGGCATTGCTGCGTACGGCATTGTTGCGCTGCAGCCAGCCCGGCTGCAAGGTGGCGACGATAAAGTACAGGGCCAGCAAGACGGTGACCGATTGTGCGAAAAGAAGCCAGAGGCGTTTCATAAAACCTGGGGTTGGGTGTGGGGTGGCCGCGTCTGGCTAACAGCCCTGAGCGGCGCAGAACATTGCCATTGATTATGGCACCGGGCTTGGTGGCAAGGCTCTGCCAAGGCGCTAGCTGCTGTGCAGACCATGCATGGGTTCGCGCTCGATTCGGGCCAGAGGGCCCTGCGCATTCTGGCGCATAGCGCTGTCATCTGCGATGTATTCCATCGTCTTTTGCGATGTCATGGGGGTGACATCGTTCTCGAAACGGTACCAATCTGTTCGATTTTCTGCGAAGTCCTGCAAAATAAGTTGCTTGCGGAACAATATCAGGCTGAACATCGCCGCCGGCTGTGGTGGCATGCCCCAGCGGCGGGCGATACTTTTCGTGACACCGGCAGAGCCCAAAGGGTAAGTACCTAGAATGGTTCCCCAACCTTTTGACTGCGCTCTTTTGCTCATCGTGGTTCCCTGCGAACGGGTCCATCTCTCCTCTCGCTGGCCCTGACTCCCGCCATCCCGGGTCTCGCCGAACCCCTTGATATGCGCCCATAACGCGCTGCGCTTTGCGCTGTCCTGCTCTGGAATGTAGAGGACACATGACTTCGCTGACTGCTGACCAAGGTGGGGCCCAAGCCGCCTCGCCTGCCAACCGGCCTTTGAACCGGAACGATTACAAGACCCTGGGCCTGTCGGCCTTGGGCGGCACCCTGGAGTTTTATGACTTTGTGGTGTTTGTATTTTTTGCCAACGTACTGGGCTCGCTGTTCTTCCCGGCGTCGATGCCCGACTGGATGCGCCAGCTGCAGACGCTGGGCATCTTTGCGGCCGGCTACCTGGCACGCCCCATTGGCGGCATCCTGATTGCCCACTTTGGCGACATCCTGGGCCGCAAGCAGATGTTCACCTTGTCGGTGTTCCTGATGGCGGTGCCCACCTTGGTGATCGGCCTGCTGCCCACCTATGAGACCATCGGTCTGGCCGCTCCCATCTTGCTGCTGGCCATGCGCGTGCTGCAGGGCGCAGCGATTGGCGGCGAAATGCCCGGCGCTTGGGTGTTTGTCGCAGAACACGCCCCTGCCAAGCGCTACGGCTTTGCGATTGGCTCGCTGACCTCGGGCATCACCGGCGGTATTTTCCTGGGCTCGATCATTGGCGTCTGGCTCAACAGCGTCTACAGCGCGGCCGAGATCCACGACTGGGCTTGGCGCATTCCCTTCATTCTGGGCGGCGTGTTTGGCCTGGTGTCGGTGTACCTGCGCAAGTTCCTGCATGAGACCCCCATCTTCCAGGAGATGCAGGCCCGCAAGCAGGTCGACCGCGAACTGCCGCTCAAGACCATCCTGCGCGACCACCGCGAAGCCAGCGTGGTCGTGGCACTGATGACCTGGATCCTGTCCACCGCCGTGGTGGTGGTGATTCTGTTCACGCCGTCCTACCTGCAAAAGGTGTTCCATATCGCGCCTGCGGTGGCCCTCAAGGCCAATGCGGTGGCGACCGTGACCTTGACCATCGGCTGCGTGTTCTGGGGCTGGCTGTCGGACCAATGGGGCACGCGTGCCGCCATGGTCCTGGGCTGGGGCGGCATGGCTGTCACTGCCTATCTGTTCTACCTGAACCTGCCAGGCACCGAGATCTCGCTGGTCTGGACCTATGCGCTGGTGGGCTTCTTTGTGGGTGCGATCTCGCTGCTGCCCGTCGTCGGTGTGCGCGCCTTCCCGCCTGAAGTGCGCTTCACGGGCCTGTCCTTCTCCTACAACATGGCCTATGCGGTGTTTGGTGGTTTGACGCCGATGCTGGTGTCCGTCTGGCAACAGGCCGATGTGATGGCGCCTGCGCACTATGTGGCCGCGATGGGCGTGCTCGGCGTCGCGATGGGCTTTTGGCCGCTCGCCGTCAAGGGCTGGGTTGCCAAGAAGTAAATCGGCATCAGACTGATGGCCCCGCAACCCGCTGCATGCCTGGCATCAGCGGGTTTTCTGTTTCTGGCCTGGCGCGCCGCACAGGTCTGAGACAATCGGGCATGACTACGACCCGCCAAGACATGCTGCAGGCCTTTGATGCGCTACTGCAGCCCGCCCGCTTCAAAGACTATGGCCCCAACGGTTTGCAGGTGGAGGGCAAGACCGAGATCCGCAAGCTGGTCAGCGGGGTGACGGCATCGCGGGCGCTGATCGAGGCGGCCATTGCCGAGCAGGCCGATGCCATCTTTGTGCACCATGGGCTGTTCTGGCGCGGCTACGACGGCCGCATCACCGGCTGGATGAAGCAGCGCATCGAGCTGCTGATCAAGCACGACATCAATTTGTTCGCCTACCACCTGCCGCTGGATGCACACCCGGAGCTGGGCAACAACGCCCAACTGGGCGCGCTGCTGGGTTGGCAGGCCGATGCCCGCTTTGGCGATCAGGAGCTGGGCTTTATTGGCAGCTTCGATGCGGTGGCGCCGGCGCAGGTCGCTGCGCATATCCAACAGACCCTGGGGCGCTCCGTCACCCTGGTGACGGGCGAGACGCCGCGCCCCATCCGCCGCATGGCCTGGTGCACCGGGGGCGCACAAGGTTTCTTCGAGGCCGCGATGGCTGCCGGCGCTGATGGCTTTTTGACCGGTGAAATATCCGAACCCCAGGCCCATCTGGCGCGCGAGACCGGCGTGAGCTTTTTTGCAGCCGGCCACCATGCCACCGAGCGCTATGGCGCGCCGGCAGTGGCTGCCGCCGTGGCCCAGCAGCTGGGTGTGGCGCACCGCTTTATCGATATCGACAACCCCGCCTGAGGCTTTCTCCAGAGGACCTGCCTGTGCACTCCGCTCCCTTGCTCGCCATCACCCAGGGCGACCCTGCCGGCATTGGCCCGGAAATCGTGGCCAAGGCCTTTCGCGATGCGCCTGCGCAGATGCAGGGCTGCTTTGTCGTGGGCGAGCTGCAGACCCTGCGCCGCGCAGCGCAGCTGTTGCAGGGCCCAGGCCGCTGCGCGCTGCCGGTGGCCGAGATTGCTGAACCGCAAGAGGCTTTGCAGGTGCCACCCCGTTGCATGCCAGTGCTGTCGCTGCCGGGCTTGCCCGGGCCATTGCCCTTTGGCCAGGTGCAGGCCGAGGCCGGGCGTGCTGCTGCCGAGTGCGTGCGCTGGGCTGCGCGCCAGGCCTTGCAAGGCCGGATTGCCGGGCTGGTGACGGCGCCACTGAACAAGGAGGCGCTGCACCTGGCAGGGCTGGCCTTCCCCGGCCATACCGAATTGCTGCAGGCCGAAGCGGCCGAGCATGCCGGGCTGCCACTGGCACAGATGCCCGTGCGCATGATGCTGGCCAATGAGGCGTTGCGCACCGTGCTGGTGAGCATCCATGTATCGCTGCGCGATGCCATTGAGGCGGTGACCCAGGCGCAGGTGCTGGAGACCATCCGCATCACGCACGAGGCCTTGCTGCGTGCTCTGGGGCGGCCACCCCGGATTGCGGTGGCAGGGCTCAACCCCCATGCCGGGGAGGCCGGGTTGATGGGCCGCGAGGAGCTCGAGCACATTGCGCCTGCGGTGGCCGCTGCCCAGGCGCTGGGCATGCAGGTGATCGGGCCGGAGCCGCCCGATACCGTGTTCATGCGGGCCCGCCACAGCGCCGGGCACCCGGGCGCCTTTGATGTGGTGGTCGCCATGTACCACGACCAGGGCCTGATCCCCGTGAAGTACCTGGGGCTGGACGAGGGCGTCAACGTGACCCTGGGCCTGCCGCTGGTGCGCACCAGCCCGGACCACGGCACCGCCTTTGATATTGCCGGCCAGGGCCTGGCCGATGCGGCCAGCCTGATCGCGGCGGTGCAGATGGCGCGCCGTTTGGCAGCGGGGCAAGCGCAGGCATAAAAAAGCAGCCTCGAGAGGCTGCCGGGTAGCGGTGCAAAAGAAGCAGAATTTCTGCTTCTTTGTTGCAAAAAATCAACGCTTTTGCTGCAGGCTGTCGCGGATTTCACGCAGCAGCACCACGTCTTCCGGGGTGGCAGCGGGCGCTGGAGGGGGCGTGTCGCGCTTGAGGCGGTTGATCTGTTTGACCATCATGAAAATAATGAAAGCCAGAATCGCGAAGTTCACCGCGACGGTGATGAAGTTGCCATAAGCAAACACCGGGATGCCCGCTTTTTTCAGCGCGTCGAGTGTGCGCGGCACGCCATCGGGAATGGTTCCCAGCACCACGAAGAGATTGGAGAAGTCCAGCTTGCCAAAGACCAAACCGACGATGGGCATGATCAGGTCATTGACGACCGAATCGACGATCTTGCCAAAAGCGGCGCCGATGATCACACCAACGGCCAGATCCATCACATTGCCCTTGACCGCAAACTCGCGGAATTCCTTCATGAAGCTCATGCGCTGCTCCTGTCAAATAAACATGACGCCTAGTATCGCTCAGCTTCAAGGGTTTCGGCGCATTGCATGATGGGCAAGACACTTCATACAATCCGCAAAAACCGAGATATAAGCGTTGACCAAGGAGCCCCATGAGTGATTCTTCCATCGACTCCAGTAAAAGGACGTGGCTGATAGCGTCGGGATGCGCAGGTGCTGTCGGAGGAGTCGCCACTGCGGTCCCCTTTGTCAGCTCCTTCCAGCCGTCAGAAAAGGCTAAGGCCGCCGGCGCTGCCGTTGAAGTGGATATCTCGGAGCTCAAGCCCGGCGAGAAAATCACCGCCGAATGGCGCGGCAAGCCGATCTGGATCCTGCGCCGCACGCCCGAGCAGATTGCCGAGCTGCCCCAGCTCGATGGCCAGTTGGCCGATCCCAAATCGGAGCGCACGGCCTACCCGACTCCGGACTACGCCAAGAACGAAACCCGCTCCATCAAGCCCGAGGTGTTGGTGGTGATCGGCATCTGCACCCACCTGGGCTGCTCGCCCACCGACAAGCTCCAGCCCGGCCCCCAGCCTTCGCTGCCCGATGACTGGAAGGGCGGCTTTCTCTGCCCCTGCCACGGCTCGACCTTTGACCTGGCCGGGCGCGTGTTCAAGAACAAGCCCGCGCCCGACAACCTCGAAGTGCCAGCGCACCAGTATCTGAGCGATACCAAGCTGCTGATTGGCGAAGATAAAAAAGCATAAGGAAGCGCCATGGCACACGAATTCAAGGAGATATCGCCGAACGCCACCTTGGGCGCCAAGGCCGGCAACTGGCTGGAGAACCGCTTTCCCACGGCATTTGAGGCCTACCGGGTCCATATGTCGGAGTACTACGCACCGAAGAACTTCAACTTCTGGTACATCTTTGGCTCGCTGGCGCTTTTGGTGCTGGTGATCCAGATCGTCACGGGCATCTTCTTGGTGATGCACTACAAGCCCGATGCCGAAAAAGCCTTCGCCTCGGTCGAGTACATCATGCGCGATGTGCCCTGGGGCTGGCTGATCCGGACCATGCATTCCACCGGCGCCTCGGCCTTCTTTGTCGTGGTCTACCTGCATATGTTCCGCGGCCTCCTGTATGGCAGCTACCGCAAGCCGCGTGAGCTGGTCTGGGTCTTTGGCTGCGCGATCTTCCTGTGCCTGATGGCCGAGGCCTTCATGGGCTACCTGCTGCCCTGGGGCCAGATGTCGTACTGGGGCGCGCAGGTGATCGTCAACCTGTTCTCGGCCATTCCCTTTATCGGCCCGGACCTGGCGCTGCTGATCCGGGGCGACTATGTGGTGGGCGATGCAACCCTGAACCGTTTCTTCAGCTTCCATGTGATTGCCGTGCCGCTGGTGCTGCTGGGCCTGGTTGCTGCGCATTTGTTGGCCTTGCATGATGTGGGCTCCAACAACCCCGATGGCATCGAGATCAAGGGCCCGAATGCGCCCAAGGATGCGCAGGGCCGGCCGCTCGATGGCGTGCCTTTCCACCCGTACTACACGGTGCATGACCTGTTTGGTGTGGCGGTGTTCCTGTTCATCTTCTCGGCCATCGTGTTCTTTGCGCCGGAGATGGGTGGCTACTTCCTCGAATACAACAACTTCATCCCGGCCGACCCGCTCAAGACGCCCAACCATATCGCCCCTGTCTGGTATTTCACGCCGTTCTATTCGATGCTGCGTGCCATCACCAGTGAGATGATGGTCGCTTTGTCGGTGATCCTGGTCGCAGCCGTGGCCTATGTTTGCATCAAGACCCGCATGGCCGCCATCCTCAAGGGCTTGCTGGTGCTGGTGGCGCTGGTGGTGCTGGCGCTGTTTGGTGCCTTTGCCTTCACCGGTATTGCAGCGCTGGGCGGTATTGACGCCAAGTTCTGGGGGGTGGTGGTGATGGGCCTGGCAGTGATCATCCTGTTCTTCCTGCCTTGGCTGGACCACAGCCCGGTGCGCTCCATCCGCTACCGCCCGCACTGGCACAAGTATGTGTATGCGGTGTTTGTCGTGAACTTCGTGGTGCTCGCCTATCTGGGGGTGCAGCCGCCATCGCCGATTGGCGAAAAGGTCTCCCAGGTGGGTACCTTGTTCTACTTTGGCTTTTTTCTGCTGATGCCGTGGTGGAGCCGCAAAGGCACACCCAAGCCGGTGCCTGAGCGTGTCACCTTCCATGCGCACTGAACCAGAAAGCATCCCACGATGAAAAAAATCATTCTCTCCGCATGCCTGGGTCTGGGTGTGCTTTTAGGGGCCGGTGCTGTGCAGGCGGCCGAAGGCGGCGTGGCCTGGGACAAGTTCAAGCCCGACACCACCAACACCACTTCCTTGCAAAACGGCGCCAAGCTGTTTGTGAACTACTGCCTCAGCTGCCACTCGGCCGCCTTCATGCGTTACAACCGTCTGCAGGATATTGGCCTCACCGAGCAGCAGATCAAGGACAACCTGCTGTTCACCACCGACAAGGTGGGTGAGACGATGAAGGCGGCCATCGATCCGAAGCAGGCCAAGGAGTGGTTTGGCGCCAACCCGCCAGATCTGACCTTGGTCGCGCGCTCACGCGCGAGCCACCAGGGCACCGGTGCCGACTACCTCTACACCTTCCTGCGCGGCTTCTACAAGGACGACACCAAGGCCACCGGCTGGAACAACATGGCCTTCCCCTCGGTGGGCATGCCCCATGTGCTGTGGGAACTGCAAGGCGTGCGCGTGCCGGTCTACCAAGAAGTAGAGGAGCATGGACACAAAACCCAGGTGTTCACTGGCTGGCAGCAGGTCACGCCGGGCAAGATGAGCTCCACTGATTTCGATAAGAGTGTGGGTGATTTGGTGAACTATCTACAATGGATGGGTGATCCCAGCCAGAACACCCGCATGCGCGTCGGCGTCGGGGTGCTGATATTTTTGCTGGGACTCATCTTCATCACCTGGCGCCTGAATGCGGCGTTCTGGAAAGACGTGAAGTAAACGTATTTGCGTGCAGCCGGTTCAGTCCCTGTGAGCAGGGCTTGAATTGGGGTAGCCGATTTGTGTAGAGTGGGCGGCATTGACTGCAGTCCACTCTTTTTTGATTTTGAGGAGCCTCTCACCATGATGGTGCTTTATTCGGGAACGACCTGCCCTTTCTCCCACCGCTGCCGCTTTGTGCTGTTTGAAAAGGGGATGGATTTTGAAATCCGTGATGTGGACCTGTTCAACAAGCCCGAAGACATCAGTGTGATGAACCCCTATGGCCAGGTGCCTATCCTGGTCGAGCGCGACCTGATCCTGTACGAGTCGAACATCATCAACGAGTACATCGACGAGCGCTTTCCCCACCCACAGCTGATGCCCGGCGACCCCGTCGAGCGCGCCCGTGTGCGCCTGTTCCTGCTGAACTTCGAAAAAGAGCTGTTCACGCACGTGCACACCTTGGAAGAGCGTGCCGTCAAGGGCAACGAGAAGGCACTGGAAAAGGCCCGCGCACAGATCCGTGACCGCCTGACCCAGATGGCTCCAGTGTTCCTGAAGAACAAGTTCATCCTGGGCGAGAACTTCTCGATGCTGGACGTGGCCATTGCGCCGCTGCTGTGGCGCCTGGATTACTACGGCATCGAGCTGTCCAAGAACGCAGCGCCGCTGCTCAAGTATGCCGAGCGCATCTTCTCGCGTCCCGCCTACATCGAGGCGCTGACGCCGTCCGAAAAGGTCATGCGCAAGTAAAAGCCGCCTGGCCCGCCATTGGGCGGGCAGCGCTGCGGGGCCGTGCTCCGTGGCGCTGGAGAGCGCAGAAAGTGTCCTATGAGTGAAATCCAGACAACATCCACCCAGCCGTACCTGATCCGCGCCTGGGTGGAGTGGTGCAATGACAATGGCCTGACCCCGTACCTGAGCGTTCGCGTCGACAAGACGGTGCTGGTGCCGCGCGAGTTTGTCAAAGACGGCGAAATTGTGCTGAACATCAGCTATGACGCAACGAGTGCGCTCAAGCTGGGCAATGACTACATCGAGTTCACCGCCCGTTTTGGCGGCGTGCCGCGCGACATCATGGTGCCCGTCAGCCGCGTGGTTGCCATTTTTGCGCGTGAAACCGGCCAGGGCATGGGCTTTCCGCCGCCTGAGGACCTGCTTGATGACGATGCCGACATCGCGATGGCTGCGCTCGAAGGCGCTGGCGATGCGGGCGAACCGGCTGGCGAGGCCAATGCTGCGTCTCCGGTGATGCAGGTCGTGACCTCCAGCGAGGAGCCTCCGGCTCCCGATGGCAAGTCGCCCGGCCGCGCAGGCAAGGGCGGCAAGCCTTCACTCAAACTGGTCAAATAGGCCTCATTCGGCTTTGTTACGGGCAATCCCGTATAGAATGCCGTGTGTTGCCGGTTTAGCTCAGTTGGTAGAGCAACCGCCTTGTAAGCGGTAGGTCATCAGTTCGATTCCGATAACCGGCACCAGATTCCCAAGCCGTTCCCAGCAAATGCTGTGAACGGCTTTTTTGCGTCTGGCGGTGTTCAATGGCGCTGGCGGAGTCGCTCAACGCAGTACTTTGAGGCGAATGTCTGCCGTTGGGTAGCCTTTGACGCGCAGATGGGCCGCCATCGCCGGCAGCAGCTGCTTCATCTTGGCGGCGCAGGCATTGTTGGCCACCAGCAGGCACCACTGGTCGCCATCGATGGGCCCGGGCTTGATCGAGGCGCGCAGCATCGGCGGGATCAGCGGCTCCACCAGTTTGAAGCGGGTGGCAGACTCCCGCGTCAAAGCCACGAGGCTGGCCAAGGTGGGCGCCTCGCTTGCGGCTTGTTCTACGGTGACGGCGAAATGCCGACGTTGGGGCTGGATCATGGCTGGGTCATGGCTGGATAGGGGTGTCAGGGGCAGCCCGGGGGCGATAGCCATACATTGCAATGCACCTGCCACAACGCATTCTATTCAGGGTTGTAGAATGTTTTATTCGGCAGGCGTCGTTCCCGGTATTGAAGCCGGGGTCATTGCCTCCATCTGACACAACACTAATCACTAGGAATTCCGGTCGCATGGCAGGGGTGGACGCAAGTGCATTCCCTGGTTGTGTGGTTCTGTTCGCATGGCAACCAATTTCTTCACCAAAATTTTTGGCAGTCGCAATGATCGCCTGCTCAAGCAATACCGCAAGGTCGTCGCTCGCATCAATGCGATGGAGCCCGAGTACGAAAAGCTCAGCGACGAACAATTGCGCGAGAAGACGCAGGAGTTCAAGAACCGCATCGCTGGCGGAGAATCGCTGGACAACATCCTGCCCGAGGCATTTGCCGTGGTGCGTGAAGGCTCCAAGCGGGTGATGAAGATGCGCCACTTCGATGTGCAGATGCTGGGCGGCATGGCCCTGCATTACGGCAAGATCGCCGAAATGCGCACCGGCGAAGGCAAGACCTTGACGGGGACCCTGCCCGTGTACCTGAACGCGCTGAGCGGCAATGGTGTGCACGTGGTGACAGTCAATGACTACCTGGCCACACGTGATGCGACCTGGATGGGGCGCCTCTACAACTTCCTGGGCCTGTCGGTGGGTATCAACCTGTCGCAGCTGCCCAAGCATGAGAAGCAGGCCGCTTACAACTCCGACATCACCTACGGCACGAACAACGAGTACGGCTTTGACTACCTGCGCGACAACATGGTGCAAGATGCCAGCGAGCGCGTGCAGCGCCGGCTGAACTTCGCCATCGTCGACGAGGTGGACTCGATTCTGATCGATGAGGCGCGCACGCCCTTGATCATCTCCGGCCAGGCCGAAGACCACACCGCCGCCTACCTGGCGATGCGCGAAGTGGTGCCGCTGCTCACGCGCCAGGAAGGTGAGGCCGACCCCCGCACCGGTGAGGGCGTGACCAAGCCGGGCGACTTCACGGTCGACGAAAAGGGCCACCAGATCCACCTGACCGAGCAAGGCTACGAAGCGGCCGAGCGCATTCTGGCCGAAAAGGGCATGCTGGCCGAAGGCGCCTCGCTCTACGACCCTGCCAACATCACGCTGGTGCACCAGCTGTATGCCGCATTGCGCGCCCAGCACCTCTACCACCGCGACCAGCACTATGTGGTGCAGGGCGGCGAGGTTGTGATTGTCGACGAGTTCACCGGCCGTCTGATGTCGGGCCGCCGCTGGAGCGAAGGCCTGCACCAGGCCGTTGAAGCCAAGGAAGGCGTGGAAATCCAGGCCGAGAACCAGACCCTGGCATCGATCACCTTCCAGAACTATTTCCGCCTGTACAACAAGCTGGGCGGCATGACCGGTACCGCTGACACCGAGGCTTATGAGTTCCAGGAAATCTACGGTCTGGAAACCGTGGTGATTCCGCCCAACCGCCCCAGCAAGCGCGATGACCAGCTCGACCGCGTCTACAAGACCACGCCCGAGAAGTATGCAGCGGCGATCCAGGACATCCGTGAATGCTACGAGCGCGGCCAGCCTGTGCTGGTGGGCACGACCTCGATCGAGAACTCCGAAATCATCGACGAGATGCTGAAGAAAGAGAACCTGCCCCACCAGGTGCTCAACGCCAAGCAGCATGAGCGCGAGGCAGACATCATTGCCCAGGCGGGGCGCCCCGGCGTCATCACCATCGCGACCAACATGGCTGGCCGGGGTACCGACATCGTGCTGGGCGGCAATATCGAAAAGCAGATTTCCGCCATCGAGGCCGACGAGTCGCTGTCCGAGACGGAGCGCCGCAACAAGGTGGAAGCCTTGCGCGCCGAGTGGAAGGTCGAGCACGACAAGGTGACCGAGCTGGGTGGCCTGCGCATCATCGCGACCGAGCGCCATGAATCGCGCCGTATCGACAACCAGCTGCGTGGCCGTGCCGGCCGCCAGGGTGACCGTGGCTCCTCGCGTTTCTACCTGTCGCTGGACGACCAGCTGATGCGCATTTTCGCAGGCGACCGTGTCAAGGCCATCATGGAGCGCCTGAAGATGCCCGATGGCGAAGCCATTGAAGCGGGCATCGTGACCCGCTCCATCGAAAGCGCCCAGCGCAAGGTGGAAGCGCGCAACTTTGACATGCGCAAGCAATTGCTGGAGTACGACGACGTTGCCAATGACCAGCGCAAGGTCATCTACCAGCAGCGCAACGAGATTCTGGATGCGGCCGATCTGGCGCCGATGATCGACGGCATGCGCGACAGCGCGCTGGCCGATATCGTGCGCCAGTATGTGCCCGAGCAGTCCATGGAAGAGCAGTGGGACCTGGCTGGCCTGGAGAAGGTGCTGCGCGACGAGTGGCATATCGAGCTGCCCCTGCAGCAGCTGCTGGAAGGCGCCGAATCGATCTCCGACGAGGAAATCGAAGAGAAGGTCGTTGCCGAAGGCGCACGCCTCTTCAATGACAAGCTGGAGCAGGCGGGCAAGGAGAACTTCATGCAGTTCATGCGTGCGGTGCTGCTGCAAACCCTGGATTCCAGCTGGCGCGACCACCTGGCCGCACTGGACTACCTGCGCCAGGGCATCCACCTGCGCGGCTACGCCCAAAAGCAGCCCAAGCAGGAATACAAGCGCGAGGCTTTCGAGCTGTTTAGCCAGCTGATCGACCAGGTCAAGACCCAGGTCACCCGTGTGATGATGTCGGTGCAGATCCGCTCGCCCGAGCAGCTTGACGAAGCCACCGAGCAGCTCGAGCAGAGCAACGACCGCACGGCCCATGTGACCTACAGCGGCCCCGATGAGTCGGGTGATGCCGAGGCCAGCGAGCCGCTGCCCATGCCCGAAGGCCTGCGTGTGGCCCGCAATGATCCATGCCCATGCGGCAGTGGCAAGAAATACAAGCTCTGCCACGGTAAACTCGCATAAATTACCGGATTGCTTCACCACAACGGGCTTTGACTGGTTCATCGCCCGTTTTTTTCATGGTTCCAAGGAAAAGACTGATATGCCCGTCAATTTGAAAGCCCCAGTAGCGCAGGACCTGGCTCCTGTCGCCGGTATTCGCATTGGTGTGACGGAGGCCGGCGTGCGCAAGGCCAACCGCAAGGATGTGACGGTGTTCTTGCTGGACGAGGGCAGCCATGTTGCCGGCGTGTTCACCAAGAACCGCTTTTGTGCCGCGCCTGTGCAGATCTGCCGTGAACACCTGGCCAGCCACAGCCAGTCCATCCGCGCCATCGTCATCAACACCGGCAATGCCAATGCCGGCACCGGTGCCGATGGCCTGGCCCGTGCCCACGCCACCTGCGATGCGCTGGCAGGCCTCTTGAAGATCGATGCCCAGCAAGTGCTGCCGTTCTCGACCGGCGTGATCATGGAGCCGCTGCCAGTGGACCGTATCACTGCGGGCCTGCCTGCAGCCATTGCCGATGCGCAAGCGGGCCACTGGGCCAAGGCGGCCGAAGGCATCATGACCACCGACACCTTGCCCAAGGCGTTTTCCGCCTCGGCCACCGTTGGCGGCAAGACGGTGCAGGTCACCGGTATCAGCAAGGGCGCCGGCATGATCCGCCCCAATATGGCGACCATGCTGAGCTTTTTGGGCACCGACGCAGCCATCAGCCCCGAGCTGATGCCGGCGCTGGCCAAAACGCTGGCCGACCAGTCCTTCAACCGCATCACGATCGATGGTGACACCTCGACCAATGACTCCTTTGTCGTGGTCGCCACCAACCAGGCGGGCAATGCCCCCATCACCGACTGGAACACCGCCGATGGCCAGGCCTTGATGGCCGCGCTGCGCGAAGTGGCACAAAAGCTGGCGCAGGCGATTGTGCGCGACGGCGAAGGCGCCACCAAGTTCATCCAGATCGAGGTCGAGCAAGGCCGTACCGAAGAAGAATGCCGCCTGGTGGCCTATGCGATTGCGCATTCGCCGCTGGTCAAAACCGCCTTCTTTGCCAGCGACCCCAACCTGGGCCGTATTCTGGCCGCTGTGGGCTATGCCGGTATCGAGGATCTGGACCAGACCCAGATCGAGCTCTACCTGGACGATGTGCATGTGGCCACCAAAGGCGGCCGCAACCCGGCCTACCAGGAGGCCGATGGCCAGCGCGTGATGAAGCAGCAGGAGATTGTCGTGCGCGTGCAGTTGGGCCGTGGCAACGCTTCCACCCAGCTGTGGACCTGCGACCTGAGCCATGACTATGTGAGCATCAACGCGGACTACCGCTCCTGATACCGCTTGGCCAGCGCGCCGGGCTGCCCAAGGCTGGGCAGGTGCCGGCCCCGCTGGCCTTTCAACCTTGTGCGTCTGGATACCATGACCGAGTCTTCCCACTCCCCTTTTTCTCCGCTTGAGCGCCTGGTGCAGCGCGCCGAGCAGCTGATGCAGCGCATCGAGTCCGTCCTGCCCCAGGCGCTGCAGGCGCCGGCTGACTGGAGTGACGCCATTGCCTGGCGCTACCGCAAGCGCGCCAATGGCTGTGGCGTGCTGGAGCCGGTGCGCCATGTGGGGGCGATGTCCCTGTCCGATCTGCAGAACATCGACGGGCAAAAAGAGAAGATTGCGCGCAATACCGAGCAGTTTGTGCAAGGCAGCACTGCCAACAATGTGCTGCTCACGGGCGCGCGCGGGACCGGCAAGTCGTCCCTGATCCGCGCCTGCCTGCATGCCTATGCGCCCCAGGGCCTGCGCCTCATTGAGGTGGACAAGGCCGATCTCACCGACCTGCCCGACATCGTCGATGTGGTGGCTGGCCGGCCCGAGAAATTCATCATCTACTGCGATGACCTGAGTTTTGAAGAGGGCGAGCCCGGCTACAAGGCGATGAAGTCGATCCTGGATGGCTCCGTGTCTGCAGCCACGCCCAATGTGCTGGTCTATGCGACCAGCAACCGCCGCCACCTGTTGCCCGAGTACATGACCGACAACCTGGCCCAGCAAAAGGGCGAGAACGGTGAGATCCACCCCGGCGAAGTGGTGGAAGAGAAGATTTCACTGTCCGAGCGCTTTGGCCTGTGGGTGAGCTTTTACCCGTTCAGCCAGGACGAGTACCTGCGCGTGGTGGGCCAGTGGCTGTCTGCGCTGGGTGTGGCGGAGGCCGATATCGAGGCCGCCAGGCCAGAGGCCCTGGTCTGGGCGCTGGAGCGCGGCTCGCGCAGCGGCCGGGTGGCCCACCAGTTTGCCCGCGACTGGGCTGGCCGCAGCCACCGCGAAGTGCAGGGCCGCCAGAAGATTGCCGATGTGGCCGACCTGGGCGAAGAGGCCCAGGATTGAAGAAACCGGGCTGCCCGTGCAGCCCATGAAGACCTATGAGCCAGACTGATACCACCGAGACCCGCAGCCATACCGAAGTGGCGGTGGGCGTGCTGATCCGCGAAAGCGACCATGCCCTGCTGATAACCAGCCGCCCCCTGGGCAAGCCCCGCGCGGGCTGGTGGGAGTTTCCCGGCGGCAAGCTCGAAGCGGGCGAGACCGTCGAAGAGGCGCTGCGCCGTGAGCTGGTCGAAGAGCTGGGCATCCGCATCGACAACTGCATCGCCTGGAAGGTGACCGAGCACGACTACAGCCATGCGCTGGTGCGCTTGCACTGGTGCAAGGTGACGCAGTGGTCGGGTGATTTTGAGATGCGTGAAGGCCAGCAGATGTCCTGGCAGCAGTTGCCGCTGACGGTGAGCCCGGTGCTGGAGGGGTCCTTCCCCGTGCTGCAATGGCTGAGCGAGGAGCGGGGCCTGCCTTTTGACCCTGCAACCTATATCCAGGCGGCAGAAGCTGCAGTGAAATAAGCAAAAGCAGCACCGCCAAGTGCTGCGGTTGCTAAACGTCGGGGATTCTCAGTCTTCCAGTCGGGGATCGCCGTAGGGCTGGTCCAGCGGTGGCGATTGGGCGGGCACCCGAAAATCCTCATTGCCCCAGGCGCCCAGGTCAATGAGCTTGCAGCGCTCGCTGCAAAAAGGGCGAAACCGGTTGCTGCGTGCAAAGCTGGAAGGGCCGCCACACTGGGGGCACTGGATGCTGGGGAGTGCGTTGTCTGCGGAAGAACTCATGCAGGCATTGTAGGGTGCCTGCGGGCTGGCGCGATGGCTGCGCGGTCTTCAGGCGCAGAGCACCATCTCGTACTGGCCATCCTGCGTGGTCAACGCCAGCTGCCCGCTTTCGGTCTTTTGCAGCATGCGTATCGAGATCATCAGGCGGTTGCCGCTGATCTCGGGCACCAGGCTGGAGCTCGGGTCGATCTTGAGGCGCAGCAGCTGGTAGATGCGGCCCTGGGGCAGGTTCTGCTGGAACTGGCCGCGCAGGGTTGCAATGCGCTGCGGCGCACCCGCATCCCGAAAGAGCCGCAGCAGCAAGATGAGGGCGCTGGCCAGGGGCGCAAAGCAGGCCGTCCAGCCCTGCAGATCGGCGCGGCGGCTGTTGCTGTCGGCATGCAGCCAGGCGTGGTAGCTGGGCAGGTCGAAGGTGCAGGTGCCTCCAGGGATGCCGGTGCGGTTGCGGATGGCCATCAGCCACTCGTTCTCGATCAGCAACTGGCTGGGCTTGCCGTTCTGGGCCCGTAACTCGCTGTGGGCGGCGTCGATCTGGCCAATCACCTTGTCGAGCATGTCCACAGCAATCATCGGGTTGTCGCGGTAGGCATTGAACTGCTGGCGCTGGCGTTCGAGGTCCTTGAGCAGGTCGGTCTTGAGGTCGCTGCGGGAGGCCACATCCATCACCTCGAACAAGGTGGTGATGGCGAAATGGTGGTCGATGTCCGTGTCGCGCTGCAGGAGTACGTCAAGCCGGCGCAGCAGGTACTCCAGGCGGAGATAGGCTCGCACACGTTCGTTGAAGGGGTACTCGTAAGTTATCACGGATCAGTCGGGCTGCAGAGGGCGGTAGTTCGCTATCAATTCATTGTATAGGTCGAATACGGCCTCGCCTAGCGCTTGTAACGACAGCGTTTCATTCCACAGCACCCAATCGGCCTTGCGCAGGCGTTGCAGCCGGCTCGCCTGCTGGGCCATGATGGCCTCAATCGCCGATGCTGGCAGCTGGTTGCGCTGCTGCACCCGGGCTATTTGCGTGCTTTCCTGGCAATCGACCACGATGACCTGGTCCAGGCGTGGGCTCCACTGGCTGGACTCGGCCAGCAGCGGGATGTCAAAGATCACCAGGGGCGCATTGGTGGCGTTGCAGGCCTGCTGGTACTGCTGGTCGATCTGTTGGCGGATCAAGGGGTGCAAGATGGCTTCGAGCTGCGCCTTGTAGGCCGGGTCGCGAAAGGCGGCCTCGCGCATCTGTGCGCGGTCGAGCGCGCCGTCTGCATCGATAAAGCGGGCACCCATCTGGGCCGCAATCGGGGCGATGGCCGCGCCGCCCGGCAGCGTGAGCGCGCGGGCAATGCGGTCGGCATCGATTACATGGCAGCCCCACTGGGCAAAGCCCTGGGCGACGGTGCTTTTGCCGCTGCCAATACCCCCGGTAACGCCAATGCGCGGCCGCATATCAGGGCTGTAGCAGGCGGTCGACGATACCGGTGCCGAACCACATGACCAAGAAGCCGGCACCTGCGAGAAAGGGGCCAAAGGGGATATAGCCGCCTTCGCGCAGGTTGGAGAAGATCTTCATCGCAATGCCGATCACAGCGCCAACAACGGAGGAAAACAGTGCAATCGGTATCAGCGCTTGCCAGCCAAACCAGGCGCCCAGCGCAGCCAGCAGCTTGAAATCGCCATAGCCCATGCCTTCCTTGCCGGTCAACAGCTTGAAGGCCCAGTAAATCAGCCACAGTACCATGTAGCCAATGGCGGCGCCAAACAGCGAATCTTTGAGCGGCACATCGATCCAGCCCATCGCACTGGCCAGCAAGCCTGCCCAGAGCAGCGGCAAGGTCAGGTCATCGGGCAGCAGGGTCGTGTCCCAGTCGATCAGCGCCGCGGTCAGCAGCACCGATGCAAAAAAGCACCAGGCCAGGCCGGTAGCGCCCAGGCCCCAGCGGTGGATGCAGTAGGCCCACAGCAGGCTGTTGGCGATTTCTACGACGGGGTAGCGGGCAGAAATACGCGCTTTGCACTGGCTGCAGCGCCCCTTCAGAAAAAGCCAGCTGAGCACGGGCACGTTCTCATACCAGCGGATCTGGTGGCTGCAATGTGGGCAGCGTGAGGCGGGGGTCCAGAGGTTGAAACGATCTGCTTTGATATCAGCCTCAGGTGCTGCCTGCGGTGCTTGGGCACTGTCCGTCGCTGCCAGCATGTCCTGGGCATCACGCCGCCATTGGCGTTCCAGCATCAGCGGCAGGCGGTGCACCACCACATTCAAAAAGCTGCCCACCAGCAGGCCCAGCAGGGCAAACAGCCCTGTGTTCAATTGCGCTTCTGACACAGTTACACCACCTGGCCCAGCTTGAAGATCGGCAGGTACATCGACACCACAATGCCGCCGATGATCGTGCCCAAAAACACAATGATGATGGGCTCCATCAGGCTGGACAGGCCGGCAACGGCCTCGTCCACTTCGGCTTCGTAAAAGTCTGCCGCTTTGCCCAGCATATGGTCGATCGAGCCGGATTCCTCGCCGATCGCGCACATCTGCAGCACCATCGAGGGGAACACATGGGCATCCGACATGGCGACGGTGAGGCTGGTGCCGGTAGAGACCTGCGCCTGGATCTTCTCGGTTGCCACCGCAAACACGGCATTGCCGGAGGCGCCACCCACCGAGTCCAGCGCTTCGACCAGGGGAACACCGGCGGCAAACATGGTCGACAAGGTACGCGTCCAGCGCGCCACGCAGGATTTTTCAATCAAGGGGCCAAAGATCGGCACCTTCAGCAGCCAGCGGTCCATCGCGCGCTGCATTTTCTCGCTGCGCTTCCAGGCCTGCAAAAAGAAGTAGATGCTGCCACCAATGCCAAAAAAGATCAGGTACCAGTAACTGACAAAGAAATCACTGATGCCCATCACGATCAAGGTGGGGCCGGGAAGATCAGCGCCAAATGAGGTGAACACCTCTTTGAATGCCGGAATCACAAAGATCATGATGATGGCCACCACGACAAAAGCGACGATGACCACCGAGGTCGGGTACATCAGGGCCGAGCGGATCTTGCTCTTGATGGCCTCGGTCTTTTCCATGTAGGTGGCCAAGCGGTCGAGCAGGCCTTCCAAAATACCGGCTGCTTCACCGGCCTCGACCAGGTTGCAATACAGCGCATTGAAGTACATCGGATGGCGGCGAAAGGCGGTGCTCAGTGACGAGCCCGACTCCACATCGCTGCGCACATCGTTGAGCAGCTTGGTCACACTGGGGTTGGTACTGCCCCGGCCGACGATGTCAAAAGCCTGCAGCAAAGGCACGCCGGCCTTCATCATCGTGGCCAGCTGGCGCGTGAACAAGGCGATGTCCTTGGGCTTGATGCGCTTGCCCGAGCGCATGCGGCGCTTTTTGATCTTGGACGGCAAAATGCCTTGCCGGCGCAGCGATGCGATGACCTGGTTTTCTCCACCCGCGCGGGACTCGCCGCGCACGATCTTGCCGTTGCGGTCCTTGCCTTCCCACTCATAAACGGCTTCGTTCGATGTTTTCTTGTTGACTGTAGTTGCCATTTATCCCTGCCCTCATTGCTTTATTCGTTGGTGACGGCTAAGACCTCTTCCAGTGAGGTCAGTCCCTTTTTGACTTTGTGCAGGCCTGAGGTGCGCAAGGAGCGGACATTTTCTATGTCGGCTTGCTCGGCAATTTCCAGTGCGCTGCCATCGCGCAAGATGATGCGCTGTGTTTCTTCGGAGATGGGCATCACCTGGTAGATGCCCAGGCGGCCCTTGTAGCCATTGTTGCAGGCGTCGCAGCCGACGGGCTCGTAGGGCATCCAGGTGCCATCCAGATCCTCTTCCTTGAAGCCCGCTTCCAGCAGCGCTTCATGGGGGATCTCGGTGGGGCGCTTGCAGATGGGGCAGAGCTTGCGTGCCAGGCGCTGCGCGGTGATCAGGATCACGCTCGACGCGATATTGAAGGGCGCAATCCCCATATTGCGCATACGCGTCAAGGTGGTGGGTGCGTCGTTGGTGTGCAGGGTGGACAGCACCAAGTGACCGGTCTGCGCGGCCTTGATCGCAATGTCGGCTGTTTCCAGATCCCGGATTTCGCCGACCATGATGATGTCGGGATCCTGGCGCAGAAAGGACTTGAGCGCGGTCGCAAAGGTCAGGCCGGCCTTTTCATTGACATTGACCTGGTTGACGCCTGGCAGGTTGATTTCCGAGGGGTCTTCCGCAGTCGCAATATTGACCGCTGGCGTGTTCAGAATGTTCAGGCAGGTATAGAGCGACACGGTCTTGCCTGAGCCGGTGGGCCCGGTGACCAGGATCATGCCGTAGGGGCGCTTGATGGCGCTGAGCAGACGCTCCTTCTCTTCGGGCTCATAGCCCAGTGCATCAATGCCCAGCTTGGCGCTGCTCGGATCGAGAATACGGATCACGATCTTTTCGCCAAACAGGGTGGGCAAGGTGCTGACCCGGAAATCGATCACCCGGTCGGCGCCGATCTTGAGCTTCATGCGGCCGTCCTGCGGCACGCGCTTTTCCGAGATATCCAGGCGCGAGATCACCTTGATCCGCGATGCCAGCTTGTCCTTGATACCCGGTGGGGGCGAGGCAATTTCACGCAGCTCACCATCGATGCGAAAGCGGATGCGGTACTGGTGCTCATAGGGCTCGAAGTGCAAGTCCGATGCACGCATATTGAATGCATCGATCAGCATCTTCTGCAAAAACTTGACAATGGGCGCGTCTTCGACCTCGTCTCCATCGTTGCTGGCAGTATCGCTGTTCACCGACTCGTCATCAATCTCGAATTCATTGAGATTGACATCGCCGGTGATCATGTCCTGGAGGTTGTCGCCACCCTTTTTCGCAACGGACTCCAATGCCTTGACCAGCTTGGCATGCTCTGCGATCACCCAGTCCACGCTCAGTTGGGTGGAGAACTTGATCTGCTCGGCCACCGAGTGGTCGGTGGGGTCGGCGGTCACGACGATCAGCCGGTTGCCGCGCTTGGCCAGCGGGATGATCTTGTTGCTGAGTGCCAGCTTGTTGTCGAGCAGCCCACTGGACAGGCGGGTCAGATCGATGGCATCGAGGTCGACCATGGGCGCGCCATAGACCGTCGAGATGATGGTTGCCACATCGCTGCCGGAGACGGCACCGCTGGCCACCAGCTCTCCAATGAAGCTGTTCTTGCTTTTGAGACTGGTGGCGTACAAGGCCTCCGCCTTGGCAACAGGAAGCTTTCCACTGGCCACCAGGGCTCTGGCAATGCCGGGAAGGGCGACGGCTTTGGGGGGGGTGTTGATGTCAGGCATGTAAAGGGAAGACGCCTATCGTCGATAGCCTCGCTGCGTAATCCGGCAAACTGTAGCAGTTGTTCGGAGTTTTAACAAAGAAATGCATCCTGCAGACCGCACCACTGCAGTGGATCTGCGACAGTCTGCACGATACCCTTGGCCCATGCGCGCCCGCCTTGGCGGCTACTCTCTGCGGTCCAGCAACTGAGAGGCCAGCGTGGTCAGCGCCTGGGTGTAGGCATTGCTTGGCAGCAAGGCCAGGCAGTCGATGGCCTCCTGGGCCTGCAGCGCCGCGGCTGCCCGCGTGGCTTGCAGCGAGCCGGTGTCCTTGACGACCTGCACGATATGGGCCATGTGCGGCGTGGAGCCTTGCTCGATGGCGCTGACAATCATCTGCCTATCATCGGCGCTGGCGCGTTGCATGGCAATGATCAGGGGCAGGGTGACCTTGCCTTCGCGCAAATCATCGCCAATATTCTTGCCCATCACCGTGGTGTCACCGTCATAGTCCAGTGCGTCGTCAATCACCTGGAAGGCTGTGCCCAGCGAGCGGCCATAGTTGGCACAGGCCTCCTCCAGCTCGGCGGGCGCCTCGGTCAGCACGGCGGCAAGGCGCGCGCTGGCCTCAAAGAGCTTGGCGGTCTTGGAGCGGATGACGGAGAGGTAGCCGGCTTCGTCGAGATCGACATTGTGGGTGTTGATCAGCTGCTGCACCTCGCCCTCGGCGATGATGTTGGTGGCCTCCGACAGGATCTGCATGACGCGCATGCTGTCGGCATCGACCATCATCTGGAAGGCGCGCGAGTGCAGGAAATCGCCGACCAAGACACTGGCGGCATTGCCAAAACTCTCGTTGGCGGTGGGTTTGCCGCGCCGCATCGTGGATTCGTCCACCACATCGTCGTGCAGCAAGGTGGCGGTGTGGATGAACTCGACCACCGCCGCCAGGTTGAAATGCTGCTCGCCCCGGTACTCCAGTGCGCCGGCCACCAGCAGCAGCAGTGCAGGGCGCAGGCGCTTGCCGCCTGCCGAGATGATGTAGTGCGATACCTCGCCGATCAGTGGAACGGAGGAGCTCAGGCGCCTGGCAATCACGGCATCCACCTGCCGCATATCACCGGCGACGAGGCTCAAGGGGTTGGACGGGTTGGGAGTGTTGGACTCGGACAAGGCGGCTATCTCGGCATTTTAGGGATACCGCATTATAGAAACGAGAGCAGCGCCCCTTGCGGACATGCCCGCTTGTCCGTCTCGGGGATGCGTTTTCTGGCCCGGTTGTGGTGCAAAAGCGTGCAGGGTTTGCGTCTTTTCAGGGCCCGTGCTACAATCTTCGGCTCTTGCGAAATTTCTTTGCAAGCTATCCCCTTTTTAGAGGTTCTTATGTACGCGGTCATAAAAACCGGTGGCAAACAGTATCGTGTTGCTTCCGGCGAAAAAATCAAGGTAGAACAGATCGCTGCGGACGTAGGCCAAGAAATCGTGATCGACCAGGTTCTGGCAGTCGGCGACGGCGCAGAGTTGAAGGTTGGTACGCCCTTGGTGTCCGGAGCAACTGTGACGGTTACGGTAGTAGCCCACGGTAAGCACGACAAGGTGCGCATTTTCAAGATGCGTCGTCGTAAGCACTATCAAAAGCGCCAAGGCCATCGCCAGCAGTTCACTGAGCTGCAAATCGGTGCGATTGCAGCTTAACAGGAGCTATATCTCATGGCACAGAAAAAAGGCGGCGGCTCTACGCGCAACGGACGTGATTCCAAGCCAAAGATGCTGGGTGTGAAGGCTTTCGGTGGTCAATTGATCAGCGCCGGTTCGATCATCGTGCGTCAACGCGGCACCAAGTTCCACCCCGGCACCAATGTCGGCGTGGGCAAGGACCACACCTTGTTTGCTCTGGTGGACGGCCACGTGTCGTTCGAAACCAAGGGCGCTTTGTCCAAGCACACGGTGAGCATCACCAAGGCTGCTTAAGACAAGACAAGTGTCTTGAAGGTCTTCATTGGCCTTGTCCAAAGCCCCGCGCAGTCGGGGCTTTGGTGTTTTTGGGCCGGACCGCCTGGCGCCTCGGTGCGACAATAGCGGTTTTGGCAAGGCTGCATGTATCGGTATGCAGCAGAACAATTCCCGTAATTCCTGTACCAGGGCGGGTGGATAACGACCATGAAATTCGTAGATGAAGCGTTTATTGACATTGCAGCTGGCGATGGTGGCAATGGCTGTGTGTCGTTCCGCCATGAAAAGTACAAGGAATTCGGTGGCCCCGATGGCGGTGACGGTGGCCGCGGCGGCCATGTGTATGCGCTGGCCGATGTCAACCTCAACACCCTGATCGATTACCGCTACTCGCGCCGCCACGAGGCCGAGCGCGGCGAGCACGGCAAGGGCTCGGACATGTTTGGCAGCGCGGGCAAGGACATCACCCTGCACATGCCGGTGGGCACTATCATCACCGATGCGCAAACGGGCGAAGTGCTGTTTGAGCTGCTCAACCCGGGCGAGGTCATCACCATCGCCAAGGGTGGCGACGGCGGTTTTGGCAACCTGCGCTTCAAGAGCGCGATCAACCGTGCACCGCGCCAGAAGACCCCGGGCTGGAAGGGCGAGCGCCGCAACCTGAAGCTGGAGCTCAAGGTGCTGGCCGATGTGGGTCTGCTGGGCATGCCCAATGCCGGCAAGTCGACCTTTATCTCGGCGGTCTCCAACGCCCGCCCCAAGATTGCCGATTACCCCTTCACCACCTTGCACCCCAACCTGGGTGTCGTGCGCGTGGGTCCGGAAAAGAGCTTTGTCGTTGCCGACATTCCAGGCCTCATTGAAGGCGCCTCGGACGGTGCCGGTCTGGGCCACCAGTTCCTGCGCCACCTGCAGCGTACGCGCTTGCTGCTGCATATTGTGGATCTGGCACCGTTTGACGAGGGCGTGGACCCTGTGGCGCAGGCCAAGGCGATTGTCGGCGAGCTCAAGAAGTACGACGAAGAGCTCTACAACAAGCCGCGCTGGCTGGTGCTCAACAAGCTGGACATGGTGCCCGGCGACGAGCGCGTCGCCAAGGTCAAGGACTTTGTCAAGCGCTACAAGTGGAAGGGCCCCGTCTACGAGATCTCGGCGCTGACCCGCGAAGGCTGCGAGCCGCTGATCAAGGAGATCTTCCAGTTCGTGCACAAGATGCAAAAGGCCGAGCAGGAGCCCCAAGAGGTCGATCCGCGCTTTGCGGCAGGCGCCGAGCAGGGTGCGCCCGACTACTCGGACGACCCGCGTTTTTCGTCGCCGGACTGAGCGGCAAGGCCTGCACCCTAGATTTCTCATTGTTGGATAGCTGCTTGCGCTTGCCAGGCGGGCGCAATGCCGGAAATAGCAAAAAATGGCATCGAATGTTCTGCGCGACGCACGTCGCATCGTCGTCAAAGTCGGCTCCAGTCTGGTCACCAACGAAGGCAAGGGCCTCGATGAAGGCGCCATCACCGAATGGAGCCGCCAGCTCGCCGCCCTGGTGCATGGCGAGGATGGGGCCAAGCGCGAAGTGATCATGGTCTCCAGCGGCGCGGTGGCCGAAGGCATGAAGCGCCTGGGTTGGCTGCAGCGCCCCAAGGAAATCCATGAGCTGCAGGCCGCAGCGGCTGTCGGCCAGATGGGCCTGGTGCAGATGTACGAGACCAAGCTGCGCGAGCAAAACCTGGGCAGCGCCCAGGTGCTGCTGACCCATGCCGACCTGGCCGACCGCGAGCGTTACCTCAATGCCCGCGTCACCTTGCTGACCCTGCTGCAGCTGGGGGTGGTGCCGGTCATCAACGAAAACGACACGGTCGTCAACGACGAAATCAAGTTTGGCGACAACGACACCCTGGGTGCGCTGGTGGCTAACCTGGTGGAGGCCGATGCGCTGGTCATTCTGACGGACCAGAAGGGCCTCTACACCGCCGATCCGCGCAAGAACCCCGATGCCGAATTCGTGCATGAGGCACAAGCGGGGGATCTGAAGCTTGAAGCGATGGCCGGTGGTGCGGGCTCGGGCATTGGCAAGGGCGGCATGCTCACCAAGATCCTGGCCGCCAAGCGCGCGGCTGGCTCGGGTGCCTCCACGGTGATTGCCTGGGGGCGCGAGCAGAATGTGCTGCTGCGCCTGGCCGCCGGCGAGGCCATTGGCACCCTGCTGGTCGCCGACACCCACAAGAACCAGGCGCGCAAGCAGTGGATGATGGACCACCTGCAGATGCATGGCTATGTGACCGTGGACGAGGGCGCTGCGCTGAAGCTGCGCGGCGAAGGCAAGAGCCTGCTGCCTATCGGTATGGTGAGTGTGCATGGCGAGTTTTCGCGCGGCGAGGTGATTGGTGTGCGCGATCCGCAAGGCGTGGAGCTGGCACGCGGCCTGGCCAACTACAGCAGCGCCGAGGCACGGCGCCTGTGCCGCAAGCCATCGTCAGAGTTTGAGCAACTGCTGGGCTACACCGGCGAGCCCGAAATGCTGCACCGTGACAACATGGTGTTGACGGGGCATTGATCGGCCCGCTCAGCCCGCTTGGCCCTTTTGGCCGGGCCGGGCCATGCGGCGGCGGACCACATGAGCGCCGCGCAGGCACAAAAAAGCGTCCCGAGGGACGCTTTTTGCATATGGCTACTGGTCAGCCGCTATCAGCCGTTTTGCTGCGGGTCATGGCCCGCATTGCCCGGGTCCGGGTCAAAGCTGGCGCCGGGCGGCAGCTCCATCTCCTGCATCATGCGCAGCGGCGAGTGGTAGCTCACTACCGTGGTGGTCGTCGTCACCGACACCTGCAAGGTCTCGGTCACCACGGGGTCTGGCTCATGCGGCTCACCATCGCGCGCACGCGCATTGCTGCGCAAATAGCGGTTGCGCGGGTCATTGCGAGGCACAAAACGCGACAGCTCGGTCAAGGCCATCTCGTAGACGCCGCGCTTGAACTCCACCACCACATCGAGCGGCACCCAGTAGTCATTCCAGCGCCAGGCATCAAACTCCGGGTGGTTGGTGGCGCGCAGATTCAGGTCCCAGTCGTGCCCTGTTAACTGGAGCAAAAACCAAATCTGCTTTTGTCCGCGATAATAGCCCCTGGCATCGCGGCGGATGAAGCGTTCGGGCACCTCGTACCGTAGCCAATCCCGCGTTCTAGCCACAATACGTACATGCTCCGGTCGCAAGCCCACTTCCTCATGCAGCTCTCGAAACATCGCCTGCTCGGGGGTTTCTCCACGGTCAATACCACCCTGCGGAAACTGCCAGCTATGGGTGCGGATGCGCTTGCCCCAAAACACCTGATTGCGCTGGTTGAGCAGGATGATGCCGACGTTTGGCCTAAAGCCATCTCGGTCCAGCATAATCTAACCCCAATTTTTTAAACTGTGTCCATTATGCCTGCGCCTTGAAGCCATCTTCAAGGGGGCAACTACTAGGTCCATTGTCATAGACTATGAAAGCTTCGCAATTTCTCATCTCGACCCTGAAAGAAGCGCCTGCGGACGCTGAAATCGCCAGCCACCAGCTGATGACGCGCGCCGGCATGATCAAGAAGCTCGGCGCCGGCATCTACAACTACATGCCCATGGGACTGCGCGTGATCCGCAAGGTTGAGGCCATTGTGCGTGAAGAGATGAACCGCGCCGGCGCCATCGAGGTGACCATGCCCGTGGTGCAGCCCGCCGAGCTGTGGCAGGAGACCGGCCGCTTTGACAAGATGGGCGCCGAGCTGCTGCGCATCCAGGACCGCCACGCGCGTGACTTTGTCATCCAGCCCACCAGCGAAGAGGTGGTGACCGACATCGCGCGCCAGGAGTTCAAGAGCTACAAGCAGCTGCCCAAGAACCTCTACCAGATCCAGACCAAGTTCCGCGACGAGCGCCGTCCCCGCTTTGGCCTGATGCGGGGCCGCGAGTTCATCATGAAGGACGCCTACTCCTTCGACAAGGACCGCGACGCCGCCCAGATCAGCTACCAGACCATGCGCGCTGCCTACAAGCGCATCTTTGACCGTTTTGGCCTGCAGTACCGCGCCGTGCGTGCGGACAGTGGCGCCATCGGCGGCGACCTGAGCGAAGAGTTCCAGGTGATTGCCGCGACCGGCGAGGACGCGATCGTCTACTGCCCCAACAGCGATTACGCCGCCAATATCGAAAAGGCCGAAAGCCTGGCGCCCACCCAGCTTCGTGCGGCTGCCACGCAGCCCATGGCCAAGACGGCCACGCCTGGCAAGAGCACCTGCGCCGATGTGGCCCAGCTGCTGAACCTGCCTTTGGCCAACACCGTCAAATCGCTGGTGCTGGCCACCGACGAGACCAATGACAAGGGCGACATCCTGGGCTCGCAGGTCTGGCTGCTGCTGCTGCGCGGCGACCATGACATGAACGAGATCAAGGTCGGCAAGGTCGAGGGCCTGGCCAACTTCCGTTTTGCGACGCTGAGCGAGATCGAGGAGCACTTTGGCTGCCAGCCGGGCTACCTGGGCCCGATTGGCTTGCAAAAGCCCGTCAAGCTCGTGGTGGACCGCGATGTCGCCGTGATGGCCGACTGGGTCTGCGGCGCCAACCAGGCCGACTACCACCTGACCGGCGTCAACTGGGGCCGTGACCTGCCCGAGCCCAGCTTGGTGGCTGACCTGCGCAATGTGGTTGCCGGCGATCAGTCGCCAGACGGCAAAGGCGAGTTGGCGATCGAGCGTGGTATCGAGATCGGCCATGTGTTCTACCTGGGCACCAAATACTCCAAGGCAATGAAGGCCACCTTCCTGGCCGAAAACGGCAAGCCCAGCGAGTTCGAAATGGGTTGCTATGGTATTGGCGTGACCCGCTTGCCCGCAGCCGCTGTGGAGCAAAACCATGACGAGCGCGGCATCATCTGGCCAGACGCGATTGCCCCCTTCACCGTGGTGATCTGCCCCATCGGCATGGACCGCAGCGAAGCGGTCAAGACTGCGGCTGAAAAGCTACACGCAGACTTGTTGGCCGCTGGCGTCGATGTGATACTGGACGACCGCGGCGAGCGCCCGGGCGCGATGCTGGCCGATTGGGAGCTGATTGGCGTGCCGCACCGGGTGGTGCTGGGCGACCGGGGCCTGCAAGAAGGCATGGTCGAGTACCAGCAGCGGCGCGACACTGCCGCCACCAAGGTGCCTGTGGACGAGGTGTTCAGCTTCATCACCAGCCGCCTGGCCTGATGCGGGCCATGGGCTGCCAACGCAGCCCATGCCGCCAGGCGCCACACCACAATAGTCACAGAGGGATCGATCGAGGATGTCAGGCTCACGCATTGCTTTACCTGCGGGCGTATCACGCCGCGCGGCCATGGCATCGTTGCTGGCCGGGCCAGGCGCCTGGCTGGCTGCGCCGCAGGCTGCGCTGGCCGGTGGCCAGTTGGAAGAGCCCCTGATCGATTCGGTGCGCTCGGCACTCACGGCAGCGATCGGCAGTGCCGCGCCACCGGAGCCGGTGTTTGTCTCGACCGAGGCCAAGATCGTCTACCTGCGCTGGCTGGGCGCGATGAGCGACCGCCTGCGCCGGCGCAAACCCGATTGGGAGGTGCGCCGCGACTTTCTGCAGACCGTCTGGTATGAGGCCCGGCGTGCGCGCCTCGATGAATCGCTGGTGCTGGGTCTGATCCAGGTCGAAAGTGGATTCCGCAAGTTCGCGATGTCCAATGTCGGGGCCCGCGGCTACATGCAGGTGATGCCGTTCTGGACCCGGGTGATCGGCGACGGCGACCCGGCCAAGCTCTTTCACATGCAGACCAATCTGCGTTTTGGCTGTGTGATTCTGCGCCACTACCTGGACCGCGAAAAGGGCGATCTGTTCATGGCGCTGGGCCGCTACAACGGCAGCCGTGGCAAGGACACCTACCCCAACCTGGTCTACGGCGCGCAGCGCCAGTGGCTGTTTGAGAACAAGGTCGAAGCCTGAGGACGGAGGTCCGAGGCGGCTGCCAGCACTGCCGAAAAAATAGAGCCACCGCATGCGGTGGCTTTTTCATCGGGCTAAAGGCTTGGTAGGTGTCAGGCGACCAGGCTGCCAGTGGCCGGCGGCAGCGGTGAATCGGGCACCTTGTTGGGGTCCACGATGGTGACCAGCACCTGGTCGATGCGGTAGCTGTCCACGTCCATCACCTCGAACTGGTACTTGCCCCAGACCACCTTGTCGGTGCGGCGCGGGATGCGGCGCAGCATCACCATCAAGAAGCCGCCCAGGGTCTCGTATTCGTCGGAATGCGGCAGGTCGTCCAGCAGCAAGGTTCGCTCCACATCCTCGATCGGGGTGATGCCGTCGATCAGCCACGAGGTCTCGTCGCGGCGCACGATCAGCTCTTCATCGACCGGCCCCATCAGGTCGCCCATGACGGTGCTCATCACATCGTTGAGCGTGACCACGCCGACCACGAGGCTGTACTCATTGACGATGATGGCGAAGTCCTCATGCGCCTGGCGGAACTGCTGCAGCACTTCGGCCAGGGTCAGCCGGTCGGGGATGACCAGGGCCTTTTTGACCAGGCCCTCATCGCGCAGCTTCATCGGCAGGTTGTTGAGCGCGCGCTGGAACAGGTCCTTGGCATCGACATAGCCGACCACATGGTCGATATCTCCGGCGCAGACCGGGTAGGTCGAAAAGGGTTCCTCGGCAATGCGGGCGCGGATGATGTCGTCGCTGTCGTCCTGGTAGAAGAAGGCGATGCGGTCGCGCTGGGTCATCGCCGAGCCGACGGTGCGCGTATCGAGCTCGAACAGATTGGCGATCACCTGCTGCTCCTGCGCGGCCAGCACACCGGCCTTGGCGCCGGCCTCGGTCATCGCCAGAATGTCTTCGTAGGTGATCTTTTCATCGCGGATCGTCGACAGGCCCAGCAGGTGAAACAGGCCATCGGCCGCCTTGCTGTAGAACCAGACCACGGGTTTGAAGAGCGTCATGCACCATTGCATGGGGCGCGAGACGCGCAGCGCCAGCGCCTCGGGCTCGGCCATCGACAGGCGCTTGGGCAGCAGGTCGGCCAGCAGGATGAACAGCGAGGTGACCACGGTGAACGAGCACAGAAAGCCGATGGTCTGCGCGGTAGCGGGCTCCAGCCAGCGGCTGGCGATGCCCGAGACAAAGGGACTGAGCGCCCCTTCACCAACGATACCGCCCAAAATGGCCACCGCATTCTGGCCTACCTGCACGACGGTGAAGTACTCACCGGGCTGCTCCTGGACCTTCATCACACGCTCTGCACGCGGGTCTCCGTCATCGACCATCTGCCGCAATCGCAGGCGGCGCGAGGCGGCCAGCGATATCTCCGCCATGGAGAAAAAGGCGCTCAAGCTGATCAGCAAGGCAATGACAAAGAGACTCTGCGTAAGATTCATAGACATTCTTGTGGGAGCAGTGCAGACCGGCTGCTCACATTTTTCGGCAAAAGCGGTGGCGGCGCGCGGTGCGCCGCCGGTTTGAATCGGTGTTCAATGGTCGCATGCCCGTCTGGCGACTGGCAAGTGCTTTTGGCAGCAGGTGCTGCAAGCCCGCAGCGGGCGGGCGATGCGCGATGGGTGCTGCTGTGCTGAGCTTACCTTAGTCGACCGGCTATGGCTGCTGGCAAGGCCATTGCGTGTCGCCATCGCACCGCCTTGCACGCGGGCCTGGGCCGCATCGCGGGCGCAAAAAAGCCGCCTCGGAAGGCGGCCTGGTTGCGGCTGGCAAGCTGATGGTGCCAGGCGATCAGAGCGTGGCCACCAGTTGCTGCAGCTCGCCCGATTCGTACATTTCCATCATGATGTCCGAGCCACCGATGAATTCACCTTTGACATACAGCTGGGGGATCGTGGGCCACTGGCTGTAGTCCTTGATGCCTTGGCGGATCTCGGGGTCTTCGAGCACATTGACGGTGGTCAGACCACGGGTCTCCACGCCACTGGCTTTGAGAATCTGAATGGCACGGCCGGAGAATCCGCATTGCGGAAAGCTGGCCGTTCCCTTCATGAACAGCACGATGTCATGACCTTTGACCAGCTGGTCGATGCGTTGTTGGGTATCGCTCATGGATGGGCTCCGTCGGGGCGTGTGGGTTGCAATGTAATCGGGTCAGCGCTTGGATGAGCTACACAAATACGGGCGTTTTGCCGCAGTTCAAGCGCGGGCATGGTCACTATTATTTCACGGAAGGCCATTGTCCGCCGCTGGCGCGTTCGATGCCAGCGAGGTCCTTGCGGCTTTGCGCCTGGGCAAAACCGCGCTGGGCCAGCAGCGCACGCACCGCTTCTGCCTGGTCCCAGCCATGCTCGATCAGCAGCCAGCCGCCTTCGCGCAGGTAACCTGGGGCGGTATCGACGATATGGCGGATGTCGTCCAGGCCATCGGCGCCGCTGGTCAGTGCCTGGCGCGGCTCATGGCGCAGCGCGGGCATATGCGGGTCGTCGTCGCGGATGTAGGGCGGGTTCGTGACGATGGCATCAAACCGCCCTTGCAGCGCCGACAGCCAGTGGCTGTGCGCAAAGCGCAGCGGCAGCTGCAAGCGCGCCGCATTGGCCTGGGCAACGGCCAGCGCATCGGTGCTGGCGTCCACCGCCCAGACCTCGGCCGCAGGCCGGGCATGCTGCAAGGCCAGCGCAATCGCGCCGCTGCCGGTGCCCAGGTCGGCCAGGCGCAGGGCCGGCTGGCCCGGGGTATCGGGCAGCAGCTCCAGCGCCCAGTCCACCAGGGTTTCGGTATCGGGGCGCGGGTCCAGCACGCGGGCGTCCACGGCCAGGTCCAGCCCGTAAAAGCCTTTGTGGCCCGTCAGATAGGCCACCGGCTCGCCATCGGCGCGGCGCTGCAGCCACTGCTGCCACTGTGCGGTCTGCGCGCTGCTCAGGCGATCGCCATCATGGGTGATGAGCCAGGCGCGCGCATGGGTGGGCTGGCCGCAGAGGTGCAGCAGCAGCATCTGCGCGTCGATACGGGCGATGCCCAGCGCAGCGGCCTGCGCCAGTGCCTGGGTGACCGTGATGGGGGTGTCGGGGGTGGGAGCATTCATGTCGGTGCGCGGTTCGCGGTTGCTGCGGGCTAGTGGTTGGCGGCCTGCACAAAGGGCCGCGATTGCAGGACCAGGATCTGGTTATCGGCAATGGCCCATTCAATATCCTGGGTGCGGCCGCCAAACTGCTTTTCGATCGCAGCGCCGGCATCGGCCAGGCGTTTGACCAGGGCGTCGCTGAGCACCTGGCGCTGCGCCACGGCCACTTCCCGCACGCCACCGTCCGGCGCCAGGCGCAGCTCCGTGTCCTCGGCCGAGCGGCTGAGCACCTGCACGGCCTGGCTGCGGCGCGAGTACAGCACCTGCTCTGCCACGCGCCGGCCTTCCACCACACGGATGCCAATGCCGCGCTTGGCTGCGATAAAGACGCTGTGAGGGGTGCCGCCCAGCGGGTCGCGCGTGACCATCACACCCGAGGCCTCGGAGTCCACCGCCTGCTGCACCAGCACCGCCATCGCGACGGCGTCCTGCGCAATGCCGGCGGCACGGCGCGCCTCCCAGGCCTCGAAGTTGAAGACCGAGGCCCAGACCTTGCGTACGGCACCCTGCAAGGCTGCTTCGCCCTTCACATGGGGCACGGTGGTGTAGAGGCCCGCGCCACTGAAGCCGGGCAAATCTTCCGAGCTCGACGAGCTACGCACAAACACGCCGGCCTGCTGCAGCTGGCTGGTCCAGCGCGCCTGCAGACTCTGGGCAAAAGCGGCATCGAGCGGCATCTGTTCGATCTCGGCGCGCAGCGCGGCCAAGGCACGGCGGCGCAGGGCGGCATCGCTGTCAAAGCCGGGCTGCTGCTGCATGCGCGCCACTTTTTCTGCCAGGCCAAAACGCTGCATCGCGCTGGCATAGGCGCCAAAGGGCAGGCAAAAACCATCGGGCACCTGGACGCTGGCAATGCCCGCATGCCGCACTTCGCCGAGGTTGGCAGCCTTGGCGCCGCACTGGCGGCGGTGGCTGGCGCGCAGGATGGCGAGCGGCTGCAGCGTGCTGCTGCGCGTGTCCGTCTGGATGCTCGCGCCCGCCAGGCTGCGCTTCATGGCCCTGCGCTCCATGGCTTGGCGGCGTTCGGCATCGGTGGCGGCGCGCAGCTGGTAGTCCTTGGCGCTGACCGCCAAGTGCACCCATTGGCCGTTGTGCGCCGCCAGCAGCTGGCTGGCATCGCGCACATAGGCATTGGGCACGCCCCAGCCTTTGGCCAGCAGGTTCACGTGCGAGACCATGGTCGAGGGCTGCTCGGTCAGCACGCCTGCCACGGGCGGCAGCGCGATGGGCACCTGACGCAGCACGACGATGTCGCTGGGCTGCAGGTCATGGACTTGGTCGATATCGTCCACCAAATGCAGGCGGCCCACGGCCTGGCCCGGGTTCAGCGGCAAAAAGCGTTGCTGGCCGATCAACGCGCTTTGGGTGACTGCGGGGATGCCTGCAGTGGCAGCCACCTGCTCTTGCGCGCTGGCATTGGCCTTGAACTGCACCGCTGCAAAAAAGTGGCTGCGCAACTGGGCCTCGGTTTCACGCAGCAAACTGCCCGTCAGCTGGTCGCCTTCCCAGAATTCATAGACAAAGCCCTCGATCTGCGGCTGCCAGCTCAGGGTGCCCAGGATAAAGCGGCGCCCCGCGTCACGGTAGTTGCGGTTCAGCGCATCCTTGCCGCCACGCAGCAGGCCTTGCTCGCGCAAAAAGCGGTCGTGCAGCTGGTAACGCGGCGTGTTGATGAAGTACAGCCGCGCTGCAGGCCGGGCCTGGCGGTCGACCACAAAGATCACATGGGGCTGGGCCAGCGGCGTGCCGGCGTTGTAGACACGGGCCAGCTGGTCAAAGGCCGCTTGGCTCATCAGATCAGCGGCAAAGGGCTGGCTGCTGTGGTTGGCCATGGCCTGCGCGGGCCCGCTGCTGCCTGGCCTGGCGATCAGCTCCTGCGGCGCGCTGCTGGCGTTGCGGCCATCCTCATACATCGAGGGCTTGCGCGCCAACTGGGCCGAGGCGCTGCTGGCGGCCAGCGCCAGGGTCATGTATCCCGCCGCACGCCAGGCAGCGCGCAACGCAAAACCGGGGTGGTGGCTGGGCATGGCTGGCCTTATTGGTTGACTTCCAGCTCGGCCAGCAACTCAGCCTCGCGTTCGGACTGCAGCGCCTCCATCAGCTCGCTCAGGTCGCCATCCATGATGAAGCTGAGCTTGTACAAGGTCAGGTTGATGCGGTGGTCGGTGACGCGGCCCTGCGGGAAGTTGTAGGTGCGGATGCGGTCTGAGCGGTCGCCCGAGCCGATCAAGCCCTTGCGCATGGCGGCCTCTTTGGCGGCGCGTTCGCTGCGTTCCTTTTCCTGGATACGGGCCTGCAGCACCTGCAAGGCCTTGGCCTTGTTGCTGTGCTGGCTGCGGCCGTCCTGGCATTCGGCGACGATGCCGGTGGGCAAGTGGACGATGCGCACGGCCGAGTCGGTCTTGTTGATGTGCTGGCCACCGGCGCCGCTGGCGCGGAAGGTGTCGATGCGCAGGTCGGCCGGGTTCAGGGTGATGGCCTGCTGCTCGTCGGGCTCGGGCATCACCGCCACGGTGCAGGCGCTGGTGTGAATGCGGCCTTGGGTTTCGGTGGCGGGCACGCGCTGCACGCGGTGGCCGCCCGATTCAAAGCGCAGGGTGCCGTAGACGTTGTCGCCGCCGTCGACGCGCAGCACCACTTCCTTGTAGCCCCCCAGCTCGGCCTCGTTGGCGCTCATGATCTCGACCCGCCAGCCCATGCGCTCGGCGTAGCGGGTGTACATGCGGGTGATGTCGCCGGCAAACAGCGCCGATTCATCACCACCGGTGCCGGCCCGCACTTCGACAAAGGCGGGGCGGGCATCGTCGGGGTCCCTGGGTAGCAGCATGCGCTGCAGCTGGGCGGCCAGCTGCTCCAGCTCGGCCTCGCCGCTGCTGATCTCTTCGCGCGCCATGTCGGCCATGTCCGGGTCGGCCAGCATCTCTTTGGCGCCTTCGATATCGGATTCGATCTGCTGGTAGCGCGCATAGCGCTCGGCCACCGCGGCGACATCGGTGTGTTCGCGCGAGAGCTTGAGGAACTGCGGCATATTGGCCATGATGTCCTCGCGCGAGAGCAGAAAATTCAGCTCATTGAGGCGCTCGGCATAGCGTTCCAGCTGTTGGCGGAGAAAGTCTTTCATGGCGGTCTGGTAAGGCTGGGCCTGCGCCGGGGCTGCCGCAAATGCAGCGGTCAAACACGCAGGCCGAGAAAAGGAGGGGGAGCGGGGAGCGAGCAGGGGCGGCTGGGCCGCGCAGCGTCGCTACAAACCCGATTGGTGGCCGTTGCCACCGCCGCGCTGGCTGCGCAGGAACAGGCGCGAGACCATGTCCGCAGTCTGGGCACGCGCCTGGGCATCGCCCGCGTGCAGCTCGGCCATGGTGCCGTGCAGAATCTTTTGCGACAGGCCGCGTGTCAGCGCATCGAGCACCGCGTCCATGTCTTCGCCCTTGGCCAGGCGTTTTTTGGCGCGTTCGATCTCCAGCGCACGCCAGACATCGGCCTGCGCATTGATCTGCTGGATCAAGGGCACGGCGCCGCCTTCCGGAGCGCGCTGGTCCATCCAGTGCATGAAGCGCTGCACACCGGCATCGATGATGGTTTCGGCCTGCACGACGGCCGCCTGGCGCTGCTCCTGGCCGGCCTTGACCACATGGGCCAGGTCATCCACGGTGTAGAGGTAGACATCGCCCAGGTTCTTGACCTCGCCCTCGATATCGCGGGGAACGGCCAGGTCCACCATGAAGATCGGGCGGCGCTTGCGTTTTTTCAGGGCGCTCTCGACGGCGCCCAGGCCGATGATCGGCAGGCTCGATGCGGTGCAGCTGATGATGGCGTCGTATTCGTGCAGGTGGTCGGGCAGATCGGCCAGGCGCATCGTGCTGGCGCCAAAGTGGCCCGCCAGCTTTTCGCCGCGCTCCAGGGTGCGGTTGGCCACCGTGATGTGGGCGGGCTGCTTGGCCGCGAAGTGGGTGGCGCAAAGCTCAATCATCTCGCCAGCGCCGACAAACAGCACACGGATCTTGGTCAGGTCTTCAAACAGCTGGCCGGCCAGGCGCACGGCGGCAGCGGCCATGCTGATGCTGTGCGCGCCAATTTCGGTGGCGCTGCGCACTTCCTTGGCGACGGCAAAGCTGCGCTGGAAAAGTTGGTTGAGCGTGGTGCCCAGCGAGCCGGCTTCTTCAGCGGCGCGCACGGCATTCTTCATCTGGCCCAGGATCTGGGCCTCGCCCAGCACCATCGAGTCCAGACCGCTGGCGACGCGAAAAGCGTGGCGCGCGGCCAGGTCGTTTTGCAGGGTGTAGGTGTAGTTTTTCAGCGCCTCGGCGGGCAAGTCGCCGCTTTGGGCCAGCCAGCGCAGGGTGTGGTCAAGCGCCGGCTCTTGGGCGGCACAGTAGATCTCGGTGCGGTTGCAGGTGGACAAGATGGCCGTCTCCACACCGGCGTGGCTGTGCACACCCGAGATCGTGCTGCGCAAACTCTGCAAAGTTGGCGCAATCTTGTCGAGTGCAAATGCAAACCGGCCGCGAATGTCGACCGGTGCCGTCGTGTGGTTGATGCCCAGGGCCCAAACTGCCATGCCAGGGATTATAAAATCTCTGTAAATCCATTGCTTGTCGTATCAGTACCAGCTTGACTTATATCAACCTGTCCGCTCCATGCTTGCCACCACCAGCCTCTGGCACCTGCTGAACTTCTGTGCCCCGGCCGCTTTTTTGGCGCTGCTGCTGGTGCTCGCTCGCTGGCTGTTTGTACGCAAGGCCACGCCGCTGCTGCCCTGGTATGGCCAGCTGGCGCTGCATTTTCTGGTGGGCTGCGCTGCGCTCTTCGTCGCGCTGCTGTGGCAGGGCCGCGACGGCAGCCTGATGGGCTATGCGCTTTTGGTGATCGCACTGGCCAGCAGCCAATGGATGGTGCTGGGTGGCTGGCGGCGTTGATGCCGAGACTCCGGTTATTTCTGCGGCGCTAGCTATACGTTTCTTTACAATTCAGACATAATTGTGGGATGACCACCACAATGCCCTTGTCTGGCCACCGCTCCCGGTGGCTTTTCTGTATCTGCTGCCTCGTGGTGGGCGCGGCAGCTGCGGCGCTGGTCTGGGGCTCGCAGGCCTTGCTGTTTGCCGATACCAATGATTTCCAGCGCGTGGTGGGCCACCTCTACCTGACGCCGATGGGTGATGGCATCCACTGGGCACTGCCCGATCGGCCCTTTCGCACCCCGGGCAATCCGGAGCTGGCCTCGCACATGTTCACTTTTGCCGGCTGGGTGCAGCGCTTTATGTCCGGGAATATGTTTGACCTGTCGCGCACGGCGCTGGCGGCCAAGCTGCTGCTGCTCGCCTATGCCGCTGTGCTGGCCTGGCAATGCGCGGCGGCGCTGCAGCGTGGCGCGCTGGGCTGGTCGGCCATGGTGCTGGCCTGGCTGGCAGTGTTTTTCATGGCGCACAACATTGGCATGGCCCAATCCTTTTATGCCGAATACGCCTGCCTGATTGCGCTGCCGCTGCTGCTGCTGGGCCTGCTGGCCTCGCGCTGGGCTGTGCGGATGGTCGGCCTGGGCCTGGGGGCGCTGGTCTGCGGCCTGGCCAAGGTGCAGTATTTCTATGTGCCGCTGCTGGCGCTGTTGTGCGTCTGGGCGGGCAGCCGCTGGCAGCGCATGCTGCCGGATAAGGGCCTGCTCAAGCTGCTGCTGGCCGTGCAGGTGCTGTGCCTGGTGCCCTTGCTGATCGGCAAGAATGCGAGTCTCAATGCCTACCATGGCGTCTACCTGGGCTCCTACATGGTGCTCAGCCCGGCGCAGCTCGATGGCCTGGGTGTGCCCGCTGAGCGCCGGGACTGTATTGGAGTCGATGCCTGGGGCAATGCACTGTCGGGCCCCGGTGGCACCCAGGTGCAGCACACGGATCGCGATTGCTACCCTGTCACGCCCAAGCTGGGCAAGGGCGATGTGCTGCGGCCTTATCTGCACTATCCGCTCACCCTGTGGCGCCTGGCCCGCTTTGCGCTGCCCAGCCATTTCACGGTGCAGTACTTCCATGTGTTTCCCGGCAACTTCTACCTCCATCGCCACGACGGCGGCGCCCAACCGGTCACCGACCTGCTGCTGCGCATGAGCGCGCTGCGCGACCGCATCGTCACGCCGCTGGCGCCCCTCTTGCTGCTGGCGGCAGTGGCACTGTTTGCGGCCAGCCGCAGCCGCCAGGCCGGCCGCTTGCGGCCCCTGGCGGTGGGTGGCTTGCTGCTGGCGCTCCTGGTGGTCTCGCAGGTCATCATCGTCATGCTGGGCGAAGGCGTGCGCGACATGAGCAAGCACCTGTGGGCCGCGCAGCTGGCGCTGGACATGCTGGTGCTGCTGGTGGCCGTGCAAGGCCTGGGCTGGCTGTGGCTGCTGTGGCGGCGCAAGGCAGCGCCCGCTGGCGAGGCGGTGGCAGCTACCGCCTGACGGGTGCGGCGTCAATCCGAAAAAATGCGAGACAGACGCCGGTTGTAGAAGCGGGGTGTGCCGGTCATGATGGGTTTGCAGGCTGCGTTCGCACGGCCTGCCTCTCTACCGATAACAAACCCAAGGAGACACCGCATGAAGCACATCGCACACGCCTGCCTGGCAGCCATCACGGGGCTGGCGTTCAGCGCCGCGGCCCAGGCGCAGCAGCCTTTTCCGAGCAAGCCGGTGCGGGTGGTCATCGGCTTTCCCGCAGGCGGCCCGCTGGACCAGCATGCCCGCCTGCTGACCGACAAGCTCCAGGGCGTGCTGGGCCAGCCCATCATCGTGGACTACAAGCCCGGTGCCGGTGGCGCGGTGGGCGCGCAGGATGTCATGAAAGCGCCGGCCGATGGCTATACCTTGATGCTGGCCAATACCGGGGTGATGGTGATCAACCCCGCGCTCTACCCCAAGCTGCCCTACAGCACCTTGCGCGATTTCACGCCGGTGGCGCGCACGGCGATGCAACCCTTGGCCCTGCTGGTCAACAACAAGGTGCCAGCCAAGAACCTGCAGGAGTTCATCAGCTACGCCAAGGCCCACCCCGGCAAGGTCAACTTTGGCTCGGCTGGCAATGGCGGCATCAGCCACCTGGTGCCCGAGATGTTCAAAAGCGCCACCGGACTGGACCTGGTGCATATCCCCTACAAGGGCAGTGCGCCGGCCTTTACCGATCTGGTGGGCGGCCAGGTGCAGTTCATGGCCGAGAGCATTCCGCAGGCCGCTGCCTACCACAAGCAGGGCAAGGTGCGTGCGCTGGCCGTCACCAGCAAGGAGCGCAACCCGGCGCTGCCCGAGGTGCCGACGGCCATTGAAAGCGGGCTCAAGGGCTTTGAGGTCGTGGGCTTCTATGGCTTCCTCGCGCCCGCTGGTACGCCCAAGGAGGTGGTGAACCAGCTCAGCGCCGCCTTTGGCCAGGTGATGCAGATGCCCGATGTGCGCGGACGCATGGTGGAGCAGGGCGCCGACCCGGCCTTTCTCGGTGCCGAGGCGTTCAGCCAGTTCCTGGCCAGCGAGATGCCGCGTTGGGCCGAGGCGGTCAAGGCCTCGGGCACCAAGATGGACTGAGGCGCATCGCGCACAGACAAAAGCCCAGCCATGCCGGGCTTTTGTCTGGCTGTCAGCCAAAGCGCGATGGGCGCGATGGAATTACAGCAGCGGACCATCCTGGGCCGGACTGAACAGGTCCACCCGGTCGGTGATGATGCCGTCGGTGCCCAGGTCGATCAGGCGCTGCGCGGCCCATTCGTCGTTGACCGTGTAGCTGCTGCAGTAGAGGCCTGCGGCATGGACCTTGGCCACTAGCGCGGCATCCCAGAGCGCATGGTTGAGCACCAGCGCCTGGCAGTCCAGCTCCAGCGCCAGCTGCAGCTCGGCGTCGCCGCTGCCATCGGCCAGCTTGTCGACCAGCAGGCCGCGTGGGATATGCGCTGCCACTTCGCGCGCGCCGCGCAGCGAATCGGCCTTGAACGAGGTGAAAAGCGGCGGCACCACGGTTTGCGGCCAGATGCGGTTCATCAGCGCACCGGCTGCACGGCCTGTTTCCAGCTCCTGGCCGGGCGTGGGCTTGATCTCGACGTTCAGGAAAAGGTGGTTGGCCAGGCACCAGCGGGCCAGCGCCTCCAGGGTGGGCAGGTTCTCGCCGGCATGGCTGCGCGAATGCCAGCTGCCGGCATCGAGCTGGGCGAGCTCACCCATGCTCAGGTCGCTGCCGGTGCCCTGGGCATTGGTGGTGCGTTTCAGGTCCGCATCGTGCATCAGAAACAGCACGCCATCGCGGCTGAGCTTGGCATCGCACTCGAACATGCGGTAGCCGTGCGCGGCGCCCAGGCGGAAGGCGCTCATGGTGTTCTCGGGTGCCAGTTTGCCTGCGCCGCGGTGGGCCACCCAGCGTGGATAGGGCCAGTTGCTAGAAAGCGTCATATCAATCTCGATGAGAAAAAAGAAAAGCGCCACAAGTGCTGCACTTGGGCGCTGGTGTTCAAGCGTTCAGGTCAGGAGCCAAGGCGTGGCCGCTGTGCACATCGCCTTGCTGCGCTCAGATGCGCTTGCCGGTTTCTGCGTGGAACCAGTGCAGGCGGTCTTCGCGTGCGCTGATGCGCGCCACTTCACCGGGCTTGGGGAAGGGCGTGCCTTCTTCCACGCGCACGGTGACTTGCTCGCCGCCCACTTTGCCGTACAGCAGGCGCTCGGCGCCCAGCAGCTCCACGGTTTCGACCTGGAACTCCCAGCCACCCGAGGCCACCAGGTCGATGTGCTCGGGGCGGATACCCAGGATCTGACCGGCCTTGCCATTGGCAGAATTCTTCAGCAGGTTCATCGGCGGCGAGCCGATGAAGCCGGCGACAAAGGTCGATGCGGGCGTGTGGTAGACCTCTTCGGGCGTGCCGAACTGCTCTACATTGCCGCCGTTCATCACGATCATGCGCTGGGCCAGGGTCATCGCTTCGACCTGGTCGTGGGTCACGAACAGGCTGGTGATGCCCAGCTCGGCATGGAGCTTCTGGATTTCGATGCGGGTCTGGCCGCGCAGCTTGGCATCCAGGTTGGACAGCGGCTCGTCAAACAGGAAAACCTGGGGCTGGCGCACGATGGCGCGGCCCATGGCCACGCGCTGGCGCTGGCCGCCCGACAGCTGGCGCGGCTTGCGGTCCAGTAGGTGCGACAGCTCCAAAATCTTGGCAGCCTTGTCCACGCGGCGCTTGATCTCGTCCTCGGGCACCTTGGCGAGCTTCAGGCCATAGGCCATGTTCTCGTAGTTGCTCATGTGCGGGTAGAGCGCATAGTTCTGGAACACCATGGCGATGTTGCGCTTGGCGGGCTCGAGGTTGTTGACGATCTTGTCGCCAATCATCAGGTCACCGCCGGTGATTTCTTCGAGGCCGGCAATCATGCGCAGCAGGGTCGACTTGCCGCAGCCCGAGGGGCCCACCAGAACGATGAATTCACCGTCCTTGATTTCGGCATTGACGCCATGGATCACGGGCACGGCCGATTTGCCGGTGCCGTAGCGTTTGACAATGTTCTTGAGAGAGATGGAAGCCATAAGAAGGTTTCGTTGTATCGGTCAAAGATGGTGGAGGGACAAGATGGCGAGGGGTTACTTTTCGGTATCCACCAGACCTTTGACAAACCACTTTTGCATCAGCATCACCACCAGGGTCGGTGGCAGCATGGCCAAGATGGCGGTGGCCATCACGATATTCCAGTCCACAGCGGCTTCGCCGCCTGCCAGCATGCGCTTGATACCGATCACCACGGGGTACATGTCTTCCGAGGTGGTCATCAGCAAGGGCCAGAGGTACTGGTTCCAGCCGTAGATGAACTGGATCACGAACAGGGCCGCAATCGAGGTGCGCGACAGCGGCACCAGGATGTCCTTGAAAAAGCGCATCGCGCCGGCGCCGTCGATGCGTGCGGCTTCCACCAGCTCATCGGGCACCGTCAGGAAGAACTGGCGGAACAGGAAGGTGGCGGTGGCCGAGGCGATCAGCGGCAAGGTCAGACCGGCATAGCTGTTGAGCAGGCCGAGTTCCGCCACGACCTTGTAGGTGGGCAGAATCCGCACTTCAACGGGCAGCATCAGCGTGAGGAAAATCGCCCAGAAGCAGATCATCTTGAAGGGGAAGCGGAAGTAGACGATGGCAAAGGCCGACAGCAGCGAGATCGCGATCTTGCCGACGGTGATGATCATCGCCACCCAGAAGCTCACCCACATCATGTGCATGACATTGGTGTTGGAGCCCAGCTTGCCCGAGCCAAACAGCGCGGCCTGGTAGTTTTCCCAGAGGTGGGCGCCAGGCAGCAGCGGCATGGGAGACTGCACGATGGCATCGGCCGTGTGGGTCGATGCAATGAAAGCCAGGTACAGCGGGAAGGCCACAATCGCCACGCCGAGCACCAGCACGGCGTGCGAGAGGAAATTGAGCCAGGGATTGCGGTCAACCATGATCAGTACTGCACTTTCTTTTCAACATAGCGGAACTGCACCACGGTCAGCACGATGACGATCAGCATCAGCACGACGGACTGCGCTGCGGAGCCGCCCAGATCCAGCGCCTTGAAGCCGTCCTGGTAGACCTTGTAGACCAGGATCGAGGTCGATTGGCCGGGGCCGCCTTGCGTTGCCGCATCGATGATGCCGAAGGTGTCGAAGAACGCGTAGACGATGTTGATCACCAGCAGGAAGAAGGTGGTGGGCGAGAGCAGCGGCAGCTGGATGTTCCAGAAGCGGCGCCAGGGGCTGGCACCATCGATCGATGCCGCTTCGATCAGCGCCTTGGGGATGGACTGCAGGCCCGCCAGGAAGAACAGGAAGTTGTAGGAAATCTGCTTCCACACCGAGGCCATGACGATCAGCGCCATCGCCTGGTTGTCATTCATCATGTGGTTCCAGTTGTAGCCCAGCTTGCCCAGGTAATAGGTGACCACGCCGATGGATGGCGAGAACAGGAACACCCACAGCACGCCGGCAATGACGGGCGCAACAGCGTAGGGAACGATCAGCAAGGTCTTGTAGACCATCGCAAAGCGCACGATGCGGTCGGCAAAGATGGCCAGCACCAGCGAGATGGCAATGCCCGCGCCTGCGACCAGCACCGAGAACATGGCGGTGCGCTTGAAGGAATTCAGATAGGTGGGATCGGCGAACAGGTTGCGGAAGTTCTCCAGCCCCACCCATTCGGTGCTCATGCCGAAGGCGTCTTCCATCTGGAAGGACTGCAGCACAGCCTGGCCAGCGGGCCAGAAAAAGAAAATGCCAATGATCAGCAACTGCGGTGCAATCAACACCCAGGGCAGCCATTTAGAGCGGAAAAGTACGCGTTTTTCCATGATGGAGCTCAAAAACAAAAAAACCGCCGGGGCTGAGGACAGCCGCCGGGCGATGGCTCATCGACTGCGCCCGCCCCACGCGTGCAGGGTGGGCGCATGTGATGAAAGGATTAAGGCTTGTACGACTTTTCGAAGCGGGCCAGCAGTTCGTTGCCACGGCTCACGATGGAGTCCAGGGCTTCCTTGCCGGTCTTCTTGCCAGCCCAGACCTGTTCGAGTTCTTCGTCCTCGATGGTGCGGATCTGTACGTAGTTGCCCAGGCGGATACCACGCGAGTTGTCGGTGACCTTGCGGATCATCTGCGTCACGGCGGTGTCGGTGCCAGGGTTCTTTTGGTAGAAACCGGACTTTTCGGTCAGGTCATACGCGGCCATCGTCACAGGCAGGTAGCCGGTGCGCTGGTGCGAAGCGGCCTGCACCTTGGTTTGCGACAGGAATTCGAAGAACTTGGCCACGCCCTTGTACTCTTCGGATTTCTTGCCGGCCATCACCCACAGCGATGCGCCACCGATCACGGTGTTCTGAGGCGCGCCCTTGACGTCAGGGTAGTAAGGCAGGGGTGCCAGGCCGTAGGCGAACTTGGCGTTCTTGGCCACGTCGCCGTAGAAACCGGACGAGGTCTGGATCATCGCGCATTCACCGGCGGTGAACGAAGCCTGGGCGGTGGACGCACGGCCCTTGTAGACAAACTCACCGGCCTTGGCGGCAGCGGCCAGGTTGTCGATGTGCTTGACGTGCAGTGGCGAGTTGATCTTCAGGCGTGCCTTGTAGCCGTTGGCAGACAGGCCATTGTGCTCGGTCGCGAACTCGACGTTGTGCCAGGTGGAGAAGGACTCCAGCTGGGTCCAGCCTTGCCATGCCAGGGTCATCGGGCAGCTGTGGCCGCTTTCCTTGAGCTTCTTGGCAGCAGCGAACACTTCAGGCCAGGTGGTGGGCGCCTTTTCCGCGTCCAGACCGGCCTTCTTGAAGGCGTCCTTGTTGTAGTAGAAGATGGTCGTCGAGCTGTTGAACGGGAAGCTCAGCATCTGGCCGTTAGGCGCGGTGTAGTAACCGGCAACCGCTGGGATGTAGGCCTTGGGGTCGAAGGACACGCCGGCGTCGGACATCACCTTGCCCACGGGCACGGTGGCGCCCTTGGAGGCCATCATCGTGGCGGTGCCCACTTCAAACACTTGCAGGATGTGGGGCGCATTGCCCGAGCGGAAGGCGGCGATCGCTGCCGTCATCGACTCGTCGTACACACCCTTGAAGGTTGGCACAACCTTGTATTCCTTTTGGCTGTCGTTGAACTCCTTGGCCAGGTCGTTGACCCATTCGTTGTTCACGGCGGTCATGGAGTGCCACCATTGGATCTCGGTGACGGCATGGGCGGACAGGCTGGTAGTGGCTGCAATACCGGCAGCGATGACCAAACGCTTGAAGTGCATGAATGCTCCTAGGGGTTTATAAAACGCTCAAAAACGAATCGTATGTGGCGTTTGTGAATGTTCTGTGACGTTGTGGCATATCCGCTGGTTTTAGGCAACTGGGGAAAGCCAGCGCCCGTCTGCACAGCGTCAACAAATACAAGGCGTTACGATTGTAGTTCAGCCGCCATTCGTATTCGAGAGAAAAGTGTAACCTTAGGGGTTTAGACGCGACAGTGCTTTGGGGTTGTCACATGGGACTGTCAAACAGTTGTGGTAGAGGTGGGTGGGGGGTTCGAAATGCTCAATTTCGATCAAATAAGAAAAAATAGGAAAAAGTAGGCGCTGACGCAGGCGGGCGCCGGGATGGCTCCAGCGCCGGCAGGGGCCATGCGGCAAAGCCAGACTGCGGCGTACCATGTTTTAAAACGGGCAGCCATGCGTGCAAGCCCGGTGTCATAAAATCGGTGGCCCCACTGCTTACCCATAAAAGGGAGCGCCCGCTCCCGTACAGGTCCCCACACATGAACGCACCGATTGCGCTGGCAAGCTTGCAAGCACAGGTTGACGGGCCCGCCCGTCTCCGCGAGATCCCCTACAACTACACCTCGTTCTCCGACCGCGAAATCGTCATTCGCTTGCTGGGCGCGCAGGCCTGGGATCTGCTCGACCAGCTGCGCCAGGAGCGCAAGACGGGCCGCTCGGCGCGCATGCTCTACGAGGTGATGGGGGATATCTGGGTGGTGCAACGCAACCCCTATCTGCAAGACGACCTGCTGCACAACCCGGGCCGCCGCAAGCAGCTGGTGGAGGCACTGGAGCACCGCCTGGCCGAGGTGCAAAAGCGCCGCGCGCCCGCCGAGGACCCGGCGCGTGATGCGCTGGTGGGGCAGCTGATTGCCGCAGCACAGGTGGCAGTGTCCGAGTTCGACACCACCTTGCAGGAGGCCACCGAGTTGCGCCGCAAGGTGCAGCGCGTCTTCAAGCCGCTGACGGCGAAGGACAACGTCAAGTTCGACGGCCTCTCACGTGTGAGCCATGTGACCGATGCGACCGACTGGCGCGTCGAATACCCGTTCGTCGTGCTGACGCCCGACACCGAAGAGGAAATGGCCGTGCTGGTCAAGGCCTGTATCGGCCTGGGGCTGACGATTGTTCCGCGCGGCGGTGGCACCGGCTACACCGGCGGCGCGATTCCGCTGAGCTGGCGCAGTGCCGTCATCAATACCGAAAAGCTCGAGAAGATGTCCGAGGTGGAGATGGTGTCCCTGCCGGGCATCGACCACCTGGTGCCCACCGTCTGGTCGCAGGCCGGTGTCGTGACCCAGCGCGTGGCCGATGCGGCCGAGCGCGGCGGCTTTGTGTTTGCGGTCGATCCGACCTCGATCGAGGCCTCGTGCATCGGCGGCAATATCGCGATGAACGCCGGCGGCAAGAAGGCCGTGCTCTGGGGTACGGCGCTGGACAACCTGGCGAGCTGGCGCATGGTCACGCCCGATGCGCAGTGGCTGGAAGTCACACGCCTGGACCACAACCTGGGCAAGATCCACGACGCCGAGATGGCCAGCTTCGAGCTGAAGTACCTGGAGGCCGACGGCAAGACCCTGGTGCGCACCGAGCGCCTGGACATCCCCGGCTACAAGTTCCGCAAGGAGGGCCTGGGCAAGGATGTGACCGACAAGTTCCTCTCGGGCCTGCCGGGCATCCAGAAAGAGGGCTGCGATGGCCTCATTACCAGCGCGCGCTGGGTGGTGCACCGCATGCCCTCGCACACCCGCACCGTCTGCCTGGAGTTCTTTGGCAATGCCAAGGATGCCGTGCCCTCGATCGTCGAGATCAAGGACTATATGTTTGGCGAGCAAAAGCGCTGCGGCGTGCTGCTGGCCGGGCTCGAGCACCTCGACGACCGCTACCTGAAGGCGGTGGGCTATGCCACCAAGAGCAAGAAGCACGGCGGCCTGCCCAAGATGGTGCTGTTTGGCGACATCGTCGGCGACAACCCCGATGAAGTGGCGCGCGTGACCAGCGAAGTGGTGCGCATTGCCAACTCGCGCAGCGGCGAAGGCTTTATCGCCATCAGCCCCGAGGCGCGCAAGAAATTCTGGCTGGACCGCAAGCGCACCGCCGCCATCAGCCGCCACACCAATGCCTTCAAGATCAATGAAGACGTGGTGATCCCGCTGCCCCGCATGGCCGAGTACACCGACGGCATCGAGCGCATCAACATCGAGCTGTCGCTGAACAACAAGATCAAGCTCTGCGACGCGCTGCACGACTTTTTTGCCAAGGGCAAGCTGCCACTGGGTAAGCAGGATGACGCCAACGACATCCCGTCGGCCGAGCTGCTGGAAGACCGCGTCGCGCAGGCGCTGGTGCTGGTTACCGAGGTGCGCAACCGCTGGCAGGGCTGGCTCGATGGCGTGGCCGAGCAGTTCCGCCAACTGCAGGACCACAGCCTGCGCGCCAGCTGGAAGAACGATCTGCGCGCGCCGCTGGCCGCGATCTTTGGTGGCTCGGCCTATAAGCCGATCATGGACGAGGTGGTGGCCATCCACCAGCGCGTGCTCAAGGGCCGCGTGTTTGTTGCGCTGCACATGCATGCGGGCGATGGCAATGTGCACACCAACCTGCCCGTCAACAGCGATGACTATGAAATGCTGACCACCGCGCATGCCGCCGTGGCCCGCATCATGGCGCTGGCGCGCAGCCTCGACGGCGTGATCTCCGGTGAGCACGGCATCGGCATCACCAAGCTGGAGTTTTTGAGCGACGACGAGCTGCGTCCCTTTGCCGAGTACAAAGCCAAGATCGACCCGCACGGCCACTTCAACAAGGGCAAGCTGCTGCGCCCCGAAGAGCGCCGCCTGCTGCTGGAGCAGACCTATGCGGGCGACAAATCGCGCAAGTCGCTGATGTATGCCGATCTGACCAATGCCTACACGCCATCGTTTGGCCTGATGGGGCATGAGTCGCTGATCATGCAGCAAAGCCATATCGGCGCGATTGCCGATTCGGTCAAGGACTGCCTGCGCTGCGGCAAGTGCAAACCGGTCTGCGCTACCCATGTGCCGCGCGCCAACCTGCTGTATTCGCCCCGCAACAAGATTCTGGCGACCTCGCTCCTCGTTGAGGCCTTCCTCTATGAAGAGCAGACGCGCCGGGGCGTGTCGATCCGCCACTGGCAGGAGTTCGAGGATGTGTCGGACCACTGCACGGTCTGCCACAAGTGCGCCACGCCTTGCCCGGTCAAGATCGACTTTGGCGATGTGACGATGAACATGCGCAACCTGCTGCGCCAGATGGGCAAGAAGAGCTTCCGGCCGGGCAACAAGGTGGCCATGGCCATGCTCAATGCCACCAACCCGGACACCATCAAGCTGCTGCGCAAGACCATGGTGGGCGTGGGCTTCAAGGCCCAGCGCCTGGCGGTCGATGTGCTCAAGGGCTTTGGCAAGCGCCAGACCGCGCACCCGCCCGCCAGCGTGGGCACGGCGCCGCTCAAGGAGCAGGTGATCCACTTCGTCAACAAGAAGCTGCCCGGTGGCCTGCCCAAGCAGACGGCGCGCGCGCTGCTCGATATCGAGAACAAGGACTACGTGCCCATCATCCGGGACCCGAAGACCACCACCTCCGAGACCGAGGCGGTGTTCTATTTCCCCGGTTGCGGCTCCGAGCGCCTGTTCAGCCAGGTCGGCCTGGCCACACAGGCCATGCTCTGGCATGCCGGTGTGCAGACCGTGCTGCCGCCGGGCTACCTGTGCTGCGGCTATCCCCAACGCGGCTCGGGCCAGTTCGACAAGGCCGAGAAGATGATCACCGACAACCGGGTGCTCTTCCACCGCGTGGCCACCACCTTGAACTACCTGGACATCAAGACCGTGGTGGTGAGCTGCGGCACCTGCTACGACCAGCTCCAGGGCTACCAGTTCGACAAGATCTTCCCGGGCTGCCGCATCATCGACATCCATGAATACCTGCTTGAAAAGGGCGTGACCTTGCAGGGCAAGAGCTCCTACCTGTACCACGACCCCTGCCACACGCCGATGAAGCAGCAGGACCCGATGAAAACGGTCAAGGCCCTGGTGGGCGACAACGTGCTGAAGAGCGAGCGCTGCTGCGGCGAATCGGGCACCTTGGGTGTGACCCGTCCCGATATCTCGACCCAGATCCGCTTTCGCAAGACCGAGGAAATCCGCAAGGGCGAAGCGCAGTTGCGCGAGTCCGGCCAGGTGCAGGCCAAGGAGAACGTCAAGATCCTCACCAGCTGCCCCAGCTGCCTGCAGGGCCTCAACCGCTACCAGGACGATCTGCAAAACGGCCTGCTCGAAGCGGACTACATCGTGGTCGAGATGGCGCGCGAGATCCTGGGTGAGAACTGGATGCCTGAGTATGTGCAGCGTGCCAACCAGGGCGGCATCGAACGGGTGCTGGTATGACGGCCGCCCACGCCCACGCCAACGCTAACCCCGACTGCCCGCTGTGCCAGACCGAGGGCGGACGCCTGGTCTGGCAGGGCGCCCGGGGTGGCGCGCTGCTGCGCGTCATCCATGCCGACGAGGCCGGCTTTCCTGCCTTTTACCGCGTGGTCTGGGCTGCGCATGTGGCCGAATTCTCGGATCTGTCCGAGTCCGAGCGCCAGTGGTGCATGGATGCGGTAATGGCGGTGGAGCTGGCGCTGCGGGCGCTGGAGCCCGCACCGGCCAAGATCAACCTGGCGACCCTGGGCAATATGGTGCCCCATCTGCACTGGCATGTGATTGCGCGCTTCGCGGAGGACAGCCATTTCCCCGCGCCCGTCTGGGCGGCGGCCCAGCGGCCGCGCAATGCCGGGCTGGAAGCGGCGCTGGCCGCGCAACTGCCTGCAGCCGAAGCGCGCATGCAGGCAGCGCTGGAGCGCCTGCGTACGGCATAATTGCTATTGTTTTTGATAGCACGGCGCTGCCTTGCATGGAGCGCCCTGCGTTCATCTGGGCTGGGGCCTGCGGGCCGCTGCGCCTGGTTTGCAAAGGATTGACATGGCTGGCTTGAACCAGGATACCCCCACCCCGACCGCACTGACGGTGCATGGCGCAAGCCGCGTGCTGGAAGTGCAATACGCCGATGGCGCGGCCTTTCGCCTGCCGTTCGAGCTGCTGCGCGTGTACTCGCCGTCCGCCGAAGTGCAGGGTCATGGCCCGGGCCAGGAGGTGCTGCAGACCGGCAAGCGCGATGTGAGTATCGTCGCGGTGGAGCCGGTGGGCAACTACGCCATCAAGCCCATCTTCTCGGACGGCCATGAAAGCGGCCTCTACAGCTGGCAGTACCTCTACGAGCTGGGCAGCCGCCAAACCGAACTCTGGCAGGACTACCTGGACCGCCTGCAGGCCGCAGGCGCGGACCGCGACCAGCCCATGCCTGGCAAGGCCGGCAGCGCCTGCGGACACCAGCACTGAGCCAGCACTGGCCCTGATCACCGAATGGCCACGCGGTCATTCGGAAAAATTTTGTATTTAAAGCTATTAAACTTATAGCTTTGAGTATTCGCCACCATTGGCTTTGGGCGTTTTATGCATTGAACTGCATACCCTCGAATAATTCGGGGTATGGGGGTCGGACGTTACAGAGCTTGCTAGCATTCACACCATGAGTACCACCCACTTTGGATTTGAGACGGTTGACGAGAAGGACAAGGCGCGCAAGGTGCGCGGCGTGTTCGACTCGGTCGCGAGCAAATATGACGTGATGAACGACCTGATGTCCGGTGGCCTGCACCGGGTCTGGAAGCACTACACCGTCATGGTCGCCAACCTCAAGGAAGGCCAGCGCGTGCTGGACATCGCGGGCGGTACCGGTGATCTGTCGCTGGCCTTTGCCAAAAAGGTGGGCCAGAGCGGCCAGGTGGTGCACACCGATATCAACGAAGCCATGCTGCGCGTGGGCCGCGACCGCCTGATCGACAAGGGCCTGAACCTGCCCACCACGGTCTGCGATGCCGAGGCCCTGCCTTTCCCCGACCAGTACTTTGACCTGGTGAGCGTGGCCTTTGGCCTGCGCAACATGACCAACAAGGACCAGGCGCTCAAGGAAATGTGCCGCGTGCTTAAGCCACGCGGCAAGCTGCTGGTGCTGGAGTTTTCCAAGGTGGCCAAGCCGCTGGAGAAGGCCTACGACTTGTATTCCTTCCAGGTGCTACCACGTATAGGGCAGATGGTGGCGGGCGATGCCGACAGCTACCGCTACCTAGCCGAATCGATTCGCATGCATCCTGGCCAGGCCGAACTCAAGGCCATGATGCAAAAAGCAGGCTTTGGCCATGTGGACTACCACAATATGACGGCAGGGATTACCGCCTTGCATGTCGGGATCAAATGCTGAAGAAGTGAGATGCGATACCGGTCGCAAAGCCAGGCGCCTGCCCAGTGCCCAGCGCAATACAACACAACAGACCGGTGTTGCTGAGAAGTGGGCGTGGATGTAATAGCCGGCGCAAAGGCGTACCGGCCCTAACAAAACGGAGCAAATATGACAAAACTGTGGTCAGTGGTCTTGGTGGTACTGCTGGCATTTGTGCACCTCGATGCCGATGCCAAGCGCATGGGAGGTGGCAAGTCCATGGGCCAGCAGTCCGGCAATGTGACCCAACGGCAGGCGACGCCTGCGCAAGCGCCTGGCAACAATGCCACCGCGCCTGCGCAAGCCCAGCGCCCCGCCACCCCGAATGCCGCCCCTGCGGCCCCCAAGAAGCCTTGGGGCGCGATGCTCGGCGGCCTGGCCGCTGGTCTGGGCCTGGCCTGGCTCGCCCACTCGCTGGGCTTTGGTGAGGCCTTTGCCAACATGCTGCTGATTGGCCTGGCCATCATGGCAGTGCTGGCCATTGTCGGCTTTGTGATGCGCCGCAAGGGCGCCGCTGCAGCCCAACCTGCGCAGTCGCCCTTCGCCTTCCAGGGTGCTGGCAACGCCGTGCCGCAAGCGCCGGTCTCGGCTCCGGTGGCTCCGCAGTACAACCCTGAGAAGGTCGGTAACGACGCCTCGGCCCGCCCCTGGGAGCAGGGCGCTGCGCCTGCCGCCGCCGCTGGTGGCAGCATGATCGGTTCCGGCCTGGCCGGTGCCCAATCCTGGGGTGTGCCAGAAGGTTTTGATACCAATGGCTTCCTGGAGGCCGCCAAGCGCAACTTCGTGACCCTGCAGTCCGCCTGGGACCGCTCGGACATCAACACCCTGCGCTCGATGATGACCGACGACATGCTCGGCGAAGTCAAGGGCCAGCTGCAGGACCGTGAGCAGCACCGCGAAGGCGTGCAGCCCAACCAGACCGATGTGGTGATGCTCGAAGCCCAGCTGCTGGGTATCGAGGATGTGGGCAATGCCTACATGGCCAGCGTCGAGTTCTCGGGCATGATCCGCGAAGAAGCCCATGCAGGCCCCAGCCCCTTCCGCGAAGTCTGGAACATGACCAAGCCCAAGGACGGCACCAGTGGTTGGCTCGTAGCAGGTCTGCAAGCGCTGCAGTAAGCAAACCGTAAAACTCCACCGCTTTGCCTGTTAATGCTGACGACAGGCGGCGGACTTGGGGAATAATTGGGGACTATGGCAACACAGTCCCCTTTTTCTTTTCCGGGCGGCATTTTTGCGCGCATTCTGGAGTCGGCCCAACCCCCGCAGTGGCTGGTGTCGGAGGTGCAGCACCGCGTGGTGCTGTTCCTGAACCACGTGCTGATGCAGGAAAGTGCGGCCATGGAGCGCCTGGTGCGCCAAAGCGGGCGCGTCGTTCAGGTGCAGTGGCGCAGCATTGTGCTGGCGCTCAAGATCACGCCCGCCGGCCTGCTGGACCTGGCAGGCGCCCAGGAAACCCCCGATCTGCGTGTGCAGGTGGTCGATGACTCGCCGCTGGCCTTGGCGCGCGGCGTCATCCAGGGCGAGAAGCCCACCATCCGCATCGATGGCGATGTGCAGTTTGCCGCCGAGATCCAGTGGCTGGTCGACCATGTGCGCTGGGATGTGGAAGAAGACCTGGCCCGCCTGGTGGGTGACACCCCCGCGCATTGGCTGGCCCAGCTCGGCCAGCGCGTAGCGGCTGCGCTGCGCCAGTTCGTCAGCATGGGCGTGCGCACCGCAGACCGCTTTGGCGCCGGCCGCTCTGGCGCGCAGGCCCAGCCGCCTGCACCGCCCACGCCCCCCGGCTACGCTGCGGACAGCGACCCAGCCAGTGAGCGCAACGCGACATGAAGCGCTTTTTTCGCGGCTTCACCATTTTGTGGGTGGTCTGGCGCTATGGCTTGCACGACATGGTGCTGTCCAGCTTCAACCACCCCTGGCTCAAGGGCATCACCCGCGTACTGCGCATAGGCCGCAAATGGACCGAGCCGCGCGGCCAGCGCCTGCGCGAGGCGCTGGAGCAACTGGGCCCGATCTTTGTCAAGTTCGGCCAGGTGCTGTCGACCCGGCGCGATCTGCTGCCCCCCGATATCGCCGAAGAGTTGTCCCTGCTGCAGGACCGCGTGCCCTCGTTCGACCCGCGCATTGCAGTGCAGACCATCGAGCGGGCCTTCCGCAAGCCGCTGGCCGAGGTCTTTGTCAGCTTTGACGAAAAGCCCATTGCCAGCGCCTCGATTGCCCAGGTGCACTTTGCCACCATCCGCACCCGTGCGGGGGAGCTGCGCGATGTTGCCGTCAAGGTGCTGCGCCCGGGCATGCTGCCGGTGATCGACAGCGACCTGGCGCTGATGCGCACGATGGCCGAGCTGGTCGAGAAGTTCTCTGCCGACGGCAAGCGCCTCAAGCCGCGCCAGGTGGTGGCCGAGTTCGACACCTACCTGCACGACGAGCTTGACCTGATGCGCGAGGCCTCGAACGCTGCCCAGCTGCGCCGCAACATGGAAGGCCTGGACCTGGTGCTGATCCCCGAGGTGTTCTGGGATTTCTGCCACCAGGAGGTGATGGTGATGGAGCGCATGAATGGCGTGCCCATCAACCAGGTCGATACCCTGCGCGCTGCCGGTGTCGATATCCCCAAGCTCGCCCGCGATGGCGTGACCATCTTCTTCACCCAGGTGTTCCGCGACGGCTTCTTCCATGCGGACATGCACCCCGGCAATATCCAGGTCAGCCTGGAGCCCGAGAGCTTTGGCCGCTATATCTCGCTGGACTTTGGCATTGTCGGCACCTTGACCGAGTTCGACAAAGAGTACCTGGCGCAGAACTTCACCGCCTTTTTCCGCCGCGACTACAAGCGCGTCGCCGAGCTGCACATCGAAAGCGGCTGGGTGCCACCTGACACCCGGGTCGATGAGCTCGAAGCCGCCATCCGCGCGGTCTGCGAGCCGTACTTTGACCGCCCGCTCAAGGAAATTTCGCTGGGCATGGTGCTGATGCGCCTGTTCCAGACCTCGCGGCGCTTCCAGGTCGAGATCCAGCCCCAGCTGGTGCTGCTGCAAAAAACCCTGCTCAACATCGAAGGCCTGGGCCGCCAGCTCGACCCCGACCTGGACCTCTGGAGCACGGCCAAGCCGTTCCTCGAGAAATGGATGCTCGACCAGATGGGCCCCCAGCGCCTGTGGCGCGAGCTTAAATCCCAGGCGCCGCGCTACGCCAAGCTGCTGCCCGACATGCCCCGCCTGGTGCACCAGTACCTGGCGCGCAATGGCGGCGGCGGCCACCACGACGAGACGCTCAAGGAGCTGCTGGTGCAGCAGAAATTGACGAACAAGCTGCTGCAGATCATCATTTGCGGAGGCATTGGTTTTGTCCTGGGGCTGGTGGTGCTGCAAGTGCTCATCCGCATCCGACTTTTTTAAACCCTTAACCCTTACGCTTTGCAGGAGTGACAACGTGCTGCTCTACATGGTGATCGCCTACCTATTTGTAACCATCGGCGTGGGTCTGTGGGCCGCCAAACGGGTCAAGAACACCGCCGATTTCGCCGTTGCCGGCCGCCATCTGCCGCTGTTCATGATCATCACCACCACGTTTGCGACCTGGTTTGGCTCCGAGATCGTGCTGGGTGTGCCGGCCAAGTTCATCGAGGGTGGCCTGCGCAATGTGGTGGAAGACCCGTTTGGCGCTGGCATGTGCCTGATCCTGGTGGGCATGTTCTTTGCGGCCAAGCTCTACCGCATGAACCTGCTGACCATCAGCGACTACTACCGCAAGCGCTACGGCAGCGCGGTCGAGATCATCTGCTCGCTGATCATCATGCTGAGCTACCTGGGCTGGGTCTCCGCCCAGGTCACCGCGCTGGGCCTGGTGTTCAACCTGCTCTCGGGCGGGGCGGTCAGCATCCCCATGGGCATGGTGATCGGCGTGGTGTCCATCCTGGCCTATACCTTGTTTGGCGGCATGTGGTCGGTGGCAGTCACCGATTTTGTGCAGATGATCATCCTGGTGGTCGGCCTCATGGTGCTGGCCTTCTTCGCGTCGGACATGGCCGGCGGCGCCGGCAAGGTGATCGACCTGGCCACCAGCCGCGATCTGTTCCAGTTCTGGCCCGAGCCGAGCTGGCATGACATCGTCTTCTTCTTTGCTGCTGCCATCACCATGATGCTGGGCTCGATCCCGCAGCAGGACGTGTTCCAGCGCGTGATGTCGGCCAACACCGAAAAGTCGGCCGTGCGCGGCACCATCATCGGTGGCTCGGCGTACATCCTGTTCGCCTTTGTGCCGATGTTCCTGGTGGCCAGTGCGCTGATCATCATGCCCGAGGCCACGTCGGCCTTGCTCAAGGACGATCCGCAAAAAGTGCTGCCCACGCTGGTGATGGAGAAGATGCCTTTTGTGATGCAGGTGCTGTTCTTTGGCGCGCTGCTGTCTGCCATCAAGTCCTGCGCATCGGCCACCTTGCTTGCCCCGAGCGTGACCTTTACCGAGAACATCTGGCGCCAGTTCCGCCCCAGGGTGAGCGACCGCGAGAACCTCAAGACCATGCGCATCAGCGTGCTGGTGTTCAGCGCCTGCGTGCTGGCCTATTCGATCCGCATGCAGGGCACCCCCATCTATGAGCTGGTCTCGGGCGCCTACCAGGTGCCACTGGTCGGGGCCTTTGTGCCGCTGGTGATGGGCCTGTACTGGAAGCGCGCCACCACCCAGGGCGCGCTGCTGGCGGTGTTCCTGGGCATCGGCATCTGGCTGGCCGGTTTGAACATGGCCTGGGGCGCTGCCTTCCCGGCCCAGCTCGCTGGTGTGCTGGCCGCCTTCACCGGCATGATTGTCGGCTCGCTGGCGCCGCAAGCCATCCGCAACCAGAAGACGGACGTGCAGGCCTTTGTGGCCGATACCGCGCCCGCCGCCAGCGGCGCAGCAGTGGCGGGGCGCTGAGCGAACGGCGCTGAATGCGGGGCGTAGTGCTAAGCCTACGCCCCGGATCGGTTTTGCAACCCGCCTATAATCAAGAGTTTCCCTCCGTTTTCTTACACGCGCGATGCCTATTTACGCCTACAAGTGCAGTGCCTGCGGCTATGCCAAGGATGTTTTGCAAAAAATATCGGATGCACCGCTGACGGACTGCCCCGAGTGCAAGCAAGCCAGCTTCTCCAAGCAACTGACGGCCCCGGGGTTCCAACTCAAGGGCACGGGCTGGTACGCCACCGACTTCAGTGGCAAGTCGGCTGCGGCGGCACCGGCCAGCGCGCCTGCGGCCGACGCGGCTGCGCCTGCAGCGGCAGCAACGCCCGCACCCGCATCTGCACCGGCTGCCAGCGGCGGCTCGGCGGTCTGAGGGCTACGAGGTGATGGCGTCCTTGCGCAAATGGTTGCTGACCGGCTTGCTGGTCATCGTGCCGGGCGTCATCACGGTCTGGGTGCTCAACTGGATCATCGGCACGCTTGACCAGACCTTGCTGATCCTCCCGCAGCACTGGCAGCCCGACGAGGTCCTGGGCTACCATATCCCCGGTTTCGGCGTGGTGCTGACCTTGGCGATCCTGCTGATCGTCGGCGGCATTGCCAGCAATTTTGTCGGCCGCAAGCTGGTGGCCTGGGGCGATGCGCTGGTCAGCCGGATTCCGGTGGTGCGCTCGATCTACTCGAGCGTCAAGCAGGTCTCCGACACCTTGTTTTCCGAAAGCGGCAATGCCTTTCGCACCGCGGTCATGGTGCAGTGGCCCCATCCGGGCATGTGGACCATCGGTTTTGTGACCGGCGCGCCCAGCGGTGAGCTGGACAGCCACCTGCACCAGAGCCCGGACAGTGCCGATACCGCGTTTGTCAGCGTCTATGTGCCCACCACGCCCAACCCCACGGGTGGCTACCTGGTGATGGTGCGCAAGAGCGACTGCATTGAATTGAACATGAGCGTGGATGCTGCGCTTAAATACATCGTCTCGATGGGGGTCGTGGCTGCGCCCGATGTCCCCACGGGGTCTAAATAACTGAGAACTAAGGCACCTTCATCGGTGCAGGAAGATTGGCTATGGCAATGCGTTCCCAATACTGCGGTCAAGTGACCGAAGCCCAGATGGGCGAAACCGTGAGCCTGTGCGGCTGGGTCAATCGCCGCCGTGACCACGGTGGTGTGATTTTCATCGACCTGCGTGACCGCGAAGGCTATGTGCAGGTGGTCTGTGACCCTGACCGCGCCGAGATGTTCAAGGTCGCCGAAGACGTGCGCAATGAGTTCTGCGTGCAGGTCAAGGGCCTCGTGCGTGCCCGTCCTGAAGGCACCACCAATGACTCGATCAAGAGCGGCAAGATCGAAGTGCTGTGCCACGAGCTGACCGTGCTCAACGCCTCGGTGACGCCTCCGTTCCAGATCGATGACGAGAACCTGTCGGAGACCGTGCGCCTGACCAACCGCGTGCTGGACCTGCGCCGCCCCACGATGCAGCGCAACATGATGCTGCGCTACAAGACGGCCATCCAGGTGCGCAACTTCCTCGACAAGGAAGGCTTCATCGACATCGAAACGCCGATGCTGGGCAAGAGCACGCCCGAAGGCGCGCGTGACTACCTGGTGCCCAGCCGCGTGCACGACGGTGAATTCTTCGCGCTGCCCCAGTCGCCCCAGCTGTACAAGCAGATGCTGATGGTGGCCGGCTACGACCGCTACTACCAGATCACCAAGTGCTTCCGCGACGAAGACCTGCGCGCTGACCGCCAGCCCGAGTTCACGCAGATCGACTGCGAAACCTCGTTCCTGAACGAAGAAGAGATCCGCGCCATTTTCCAGCGCATGATCAAGGAAGTGTTCCAGACCCAGCTGAATGTGGACCTGGGCGAGTTCCCGATCATGACCTACCAGGACGCGGCCTTCCGCTTTGGTTCGGACAAGCCTGACCTGCGCGTCAAGCTGGAATTCACCGAGCTGACCGACGTGATGAAGGACGTGGACTTCAAGGTGTTCTCGGGTGCTGCCAACATGAAGGGCGGCCGCGTGGTGGGCCTGCGTGTGCCAGGTGGTGCGCGCGAGCAGGGCGGTCTGTCGCGTGGCGACATCGACGCCTACACCGACTTCGTCAAGATCTATGGCGCCAAGGGCTTGGCCTACATCAAGGTCAACGAGCTGGCCAAGGGCCGTGACGGCCTGCAGTCGCCCATCGTCAAGAACATCCATGACGCCGCGATTGCCGAGATCCTCAAGCGCACCGAAGCGCAAGACGGCGACCTGATCTTCTTTGGCGCCGACAAGGAAAAGATCGTCAACGACGCCATCGGCGCGCTGCGCATCAAGATCGGCCACAGCGCCTTTGGCAAGAGCACCGGCCTGTTTGAGGACCGTTGGGCACCGCTGTGGGTGGTGGACTTCCCGATGTTCGAACACGACGAGGAAAACGACCGCTGGGCCGCCGTGCACCACCCCTTCACGTCGCCCAAGGACGGCCATGAGGACCTGATGGACACCGACCCCGGCAAGTGCATCGCCAAGGCCTACGACATGGTGCTCAACGGTTGGGAACTGGGCGGTGGCTCGGTGCGTATCCACCGTGCCGATGTGCAGTCCAAGGTGTTCACCGCGCTCAAGATCAGCGCCGAAGATGCACGTGCCAAGTTCGGCTACCTGCTGGATGCGCTGCAGTACGGCGCGCCTCCCCACGGTGGCCTGGCCTTCGGTCTGGACCGTCTGATCACCTTGATGACCGGCTCCGAGTCGATCCGCGACGTGATCGCCTTCCCCAAGACCCAGCGCGCCCAGGACCTGCTGACCCAGGCCCCATCGCCTGTGGACGAAAAGCAGCTGCGCGAGTTGCACATCAAGCTGCGCAACCCAGCCGGCGCGCAGTAAGCGGACCGCGCGCTGCATGGGCCTGCCTGATGCACGGCGCCGCCACAAGGCCAAAGCCCTCCAGGCTTTGGCCTTTTTTGTCATTCTGGGGCGCTATGCTCTGGCCTGACTGACAGATTGCAAAGGGTACGCATGCACGCGATGACTGCGACTTCCAACCGAACCGGGCGCTGGGCATGCGCCATGGCCTGGGCCGCCATCGCGCTGGCCTTGGCCGGCTGCGGCGAGAAAAAGACCGAGCTGGGCGAGGGCGGCTCGGAGGTCTCCGGCTCGGCCGGGCCGGCAGGCGGCCAGGGTGCGCATGCCAGCCTGGAGCGCTGCGACGAGCCCATCGCCACGGTGGCCCTGCTGGAGAACCCGCGCGGCTATGTGATGCCCAGCAGCGTGAACCTGCCGCCCACCCCCGTGCCGCTGGTGCGCTTGCTGATGCAGCAAAGCGGCTGCTTTCGCGTGGTGGACCGGGCCGGAGGCCTGCAGGGCACCATCCGCGAAGGCGAGCTGCAGGATGCCGGCGTGCTGCGCCCCAACGGCACGGTGCAAAAGCGCAAGGGATATGAGGCCCAGTACACGTTGGTGCCCAACCTCACCTTCAGCGAGCAGGATGCCGGCCGGGGCCTGGCGGGCATCATCGCGATGATCCCGGTGCTGCGCGATATCGCGGGCCTGGCCGGCGTGGCCGAGCAGGTCAAGTTCAAGGAGGCGCAGACCGCCTTGTTCCTGACCGACAACGAAACCACCGAGCAGGTCGCCGCCGCCACCGGCTCGGCCCGCGCCACCGACCTGGGCGTGGGCGGCGTGCTGCTGGGCCGCCTGGGTGGCGGCGCCGGCATGGGCTGGAGCAATACCAATGAGGGCAAGGTCATTGCCGCAGCCTTCCTGAACGCCCACAACCTGATGGTGCAGCAGGTGCGGCTGCTGCAGGCCAAGGCCTTGCCACCGGCCGTGGCCATCCGCAAGCCCGAGGTCCCGCGTTGACGATACAAGAGACCACAGGTGCCAGCCTGCCCTACAAGCTGCCCCGCTCGGTGCTGGTCATCATCCACACGGCCGATCTGCAGGTGCTGCTGCTGCGCCGCGCCAGCCAGATGGAGGGCCAGGACTACTGGCAGCCGGTGACCGGCAGCCAGGACAGCGATAGCGAAACCTGGCAGCAGACGGCGATCCGCGAGGTTTTTGAAGAGACCGGCATCGATGCCCAGCAACCTGGCTGCGTGCTGCGCGACTGGGATCTGGAGAACACCTACCCGATCTACCCGGCCTGGCGCCACCGCTATGCGCCCGATGTCTGCATGAACACCGAGCATGTGTTCAGCCTGCAGGTGCCGTCCTACACCAAGATCGTGCTCAGCCCGAGGGAGCACACCGCGCATGCGTGGCATGATTGGCAAGAGGCAGCACAGCGCTGCTATTCCATATCGAACAGCGAAGCCATTCTTTGGCTGCCGAGGTTCATAGCTTCATGACCGATACTCACGACGATTTACCGATACTGCGGGTGGCCACCTACAACATCCACAAAGGGGTGCAAGGCCTGGGACCCGTGCGCAGGTTGGAGATCCACAACCTGGGGCTGGCGGTCGAGCAGATGGATGCCGACATCATCTGCCTGCAGGAAGTGCGCAAGGACAACCGCAAGGAAGAGAGCTTCTTCAACAACTGGCCCGAGCAGAACCAGGCGGATTTTCTGACCCCGCTGGGCTATACCGCTGCCTACCGCACCAATGCCACGACGCGCTGGGGCGAGCACGGCAACGCTTTGCTCACCCGCTGGCCGATTCTGGAGTCGAACCATCGCGACATCTCCGACCACCGCTTTGAGCAGCGCGGGCTCTTGCATGTGGCGATGGCGATTGCCGGCCAGCGCATCCACACCATCGTGGTGCACCTGGGCCTGGTGCATGGCAGCCGCCTGCGCCAGACCGCGCTGATCCATGAGTTCATCAAGGCCCATGTGCCCGATGATGAGCCGGTGATTGTCGCGGGCGACTTCAATGACTGGGGCTTTCAGGTCAAGCGCATGCTGGCCGGTTTTGGCCTGTTCGAGTACGACGAGCAGCCGCTGATGACCTACCCCTCGCGCCTGCCCGTTGTGCAGCTGGACCATGTCTATGCCCGGGGTCTGACGCCCTGCGGCCTGTTTGTGCCCCGGGGCCGCATCTGGTGGCGCATGTCCGACCATCTGCCCTTGATTGCCGAGTTCCGGCTGCGCGACTGAGGCAAAAACCGCTTTTCGGCTTTTGGGCGCCGAATGCTATCGAATCCATAGCTTTTGCCCTTTTCTTGCGCTGGCCTAAGAACCTGTTCAAAGTCTCCTCGCGCCGCGACAGTGTCTTTGCGAGATGGGATGCTAGGCGCAATACCGCAGCAATAGCCGCGCTATTGCGAGGATTTGCAACAACGCAGACCGCTCCCTTCCCGGGCAGCGCAAAGCCACTGTCCCTACGGGTTGGAGTGAAATCGGGCGATTTCTGCGCGCTGGCCCTTGCTTGCACCCCGGTGCAAGCTGCGTTCCATCCCTTCGAACTCATCCCGATTGCACTCCAACGCGGCTGCGTAGAGACTCTGAACAGGTTCTAAGGGGGAGAAACACCGTATGCTTGCGGGTCTGCAATCGCTGCTACCATCCCCGCTATGTTTACAGAACTATCCGATCCGAATAAAGCACCCGCCAGCGACGAAGGCACGCCGGTGTCCGTCAAGATCCGTGAGCGGATAGTGGCAGCCCAGCAGCGCTTCCATGCCAATGACAATATCTCCGAGTTCATCGAGCCCGGTGAGCTCGAGCAGCTGCTTGACGAAGTCGAGCACAAGATGCAGGGCGTGCTCGACAGCATGGTCATCGACACCAAGGACGACCACAACACCCGCAACACCGCGCGCCGTGTCGCCAAGATGTACCTGACCGAGGTGTTCAAGGGCCGCTATGTGCCCCAGCCCGAGGTGACGGCCTTCCCCAATGCCGAGCACCTGAACGAGCTGATGATCGTCGGCCCGATCACCGTGCGCAGCGCCTGCAGCCACCACCTCTGCCCGGTCATCGGCAAGGTCTGGATCGGCGTGCTGCCCAACAAGAACACCAATGTGATCGGCCTGTCCAAATATGCGCGCCTGGTCGACTGGGTGCTGGGCCGCCCCCAGATCCAGGAAGAGGCCATCGTGCAGCTGGCCGATCTGATCATGAAGAAGACCCAGCCCGATGGCCTGGCCGTGGTGCTGGAGGCCTCGCACTTTTGCATGTCCTGGCGCGGTGTGCGCGAGATGGACTCCAAGATGCTCAACTCGGTCATGCGGGGCGAGTTCCTCACCAACCCCAATCTGCGGCGCGAGTTCCTGTCGCTGATTCCGCAGCGCGCAGGCAACTGATCCGCACCCTGACTGTGTGACACCCGGGCCCGACCCGGGTTATTTTTTTCCGTCTCGCTTCCACCGTTCCTCCAGCCATGACGCTCCACGCTTTCACGCTCATCATCGCGGCCGGCATCATCCACGCTTTCTGGAACATCGTCGCCAAGAAAGCCGGGGGTGACGCCCGCTTCTCGCTGTTCACCTCGGTGCTCAATGCGCTGGTGTGGCTGCCGGTGGGCTGGTGGGTGGGCAAGGATGTGGTGCCCCAGTGGGGCCTGACCGAATGGGCCTTTGTCTCGGCCAGCGCCTTGCTGCATATCTTTTACTTTGTCACCTTGCTACGCGGCTACCGGGTGGCCGATCTCACCGTGGTCTACCCGCTGGCACGCGGCAGCGGGCCGCTGATCTCGTCGATGGTGGCGGTGCTGTTTCTGGGCGAGCATCTGTCGAGCCTGGGCGCGGTGGGCATTGCGGCCGTGGTGGCGGGCGTATTTTTGATTGCTGGCGGCCCGGCCATGCTGCGTGCCGCCACCCGGCCGGGCCCCGGCGAGGCCCGCGATCGCACCATCAAGGGCCTGCACTACGGGCTGCTCACGGGCCTGTTCATTGCCGCCTATACGGTGGTGGACAGCTATGCCGTCAAGGTGATGCTGCTCTCGCCCATCCTGCTCGACTACATGGGCAACCTGGTGCGCGTGGTGATGCTGGCGCCGCTGGGCATGATGAACTGGGCTGAGACCCGGCGTCTGTGGCTGCAGCAATGGCGCTTTGCGCTGGTCGTCGCCATCTTCAGCCCCATGGCCTATGTGCTGGTGCTGTATGCGGTGCAGACAGCGCCGATCTCGCATGTGGCGCCTGCGCGCGAGGTCTCGATGCTGTTTGCCGCGCTGATCGGCGGCAAGCTGCTGGGCGAGGGCGACCGCCTGCTGCGCATTGCCGGCGCGCTGCTCATCGGCGTGGGCGTGGTCGCGCTGGGATTGGGCTGAGCGATGCCAGGCGCTGCGCTGCCACCGGTGCTGGGCTGCGATTTCAGCAGCAGCCCGAGCCGGCGCAAACCCGTGGTCGTGGCCTGGGGCCAGCTGGATACCGAGGTGGGCACGGTGGCGCTGCAGGGCTTTGAGCGCTTTGCCAGCTTGGCGCAGTGGCAGGATTTTTTGCAGCAGCAGCCGGCCTGGGTCGGCGGCTTTGACCTGCCGTTTGCGCTGCCGCGCGAGCTGATCACGCAACTGGGCTGGCCCCGCGATTGGCAGGCCTGCATGCAGCACTATGCTGGCCTGGAGCGCAGCGAGATCCGCACCCTGTTCAAAGCCTTTTGCGATGCCCGGCCCGCCGGCGGCAAGTTTGCCCACCGCGCCACCGATGGGCCCGCAGGCTCCAGCCCGTCGATGAAATGGGTCAACCCGCCTGTCGCCTGGATGCTGCATGCGGGCCTGCCCCGGCTGCTGGATGTGGGCGCGGATTTCCCCGGTCTGCTGCGCCGAGAAAGTAAGCGCGTCGCGCTGGAGGCCTACCCCGGCATGCTGGCGCGCGAGTTGATTGGCCGGCGCAGCTACAAAAGCGATGACCGCCAGCGCCAGACGCCCGAGCGTGCCCAGGCCAGGGCAGAGTTGCTGGAGGCCTTGCTGCATGGCCAGCACCATTTGGGGCTGCGCCTGCTGGCCGATGCTGCGCAGCTGCAGACCATGGCAGCCGATGCCAGTGGCGACCACCTCGATGCCGCCATTTGCATGTTGCAGGCCGGCTGGGCGCTGGCCCAGCATGCGGCGGGCCATGCGCTGTATGGCTTGCCGCCCGGCATTGACCCGCTGGAAGGCTGGATCGTCACTGCGCCGCTGTCACGCCCGTAAGCGCTGGCAGATCTGGTCGGCTGGGCCGCAGGCCATAATGTGCCGGTTCTTCGCCGCTGGTCTGCGGCCCTTCCCCGAGACATTCCTATGCCTACCTTTCAATCCCTGCTGGCCTTTTTTGGTGTTGCCGTGTTGCTGGCGCTGTCGCCCGGGCCGGACAACCTGTTTGTGCTGATGCAGTCGATACAGCGCGGCTGGCGGGTGGGGATTGCCGTGGTGGTGGGCCTGTGCCTGGGTGTGGTGGTGCATACCACGGCGGTGGCGCTGGGGCTGGCAGCGGTGTTTGCGGCGTCCAGCATGGCATTCACGGTGCTCAAGTGGTGTGGCGCGGCCTACCTGGCCTATCTGGCCTGGGGGGCCTGGCGGGCACCGGTGGCTGCAGATGCCTCTGCTGGTGGAGCGGCCGCCAGCGGAAACGGTCGAGCGGACATCGCGGGCAAGGACCTGCTGGTGATGGTGCGCCGTGGCGTGGTGATGAACCTCACCAACCCCAAGGTGCTGATCTTCTTCCTGGCCTTTTTGCCGCAGTTTGCCGACCCGGCCATCGGCCCGGTCGGCCCGCAGATCTTTGTCTTTGGCGCCGTGTTCATCCTGGCGGCCTTCCTGGTGTTTGGCGCCATTGCGCTGTTCTCGGGCGCCTTTGGCAATCTGTTGCTGCGCTCGCCGCGCGCGCAGTTTTGGCTCAACAAGATCACCGCCGTGGTGTTTGTCGGCCTGGCAGTCAAGCTGGCCACCGCGCAGCGCTGAGGCGCTGTAAAGTCCCCGGCGGCTGTGCTGGGCGGGATGGGTTAACCGTGGTGGTAGCGGTATTCCTGCGTCTTGCCACCATAGCCATAGGCGGCGGCGCGGGCATCGATCAGATGCACATAGGACACCGGATGGAGCTTGGGCATCAGGCCGGCCATCGTGTCGTAGACCGCTTGCAGGTAGCGCGCCTTTTCGGCCTTGGTATTGGTCTCGTCGGTGATGCTGATGTCCAGCTGAAAGGCCGACTGTCCCAGCTCCTCCAGCGTCTGGCCGGCAATCCACCAGTCCTGCGCAGCGACCTGGGTGAAGGCGATGGCAATCACCTCGGGGCGCTTGCCCAGAATGTCTTGGGTGAGCTGGGCCATGGCCTGGCTGATCTGTTGCTGGCGCTCGGCATGGCGGGAGCCGGAGAGTTGGATGGCGATGTGGGGCATGAAAGGCTCCTGGGGTGGTTGATGGGTCTATTGTGCGAGCCCTCTATGCATTTGAAAAACGGGAAGATATGATGAAAGCCATCTGTTAAACCGTTGGATAGAACATGGCCCATCTGGACCTCGCCCAGCTCCGCACCCTGATCGCCGTGGTCGAGGCCGGCAGCCTGACGGCCGCAGCGCCACAGCTGTTCCTGTCGCAGTCAGCGGTGAGCGAGCAGATCAAGAAGCTGGAGGAATGCATTGGCAAGCCGCTGCTGCTGCGCAGCAAGACTGGCGTGCTGCCCACGGCGGCGGGCAGCCAGCTGCTGGGCCATGCGCGGGCGCTGGTGGGCATGGCCGACCATGCCTTGCGCGACATGCGCGGCCTGGCGCTGCAAGGGGCGCTCAAGCTGGCGGTCACCGATTACTTCAAACCCGATGCGCTGGCGCGCATGCTCAAGGCCCTGGCTGAACGCCACCCTGCCGTGCGGCTGGAGGTCAGCGTGCTGCGCAGCGCCGAGGTGGAGGCCGCCTATGCCCAGGGCCAGTGCGATCTGGGTGTGGTGATGGCGCTGCCCCCTTTCAAACAGCGCCTGCAGTTGCTGGGGCCCGAAGAGCCGCTGGTCTGGGCCCGTGCCCGCCAATGGGCCGCCGAGCCCGGCCAGCCGCTGCCCTTGCTGGTGCTGCCCGACAGCTGCGCGCTGCGCCACTATGCCGAGACGCGCTTGCGCCAGCAGGGCCTGGACTATGTGGTGGCCCACCAGGCCTCCGGCGTCGCCGGCCTGCAGTCGGCCATTGCGGCGGGTTTGGGCGTGGCATGCATCAATGCGGCGGTGCTGACCGAGGCGATGGCGCCCGTGCTGCCTGGCGCGGGCTTGCCGCGCCTGAGCCGCGTGCGCTTTGGCCTGCTGCCGGTGCAGGGGGCTGAGCCGGCCCTGGTGCAGCAGGTGCGGGCCTTGCTGCAATCGGATTGGGTGGCCTGACTGTCAAGCCGCCAGGGAGGGTGGCAAGCCCAGGCCCTGGTAAATGCGCCGCATATGCGCGGCCAGCCGTTTGGATTGGGGCTGCTGGTTGTACCAGGGCTGCACCAGGTTTTGCAAGGCCGTCCACTGGCCGCTGTGCCGCAGGGCGCTCCAGTAGAGCTGGCTGAACAGGTCGCGCTGCGCGTGGCTGCCGCCGACCTCGACCAGGCGCGCAATCAGGGGCCCCAGCTGCTGGGCGGCCTGGCCGTACTGGCCTTGGGCATGGGCCAGCAGGCCGCGCGCGGCGGGCAGGCAAACATCCTGCCAGGCCGTGCGCAGCCGGGGTTGGACCTGCGCATCGGCATGGCCTTGCATGCTGGCCAGCAGCTGCTGCGCGGCCTGCCATTGCCCAGCGCGTGCCAGGCCGTAGAGGTACTGCAGATCCAGAAACGGCAGCACATGGTCATGCTGGCGCTGCAGCAGGTAGGGGCTGAGCTGCTGCCAGCGCTGGCCGACATCGACGCCTTCGAGCTCCAGCCGCGCCAGCAGTGAGATGGAACCGATCTGGTCCTGCGAATAGGCCGGCACCACGCCCCAGACCTGGCTGTCATGCAGCTGCAGGGCCTCGTCGTGGCGCGCATCCTCCATCAGGAACAGCGCCAGGTGCCACCAGTTGTGCGTCTGCATGAAGGAGTTGAGCCCCGTCCAGCTGCTGCTCGCGTTTTGCATAAAGGCCAGGCCCTCGTCCACGCGGCCTTGGGTCAGCAGTACATGGGCCAGCGCATGGTGGGCCCAGGGCTCCTTGAAGCGCAAATGCAGCGCCTGGCGCGCTGCGCGCTCGGCCTGGCCCAGCAGATGGCATTGCTCATAGGCAAAGGCCAGCATGCCGTGGAAGTAGGGGATATCGGCGCAGTGCGGCTGGGCCGCCAGCGCCATGCGCAGCATGGCCGGGGAATCGCCCAGGTTGAAGGCATGGTAGTGCGCAAGCTTGAGCGCGGCCAGATCGCGCGGGTAGTGCTGCAGCAGTGCTTCGAGCCTTTGCGCAGCCAAGGGCATGTCGCCATCGGCCCAGGCCTCGATGGCGGCCAGCCACTGCGCTTCGCGGTCATGGGCCTGCGCCAGCTGGGTGCGGGCGCGCTGCAAAAAGGGCCGCGCCTGCTGGGCGGCCTGCGCATCTTCGGCAAACAGATGGAGCGCGGCGCACCAGATTTGCACCAGTGGGCTGGGGTCCTGCGCGGCGATGTCCAGGATGCGCAGCACGCGCATCTCGCAGGCGGCAAAGCCTTCGGCAAAATCGTTCAGGTAGGGCAGGGCGGCCGCATCGCTGCTGACCGGGTTGCCATACAGGTCCTGCTGCGTGCCCATGCGCTGCGCTCCTTGGCTCAGGCCTGGGGCGGCTGGGGCCAGGGCTTTTGCGGGCCGCGGATCTGCTCGAAAGCGCGCGACAGCTGCAGCACGCCCAGGTCGTCAAAACGCGCGCCGGCAATCTGCAGGCCAATGGGCAGGCCAGCGGCGGTGTAGCCGCAGTTGATGGACGCAGCCGGCTGCTCCGACATGTTGTAGGGCACGGTAAAGCCGATGTGCTCCAGCGGGCGCAAGGGGTCGTTGGTGGGCGATGCCCATTCGGCATCAAAGGCAGCATGTGGCGCCACCGGCGAGATCACAAAATCAAAGGCGCTGCAGGCTTTGACGGTGGCCAGGCGCACCTGGTGGAACTGCTGGCTGGCTTGGAATACTGCGCTGCCGCTCATGCCCTCGGCGCTCTCGGCCCAGGCGCGGATATAGGGCAGCACCTTGTCGCGCTGCGCGCTGCTGAGCGCCTGCAGATCGCTCAGCGAGCGCATGCGCCAGAAGCGGTCCATGCCGTCCAGCATCGCAGGCGTCATGAAGGGCTGCATCGGCGTGATCTGCGCGCCAGCGGCTTCCAGCAGCGCAGCGGCCTGCTCGATGGCCGCGCGCACCTCGGGCTGCAGCGGCAGGCCGCAGCCGGCATCGAGCAAGAGGCCAATGCGCTTGCCCCGGATAAAGTCCGCGCCGGTGCTGGCCACCGTGCTCCAGGCGATGTCCTGCGGCGGCAGGCTCATCGTGTCGCGCGCATCGGGGGCCGACAGCACCTGCATCATCAGTGCCGAGTCGTCCACGCTGCGGGTCATCGGGCCTGCAGCGCGGCCCTGGTAAGGGGGGTCGATGGGGATGCGGCCCAGGCTGGGCTTGAGGCTGTAGATACCGCACCAACTGGCCGGCAGGCGCAGCGAGCCACCGATGTCGGTGCCGATGTGCAGTGGTCCGTAGCCGGCAGCCGCTGCCGCACCACCGCCCGCGCTGGAGCCGCCCGGGCCCTTGCTCAGGTCCCAGGGGTTGCGCGCGAGCGGGTGAAAGCTCGACAGCCCCGACGACAGCATGCCGTAGTCGGGCATGGTGGTCTTGCTGAAACAGATGGCATGGGCCTCGCGCAGGCGGGCTGCGGGCGGTGCATCGGCGGCTGCGGGCACCAGCGTGACGGCCGCTGTGCCGGCGGGCAGGGGGTCGCCCTGGGTGGCAATGTTCTCCTTGATGGTCACCGGCAGGCCATCGAGCAGACCGGCGGGTGCGCCCTTGTGCCAGCGCGCCTCGCTGGCCCGTGCCTGCGCCAGTGCCTCTTCCGGCCGGTAGAGGTAGGTGGCGCAGAGGTGCGGCTCCCACTGCGCGACATGGTCGATGACGGATTGCATGACATCGACAGGGGAGAGTTCTTGCTTTTGGTAGGCGGCCAGCAGCGCTGTGGCGGGCCAATCGTGCAACGCGGTCATATCGGGCAGGGGTAGTGAAAAGGGTAAGGACGCAGAATAAAAAACGCCCATCTCGGCAGGCCGTAGATGGGCGATGTGCTGGTTTGAAGCCTAGCGCAAGACCGGGCTCAAGCCCAGTACATGGATGACAGGTCGTTGATGAAGATCGGCATGTCCTTCCAGAGACCTCGCACGTTCTTGGCGGCAATGGTCACCCATTGCGGCTGGTACAGGAAGACGTTGGCGGCATCTTCGGCCAGCAGGCGCTGCGCCTCGCCCAGCAGGCGCGAGCGGTCAGCAGGACGCGCTTCAAGCTTGATCTGCTCGAACAGCTTGTTGAACTTCTCGGACTTGTAGCCCCAGTAGTAATCGGGCCGGGTGTAGTTCTCCAGATCGAAAGGCTCGACGTGCGAGATCAGCGACAGGTCGTAGTTCTTGTTGGTGTAGGTGCCCGAGAGCCACTGCGCCCATTCCACATTCTGCAGCTTGACCTCGACACCGATCTTGGCCAGTTGCGCGGCAATGATCTCGCCGCCCTGGCGCGCATACGGCGTGGGGGGCAGGGTCATGCTCAGGCTCAGTGGGGTCTTCACGCCGGCCTCGGCCAACAGCTTCTTGGCCTTTTCCACATCAAAGGGGTTGATGCCGGTGGTGTCCACATAGCCATAGGCGCCGGGCACATAGTGGCTGCCAATCGGCACGCCCAGGCCTTCGGCCGCGCCGGCGATGACGGCCTTGCGGTCGATGGCCGCGGACAGCGCACGGCGCACACGCACATCATCGAGCGGCTTGCGGCGCTCATTGATGGCGACGATGGTCTTGGCGCGCGAGCCGGAGATGACCACCTGGTAGCGCGGGTTGGTCTTGAACTGGTCGATGCCTCGGGCCGAGACGCGCGGGAAGATGTCCACATCACCGGCCAGCAAGGCGGCGACTTGCGCAGCGGCATCCGAGATGAAGCGGAAGGTGGCGCGGCGGATACGGATGCTGCCGGGGTTGCGGTACTGCGGCCAGGCCTCCAAGGTGATGGACGCGCCCTTGCTCCAGTTGCCCAGCTTGTAGGGGCCGGTGCCGATGGGCTTGGTGGCGTTGCTGTCGGCGCTCTTGGGCTCGACGATGATCGAGGTGGCCTGGCCCAGCACAAACAGCAGGTCCGGGTCGATTTCCTTGTTCAGGATCACCACCGTGTGATCGTCCACCACCTGGGCCGTCAGGTTGGCGAAGGTGCGCTTGTCCTTGTTGGTGCTCTTCTCGCCGGCCGCGCGGTCAAAGGAGAACTTGACGCTGTTGGCGTTGAAGGGCTCGCCGTTGTGAAAAGTCACCCCGTTGCGCAGCTTGAAGGTGTAGCTCTTGAGATCGGGCGAGACTTCCCAGCTTTCGGCGAGCAGCGGCGAGACACTGCCGTCCGAGTTGATCTTGGTCAGCGTCTCGTAGAGGTTGTAGTGCGTGATCTCGGCAATCGACGAGGCGGCGCCGGCGGTCGGGTCCAGTCCTGGTGGTTCCAGCGTCATGCCCAGCACAACGGTGTCTTTCTTGGCCTGCGCCTGGGCGATGCCAGGCAGCCACAGCGGCAGCGGTGCCAGGGTGCCTGCGGCAAGCAGGTGTCTACGGTTCAGCATCCGGGTACTCCTTGGATAGGGTTTTATTCAATTTATGGGGGAAAGCTGCGGAGTGGCAACGCCCTTGCCGGGCGCGCCGAGAAGCTCAAACACGGTTATACAGGACTTGCGCCAATCCCTGCTGGCATGCGGTGTCGGCGTGGCCGCACCTGGGGCACGGCCTGCACCAGTTTTTGCGTATAGGGATGCTGGGCATGCTGGAACAGCTCGCTGGGCGCGCCGCGCTCGACGATCTCGCCCTGGTAGAGCACCACCACGGCGTCGCAGAGGTGGTTGATGACGGCCAGGTCGTGGCTGATGAGCAGGTAGGTGATGCCATGCTCGCGCTGCAGGTCCTGCATCAGGTTGAGCACCTGGGCCTGTACCGACACGTCCAAGGCGCTGACCGGCTCGTCGGCAATGATCAGCCGGGGCTTGGTGATCAGCGCACGGGCGATGGCGATGCGCTGGCGCTGGCCGCCGGAGAACTCATGCGGGTACTTGTCCACATCCTGCGCGCGCAGGCCCACCTGCTGCAGCACCTGGCTGGCGCGCTCACGCTGCTCGGCCCGCGAGGCGGTGTTTTGCGCCTGCAGCGGCTCGCTGACGATGCGCTCGACGGTCTGGCGCGGGTCGAGCGAGCCATAGGGGTCCTGGAACACCATCTGGAAATCCTTGCGCGCGCGCTGCAGAGCGGCCGCTTCCATGCGGTGCAGGTCCTGGCCTTCGAGCAGCACCTGGCCGGAGGTCGGCTGGTCCAGCGCCATCACCAGGCGCGCCAGGGTGGACTTGCCCGAGCCCGACTCGCCAACGATGCCCAGGCTCTGGCCGGCATGCAGCTCAAAGCTCACGCCCTTGAGGGCCTGCACCGTGGGGGGCGCGGAAAACAGCTTTTCGCGGGGCAGGGTGTAGGTGTGCACCAGGTCGCGCACCTGCAGCAAGGGGGTGTCGTGGGGGGCTGCCGTCATGCGGGGGTCTCGTCAGGGGTCTCGGTGGCGATGGCGTAGGCCTCGGGGCGCAGGCAGTGCACCTGGTGCGTCTCCTGCGGATGGGTCGATGGCAGCGCCACGCTGGGCGGCCTTTGCACAAAGCAGGGGGCCTGGGTAAAGCTGCAGCGCCCGGCAAAGGTGCAGCCTGCGGGCAGGTCGACCAGCTCGGGCACCGAGCCGGCAATGGTGTGCAGGCGCTGGGGCTGACCCTGGATGCGCGGCTGCATGCTGGGGCGCGCGGCCAGCAGGCCCCGGGTGTAGGGGTGGGCCATGTGCTCGAACACGGCCTCGGTGCTGCCCGATTCGACGACGGTGCCGCCATACATCACGACCATCTTGTCGACGTTCTGCGAGATCACGCCCAGGTCGTGCGAGATCAGCAGCAAGGCCATCTGGCGCTCCTGCACCAGCCCATTGATCAGGTCCAGGATCTGCTGCTGGATGGTGACGTCCAGCGCCGTCGTGGGCTCGTCGGCGATCAGCAGATCCGGGCCACAGGCCAGCGCCATCGCAATCGTGATGCGCTGGCGCTGCCCGCCCGAGAACTGGTGCGGATAGGCATCAAAGCGTTGCGCCGGCTGGGCGATGCCGACGCGGTCGAGCAGCGCAATCGCTTCTTCACGGGCCTGGCGCGCGCTCCAGCCCTTGTGCAGGCGCAGCGGTTCGCTGATCTGGCGGCCAATGGTGTGCACCGGGTTGAGTGCCGTCATCGGCTCCTGGAAGATCATCGCAATGCGGTTGCCGCGCACGCTGCGCCACCAGTGGTCGGGCTGCTGCACCAGGCTTTGGCCGTCGAGCTGGGCGCTGCCGTTGACCTGGGCCGACTCCGGCAGCAGGCCCATCAAGGCCATGGCCGTGATGGACTTGCCGCAGCCCGACTCGCCAATCAGGCCCAGGGCCTGGCCGCGCTCGATCTGGAAGCTGACATCGCGCACGGCGCGGGCGGGGCCCCGGTGGGTTTGCAGCACGATTTCCAAGTGCTGTACATCGATCAATGCCATGGCAACTCCTTAGCGCTTGCGGGCCAGACGCGGGTCAAGCAGGTCGCGCAGACCGTCGCCCAGCAGGTTGAGCCCCAGCACCGACAAGGCAATCGCCACGCCTGGGAAGACGGCCAGCAGCGGCGCCTGGAACATCAAGGTCTGTGCCTCGCTCAGCATGCGGCCCCAGGACGGCTGCGGCGGCTGCGTGCCCAGGCCCAGGTAGGACAGTGCGGCCTCGGCCAGGATCGCAATCGCAAAGCGGATGGTGCTCTGCACGATCAAGGTGGCCGAGATATTGGGCAGCACATGCTGCCAGGTGATGGCCCAGGCGCCCTTGCCGCAGGCGCGGGCGGCGGTGACATATTCGCGCCCCCAGATGGTGTTGGCCGAGCCGCGTGCGATGCGGGCGAACATCGGGATGTTGTAGATGCCGATGGCCACGATGGCATTGATGATGCCCGGGCCGAACACGGCAGTCAGCATGATGGCCGAGAGAATCGCGGGGAAGGCCAGCGAGAAATCGGCCAGGCGCATGATGGCCTCTTCAACCCAGCCGCGTTTGGCAGCGGCCAGCAGGCCCAGCGCCGTGCCAACCACGACGCCGATGCCCACGGCAATGACGCCGACCAAAATGGAAGCACGCGCGCCCAGCAGCAGCTGCGAGGCGACATCGCGCCCATAGGCATCGGTGCCCAGCCAGTGGGCGAGCGATGGCCCTTGCAGCTTGGCCTCCATGTTCATCTCGAAGGCCGAGTGCGGCGTCCAGACATAGGACAGGCCAGCGGCGAGCAAGAGCAGGGCCGTGAGCACCAGGCCAATCATGAAGCTGGGGTTGCGCAGCGCGCGGCGCCACAGCGTGTTGCGGGATGCCGTGTGGCCAGGCGCTGGGCTGGCAGCGGGCGTGGGCAGGATGGGGGCGACGGAGGTAGGCGGTTGCATGGCGTGCTCAGATATCGCTGGCTTTGGTGCGGGGGTCGATCCAGGCATAGAGCAGGTCCACCACGAAATTGACGATCACCACCATGGCGGCGAGCAGCATCACGCAGTTGCGCACCACCATCAGGTCCCGGTTGGCAATGGCCTGAAAGATCAGCCGGCCCATGCCGGGCAGGTAGAACACGTTCTCGACCACGATGGTGCCGGCCATCAGCTCGGCAAACTGCAGGCCCATCACGGTGACGACGGGCACCAGCGCATTGCGCAGCACATGGCCGTAGAGTGCTGCGCGTTGCGACAGGCCCTTGGCCCGGGCGGTGCGCACAAAGTCCTCACGCAGCACTTCGAGCACCGACGAGCGCGTGATGCGTGCCAGAATGGCCGCCTGCACCACGGCCAGCGACAGCGCCGGCAGCATCAGCGATTTGAGCGCCGCCCAGGGCGAGCCGCCCGAGGCCTCGGTCCAGCCCGGAAAGCCGCCGGCCGAGAACCATTTGAGGTGCACCGAAAACAGCAGGATCAGCAAGATGGCGAACCAGAAATTGGGGATGGCAATGCCCAGCTGAGCCATGCCCATGACGCTGACATCGCCGAGCTTGTTGTGGCGGCTGGCGGCATAGATGCCGGCGGCCAGTGCCACCACGGTGGTGATGGTCATCGCCATCAAGGCCAGCGGCAAGGTGAGCGCCATGCGCTCGGCAATCAGTTCGATGACCGGGGTGCCGTAGCTGTAGCTATTGCCCAGGTCCAGGTGCACGAGGCCCGAGATCCAGTGCACATAGCGCTCCCAGGCGGGCTGGTTGAGCCCGAGCTGTTCGGCCAGCTCAGCGACTGCTTCGGGCGCGGCATCGGGCCCCATCAGCATCTGGGCGGCGTTGCCGGGCAGGATCTCCAGAACGAGGAAGACGACAATCGAGGTGCCCAACAAGGTGAGCAGCAAGGTGAGTGTGCGCTTGAGAATGAAAAGACCCATGGGTAGCCGTCGTGGTTAGGAAAGGCGCGCAGACCTGCTGGTGCTTGTTGTATTTTTTCGCAGCGGCAAGCATAACGCGAACAATTCCGACACACCATACATGCTTACTCGCAGTGCCACGAGTATGGCTAAGGAGGTCGCGGGATAATGTCGCTCATGTCACACTTCTTCCCCCGTGCTGGAATCTTGGAGACGCATCCATGGCCTTGATGATTACCGATGAGTGCATCAACTGCGATGTGTGTGAGCCCGAGTGCCCCAACGATGCCATCTCGATGGGGGAGGACTACTACGAGATCGATCCGCACCGCTGCACCGAATGCGTGGGCCACTTCGATGAGCCCCAGTGCGTGCAGATCTGCCCGGTCGCCTGCATTCCGGTGCACCCCGATTTTCAGGAAGACAAGCCCACCTTGATGCAGCGCTATGTGCGCCTGCAGGCCGACAAGGGCCTGTGACTGCGGGGTGATCGGGTGGTGATGGGCGTGTAGCCCGGCGCGCTCAGAGGGCCTCTGGGCGCGGCGGCTTGGGCCGCTGGGGCTTGGTGGTGTGGATCTTGAGCGTGGCCTTTTCCATGTCGCCGGCCAGCAGCTCGGGCGATGCCTGCAGCGCATGAATGATGCTGTCCTCGATCAGCTTGCGCTGGTCGGGTGCGGGCTTGCGCAGCACCCAGTTGGATACCTCCTGCTTGTCGCCGGGGTGGCCGATGCCGATGCGCAGGCGCCAGTAATCGGACGATCCCAGCTGCGCATGGATATCGCGCAGGCCATTGTGGCCGCCGTGACCTCCGCCGCGCTTGAGCTTGACCTGGCCGGGCGGCAGATCGAGCTCATCGTGCACCACCAGAATCTCTTCAGGCTTGATCTTGAAAAAACGTGCAAGGGCGCCGACCGACTTGCCCGACAGATTCATGAAGGTCTGGGGCTCGAGCAGCCAGACCGACTCGCCCTGCACCGAAGTACGTGCGACCAGGCCATAGTAATTGCGGTCGGGCACCAGCTGCAGGCGCAAGTCCTGGGCCAGCGCATCAATCCACCAGAAGCCGGCGTTGTGGCGCGTGCCTTCGTATTCAGGGCCGGGGTTGCCGAGGCCAACAAACAGCTTGATCATGGGCGGATGGAATGGGGTGGTGGGAAGAATGAAAAAAGGCTGCATTGACCAGCAATGCAGCCTCTGGCTTGCAGACGCCAGGGGCGTCAGCAGCTTGCTGTGCGATTAAGCAGCAGGCGCTTCGCCTTCTGCAGGTTCAGCAGCGGCAGGAGCGGCCACGGACACCAGCGCAGGGTTGGTTTGTGCAGCCAGCTTCACGCCCTTAGGCAGAGCGATGTCCTTCAGGTGGATGGTCGAGCCCTTTTCCAGCTTGCTCAGGTCCACCGCGATGAATTCGGGCAGGTCCTTGGGCATGCAGATCACTTGGATTTCGGTCACAACCGGGGTCACCAGGTACTTGTCGATCTTCACTGCTGGGGATTCTTCAGCACCGCTGAAGTGCACTGGCACCTTCATGGTCAGCGCGGTGTTGGCATCGACGCGTTGGAAGTCGATGTGCAGCACCAGCTGCTTGTAGGGGTGGTATTGCACGTCGCGCAACAGCACTTGGCTCTTGGCGCCGTCCAGGTCCAGTTCCAGCACGGATGCGTGGAAGGCTTCCTTCTTGAGGGCGTACCACAGGCTGTTGTGGTCCACTTCGATCAACTGAGGCTCAGCAGCAGCACCGTAGATGATGCCAGGCGTACGGCCAGAATTACGCAGGCGGCGGCTCGCACCCGTACCTTGCTTAGCGCGCGCAAAAGCGACAACGTTCATTTTATTACTCCAATGTGGGATGAACCGCGACCAGTTCACCCGGTTAAAAAGGCCGCTACAAATTGCAGCGGCCAGCGAAAACTATCTATTTTAGCAGAAAGCAGAAAAAGGGCCTTGCGGGCCCTTTGATCAGTCGGCTTCCTGGAACAGGCTCATCACCGATTCGCCGGTGGCGATGCGGTGGATGGTCTCACCGATCAGCGGTGCCACCGACAACTGGCGGATCTTGCTGCAGTTGCGTGCTTCGGCTGACAGCGGGATGGTGTTGGTCACCACGACTTCGTCCAGCGCCGCGCCGTTGCCGATACGCTCGATGGCCGGGCCCGAGAAAATGGGGTGCGTGCAATAGGCGTAGACCTTCTTGGCGCCACGTTCCTTCAGCACTTCCGCCGCCTTCACCAAGGTGCCTGCGGTGTCGATCATGTCGTCCATGATCACGCAGTTGCGGCCGTCGATGTCACCGATCACATGCATGACTTCGGACACATTGGCCTTGGGGCGGCGCTTGTCGATGATGGCTAGATCGCAATGGAGTTGCTTGGCCAGTGCGCGTGCACGCACCACACCGCCAACGTCCGGCGACACAACGATCAGGTCTTCGTAGTTCTTCTGGCGCAGATCACCCAGCAGCACAGGCGATGCATAGATGTTGTCCACCGGAATATCGAAGAAGCCCTGGATCTGGTCGGCGTGCAGGTCCATCGTCAGCACGCGGCTCACGCCAGCGGCTTGCAGCATGTTGGCCACCACCTTGGCCGTGATGGGCACGCGGGTCGAGCGAACACGGCGGTCCTGGCGGGCGTAGCCGAAATAGGGGATCACGGCGCAGATATGCTCAGCCGATGCACGCTTCAGGGCGTCGACCATCACCAGCAGTTCCATCAGATGGTCGTTGGTGGGCGCGCAGGTAGGTTGCACCACGAACACATCGCGGGTACGGACGTTTTGCTTGATCTCGACGGTGACTTCACCGTCAGAGAAACGGCCTACGTCGGCGTTACCCAAAGAGGTATGGAGGTGTTGTGCAATTTCAGAGGCAAGTTCGCGGTTGGCGTTGCCAGTGAAAACCATGAAGTCTGGATGATGGTCTTGCATAGCGTCCCAGTGGGTATGGGTTAGCTGTGTGCGTTGCTTGTACGCGGTAAGAAATATGGCAGGGGAAGAAGGATTCGAACCTTCGCATGCCGGAATCAAAATCCGGTGCCTTAACCAGCTTGGCGACTCCCCTACAAGAATTGGTGCTAAGCATCACCAATCCTTTGAAACTTTCAGTCTTGGGTCCAGCCTCTGAGAGGATGTTCCATCAGACTTGTGCAATCTTTCACTGTCCAGTCTTGTGAAAAACTGCTCTGGCAGCTATTAGCTTGCATTTTCTTCACTGCGAAAACTGCGCTACCTGAGCCCGTCATTCTAGCATGTAATCCTTGTGATTTCAAAAAGTCAGAAACTTTTTTTATCGAAGGGCACAGGCTTTCTGCGACCGGCTGCAAGTCGTTTCGACCGAAGTCAAAGTTCTCTGCAGCGAAGCTCGTCATTGTAGCAGCTTCTGAATCGCGTTTTAGGTTCGGACTTGAAAAAATAAGTTTCGTATCCAGACCCTCTTGCGGCTTCACAACTACCAGCGCGGTGTCTGCTAGTTGCTGCTCGTTTTCGAGTGGACGTATTATGTCACCGATTCCTTCGACCCAAGCCGATTTTCCAAAAATAAAAAACGGAACATCGGCGCCCAGCGTCAAGCCGATGCGCTGCAGTTCGCTGCGCGAGAGCTTCAAATCCCAGAGCTGGTTCAGGGCCAGCAAGGTGCTGGCGGCATCGGAGGAACCGCCGCCCATGCCCGCCTGGGCCGGCAGGTTTTTATGCACGCCGATGTGCACGCCCTGCTTGCAGCCGGTGGCCTGCTGCAAGGCCCGCGCGGCGCGGGTGATCAGGTCATCGGCGGGCAGCGGGGTGTTCAGGTCTTCGCGGCTGATCTGGCCGCCGCTGCGCAGCTCAAAGTGCAGCGTGTCGGCCCAGTCGATCAGCATGAAGACCGACTGCAGCAGGTGGTAGCCATCGGCGCGCCTGCCGGTGATGTGCAGGAAGAGGTTGAGCTTGGCAGGCGCGGGAACGTCGTACAGCGTACGCATGGATCAGGGTCTCACAAAAAAATCATGGCGCATCGAGCACGATGCGCAGGCTGGCTTCAGGCAGGGGATGGAGACGGCGGGCCAGAATCTTGCCTTCGCTGCGCGCCTCCAGATCGGCCTGCCAGCCGGCCGCCTCCGTGGGCTTGCCCTGCAGCCAGTCAAACAGCGCAGCAATCGGCAAGCTGGTGCCCAGCAAGGTCCGTGTCAGCTCATCGAGCGAGCTGGCCTGGCGGGTTTGCGTGCCTTGCTGCGCGCTCGCCTGGCCGGGTGACCATTGCACGCGCGCCACGATATTGCCCAGCGGGTTGAGCAGCACCAGCTCACCCGAGTCGGGGCTGCCCGACAGCTCAAAGCTGCCGCTGGTGGTTTGCGGGGGGCTGTCCAGCACCTGCACCGACATGCGGCCCGACCAGTAGGTCTTGCCAGGGGCTGCTTCCAGCTGGCGCGCTGCCGTGCTGCAGGCCGAGAGGAGGGGGAGCAAGCCGGTGCCGATGGCAGCCAGGCAGAGCTGCCTGCGCTGCAGCATCATGGCTTGATTCCCAGGCGCTCAAAGGTCTTCTTGACCATGTCGTTGTTGGGTGCGGTTTTCAGAACCGTGCGCAGCAGCTCTTCGGCAGGCCGTGTCTTGCCCTGTTTCCACCAGACTTCGGCCAGGTGGGCGCCAATCTCGGCATCGGGCTGCTTGGTGTAGGCCTGCTCCAGCAGCTCGGCGGCGCGCTCGAGGTTGCCCAGCTTGAACTCGACCCAGCCGAGGCTGTCGGTGATGAAGGGATCGCCGGGCGACATGCTCAGCGCCTTTTCGATCAGGCTCTTGGCCTCATCGAGCTTGAGGCCGCGATCGGCCAGCGAGTAGCCCAGCGCGTTATAGGCATGGTGAAAATCGGGCTGCAGCTCGATCAGCCGGCGCAGCTGGGTCTCGGCCAGTTCCATGTTGTTCATGCGCTCGGCCAGCATGGCCTGCTCGTACAGCGCATCGGGGTCTTGCGGCTGCAGCGCGACCAGGCGGCCTTGCAGCTCCAGCGCCTTGGCATAGTTCTTGGCGGTCTTTTGCAGCTGCACCTGGGCGGCCAGCTTGGCGCGTGCCTCGCCGGCGTTGCCCTCGGGCAGTTGCTCCAACAAAACCGCTGCGGCGTCGTAGTTGCCCTGCTGCATCTGGATGGAGGCCTTGCGCAAGGTGGCCAGCGCGGTGTTGCCGGCCTTGGCGATCTCATCGGCCCAGCGGTCGGCCTCGGCCCATTTCTGCTGGGCCTCGGCCATCTGCTCGCGCAGCATCAGGCTCTGGATGCGCACTTCGCGCTGCAGCACGGCCGAGGGGAATTTGTCGATCAGGGTGTCGAGCTTGAGCAGCGAGACATCGGCCTCGGTGTACTGCTTGAGCTGGGCCTCCAGCGCGGCCTTCAGCATCCAGGCGTCGGCAGATTCGGGGCTCAGGCGCGTGGCATTGTCCAGCTGGGCCTTGGCCTCGGTAAAGCGCTCGGCGTTCATCAGGCTGCGCGCATAGGCCAGGTGGGCTTCACCGCTCTTGGACTTGTCCAAAAAGTCCACCACCAGCGCCTCCGCCCCGGGCACGCCGGCGTTGACCAGGTCAGCAGCCAGCTTGGCTGCGCTTTCGTTGTCGGGGTTGAGTTGCAGCGACCGGCGGGCGGACGCCAGCGCCTCGGTCTTCTGGTCGGCGGCCAGCTCCATGCGGCCAATGGCGGCCCAGGATTCGGGGCCGGTGGCGGGGTTTTCCAGCTCGGGGGTCAGCGCCTCGCGCACAATGCGGGCGGCCAGCTCCTGGTCGCTCAGGCGCCGGTAGATGCTGGGGATGGCGCGGATCCAGTCGAGCTTTTCATCGGGCTTGGCCAGCGCGATCTCTTGCTTGAGCAGGGGGCCGGTTTCCTCGCCATGGTTGGTCGAGAGCATCACCTGCAGCATGTAGCGGCTGGCTGCGCGCGATTGCGGAAAGGCGCTTTTCCAGGCCTGGGCCACCTCGGTGGCACGGCTGGCAGAGCGCGACAGCAGCGCCAGCTGCGCGCTGCGCTGGTAGACCTTTTCGTCACCCGAGCGGCGGGCGGCATCGAGCAGCAACTCCACGCTGGTGGCCGCATCACCGCGGTAGGCATACATTTCGCCCAAAAGCAGCTCGTAAAAAAGCTCCGCATCCAGCTCGACTCTGGCATCATCGGCGCGCTCGGCCGCCGCCAAGGCCAGTTGCCGCTGGGCAGCGCCATGCTGCGGTGCTTGGGCAGGCGCTGCAAACGCGGGTGCCATCAGGCCGGAGGCCAGAAAATAAGCCAGTAAACGAAGTTTTTGCGTCATCGGCCCATAATAAACGATGCCCAAGGGCCTTGCAGAAGGAAGAAAGTGCCAGAGTTACCAGAAGTGGAAGTCACGCGGCGGGGATTGGTTGCGCCGCTGCAAGGCGCGCGCATTGCCGCCGTGCGCATGGGCAAGCCTTTGCGCTGGCCGCTGGGCATCGACACCGCCGCGCTGGCCGGGCGCACCATCACCGAGGTGCAGCGCCGGGGCAAATACATCGTGCTGGTGCTGGACCAGGGCGTGGTGCTGATCCACCTGGGCATGTCCGGCAGCCTGCAGGTCAGCCCCATGGATGCGCCCGCCGGCCCGCATGACCATTTCGACCTGTTCACCGACCAGCACCTGCTGCGCCTGCATGACCCGCGCCGTTTTGGTGCGGTGGTCTGGTCCGCCGATGCCGACTCCGGCATGGCCGCCAAGCTGTTGGCCAACCTGGGCGTGGAGCCTCTGGGTGCCGGCTTCAGCGTGGAGCACCTCTGGGCCGGGCTGCAAAAGTCGCGCACACCGATCAAGCAGCTGCTGCTGGGCGGCCAGGTGGTCGTGGGCGTGGGCAATATCTACGCCAGCGAGGTGCTGTTCCTGGCCGGCATCGCACCCACCAAACCGGCCAACCAGACGACGCGGCCCCAGGCGAAACGCCTGCATGCAGCGATTGTGGAGGTGCTGACCCGCTCGATTGCGCTGGGCGGCAGCACCTTGCGCGATTTTGTCCAGGTCAATGGCTATGCCGGTGCCTTCCAGGCGCAGGCCAGCGTCTATGGCCGGGCCGGAGAGCCCTGCCCGCAATGCGGCCAGCCGGTGCAGCTCATCAAGCAAGGGCAGCGCAGCACCTATTACTGCAAGCGCTGCCAGAAATAAACGCGGGCCTGGCAGGCCGCCCCAGAGCGGCCAGGCCCACCGATAACTACTCCCCCCGAGAACAGCGATTGTGAGTCGATTTTCCGAACAGATCGTGGCCTGGCAGACAGTCCACGGAAGACACCATCTGCCGTGGCAGAACACCCAGGATGCCTACCGCGTCTGGCTGTCCGAGATCATGCTGCAGCAAACCCAGGTCAGCACCGTGCTGGGCTACTACGAGCGCTTTTTGCAGCGCTGCCCCACGGTGGCCGATCTGGCCGCGGCCAGCGATGAAGAGGTGATGGCGCTGTGGAGCGGCCTGGGCTACTACAGCCGCGCGCGCAACCTGCACCGCTGCGCCAAGGAAGTGATGGAGCGCTTTGGCGGCGCGTTCCCGCACACGGTCGAAGAACTCTCGTCCTTGCCGGGCATTGGCCGTTCGACCGCAGGCGCGATTGCCTCGTTCTGCTTTGCGCAGCGCGCCGCCATTCTGGATGCCAACGTCAAACGGGTGCTCACCCGCGTGCTGGGCTTTGAGGATGACCTGGCCAGCAGCGCCGCCGAGAAAAAGCTCTGGGCGCTGGCCGAAGACCTGCTGCCCACCACCGACCTGGCGCGCAATATGCCGCGCTACACCCAGGGCATGATGGACATGGGCGCCACCATCTGCACCGCCAAGAAGCCCAGTTGCCTGCTGTGCCCGGTGCACGGCGATTGCGTGGCCCACCGCAAGGGCCAGCCCGAGCGCTATCCCGTCAAGACCAAGAAATTGAAGCGCAGCGCCGCTAGCTGGTGGCTGCTGTGCTGGCAGCGGCCCGATGGCGCCATCTGGCTGGAAAAGCGCCCGGCGCCCGGCATCTGGGCCGGCCTGTTCTGCCTGCCGGTCTATGACAGTGAAGAGGCGCTGCTTGCGCAGTCGGCACAGCACGGTGATGCCTCGGAGGCGGTGCATGCCCGGCCTTTTCTGCATGTGCTCACGCACAAGGATCTGCATCTGCACCCGGTGCGGATACCCGTTGCCAGCGATGGTGTGCCCACGCCCTCGGGCCAGTGGTGCCTGCCTGCGCAATGGCCCGATCTGGGACTGCCCGCGCCGATTCGCAGCCTGCTGCAGCGCGGGTTTTGAGGCGGGCTCGGCTGCCGGCACTGGCGTCCATTACCGGGCTTGTCCTGCAAAGGGCGCCGCTGCCCGGCGCTTAGACTGCAGCCATCCTCTTGTCTTGAAAGTACTCCATGGAGCCCACGGTCCACCCCTTCTCGTCGCTGTTCCAGCAACTGGGCCTGCCCGATGATGACGCCTCGATCCGCCAGTTCATCGAATCGCACCGCCCGCTGCCCGACAAGGTGCTGCTGGCAGATGCGGCATTCTGGTCGCCAGCGCAAGCCCGTTTCCTGCGCGAGAGCATCAGCGCCGATGCTGATTGGGCGAACGTGGTGGACCAGCTCAGCGTCGCCTTGCGCGCCGAGTAAGCAGCGCGGGCATCAGCTTTTTTTGGCGCCCAGCTCGCGGTGGCGCTGCAAGGTGGTCCAACGGCCTTGAAAGTGCTGGGCCAGCGCATTGACCAGGTAGACCGAGCGGTGCTGGCCGCCGGTGCAGCCCACCGACACGGTGGCGTAGCTGCGGTGGTTCTTCACCAGCTCGGGCAGCCAGTTGTCCAGAAAACGGATGATATCGGCCTGCATCTGCAGCACCTTGGGCTGCTGCGCCAGGAAGTTGGCAACCGGTGCTTCCAGCCCGGTGTGGGGGCGCAACTCGGGCTCGTAGTAGGGGTTGGGCAGCATGCGCACATCGAACATGTAGTCGCTGTCGATGGGGATGCCATGCTTGAAACCAAAGGACTGGAACAGCAAGGTCAGGCTCGATTGCGGTGCCTGGATCCACTCCTTGATATAGGCCTGCAGCTGGGAGCCGCGCATATTGCTGGTGTCGATCACATGGGCCTGCTCGCGCAGATCGGACAGCAGCGCACGCTCCTCTTCAATCATCTGCACCAGCGCGCGCGGGCCTTCCTGCAGCTTTTCGTTGGTCAGCGGGTGGCGCCTGCGGGTTTCGGAGAAGCGGCGCATCAGCGTGTCGCGCTGCGCATCCATGTAGATCAGCCGTACCTGCGCGCCCGCTTCGCGCAGCCGCTCGAGCTGCTCGGGCACCAGGTACAGGCCCTTGGCGCTGCGCGCATCCATTGCAATGGCCACGCGGCTGCCGTGCTGCCAGTGCTCCAGCGACACCAGGGCCTGCATCAGCTCGGGCGGAAAGTTGTCCACACAGTAGTAGCCCACGTCTTCGAGCGCATGCAGTGCCACGGACTTGCCCGAGCCGGCCATGCCGGTGATGACCACCACTTCCAGCGGCTGCGGGGCAGATGTCTTATCGGTCATTCATTCCTCCGGCAATCATCTCTTGGGCATGCGCCCGGCTGGTGGCCGAAAGGTTTTCGCCGCCCAGCATGCGGGCGATTTCATTGACCCGCTCGTCATCGGCCACGGTACGGATATGGCTGGTGCTGCCGCCCTTGCTGCGCTGCTTGGCCACCAGCAGGTGGTGGTCGCCGCGCGCAGCCACCTGGGCCAGGTGGGTGACGGCCAGCACCTGGCGGTCACGGCCCAGCGCACGCATCACACGGCCCACCGCATCGGCCACCGCGCCACCAATGCCCGAATCGATCTCGTCAAAGATCAGGGTGGGCGCCTGGCCGAGCTGGCTGGTCGATATTGCAATGGCCAGCGAGATGCGCGAGAGCTCGCCGCCCGAGGCCACCTTGGCAATCGGCTTGGGATCGGTGCCGGGGTGGCCGGCGACCAGCAGTTCCACATCGTCAATGCCATCGCTGCGCGGCTCGCGTGCGGGGCTGACCTGGGCGACAAAACGGCCGCCGGCCATGCCCAGGTCCTGCATCGCAGCGGTGATGGCCTTGGACAGGCGCTTGGCCGCCTGCTGGCGCGCCTGGCTCAGCGTAGCGGCCACTTTTTGGTAGGCCTCCTGTGCCTGCTGGGCGTTCTTGCTGAGTTGCACCATGTCGGAGGAGGCTTCGAGCGCCAGCAGCTCGGCATGCCAGCCCTGCAGCAGCGCGGGCAGGTCTTCGGGCGCACGCTTGTAGCGCCGCGCCAGCGATATCCAGCTGCCCAGGCGCTGGTCCAGCTGTTCGAGCTTGTCCGGGTCCAGCTCGGCATGGCGCAGGTAGCCGTTGAGCGAGCGCATCACATCCTCGAGCTGGGCCAGGCACGACTCCAGCGATTCGGCCATCGCCGAAAAACCCGGCTCCACATGGGCCTGATCCTGCAGCGCATGCAGGCTGCGGTTGACCTGGGTGAGCGCGCCGCCGTCTTCGCCTTCCAGGCTGGCCATCGCGTTGTTGGCCGCGTCCATCAAAGCCTGGGCATTGGACAGGCGCCCATGCTGGGTGTTGAGCTCTTCCCATTCCTGCGGGCCGGGCGCGAGCTTGTCGATTTCGGCGATCTGCCAGAGCAGGCGTTCGCGCTCGCGCTGGTGGGTTTCTTCCATGCTGCGCGCTTGCTGCAAGGCCTTGTCGGCACTGCGCCACAGCGCATAGGCGCGTTGCGTGGGGGTGCTGTCGGCACCGGCATAGGCGTCGAGCAGCTGGCGCACCGATTCGGGCTGGGTCAGCCCCTGCCAGGCATGCTGGCCATGGATATCGACCAGCGCGCCGGCAATGCTGCGCAGCTGCGTGGCGGTGGCGGGCACGCCATTGATCCAGAACTTGCTCTTGCCCTGCGCATCGATCACGCGGCGCAGCAGCAAGGTTTCCTCACCCGGCATGTCGTTGTCGGCCAGAAAGCCTTCGAGCGTGGCGGGTGTATCGAACTCGGCCATCAGCTCGGCGCGGCTCGCGCCCTGGCGCACAAAGCCGGTGTCGGCGCGGTGGCCGAGCACCAGCTGCAAGGCATCGATCAGGATCGATTTGCCGGCACCCGTCTCGCCCGTCAGCGCCGTGAAGCCGGGTTGGAAATCCACTTCCAGTTGCTCGACGATGACGAAATCACGCAAGCCAATGCGTCTGAGGCTCATGGCGTGATGCCTCCTTCGTTCCAGCCCAGCTTTTTGCGCAGGGTGGCGTAGTAGTTCCAGCCCCGGGGGTGCAGAAAGCGCGCCTTGTGCGGCGCGCTGCGCACCAAAATCTTGTCACCGCGCAGGATGGAGGCGAGCGACTGCATGTCGAAATTGGCGGCCACATCGCGCCCGCCAATCACCTCGATCGAAATCTCCTGCGTGTCCGGAATCACGCTGGGCCGGTTGGACAGCATATGCGGCGCAATCGGTGCCATCACCCAGCAGGGCACCGTCGGGTGCACGATGGGGCCGCCGACCGACAGCGCATAGGCCGTCGAGCCGGTCGGGGTGGCAATGATCAAGCCATCCGCGCGCTGGTTGGCCACCAGCTGGCCATCGACCTCGACCCGCAGCTCGACCATGCCCGAGGTACCGCCCCGGTTCACCACCACATCGTTGAAGGCCAGGGCCTCGAACACGCATTGGCCTTCGCGCATCACGCGGGCATGGATCATCGAGCGCACTTCTTCTTCGTACTCGCCAGCCAGAATCGCCGACAGCGGGCCCATGAAGGTCTGCAACGGCACATCGGTCACAAAGCCCAGGCGGCCCTGGTTGATACCGACCAGCGGCGTGTTGTACTGGGCCAGCTCGCGCCCCACGCCCAGCATGGTGCCGTCACCGCCCAGCACAATGACCAGGTCGCAGCGTTCACCGATCTCCTGCATGCTGAGCGTCGGGTAGTGTTCCATGCCGGTGAAGGCGGCGGTTTCCTTCTCCAGGAATGCAGTGCCGCCCTGGGCCTCGATATAGCAGGCGATCTGGCTGAAAGCCGCATAGGACTGCTGGCGCACCTCGGCAGTGGGCGGTGCATGGTGTTTGCCGATCAGGGCAATGTGTTGGAAGCGAGACTGCATACGCAAATTACATCACCAAAGTGGCGTAATCTTTTTGAATTTCTTGAGCAGCCCCAGGTGGCGGCTGCCGCCTGCCCTGCAAAGGCGGGCCGCGCCGGTGGCCGGGACTGGGCCTGGAGCTGCGCTGGCGCCTGCAGGCAGGCACGCGGGGCAGCTACGGCTTCATTGTTGCATGGGCGCCATAAGTCGGGTGCGTGGTAGCCATCTCTGGGGTCCGGCCGCTGGCTGGCGTGCTCCGGGTATCCCTGCTTCTAGCCCGAACGCGCCTGCTGGTGCCAAGGACACGGATAAAATGCGCCCATGCTCGATGACCGCGCCCGGCTGCTGCTCAAAACCTTGGTGGAACGCTATATAGCGGATGGCCACCCAGTGGGCTCCCGCGCGCTCACGCAGGCGCCGGGGCTGGACTTTTCGCCGGCCACGATCCGCAATGTGATGGCCGACCTCGAAGGCCTGGGCCTGATTGCCAGCCCCTACACCTCGGCCGGCCGCATCCCCACCGCCAAGGGCTACCGCCTGTTTGTAGACACCATGCTGACGGTGGACCCGGACCAGGTCGTGTCGGCCGAGATTGCGCCTGAGCAGCCGCAAAAGGTCATCACCAGCGCTGCTGGCGTGCTGTCGGAGCTGTCGCAGTACGTGGGCGTGGTGCAGGCGCCGCGCAAAAGCTCGTCATTCCGCCATATCGAGTTCTTGCGCCTGTCGGAAAAGCGCATCCTGCTGATCCTGGTCTCGCCCGAGGGCGATGTGCAGAACCGGGTGATCTTTACCGAGTCGGACTATTCCCAAAGCCAGCTGATCGAGACGGCCAACTACCTCAATGCCCATTACGCCGGCCTGGCGATGGAGCAGGTGCGCCAGCTGCTGCGCAAGGAAGTGGACAGCCTGCGCGACGAGATCGCCGCACTGATGCTGGCGGCGGTGAATGTCGATGAAGACGCCCAGGAGGCGCCGCATGAGCTGGTGATTGCCGGCGAGCGCAACCTGCTGGCCGTCAGCGATTTCAGCAACGACATGACCAACCTGCGCCGGGCCTTTGACCTGTTCGAGCAAAAGACCCAGATCCTGCACCTGCTGGAGAACTCCAACCGCGCCGAAGGGGTGCAAATCTACATCGGTGGCGAGAGCCAGCTGCTGTCCGTCGAGGAGCTGTCGGTCGTCAGCACCCCCTACCAGGTCAACGGCAAAGTCGTCGGCACCCTGGGCGTCATCGGCCCCAAACGCATGCCCTACGAGAAGATGATCCAGATCGTTGGAATCACCTCCAAGCTCGTATCCAACGCGCTGAGCCATCCGAAATAGACGCTAGAATGCAAAGCTTCACTCGCCAGGGCTTCTGGCAGGTGGTGGTACCGGGGCGTTAGCTCAGTTGGTTAGAGCAGAGGACTCATAATCCTTTGGTCGCGGGTTCAAGTCCCTCACGCCCTACCAGATTCATTGGCTGCACAGCTATCATTTTTGATGCTGTGTGGCTTTTTTATTGGCGGGCATAGGCATGGCATCCGCAGTTGGGGCGGGGTGCAATCCAAGATCACCCGCGTGGCGGCTATGTCAGGAATACATTTCTCGCAGAACCTTGAGACAAGCTTGCGTTACCTGGGTTTTCAGGTCACCTCGCTTATCAACCAGGCGTGACTTGTCTACTGCACGCATTTGGTCCAGGAGGATCAAGCCCTGGCAGCTTTGAAATGTCACCGGCACGCGAAAAGGGGCAGCATGGCTGCCGGTTGTCATCGGCGCTACCGTCACGATACCCAAGGCGAGGTTCATCTCATCGGGTGACAAGACGACACAGGGACGTGTCTTTTGGATTTCTTTGCCTTGTGTGGGATCAAGGTTGATCAGCCAAATCTCGCCGCGCTTGATGGGGTGGCTTGCGCTCACCATTCGACAGGTCCGTTGGCTCGTTGCGGGTTGGAGATGTCTTCATCCCATACAAGATCGGCATCTGCTGAGTTGCCAAACTCTCCCATGACAAGGCGGTCATCCTGCGATTGTGCGACCGCTGCAGCCGCTGCTGCCCAACCGCTGCGCACAGCAGGCTGGGCCTTGATAACGATGGATCCGTCAACGACTTGCACATCGGCAACCTGTGCGGTATCCAGGCCGGCCTGCACCAGCAGCGTTTTTGGCAGCACGACTCCTTTGCTGTTGCCGAATGCGCGAATGGTTAATTGCATAGTGACTCCTGAATTATAACTATGTTATTACACTGTCAATGCTCGTGCAAGGTCCGTGGTGTTGGTGGCCAAGGTAGCAAGGCCGTTCATAATCACCCACAAAATTGTTCAAGAGGTCTCTTCCATGGTGGATAAATCCTTGCTGCAGCAGCTGGTGCTGGAGCGGCTGGCCGATGACCTGCGGCAGGTCGAGCAGGCGGTGAGCGCTGCGCATGAAGCGGCGACCCACGAGGAGAATATTGCCGAGAACAAGTACGACACCTTGGGCCTGGAGGCGGCCTATCTGGCGACGGGCCAGGCGCGTCGCGCTGAGGCCATCCGCCAGGCGCTGGTCCATTGGCGGCTCTTTGGCCCGCAGCCCTACAGCGCCAGCAGAGGCATACAGCTGGGCGCGCTGGTTTGCCTGCTGGATGCGGACGAGAAACAGCAGCAGATCTTTCTCGGCCCTGAAGGGGGCAACATGAAGCTGGTCATCGGCGCTGAGTCCATCCAGGTCATCAGCAGCCAAGCGCCCTTGGGCCAGGCGCTGCTCGGCAAGGCGGAGGGTGATGAGCTGACGCTGGTGGTGGCGCAGGCCAGGCAGCAGTTGGAGGTGCTATGGGTTCGCTAAGCTGGCTGAACCCTGCGCCGCGTTTGCACCAGCACCATGGCCACCGCCACCAAGCTGGACAGCAGCACCGCCCCCCAGGCTCCCAGTGCGGGGACTGGGGTGGGTGTGCCCGGGTTGGCCGTCGGGCCGGCTGTCACCGCAAAACTTTGTTGCTGCTGCGGGGCGGCGAAATAGGCGCCATTGCCTGCCTGGTTGGCATTGACCACACAGGTGCCCACGCTGAGAAAGCTCACCGTATTGCCCGTGACCGAACAAATCGCAGCCGCTGAGGGATCGATGGAAAAAACCACCGGCTCGCCCGATTCACCGCCAGTGGCTGCAATGTCGTAGCTGCCTCCCACAGGGGCAGGACTGGGCGGGGTGGAGCTGAAGGTGATGGACTGGGGCGTGGCGCCATCCGAGGAGCCGTTCAGGGTGATGGACTGGGTGCCAAGATTGTCGACTTCAAAACGGAAGGCATCTGTGACGGGGCCCGCAGCAGCCGGCGCAGTGAACGTAAAGCTGATCGTACAGGGCGTGAATTGCGGATAGGGGCCTGCAGCGCAGCTGCTGTCCACGACCGTAAAGGCGGAGTTTGCAGGCGGCGTGACGCTGCTGACATTCAGTATGAATGGCGTGGGGCCTTGGTACTCCACCGTAACGCTCTGCGCTGCCGATACGCTGCCCGCCGCCGTGTTGCTGAAGTTGATGCTGCCTGGCGTGAACAGCAGACCCTGTGCCTGCGCGGCCTGCAAGCCCAGCGCGGCAGCCACAGCGATCAGTGACTTAGTAATCCATGAAATGAATATTCTCATACCAACTCCAGATGATTGGAGTGGATGTTGGCACTCGCCTACTTTTTATGTCATCGGGTATAGCCTGACGGCGTCAGCAGCACCGGGCAACAGGAAAGCGCTGCACAAGGAGGCGCTGGACAGCGCATTAGCTGAGCAATAAACAGGACAGGGGAGAGGATCGCCATGCCGCGAGGGCCTATGCCTGTTTCCGGAACACAGACCTGGCAAGGTCCGCTGGAAGGACTTGGGCGGAGCGCGTCGCAAAGACGGCGAGAGCGCTTCAACGTGAAAAAATGCCTGGCTACATGGAGAACCGCTGGCTAGCAAAAACGACCACTGGAGTAAAAACCCAGTAGGTCGCCCCACGATGAAACAAGGAACGGCGGCAATCGCTGAACCTTGGGGTCTATGATATTCGCAAATGAGAATTATTCTCATAAAACCATTTGATGAAAAGGGCGATCAGCGTTTGGCGGCAGCGCCAGCGGTTCGCAAGCCGTCGCCCGGCCCCAGCAGATCTGCCATACAAGGGGCGTAAGATGAACCTGCCTTCATGCGGGCATGGCTGCCCATGCCTGTGCATGGCGGCTGCACCCCGTGCATCAGTGGCTGGCGTGGCCTAGCCTGCGCCATGCGCTGACCTCCACGAACGGAATAGGACCTTCATCATGACCGTCAAAGCCTATGGCGCCCACGCGGGTGACCAACCCCTGCAAGCCCTGAACATCGAGCGCCGCACGCCCGGCGCCCAGGACGTGCAGATCCGCATTGCCTATTGCGGCGTCTGCCACTCGGACATCCACCAGGTGCGCTCCGAATGGGCGGGCACGCTCTACCCCTGTGTGCCCGGGCATGAGATTGTCGGCGAGGTGGCGGCAGTTGGCTCCGAGGTGAGCGATTTCAAGCCCGGGGATCTGGTAGGCGTGGGCTGCATTGTGGACAGCTGCCAGCACTGCGTGGACTGCGGCATGGGGCTGGAGAACTACTGCAACCACATGGTGGGCACCTACAACGGGCCCACGGCCGATGCGCCGGGCCATACCTTGGGTGGTTATGCGCAAAGCATCGTCGTGCACCAGCGCTATGTGCTGCGCGTCAGCCACCCAGCTTCGCAACTGGCTGCGGTGGCGCCGCTGCTGTGTGCCGGCATCACCACGTACTCGCCACTGCGCCACTGGCGAGTGGGGCCGGGCCACAAGGTCGGGGTGGTGGGCATTGGCGGCCTGGGCCATATGGGCATCAAGCTGGCGCATGCCATGGGCGCGCATGTGGTGGCCTTTACCACCTCCGAATCCAAACGCGATGCCGCCAAGGCGCTGGGTGCTGCCGAGGTGGTGGTCTCGCGCAATGCCGATGAGATGGCCGACCATGCCCAGAGCCTGGACTTTATCTTGAACACCGTGGCCGCCCCGCATGACCTGGACCCGTTCTTCAACCTGCTCAAGCGCGATGGCACGATGACCCTGGTCGGTGCGCCTTCTACCCCGCACCCATCGCCCGGTGTGTTTGGACTGATCATGAAGCGGCGCAGCCTGGCCGGATCGCTGATCGGCGGTATCCCCGAGACGCAGGAGATGCTCGATTTCTGCGCCGAGCACGGCATTGTGGCGGACATCGAGCTGATCCAGGCCGAGCACATCAACGAGGCCTATGAGCGCATGCTGCGCGGCGATGTGGCCTACCGCTTTGTGATCGACAACGCCAGCATCTGATGCCTTGAGTGCCTGACGCTCCGAATGCAGTGCATGCCCTGTGCAAGCACTGCATTTTTCTTTGGGGGCTGCGGCGGAACTTGTGCCCCTCGGCCGCCTCAGACAGCGGCCCTTTGTTTTTTGCTCCACGCCCCATGTTGTCACGTCGCTCCCTGGTCCTGTCCGGCAGTCTGTCTGCGGTGATGGCCGCTCTTTTGCCGATGGGCCACGCCCTGGCCCGCAGCCCGCAGCCGCCGCGCAAAATGCCGGTGCTGTTCATCGGCCATGGCAGCCCGATGAATGCCATCAGCGCCAACCCCTTTACCCAGCACCTGCAACGCTGGGGTGCCAGCCTGCCCCGGCCCACCGCCATCCTGGTGGTGTCGGCCCATTGGCTCACGCGCGGCAGCACCGGCGTGACGGTCAACGACAAGCCCGCCACCATCCATGATTTCTCCGGCTTTCCGGCCGAGCTGCATGCAATGCAGTACCCGGCCGCAGGCCACCCGGCGCTTGCTGCCAAGGCGGCCGCGCTGGTGCGCAGTGGCCAGGCGCAGCTGACGGACCAGTGGGGGCTGGACCACGGCACCTGGACCGTCTTGCACCACCTCTACCCCCAGGTCGATGTGCCGGTGTTCCAGGTCTCGATCGACTACAACCAGCCTGCCCCTTACCACTATGCAGTGGGCAAGGAACTGGCCGCCTTGCGCGAGCAGGGCGTGCTGGTCATTGGCAGCGGCAATATCGTGCACAACCTGCGCGCCACCGTGCGCGGCGCACCCGAAGGGCTGATGGCCGCCCGCGACTGGGCGCAGCAGTTTGATGAAGCAGCCAAGCAGGCCTTGCTGGCGGGCAACCACGAGGCCCTGGTGGCCTACCAGCAGCTGCATGCCTCGGCCAGGATGGCCGTGCCCACACCTGACCACTACTGGCCTTTGCTCTACGCCCTGGGCGCTGCCCACGGCAGTGGCCCGGCGCGCCAGGTGTTTGAGGGCTTTCAGTCGGGCACCATCAGCATGCGCTGCCTGCAGTGGGATGCCTGATCAGCGCAGGCTCCTGAGCGCCTGGGCAAGCTGCTGCACGCCCCGCTCAATCTCGGACAGATCCAGCAAGGCATAACCCATCACCACGCCGGCTTCCGCATGCCTGGCCTGCTCCAGGTACAGCGGGCTGATCGGGTAGACGCGCACGCCGCGCTGCGCCGCCGCCTGCACCAGCTGCGCCTCGCAGCTGGCGGGAAGCGCCGGAAACCACACGGCCAGATGCAGGCCGCTGGCAGCGCCCTGGATGCGCACCTGGGTGCCCAAGTGCTTGTCCAAAGCCTGCAGCAAGGCCTGCTGGCGCGCCTGCTGTTTGCGCCGCATGCGCCGCACATGGCGGGCATAGCTGCCGTCGTCGATCAGCTGGGCCAGCGCGCGCTGGGGGCCGGTGGCACTGTGGCGGTCGGTCAGCAGCTTGGCCTGGGCAAACAGGCTGGCGAGCGCCGGGGGCAGCACCATATAGCCCAGGCGCAGCTGGGGCGACAAGGTCTTGGAGAAGGTTCCTACATGGATCACGCAGTCCGCGCTGTCTAGCGACCACAGGCTGGGCTCGGGCCGAACGGTGTAGCGGTAGTCGCTGTCGTAGTCGTCCTCGATCAGCCAGCAGCGCTGCGCACGCGCCCAATCGAGCAGGGCATGGCGGCGGGCAATCGGCAAAAAGCCGCCCAGCGGAAACTGGTGGCCGGGCGTGACATAGGCCAGCTTTGCGGATGCCTCTGCGGTCAGCGCCGCCAGCTGCGAGGTCTGCAGGCCATCGTCATCCACCTCGGCGCAGACCAGCTGCGCACCATAGGCCGCAAACACCTGGTGCGCCATGCGGTAGCCGGGGTTCTCGACGACGACCGGGTCGCCCGGGTTGAGCAGCAGCCGGGCGCAGAGATCAAGCGCATGCTGCGAGCCGTTGACGACCAGGATCTGCTCCGTGCTGCAGCGTATGTCCCGGGTCTGGTGCAGGTGCTTTTGCAGCGCCTGGCGCAGCTCGGGCGCGCCCAAGGCAGACGCATATTCCAGGCGCTGGCTGCGCTGGCCTTCGGCCCGGCGCAAGGCCTTGAGCCAGTGCAGGGTCGGGAAATCGCTGCCCGCCAGCGGCCCGTAGACAAAGTCGATCATCCCGGCCGGATCGGGCGCAGGCGGGCGCAGCGGCATGGCCTGCAGGCGCTGGGCAAAGGCGGACAGGCGATCGCGGTCGGGCAGCTGGCGCTGGGGCTCGGAGGCAGCTGCCGCTTGGCCCTGGGCGCGGATGCGGTCAGCAGCCCCTGCGGCCCCGCGCGTGGCCGCCCCGGGCCGGGTATCGACAAAGCCGTCCGAGGCCAGTTGCTCATAGACCAGGCTCACCGTGCCGCGCGACAGGCCCCGCTCAGCGGCCAGCGCCCGGGTCGAGGGCAGGGCGGTGCCGGCCGCGTAGCTGCCGTCACCGATGCGCGCGCGGAGGTCGCGGTACAGGCTGCGGCTGCCGGGACGGGTGGACGGGTGGGCTGGCATGGCGGGCAACTGGACCAGTGATTTTGTTGAAAACTGGCTATTTTTAACCAGAAGCGGCAGCCGCACAATCCGGGCTTGGCCGCAACCCAGCCCGAGTGCGGCAGCCGTTTTGACAGGGAAAGAAGAATGTTCAAAGGTTTGAGTGCGTTTCCGCTGACCCCGATGGATGAGAGCGGCATCGATATGCCGGCATTTGCGCAGCTGGTGCAGCGCCTGGTGGCGGCCGGTGTCGATTCCATCGGCGCGCTGGGCTCTACCGGCAGCTATGCCTATCTCTCGCGCGCCGAGCGGGCCCAGGTGGCGGCGCTGGCGGTGGAGCAGGCCCAGGGCGTGCCGGTGGTCGTGGGCATTGGCGCGCTGCGCAGCCGCGATGTGCTGGACCTGGCCGATGACGCCCAAAAGGCTGGCGCCAGCGGCCTGCTGCTGGCCCCGGTCTCCTACCAAAAACTGTCCGATGACGAGGTCTATGGCCTCTACCAGGCCGTCTCGCGTGCGGTGTCGGTGCCCATCGTCGTGTACGACAACCCCGGCACCACGCGCTTTGAGTTCAGCGATGCGCTGCATGGCCGCATTGCGCAGTTGCCCCATATCGCCTCGATCAAGATCCCCGGTGTGCCGGCCGATGCGGCCGAGGCCAAGGCGCGTGTGCAGCGCCTGCGCGCTGTCGTGCCTGCCCATGTCAGCATTGGCGTCAGTGGCGATGCCTTGGGTGCCAAGGGCCTGGTCGCCGGTTGCGATGCCTGGTACTCGGTCATCGGTGGCCTTTGGCCCCAGACCACCTTGGCGATCACGCGCGCTGCGCTGGCTGGCCATGCGGAGCAGGCGCTGGAGCTGTCCGAGCGCCTCGCGCCGCTGTGGTCCTGGTTCCAGCAAAAGGGCGGCAGCCTGCGCTCGGTCGCCACCGCTGCCGAGCTGATGGGCCTGGCCCGCTCGCCTTGCCTGCCGCTGCCGTTGCACACCTTGCAGGGGGAGGATCGCGCGGCATTCGCAGCGCTGTTGCAAACGCTGGATCTGGCCTGATCACGGCGACGACTGGCCGCTGACAGGCCAGCGGCCAGTGCTCAAGCCGCCAGGCGCCTGGCCTGCGCGCGCAGCAGATCCATAAAGTTCTGCTGCTCCTGCGAGGCCTCCTGGTCCTTGCGTGTGAGCATGCCAAACGGGGCCATCGGCACATCGATCTGCACCGGCAAGGTCTTGACCAGGCCCATGCGCAGATAGTCCTTCAAGGCTGAATCCGACAGCAGCATCACCGCGTCCGTCAACTGCACCAGTTGCTGCATCGAGTAGACGGAGCTGCACTCGGTGATATCGGCCGGCACCGGCAGCTCCAGGCTTTGCAGCAGCTGGTCCAGCGCGATACGCGCCGGCGTGCTGGCGGGTTGCAAGATCCAGGGCCAGTCGCGCACCAATTCCTCCCAACTCAGCTTGCGGCGCCGCGCCAGAACATGGCCGCTGCGCACCACCACCAGCAGGCGCTCATTGCCCAGCGCTTCAAAGTCGTAGGCCTCGCTGTCGCCAGCAATGCGGCGGCGCGCAATGGCCAGGTCAATGCGGCGCTGGTCCAGCAGGCGCAGCACCTGGTCGCTGGTGTCGCCCATGATGCGCAAGCGCAGCTGCGGGCTCTGCGCTTTCATCTGGGCCACGGCCGTCATCACCAAGTCGGGCGCTGCGCCCATGATGGTGCCGATCGCCAGGTAGCCATAACCGCCTTGGCGGCGCACCGCCAGGTCCTCGGCGCAGCGGTCCAGGCTGTTGAGCGAGGCCTCGGCAAAGCGCACCAGCTGCAGGCCCAGCGCGGTGGGGCGCATGCCGCGCGGCAGGCGCTCAAACAGCTGGCAGCCAAACATGTCTTCGATCTCGCGCAGCATGCGCGTGGCAGCCGGTTGCGACATCGCCAGGCTGATCGATGCGCGGTGCAGATTCAGGCTCGACCCCAGCGCCACCAGCATGTGCAGATGCTTGTAGCGCAGGCGGTTGAGCAGGCTGCGCTGCAGCGGTGGTGCGGCCGATAAAGCGGGTTTTGCTGGCATAAATAAAAGGTATCGGATATGACTGAAATTTGATTTGTTAGGCATCAATCATGCGCGTACATTCAGCTCCATACAAGAACGAATGACCTTTTAGGAGACAAACATGAACGCCATCGCGCACACTTTTTTCCGACCTCCCGCCTCACGACGGCGCTAGCGCAAGCCGCGCCCCATCGGCGCTGGCTTGCCAGCGCCGCCTTCTCCTTTCTCGCTCCCGCAGCGCCCGCCATTTGGCAGGCGCGCAGGCCGCGCATTGTCTTTAAGGATTTGTCGTGAAAAAACTCCCCGCTCCCTTGCTCGCCAAGATCTCCTGGCGCCTGCTGCCCTTCTTGCTGCTGATGTACATCATGGCCTTTCTGGACCGGGCCAATGTGGGCTTTGCCAAGGTGGCCTTCCAGGCCGATACCGGCATCAGCGACGCCGCCTTTGCGTTTGGCGCCGGTGTGTTCTTTGTCGGTTATGCGCTCTTGGAAGTGCCCAGCAATCTGATCATGCACCGCATCGGCGCGCGCATCTGGATGTGCCGCATCATGGTCACCTGGGGCCTTGTGTCGGCCGCGATGATGTTTGCCCATAACGAGACCACCTTCTATGTGCTGCGCTTCCTGCTGGGCGTGGCCGAGGCGGGCTTCTTCCCCGGCGTCATCCTGTACCTCACCTACTGGTTCCCCGCCGCGCACCGGGCGCAGGCCATGGGCTTTTTCTACTTCGGCGCGCCGCTGGCCTTTATCTTTGGCAGCCCCTTGTCGGGCCTGCTGCTGGAGCTCGATGGCATGGGCGGCTGGCATGGCTGGCAGTGGCTGTTTGCGGTCGAAGGCCTGATGGCTGTGGCCGTCGGTATCTGGTCGTATTTCTACCTCACCAACCGCCCGGCTGATGCCCAGTGGCTGAGCGCCGACGAGCGCCGCCAGGTGCAGGAGATCATCGACAGCGAAGAGCGTGCCAAGGGCGGCCACCAGCACAGCCTGCTCGCTGCCATGTGCCAGCCGCGCGTGCTGTACCTGGCCCTCGTTTATCTGCTGATCCAGGCCAGCGTCTACGGCGTGGTGTTCTACCTGCCCAGCCAGGTGGCGGGCCTCTTGGGCACCAAGGTGGGTCTGCAAGTCGGCCTGGTCTCGGCCATCCCCTGGCTCTGCGCACTGCTGGCGGCCTGGTGGGTGCCCGGCTTCGCCCAGCGCAGCCAAAAGCCCCGCAGCGTGGCCAGCATGACCCTGGTCGTCGCAGCCATCGGCATGGCCGCATCGGTGAGCTTTTCCAGCCCGCTGCTGGGCGTCGCAGCCCTGTGCTTTGCGGCGGCAGGTTTTATCGCGGTGCAGCCGGTGTTCTGGACCTTTCCTGCCAACACGCTGGCTGGTGCCGCTGCTGCGGGTGGCATTGCGCTGATCAATTCGCTGGGCGCCGTGGGCGGCTTTGTCGCCCCCATCGTCAAGAACTGGGCCGAAGGCCATTTCCACTCACCCGCCGCAGGCCTGTACCTGCTGGCAGGCACAACGGTACTGGCAGCGCTGCTGGTGCTGGGCATCCGGGCCCGCATGGCGCCCACGGCGCTGCAGCCCCAGGCCGCTGCCTAAATTGCATAAGGAGCAAACACCACCATGAGCCAGATCCCCACCATCAAGCAAGTACGCGCCTATACCCTCAAAGGGGGCGGTGCCGACTACCACGACCAGGCCGATGGCCACTGGATCGACGACCACATCGCCACGCCCATGGCCAAGTACCCCGAGTACCGCCAGAGCCGCCGCAGCTTTGGCATCAATGTGCTGGGCACCCTGGTGGTCGAGATCGAGGACAGCGCAGGCAATGTCGGCTTTGCCGTCACCACCGGCGGTGAGCCCGCAGCCTATATCGTCGAGAAGCACCTGGCGCGCTTTCTGGAAGGCGCCAAGGTCACCGACATCGAACGCATCTGGGACCAGATGTACTGGTCCACCCTGTACTACGGCCGCAAGGGCATCGTGATCAACACCATCTCCGGCGTGGACCTGGCGCTCTGGGACCTGCTGGGCAAGGTGCGCGGCGAGCCGGTGCACCAGCTGCTGGGCGGCGCGGTGCGCGATGAGCTGCAGTTCTACGCCACCGGCGCGCGCCCCGATCTGGCGCAGAAGATGGGCTTTATCGGCGGCAAGATGCCCCTGCACCATGGCCCGGCCGAAGGCGAAGAAGGCCTGCGCCGCAACCTGGAGGAGCTGGCCACGATGCGCGAGCGGGTGGGCCCCGATTTCTGGCTGATGCTGGACTGCTGGATGAGCCTGGACCTGAACTACGCCACGCGCCTGGCCCAGGGTGCGAAGGAGTATGGCCTCAAGTGGATTGAAGAGGCGCTGCCGCCCGATGACTACTGGGGCTATGCGGCCCTCAAGAAGAACGTGCCCATCGGCATGCTGGTGACCACCGGCGAGCACGAGGCCACGCGCTGGGGCTTTCGCCAGCTGCTGGAGATGGGTTGCTGCGACATCATCCAGCCCGATGTCGGCTGGTGTGGCGGCATCACCGAGCTCTTGAAGATCTCGGCGCTGGCCGATGCCCACCAGGCGCTGGTGATTCCGCATGGCTCCAGCGTCTACAGCTACCACTTTGTGGCCACGCGCCACAACAGTCCCTTTGCCGAGTTCCTGATGATGGCGCCCAAGGCCGACGAGGTCGTGCCGATGTTCCATCCGCAGCTGCTGGGCGAGCCGGTGCCGGTGCAAGGCCGCATGCGCCTGTCGGCGCTGGACAAGCCCGGTTTTGGCGTGGAGCTGAACCCGGCTTGCGAACTGCACCGCCCCTACACCCATTGATAACCATTGCTGGGCCCGCGCTGACGGCCCACCCAGGAGACAGTTTATGGATTTGCCATTGAACCCTTTCAAGGCCGCGCTGCGCCGCAGCGAGCCGCTCTACGGTATCTGGGCCGGTTTTGCCACGCCCTATGCGGCCGAGATCATCGCCACCACCGGCTACGACTGGATGCTGGTGGATGGCGAGCATGCGCCCAATACCGTGCCGACGCTGCTGGCGCAGCTGCAGGCCGTGGCGCCCTATGCCACGCACCCGGTGGTGCGGGCGGTGCATGGCGATGCGGTGCTGATCAAGCAGTTGCTGGACGCTGGCGTGCAGACCCTGATGGTGCCGATGGTCGAGACGGCCGAGCAGGCCCGCGCGCTGGTGCAGGCCATGCGCTACCCGCCGCATGGCATCCGGGGTGTGGGCGGGGGCCTCACCCGCGCCACGCGCTGGGATGCGGTGCCCGACTACATCCGCACTGCGCATGAGCAGCTCTGCCTCATCGTGCAGATCGAGTCGCGCCTGGGCGTGGAAAACGCCGCCGAAATTGCGGCTGTCGACGGTGTCGATGCCGTCTTTATCGGCCCGGCAGACCTGTCCACCGGCATGGGCCATGCGGGGGATGCCAGCCAGCCCGAGGTGCAGGACTGCATACGTCGCACCATCGAGACCACCTTGGCCCATGGCAAGGCCTGCGGCATTCTGGCGCCGCGCGAAGAAGATGCGCGCCGCTACACCGACTGGGGCTGCCGCTTTGTGGCCGTCGCCATCGATATCAGCCTGATGCGCCAGGCCGCTGTGGCCAACCTGGCGCGCTACCGCGCGCCCACCCAGCCCGCCATTGTCTCTACCACCTACTGAGGACGACCCATGCCCACAACCCCTGTTTTGCGCAACTACATTGCTGGCGCTTTCACGGACAGCGCCGAGCTGCACGAGGTGCGCAACCCCGCCACGGGCGCGCTGCTGGCGCAGTCGCCGCTGTCAACCCAAGCCGAGGTGGACCGCGCCATTGCAGCGGCACGCGGCGCGCAAAAAGCCTGGGGCCGCCGCCCCGCCATCGAGCGTGCGCAGTACCTGCGCCGCATCGCCGCCCGCCTGCGCGAGAACGTCGCGCGCATCGCGCGCACCATCACCGAGGAGCAAGGCAAGGTGCTGGGCCTGGCCGAGGTGGAGGTGAACTTCACGGCCGACTACCTGGACTACATGGCCGAATGGGCGCGCCGCATCGAGGGCGAAGTTATCAGCAGCGACCGGGCCAACGAGCAGATCTTTCTGCTGCGCAAGCCGATGGGTGTGGTCGCTGGCATCCTGCCCTGGAACTTTCCCTTCTTCCTGATCGCGCGCAAGATGGCGCCGGCGCTGCTGACGGGCAACACCATCGTCATCAAGCCCAGCGAAGAGACCCCCATCAACTGCCATGCCTTTACCGAGCTGCTGGCCCAGTGCGAGCTGCCCGCTGGCGTGTTCAATGTGGTCTATGGCCAGGGCGGTACCGGTGGTGCGCTGTCGGCCCATGCCGGGGTAGACATGATCAGCTTTACCGGCAGCGTGGGCACGGGAGAGCGCATTGCTGCCGCCGCTGCGCCGCACATCACCAAGCTCAACCTGGAGCTGGGTGGCAAGGCGCCCGCCATTGTGCTGGCCGACGCCGACCTGGACCTGGCCGTCAAGGCCATCCGCGATTCGCGCATCATCAACACCGGCCAGGTCTGCAACTGTGCCGAGCGCGTTTATGTGCAGCGCCAGGTGGCCGACGAGTTCACTGCACGCATCGCCCAGGCGATGGCCGCCACCCGCTATGGCGACCCGATCGCGCAGGCCGATGTGGAGATGGGCCCGCTGATCAACCAAAAGGGCCTGGACAGTGTCGATGCGAAGGTGCGCCGTGCGCTGGCCGATGGCGCGCAGCTGGTCACTGGCGGCCAGGTGGCCGATCTGGGTGCCGGCTTTCACTACCAGCCCACCGTGCTGGCCGGCTGCCGTGCGGACATGGAGATCATGCGCAAGGAAATCTTTGGCCCTGTGCTGCCGATCCAGGTGGTCGAGGACCTGGACGAGGCGATTGCGCTGGCCAATGACTGCGAGTACGGCCTCACGTCCTCCCTCTACACCCGCGATCTGTCCAAGGCCATGCAGGCGATGCGTGAGATCGATTTTGGCGAGACCTACATCAACCGCGAGAACTTCGAGGCGATGCAGGGCTTCCATGCCGGCGTGCGCAAGTCGGGCGTGGGCGGTGCCGATGGCAAGCACGGGCTCTACGAGTACACCCATAGCCATGTGGTGTACCTGCAGTCCTGATCGAGCAGCCACCCTGAGGTTGAACAGCCTCCGCTATCCGCCGTAAAAGAAGGCCGCCAACCCGGGTTACCCAGGTTGGCGGCCTTTTGCATTGGGCGCCATGGGGGCGGTCAGCGCTTGGCGCTCAGCCCTTCCACCACCACGCGCACCTGTTGCAGCACCTCATCGGCCAGTGCAGGATCGGCCTTGACGACGCCGCGCGAGATGGCCATGGCGCCCACCAGGGCGGCGACCAGCGTGCTGGCCAGCGCCTGGCGCTGCTGCGGGTCAGCGCTGTCCGGCAAGGCGGCCTCGATGCCGGCGCGCAGCTCGGTAAAGCCGTCGCTGAAGCTGCGGCTGACGGCCTCGCTTTGGCGGCCGGCATCGCAGGCGGTAGAGACCAGCGGGCAGCCCCGCGTCATGTCATCGCGCACCTGGGGGTTCAGGTAATTGTCCAGGTAGGTGGCCATCGCGTGGTCGCTTCGCTCGCTGGCTTGCTTGACCCGGCCAAAGCCTTGTCCAAACCCATAGGACAGCGCCTGGGCGGCCAGGTCCTGCTTGTCGCTGAAATGCTTGTACAGCGCGCCCTGCGTCAGGCCCGCCTGCTGGCAGATATCGGCCACGCCCGTGCCGTCGATGCCGCGTTCCTTGAACAGGGCAGCGGCGGCATCGAGCAGTGCCTGGCGGTTCTGTTGCGCTTGTTCCTTGGTGACTTTCATCGCAAATACCCTGCTTGAAGCTGTGCTTGACAGTTTTTGATTGTGATCGCTATCATTGTAACTCCTCCGTCGATAACCTCCAAATAACATGCTCGCTTCCCGACTCGCCGTGCTGCTCCAGCGCCATGGCATCCATTACGCCTGGGTGATTGCCGCCATCACCTTTTTGGCCATGCTGGTCACCTCGGCGGCCCTGGGCCTGCCGGGGGTGCTGATGCAGCCGCTGGCCGTCGAGTTTGGCTGGAGCGTGCGTGATCTGTCCTCGGTGTTTGCGACCCGCTTTGCGCTGTATGGCCTGCTGGGGCCCTTTGCCGCCGTCATTTTGCTGCGCTATGGCGTGTCGCGCGTGGTGGCGCTGGCCGCAGCGGTGATTGCCAGTGCCCTGCTGCTGGGCCTCATCATGCGAAACCTGGGCCAGGCCTTTGTGCTCTGGGGCATTGTGCTGGGCATGGGCACGGGCCTCACCGCGATGGTGCTGGGCGCGACGGTGGCCAACCGCTGGTTTGTGCAGCGCAAGGGCCTGGTCATGGGTTTGCTGGCGGGCAGCAGTGCCACCGGCCAGCTGCTGTTTTTGCCCGCCGCTGCATGGCTGATTGCGCAGTACGGCTGGCGCTGGGCGCTGCTGCCAGTTGTCGCGGCCTCGGCCGTGGTGCTGGTGCTGGTGCTGCTGTTCATGCGCGACAGCCCGGCCCAGATGCAGCTAACCCCTTATGGTGCTGACCCGGCCGCAGCGCCTGCCGCCCCTGCGCCCCGCGCCAGCTGGGGCCTGCCGTTCAGCACCTTGGCTGCGGCGGCCAAAGTGCCGGCGTTCTGGATTCTGGCGGGCACCTTCTTTATCTGCGGGCTCAGCACCAATGGGCTGATCCAGACCCACTTTGTCTCGCTCTGCGGTGACTATGGCCTGGGGCCCGTGCCAGCCGCCTCGGTGCTGGCGATGATGGGTATTTTTGACCTGGTGGGCACGACCTTGTCGGGCTATCTGTCGGACCGCTATGACAGCCGCAAGCTGCTGTTCTGGTACTACGGCCTGCGCGGGCTGTCGCTGTTCTGGCTGCCGTACTCCGAGTTCACGATTGCCGGCCTGTCGCTGTTTGCGGTGTTCTATGGCCTGGACTGGATTGCGACGGTGCCGCCCACCGTCAAGCTGGTGGCCAGCGAGTTTGGCCCCGAGCGCGCAGCCCTGGTGTTTGGCTGGGTGTTTGCCGCCCACCAGCTGGGTGCGGCCGTCGCTGCCTACGGTGCAGGTCTGGCACGCTCGGTGCTGTCGTCCTACTCGCCCGCGTTGTTTGTCGCAGGCGCCGCTTGCCTGGTGGCGGCAGCGGCGGTGCTGTGGGTGCGCAAGCCGGTGGTGGCCATGCGCGCCGTGGGCTGACCGGTCCAGCGCCGGGCGCCCTGGCTCAATCGGCCCTTGCGCCCGAGCGTTTCACAATCTCGGCCCATTTCTTTTCTTCGCTGCGCATATAGGCCAAGAACTCCTGCGGGCTCGACCCCACCGGCTCGGCGCCCATGCGCTGGTACTGCGCGGCCACCTCGGGCTTGCGCAAGGCCTGCTGCGCAGCCTGGGCCAGTTTATTGACGATCTCGGGCGGCGTGTTCTTCGGGGCCCAGAGGCCATACCAGGTGCTGGTCGCATAGTCGGCAATGCCCGATTCCTGCATCGTCGGAATCTGCGGCAGCGAGCTCGAGCGCTTGGCGGTGGTAACCGCCAGCGCCTTGAGCTTGCCCGAAGTGATAAAGGGCATGGCCGAGGGCATGGAGTCAAACATCAGCTGGATCTGGCCGCCCATCAAATCAGTGAGCGCCGGCGAGCTGCCCTTGTAGGGCACATGTTGCATCGCAATACCGGTCTTGAGCTTGAACAGCTCGCCCGACAGGTGCTGCGACGAGGCATTGCCGGCCGAGCCAAAATTGATGCTGGCTTTGCTCTTTTTCAGGTAGGCCACCAGCTCCTGCACGTTCGACACCGGCAGCTCGCTGTTGACCACCAGCACCAGCGGCACATCGACGATCTGCGTGATCGGCGCAAAGTCGTTGAACGAGTCATACGGCACCTTGTCGTAGACCGAGGGGTTGATCACCTGCAGCGAGGCATTGGCCAGCAAGGTGTAGCCATCGGGCTGGGCCTTGGCGACCTGGGCCGCGCCCACCATGCCGCTGGCGCCGGGCTTGTTGTCGATGAAGATGGTCTGCTTGAGGCTCTCGCCCATCGAGATGGCGACGAGGCGCCCGACCAGGTCGGTGGGCCCGCCGGGCGGGTAGGGAATCACCAGCTTGATGGTTGAGGCCGGGTAATCGGCCGTCGATGCCGCATGGGCGGCGGGCAGGCCGCTGCCCAGCAGGGCCAGCCCTAAGCCGGTCTGCAGCAGCGATTGCAGGGCCTGGCGGCGCTGCGGTGCGTGGCGTTGTGTCATGTCTTGTCTCCTTGTATTTGTAGGGCGACCTTGCCCAGCACCTCGCGGCTGTGCAGCGCGTCCAGCGCCTCGCACAGCTCGTCCATGGCGTAGACCCGCGAGATGTCGGGGTGGATGGCGTCGCGCTGGGCCATCTCCAACAGCGCGGCCATCATGGCCTGCATGGCAGCGGCATGGCGCTGGCGCTCGTTGGCGGGCGTCCAGCCGATGTACTGGCCATAGAAAAAGCCGTGGATCGTCAGGTTCTTGACCAGTGCGATATTCATCGGCACCTTGGGGATCGTGCCGCTGGCAAAGCCGATGATGACGATGCGCCCGTTCTGCGCGGTGCAGCGCAGCGCCTGCAACAGCAAGTCGCCACCCACCGGGTCAAACACCAGGGTTGCGCCTTTGCCGCCGGTCACCGCCTTGACCTGCTCGATCAGGTGCTGCGGATCGACCGCATGCTGCGCGCCATGGCGCAAGGCGGCCTGGCGTTTGTCTTCGCTGCTGGCGCAGGCAATCACCTGCACACCGGGCACCTGGGCCGCCAACTCGACGGCTGCCGCGCCCACGCCCGAGCCCGCACCCAGCACCAGCAGGCTGTCGCCCGCCTGCAGCGCAGCGCGCCAGTGCAAGGCGGTGTAGGCCGTGCCGTAGGAGATCGGCAGCGCCAGTGCGCGCAGTGGATCGAGCCCCGCCGGCACCGCATACACGGTGCTGGCATGTACCTTGGCCTGCTGCGCATAGGCGCCCCAGTCGCAGATAAACACGACCTGGTCGCCTACCTTTACATGGCTCACAGCGCTGCCGCATTGCAGCACCTGGCCCACACCTTCGGTGCCGGGCACAAAGGGCAAGGGCGGGGTCTTTTGGTACTTGCCTTCAATCAAAAGGCCAGTGGCGTGGCTGACGGTGGCATGGCGCACGTCGATCAGCACCTCGTCGGGGGCCAAGGCGGTGGGGGGCGCGGTGGTTTGGACGGCGGTCACATCGCGGGGCAGGCCGAAGCTGCGGCAGACAATGGCTTTCATGGCTGCGGCTCCTTTCACAGGCCCACGATTTGGCGGGCCGCCAGCGCGCCGATCTCATCGGGCGCCAGGCCCAGGCTGCGCAGAATCTGCTGGCTGTCGGCACCAATGCGCGGTGCGGGCAACGGTGCATCGGGCTTGGCCGGCCAGGGGGTGGCGGCCATCAGCACTTCGCCAAAATCGGGCTGCTGCAGGGTCTTGAAGGTGGCCAGGTGCTGCGCCTGGGGGTGCTGCACCACATCGGCGGCGGTGTGCACTACGGCATGCAGCACGCTGTGCTGGTTGAACAGCGCGCGCAGCTCGGCCAGCGATCGATCTGCCACAGCGCGGGCCAGGTCGGCATGCAGCACCGCCTTGTGCTGCAGCCGCAGCGCATTGCTGGCAAAGCGCGGGTCGCTGTCCCAGCCGGCCAGGTCCAGCGCCTTGCCAATGCGCAGAAACTGCTCGTTGTTCAGCGCCAGAATCGTCAAACGGCCATCGGCCGCATCAAAGATGCCATTGGGCGCGCTGACGGCCGCCTTGACGGTCTGGCCGCCCAGCACCTCTTCCGACAGAGCGGTCGATTGCAGCGCGCAGCAGACATTGAACAGGTTCAGCTCCACATGCTGGCCCTTGCCGGTCTTCATGCGCTGCAGCAGCGCCGCAGTGCAGGCCTGCGCGGCATAAACGCCGGTGGCAATGTCGGCCAGCAAGAAGCCGATGCGCTGCGGCGCGCCCTGCGCATCGCGGTTGCTGTTCATCAGCCCGGTGTCGGCCTGCATCACCGAGTCCGTGGCCGGGTTGTCGGCAAAGGGGCCGTCCGCGCCATAGCCGCTGATCGACACATAGACGGGTTCCAGCCCCAGCGCCTGGAGCGCGGCAAAGTCCAGGCCCAGGCGCTCTACGACCTGCGGGCGAAAATTCTGCACCACCACATCGGCGCTGCGTGCCAGCTGCAGGATCAGCGCCTTGCCCTCGGGGTGCTTGGCATCGACCGCCAGGCTTTGCTTGCCGGCGTTGTAGGTGCTGGACAAGGTGCTGTGGCCATGGCGGGCCACCCCTACATGGCGGCCCCAGTCGCCCTGGGCGGGCTCGATCTTGATGACCTCGGCCCCCTGGTGGGCGAGCAGTTGGGCGCAGTAGGGGCCGGCCACGCCCTGGCTCAAATCCAGGACCTTGAAACCGGCGAGCGGGGTAAACCCCAGTGTTGACTCTGGCGTCACGTATTTGTCTCCATGCTTTGCCCGGGCTATGCGACAGGATGCCGGGCGTTTGTTGTGAGACCCATGGTAGAAACAGGAGGCCGCTTTGGGAACTGCCAAAGCACAGCCATCAGTGGTGATTCAGAATCAACAATCAAAAGGGAAGCCGGCCATGGACCTGAACCTGGTGCGTTTGTTTGTGGCGATTGCCGAGTCGCGCAACCTGAGCGATGCGGCCCAGCGCTCGGGCGTCACGCGCTCGAACGTGTCGCGCCGGCTGGCGCTGCTGGAGCGGCAGTTTGGCGCGCAGCTGCTGCGCCGCACCACGCGGCATATGGAGCTGACCCAGGCCGGCCGCATCCTGCATGGCCAGTGCCTGCAGGCCCTCAATGCGCTGCAAAGCGCCCAGCTGCAGATCGATCAGATCCACCAGACCATCAGTGGCGAGATCCGCGTGCGCATCCCCACCGGGCTGGGGCATTTCCACCTCAAGCCGCTGATCCTGGATTTTTGCCAGGCACACCCCGATCTGCTGCTGCGCCTCGTCATCAACGACCAGATCCATGACCTGGTGGCCTCCAAGGTGGACCTGGCAATCCACATCACCTCGGCGCCGCTGGAAGACCATGTGGCCACCCGCGTCTGCGGCATTGAGTGGGGCCTGTTTGCCACCCCGGCCTATCTGCGGGCCCTGGGCCTGGCGCTGCAAACCCCGCAGGACATCAAGCACGCCCGGCTGCTGGCGCCCCTCAACATCCACCACCGGCTGGAGTTTTGGCGGCACAGCGATGGCCTGCATGAACAGGTGCAGAGCACGCCGTCGATCCAATCGGGCGACTACCAGTTCCTGTTCAATGCCGCGATGGCCGACCTGGGCGTGGTGCTGCTGCCGTATTACGCGGTGCGGGATGCCATCGCCCAAGGCAGCCTGGTGCAGGTGCTGGGGGGCTTTGGCGTCAAAGGCGTGGGCGATGCGCTCTACATCGTGCGTGCACCCAACCGCCAGCCCTCAGCGGCGACCCTGGCGCTGATCGAGCTGCTGGTCTCATCGATCCAGAAGATGGCGCCGGGCTGGCGGCTGGGCACGGCGCTTTGAGCTAGCAAGGCTCGCCGGCATGGTTGCGGCTGATGTGGAATACAAATTCCGCATCGGGCAGGGTGGTGAAGCGCTGCAGCAACTCGCGGTAGGTCTGGTCCGGGTCCAGCGCTGCCAGGCGCTCGGGGTAGAGCATCTTGGCCAGGTGCTCCAGCGCGGCGATATGGAAGGCGCTGTCGTAGAACTGGTGGTAGAGCGCCTGCACACAGCCACCGGCCCCTGCAGTGGCCAGCGCCAGGCCCTTGCGCTGCATCAGCCGGGCCATGGCCTGCTCCGCCTCGCTGACGGAGATGTCGTAGCCAAAGGGTATGGTGCGCGCACCCTTACGCTGGCGCTGGGTGCCGGTCATCAGGTAGACATCGGGCTGCAGGCCGATCAAGGTCTCCAGCGCGATATCGCCCGTCATACCGGGCAGCCATTGCTTGGCGATATTGCGCCCACCCACCGCCTCAATGAGATAACCCCAGGCGGTATTGCCCTGCGAGAAGCAGCACTGCGCCAGCCCCAGCCGACCGGCCCGGATCTCGACAAATACGCGCGGCGGGCGTGGCGCGGTAGCTGCCACCTGCTGGATGGCGTTCAGGCGCGCCTGGTAGAACTCCAGATAGGCCTGGGCCTCGGCCTCGCGGCCCAGCACCTGGCCCAGCATCTGCAGCATGGCGGGCAGGTGTGCCACCGGGTTGCGTGAGCTGTCCACATAGAGGATCGGAATGTTCAGCGCCGCCAGCAGCGCGGCAATGCGTCCGCCCTCCACCGCCGGGCGGCTCTCTAGGCTCAGCAGCACCAGGTCGGGGCGCAGGCGCAGCAGTGCTTCCAGGTCGACATGGCCTGCGCTGTCAAACGGCAGCAGCGGCAGCTGCGCAGCATGGGGCCAGCGCTGCTGCATCAGCCGCCACAGGCTGGGGTCGGAGTCGCCCAGCGAGTTGTTCCAGCCGGCAAGGCGGGCAAACGGGTCCTCGCGCTCGAGCAGCGCCAGCGCGGTCATCGTATTGCCGTTTTGCACATAGATGCGCTGGGGCGGCGCAGCGATGCGGACCAGGCGGCCGGCGACATCGCGCACCTGCAGCGGGTAGGCTGCCAGCACGCCGGTGCTGGTGGCCAGCAAAAGCGCAAGGACGGCGAGTAGCTGCTGCAGGCCCTTCATGGCGGGTCTCCTGCGGTGGTGCCATCCACCACGATCTGCAGCCAGCCTTGCGCACAGCTTTGCACCCGGGCCTGCACGCCATAGACCTCGGCGAGCATCGCCGGTGTCAAGGTCTGCGCCGGGCTGCCGCTGGTGTAGAGGCTGCCGCGCCGCAGCACGATGAGCGCATCGGCCCAGCGTGCAGCCAGGTTCAAATCATGCAGCACGGCGATGACAATGCGGCCTTGCTGGGCGAGCATGCGCGCCGTGCCCATGACGAGCGCCTGGTGGCGCAGGTCCAGCGCACTGGTGGGCTCGTCCAGCAGCAGGATGGCCGGCTCGCGGATCACCGATTGCGCCAGGCTCACCAGCTGGCGCTGGCCGCCCGAGAGGCTGTCGAGCGGCAGCAGCGCCAGGTGGGCAATGCCCAGCTGCTGCAGCAAGGCATGCACCCGTTCGATGGGCGTGGCGCTGGCCGGTGCATCGCTGGGGCTGTGCTGGCTGCGTTGGCTGCGCAAGGCGGCCAGCAGGCTCTCCAGCACCGTCAGCGCCACGCCTTCCGCGGCGAACTGCGGCATATAGCCGACATACTGCGCGCGCTGCGCGGGCCGCAGCGCATGCAAGGCGGTGCTGCCCAGCTGCAGGCTGCCACGGGCAGGCACCAGGCCCGCCAGTGCCTTGAGCAGGCTGGACTTGCCCGCGCCATTGGGGCCCACCAGCGCAGTCACCTGGCCGGGCTGCAGCGGCGGCAGTTGCAGCTGGTCGATGACCTGGCGCTGGCGGTAGCCCACGCTCAGGCCTGTCACCTGCAAGGGGGAGGGCGGGTTCATGCGCGTGCTCCGCTGCGGAAGATCAGCCACACAAACAGCGGCACACCGACCAGCGCGGTGACGATGCCCACCGGCAGCAAGGTACCGGGCACCAGGGTCTTGCTGGCGATGGAGGCCAGCGACATGATGAGCCCACCCATCAGCGCACTGGCGGGCAGAAAGATGCGGTGGTCCTCGCCCACCAGCATGCGCGCAATATGCGGCCCCACCAGGCCGACAAAGCCGATGGTGCCGGTAAAGGCCACGGCCGTGGCGGCCAGCAGGCTCACGCGCAGCAGCGATGCCAGGCGCAGGCGGTTCAGATCGATGCCAAAGCTCAAGGTGCGCTCTTCGCCCAGGCGCAGCACATTGAGCTGCCAGGCCGCGCGCAGCGAAAAAGGCAGCACGCAGGCAATGACCAGGGCCAGCAGCTGCAGCTTGGTCCCGTTGGCGCGCGCCAGGCTGCCCATGCTCCAGAACACCAGCTGCTGCAGCGCATCGGGCGAGGCCACATACTGCAGCAGCGCCACCAGCGCGTTGCAGCTGAACACCAGCGCAATGCCGAACAGCACCAGAATCTGGCGCGAGCCGGGCCGGGCCCGGGCGGTGGCCTGCAGCAGCAGCACCGAGGCAAAGGCAAACACAAAGGTGTTGACCGGCACCATGGCCTCTTCCGGCAGGCCCGGAATGCCCAGGCCCAGCACCAAGGCCAGCGCGGCGCCCAGCGCAGCGGCAGACGATACCCCCAGGGTAAAGGGGCTGGCCAGCGGGTTGTTCAGGATGGTCTGCATCTCGGCGCCGGCCAGCGACAGCGCCACGCCCACCAGCACCGCCATCAGGGCATAGGGCAGGCGCAGGTCCTGCACGATCAGCGCCGTCTCCAATGGCACCTGGCTGGGCAGAAAGACTGCGGTGGCCAGGGTGGCCCAGTCCAGATCGGTGGAGCCCACCGACAGATCGGCCGCCACACTGAGCAGCAGGCCGATGGCCATCGCCAGCAGCAGGCAAAGGCGCTTGCGCATGAGCTGGGCATAGCCTTGCGCCAGGGCCTGTGCAGAGCCAGGCATGGCGGCAGACGCTGCGCCCGGCGGCGCTTCAGGCAGCGCCGGGGTGGAGGGGCGCGCCATCAGAACGCGGCGCGCAGTGCGACGGTGATATTGCGTGGATCGCCGTAGTAGGTCTGGCGGTAGCGGCCACCGGCAAGGCGGTCGAAGTAAGTCCGGTCAAACAGGTTGTTCACCGTCACCGTGGCCTGCAGGTGGCGGTTGATCTCATAGCCGGCCTGCAGCGCATAGACGGCATAGCCGCCCTGGCGCCAGGTGGTGTTGCCATAGGTCGTGGCATTGCTGCTATAGGCCTGCATACCGCCGCCAATCCACAGCCGGCGCAGTGGCTCGGCGGCAAAGCGGTACTTGGTCCACAGCGAGAAGTTGTGGCGCGGGAAGGAGCTGTTGAACGGCTGGCCCTCGGTGTCCACACTGCCGCTGACATGGCGCGTGTCGGTGTAGGCATAGCCGGCGGTCATGTCCCACTGTGGGCTCAGCTTGCCCGATACCTCGGCCTCAAAGCCCTGGCTGCGCACCACACCGGAGGGCAGCGAATAGCCTTCGTTGAGCGGGTCGGTCACCGCGCGGTTTTCATCCTGGATGCGGAACACCGCCAAGTGCGCGTTGAGGCGCTTGTCCATGAACTCGCCTTTGATGCCCATCTCCAGCTGGTTGCCGGTGCGGGCCGGCAGGAAGGCGCCGCTCACCACCGTATCGGTCTGCGGCGCAAACACCTGGTTGGCGCTGGCGTAGACGGACAGCTGCGTGTTCAGGTCATAGACCAGGCCCAGGCTGGGCACGAACTTGGCGCGGATGGACTGGTCATTGGCCGGTTGCTCGGGGTCTTGCGTCTCCCACCAGGCCAGGCGGCCGCCCACCAGCACGGTCAGCGGCTGCACGGGCTTGATGCGGGCATGGGCATAGACGCCATGGTTGGTCACCCGGGTCTTGGGCAGGGTGCCAATGCGCTGCGGCGGCATCAGCAGGTCATGGTCGGGGTGGTCGGCATTTTGCTGAAAGCTGCTGGGGCTGCCTTGCACCTGGCCGCCCTGGTAGGTCTGGTAGTTGGCGCCGATGACCAGGGTCTGCTCCAGGCCATTCCAATCCATCGGCAGCGACAGGTAGGCGTCGATGCCCCGGTCGCGCTCGCGCGACTTCTGGTGGGTGGACAGGATGGTCACCTCGCGGCTGACCGGGTTCAGGTAGCTGTTGGACCAGTAGCGGTCAAACTCGGTACCGCGCAGAAACTGGTTGGCGCTCAGCTTGAACTTGCCGCCACCGTCCAGCTGGTGCTCCAGCTCGGCAAAGTAGCGCGTTGCGTAGTCGTCCTTCTTGCCATGGATGGAGCCCAGAAAGGTTGAGCGATCCAGGTCCGGGTTGCGGCCGTCGGCCAGCAGCGGCAGGCCGGCAAAGGACAGCGAGCTGCCACGCTGCTCGGTCGCGCCAATGGACAAGGTGGTGCTGGGGCTGAAGTCGTACTCCAAGGTGCCATAGACTGTGTTGCGGCGCAGATAGACCTCGTCGACAAAGCTGTCGCGGTCGTCATAGATGCCCACCAGGCGCCCACGCAGCGTGCCCGAGGCATTGAGCGCGCCAGTCACATCCAGCTCTTGGCGGCGCTGGCCCCAGGAGCCCAGCACGGTGGCCGATTGCACCAGGAAATCCGCATGCGCGCGCTTGCGAACCAGGTTGATGGTGCCCGAGGGCTCGCCCGCGCCTTCGAGCAGGCCGGTGGGGCCGCGCCATATCTCCACCCGGTCGTACAGGCCCACATCCATCAAGGTGTTGCCCCAGATGCCCTGGCCGCCCTTGGCCGGCAGGCCATCGATCAGGTAGTTGCCCATCAAAAAGCCCCGGGCCTCGATGTTGACGATGCCGGTGCCCGTGGGCTTGGTGCGCATGCCGGTGACATAGCGCATGGAGTCGGCCAAGGTGGTGGCGTTCTGGTCTTCGATCTGCTGGCGCGTCAGCACCGAGATGGACTGCGGAATCTCGCGCAGCGCATGCTCGCCCTTGCCAATGCTGACCGCCCGCGTGGTGTAGGACTGGCTGTGCTCGGTGGTGGCGCCGGCATAGCTGTCGCGCACCACCGTGGTGGGCAGCGAGATGGTGGCAGCGGCCCCGGCTGCGGCATCGGCTGGGGCGGCTGACGATGCAGCAGCCGGTTGCACGCTGATAGCACCGCTGGCGGTGATGGCCAGTGCCAGGCCGCTGCCGCGCAGCGCTTGCGCTAAGGCCTGCTCCACCGTCAGCCGGGCGTTGATGGCCGGGGCCTGGCGGCCTGCGAGCAGGGCCGGGTCCATCGACGCGACCAGTCCCGCCTGGCTGGCAATGCGGTTCAAGGTCTGGGCCAGCGGCCCGATGGCGATGTCGATCCCCAGCGCCGACTGCATGGCGGCGGGTGTGCTGCGGGTAGCGGCCGAAGGCAAGGTTTGTGCCTGGCTGGCCGAGGCGCCGGCCAGTGCCAGCGAGGCCGCTAGAACCGAGCGGCGAAAGAGAGCTGTGCTGCGAAACATATGGAACTTCCCTGTGCTTTTGTGGTGCATCTGGAAGGCTTGTGTATCGAGCACGCGAAACCGGACAGTGTTTTTGAAAATTATTTTCTAGCGCACATCAATGCGGGTGAGCCAGCTGCCAAAACGCTGCACCCGGATCGGCAAGGTCTCGGCCAGACCGGTCAGCGCGCGCTCAATGTCGTCCAGCGGGAAGACGCCCTGCACCTGGATCTGCGCTGCCTCGGGCGAGACGCGCAGCAGGCCATGGCGGTAGCGCTGCAGCTGGGCAATGACCTCGTGCAAGGGGCGCTGCTGCACCACCAGCCAGCCGCGCTGCCACTCGGTGCTGGGCATCTGGTCGGCGGCCAGGCGCTGCAGCCCTGCCGCATCGACCTGGGCTGCCTCGCCACTGCCCAGCACGGCGCTTTCGCCGCTCGTGCTGCGCAGCTCGACCCGGCTTTCCAGCACGCGCACCTGGGTGCGCTCGGCCAGCTGCTCGACGGCGAACTGCGTGCCCAGCGCGCGGATATCGGCCTGCGCGGTGGAGACCACCAGAGGTCGCTGCACATCGGCTGCGACCTGCACGACGATATCGCCTTCGAGCAGGCGCAGGCGCCGCAGGCCTTCGTCAAATGCCAGGTTGACGCGGCTGCGGGCATTGAGGACCAGGGTGCTGCCATCGGGCAGCGCAAAGCGCGCACGCTGGCCGGTGCCGGTGCTGTAATCCGCCAGCACGGCGCCCAGCGGTTGCCAGCGGTCCAGCAGCAGCAGGCCCACGCCGGCGCTTGCCACCACGGCCAGGCCCTTGAGGGCGGTGCGGCGCCGGGGCTGCAGCAAGAGTTGGCGCGCCTGCTGGGTCTGGCCGGGTTGGCGGCTATCGACGGCGCGCAGTGCGCCCACCGGCCGGCCCACGGTGTTTTGCAGGCGTTGCCAGGCCTGGGCATGGGCGGGGTCTGCGGCCTGCCAGCGTTCAAAGGCCTGGCGCTCGCCGGGCTGCACGCGGCCGGAGCTGAGGCGGACCATCCAGTCAATCGCCTGCTGGGTGGCCGCATCCAATGGGGGTGGCGAGGCCATCAGCGCAGCTGGGCCCGCATGCAGTGCTGCAATGCCTGGGTCAGGTAGCGCGAGACGGTGCGCACGGACACCTGCAGCCGCGCTGCGATCTCCTCATGCGGCATGTCGTTGAGCTGGCTGTAGACAAAGGCGGTGCGCACTGGCAGCGGCAGGCCGTGCAGGATGCGGTCGATCTCGGCAATGGCCTCGATCACCAGCGCCTGGTCCTCCACCGACGGCACGCAGGGCATGGGCAGCGCGGCCATGCTCTCCAGGTACTGGCGCTCCAGCAGCTGGCGGCGCTGGAAGTGGAACAGGATGCGCTTGGCAATCGTCGTGAGAAAGGCCCGTGGCTCCTGGAAGCTGCGCGGATCCAGGCTGGAGTCCACCACCTGCAGGAAAGTCTCTGAGGTGATGTCCTGCGCATCGCTGCGGTTGCGCATGCGGCGGTTCAGCATGCCCAGCAGCCAGGAATGATGCGAGGTGTAGAGCGTGTGCAGGGCTTGGTCGCGAGAGGGGTCCACCACGGAAAGAGATGTGAATGATAGTTATTATCATTCTAGCCTTGGCGTGATTAGCCCTTGCTGCAGGGCAGCATTCGCGGCGGATCGCCTGCGTCCGTGTTCAGACCCCGGCAGGGAGTTGTTGCAGCGGGTTCTCAGGGCGACCTGAGCACGGTGTCAGCGTACCAGGTGGGATGCAGCGCTGCACTTACATGCCAGCGGCCAGGCTGTAGACCGTCAAGCCGCCATCTTCGCGGTCGCGCATCAGCAGGCCAGCCTGGGCCATTTCCTTGGCAACGCAGTAGATCGTCGCTGCAGGCAGTGGAGCCCCGCTTTGCTCCAGGTGCAGGGAGATGTCTGCGCACTTGACCTTGGAGCGGCCCAGCTGGACGATGGCCTCCAGCACCCGCAGCCGCGCGGGCGTGGGCCGTATGCGCACATGGCGGCTGCGCTTGAACCAGTGGGCAGCGGGCAGGGCGGGCGCTGCCTTGCGGGGTGCGTGGTCATCATTCATCTGCGCATCCTGGCATGGGACTATGGAGCCGGTTTGTCGGACTGTGGCAGTTTGTGTCAAGCTGCGTAAAGTTTTGGCGGTGGCCATGGCAGCCACTTCGGGTTGACAGCAGGGCAGACATCATGCGGCCAGGCCTGCCGCAACCACGGCTGTGTGTGACAGGACCATGGTGCTGGCCGACAGCGCCAGTGCCGTGCCCCGGCGCGGGGCGTAGGTCAGGATGAGTACCTGCAACCATGCCGCGACGCTGAGCCAGCCCAGCCAGGCAACGGCGCCCACCGCGGGGCCCCAGGTATGCATGCAGCACTGCAGTGCCAGCGCCAGCAGCAGGGCCGCACCCAGGCGCAAGCCCCAGCGCAGGCGGCGCCCAGGTTCGCCCCGGCGCAGGATCTGCTCGCAGTGGCGGTCCATGGTCTGGCTCAGCAGTAGCATCGCGGGCAGGCACAGCGCCAGCGGCAAGGCGGCGGTAGTGGTGGGGGTGAGGGCGTTCATAGCCAGCGCTCCAGCAGTGCGCGCAGGCTGCCCAGTAGCAGTGCGGCAGCGGCAAACTGCAACGCCAGCCGGGCCAGCTGCTGCACATGGAAGGCCCAGAGCAGCAGCGCGGTGTACAGCACAAAACCCAGCAGCGTGCTGAGCAGCACCGCATGCGCCGGTGAGAAGAGGCCCGCCAGCACCAGTGCCTGCGCCATCACCGCGCAGCCCAGCCCGGTGAGCAGGTAGCCGGCCACGGCTGCCAGGCAGACGCGCAAGCCCACCAGCATGGCATGGCGCCAGGGTTGCGCGGCAGTTGCTGCTTTGGCGGGGGCGTTCATGCGCGCGCTCCATGGCGGCGCCCGGGCTGGGCGGCGCGGGTTGGGGTAGAGGTTGGTGTCGAGAGTCGGTGGCGCCAGGCGGCCCAGGCGGCGAGCAAGCCCAGCGCGATGCTGGTCAGCTCCACCCCGGCGCGCACGCCATCGCCCTGGGCCAGGTAGAGCAGCAAATGCTGGCCGGTGGTGGCGGCGTTGAGCAGCGGCAGGGCCAGGCACAGCAAAGCCAGGGCGCAGAGCTGCTCCTGCCAGGCCCGGCGCACGGGACGCAGCAGCGCATGCAAGAGGCAGAGGGCCCACAGCACAAAGAACAGCCGTATCTCGGCACTGGCCCGGGCCTCCATGGCCAGTGGCAGCAGGCGGTTTCCGTAGAGGTAGCCGATGGAGGCCAGCGAGGTGCCGGCCAGCGCTGCGATGTTCAGCGCATCGATGCAGCGGTAGACGGCTGGCGTGGCCCGGCCCCAGCCATGGTCGCTGCGCGTTCGGCGCTTGCTGGCAAACAGCAGCAGGCCGGTGGCCACCATGGCCGTGCCGGCCAGCCCGCAGACAAAGTAAAGCCATTTCATGGTCCAGCCGCCAAAGCGGGCCATGTGCAGCGACTCGATGACCGGGTGCACATCGCGCGCGCTGGCGGCTGGCTCGGACCGGGGCGGTGCCTGCAGTACCTCACCGGTGTCGGCGGCGATGTGGACCTGCTCTGCGACGTTGTGCATGCGCCTGGAATAGGCGCTGTCGGCCTGCTGCGCCGTAAAGCGGTGGCTGGCGGGGCCCTGCGGCGGGCGCTGCAGCGCGATGGATGCCACCGGCTGGCGCAGCAGCGACTGCGCCAGTTGCAGCTGCTGGGCCAACTGCGGGCCGGCTGGCGGCAGACCGGGCCGGGCTGCCTCTGTGCCCGCGTTCAGATCGGCCTGGTAGCGGCTGTAGGCCTGGCGGTCTTCGCCATAGAGCGCCTGCAGCGCATGGGGCATGTAGCTGGTGTAGAAGTAGGCCAACCCGGTGTAGACGATCATGAACAAAAAGGGCAGGGTGAGCACAGCCGAGGCGTTGTGCGCATCCAGCCAGGATCGTTGGCCCTTGCCCGGGCGAAAGCAGAAGAAATCCTGAAAGATGCGCCGGTGCACGATGAGGCCCGATACCAGCGCCACCATCATGCCCATGGACACCACACCCACCACCCAAAAGCCCGCCAGGCCGCCTTGCAGCGAGTAGTGGAAGGACATGAAGTGCCGGCCGCCCTCGGTCTGGCGGATGGGGGGCAGCGCCTGGGGGGCACCGCTGGCCGGGTCGAGTGCCGCTTGCAGCACGCCGTCCGGGCCGCGCGCAGACAGCTGCACGGCCTCGCCCGCGCGGGCGGGCAGATCGATCTGCCACTGGCTGGCTTGCGCTGCCCTCTGCTGCAGATAGTCCTCAGCCCGGTGCAAGGCCTGCAGCCGGTCCTGCAAGCCCAGCGCGGCGCCGGGTGGCCCGCTGGCAGGCGCCGCCTGCATCCAGCGCGTGATGGGTTCGCGGAACACGCTCAGGGTGCCGGTCACAAAGATGGCGCAGAGCAGCCAGCCGCAGACCAGGCCGCCCCAGGTGTGCAGCCAGGACATGGTCTGGCGCCACCCTGGCTGGCGGGCCGCACCGGGGACGGTACGGGGCATTTAGAAGCTGCCGCGCAAGCTCAGCTTGACGCTGCGGGGCTCGCCATACCAGTTGCCACTGCCCGAGCTGCCCACGGTCTTGTAGTAGGTCTTGTCAAACAGGTTGTTCAGGTTGAGCGTGGCCGACCAGTGGCGGTCGATACGGTACTGCAGGCTGGCGTTCCAGACCGCGTAGCCCGCCTGGGTGAACTTGTAGGGGACGCCCTCGCCATCGAACTTGCCGGTGGCCGGGTTGTAGGGGTAGGCGGTGCCACTGGCATAGGTGGTGCTTTGCACGGTCACGCCGCTGCCCACTGTCCAAGGAGAGAAGTCGCCCGGCAGCTGGTAGCTGCTCCAGAGCTTGAGCAGGTGCTTGGGGGTGATGGTGCTGTAGACCAGCTGCGCGGCATCGCTCTTGTTGCGGTTGTGGTTGTAGGTATAGCCGGCAAACAGCTGCCAGCCGCGCGCCAGCTGGCCCGAGATCTCCATGTCCACCCCTTGGCTCACGATCTTGCCCTGGGCGATGTAGCAGCAGCTCAGGCCCAGGTCGCCCACATCGGTGTCGGGGTAGCGCGGGTCGCGTGCGGCCTCGCCGGTGCGCTCGATGCGGTAGAGCGCAAAGGCGGTGTTGAGCTTGCCGCCGGCCAGCTCGCCTTTGACACCCAGCTCGACATTGCGCCCCTTGATGGGATCGAGCGGCGTGCCGGGCAGCGGGCCTTGCAGGCTGCTGGCCTGGGATTTGTGGATCTCGGAGACGCTGCCATATGCCGTCCAGCGGTTGTCCAGGTCATAGACCAGGCCGGCATAGGGCGTGAGGATGCCGCTCTCCTGGTAGTAGCTTTTGCCGCTGGAGCGCAGTGAGCCATCGGCGTTGTAGTTGAAGTAGGGCGTGACGTTGGAGTAGCTGGCATAGCGCCCGCCCACGATGGCCGTGAGCTTGTCGCTCAGGCTCAGGTTGACGCGGCCATACAGGCCTTTTTGGGTGGCGCCATAGCCGGGGTAGCTGCGGGTCTTGCGCTCGCTGACCGCATGCGGAATCTTGTCGGGGTCGAAGCCGTAGACATTCGTGAGCGACTCGTCCGTCTCCATCTCGGAGTAGTAGGTGTCCTGGTCATCGCGGATCTTGGCCCAGTCGGCGCCCAGCAGCAGCTGGTGGCTGCGGCCCAGCAGCGAGAAGGGTCCGCTGATATTCAGGTCGAGGCTTTTCTTGTCCGAGCGGAAGTCGTTGGAGAAACCGGTCCAGCTCGCGCCCAGGCCGGTGGCGGGGTCCACGGCGCCACTCAGACTGGCCAGGCGGCTGTCGCTGTCCACCTTCTGGTAGTTGAGCTGGGCCTTGGCCTTCCAGCCGCCGGCCAGTTGCTGGTCGAGCTGGGCAAACAGCTCCTTGGCGCTTTTGTCGTAGTGGCTCCAACCGGCCATCAGCGCGGTGTTGCGCGGCAGGTGCAGATCGTCGCCATTGGGGGCGCGCGGAATGCCTTCGCGCCAGGGCGTGGCACTGAGCTTGTCGTAGCTGGCACCCAAGCTGAGCTTGGTGTCGCGGCTGAGATCGGCTTCGACAATGCCGTAGAGCAGGCTGTTCTTGGAGTCGGCACTGCGGTAGAAGAAATCCTTGTCGGTGTGGGCCAGCACCGCACGGCCGCGCACGCTGCCATCGCTGTTCAAGGGGCCGGCCACATCCAGCTCCAGCTGTTTGCGGCTCCAGCTGCCCAGGCTGGCCGAGGCCTGGATCTGGCGCTGCGCCGTGGGGCGCTTGCGCACCAGGTTGATGGCGCCACCGGGCTCGCCATTGCCGCTGAACAGGCCGTTGGCGCCGCGCACGATCTGCACGCTGTCGTACATCGCCAGGTTGGGGTCAAACAGCTGCTGGCTGAAGGCATCGACGCTGGCGCCATCGATCTGCACATTGCCAATCTCAAAGCCACGCGAGAGAAAGCGCGTGGCCTGACCGCCCAGACCACCTGCACCGGCGTAGTCCACCGTCACACCGGTCGCCTGCTGCATCACCTCGCCCACGGTGCTGAGCGCCTGGTCCTCGATCAGCTGGTGGGTCATCACGGTGATGGACTGCGGTGTCTCGCGCACATCCTGGCCCTTGCCCAGCGACACGCGCCCGCTGGTGTAAGAGCCGCTGCCTTCGGTGGCCTCGGTGCGCTCGGCCTGGGCGGTGACCAGCACTTCCGGCAAGGTCTGGCTGGCCGTAGTGCGCCGCTGTACGCTGATGGCTGCGCCGCTGACCATGGCCTCTAGATCGCTGCCAGCCAGCACCTGGCTCAGCGCCGCCTGCAGGCTGAGGCTGCCTTGCAGCACCGGTGCCTGGCGCCCTTGCACCAGGGCGGCATCCACCGAGATGGCCACGCCCCAGGCGCGCGCCAATGCGTTGAGCGCCTGGCCCAGCGGCTGTGCCGGCAGGTTCAGGCTCTGGGTGGTCGCCATGGCCGTCTGGGCGGCTGCCGGCTGCGCATGCACCGGGCCGGGCAGTGACAGCAGTGCCAGCGTGCTGGCACAGGCGAGGCTGCAGGCCCAGGCGATGACAGGCTGGCGGCGCTTGGCCGTGGCTGGCGCTGCGCGGCGGCGGGATGGGCTGCAAGAAGGTGGCAGATCTCGGTACATGCGAATGCTCTCTAGGGTGTTGTCCCTGTGAAGACGTCGCAGTGGCGATATACCGGACAAAAAATTTTGCTGGGCTTGGGGGCAGCGGATCGACGCCGTTGTTCCGGGCGCGCAGGGGCCAGGATTTAGCGCCGGCGAACCAGGCTGCTGCCGTCGGGCAAGCGCTCCACAAGCACCGGCAGCGAGCGCGGCAGGCTGGCGACAAAGGTGGCCGGGTCGCGCAATTGGAAGCTGCCCGTCAGGTGCAGGGACTGCAGGGCTCCCGCTGGATCGAGCTGCAGCGGGCGCTCCAGGTAGTCGTTCCAGCGGCTGAGTACCTCGGGCAGCGGCGTGTGGTCAAACACCAGCCAGCCGTCGCGCCAGGCGCCCACATCCTGGCGGTTGACGCTGCCGGTATGCAGCCCGCCTTGCGCATCCAGGCGCGCGGCCTCACCGGCGGCCAGCACCACATCGGCGGCCTGGGCGGCATCGCTGTGCAGGCCCCATACCGCAACGCGGCCCTGGGCCACACTCACCTGCAGGCCCGATGCGCGCAGCGCTACCGAGAACACGGTGCCCAGGACCCGCACGCGGCCCAGCGGTGTTTGCACCTCCAAGGGGCGCTGGGCATCGTGGACCACATCCAGGCGTATCTCGCCCTGCGCCAGCTGCAGCACGCGGCGGTCGCGGTACAGCACGGCCCCCACGGAAGTGGATGGCGCCAGATCCAGGTGCGAGCCATCGGGCAGGTTTTGGGCCAGCATCTGGCCATGGCCGGTGTGCAGCGCCATGCGTGCCAGCGGCTGCTGCCAGTACCAGCGCCCGCCCAGGCCCAGCAGGCTGGCCAGCCCCGCCGTGCCCAGCAGTGACAAGCTGCGGCGGCGCTGTTGGCGGCTGCGCTCGGCCTGGCTGGTGGGCAGTGCAAAATCCGCCTGCAGCGCATGCGCCTCGGTCGCCTGCCAGCCCTGCAGCGCCTGCTGGGCGGCCGCCTCGTTGTCGGGCGACTGCGCACGCCAGCGGGCCAAAGTCTGTGTCGCGGCCTTGGCGCTGGCTGCCTCCCCCGCGTGCTGGCGGGCGATCAGCAGCAAGGCATATTCCAGGCGTTTGCGCGGGCTGTCTGCCCCAGTGCCGGCCGCTGCCATCAGGCCTCCAGCCCCATGCAGTCGCAAACGGCGCGCACCACATGCTTTTCCACCGAGGCCATGCTGATGTCCATGTGCGCGGCCGCTTCGGCATGGCTAAAGCCATAGATGCGCACCAGCACAAACACCTCGCGGCGCTTGCGCGGCATGGCCGAGAGGCGGCGTACCAAGCGCTCCAGCTGCTGGCGGCTGGCGATGACGCGCTCGGTCGATGGGGCTTCATCAGCGGTAACCAGGGCCAGGGTCTGCAGCAGCTGGGCATCGGCCTGGCGGCGGCGGGCGTCGTCGATGACGATGTTCTTGCCGGTGCGAAACAGCAGCGCCCGCAGGTCCCTGACTGCGACTTCGCGCGCCTGCAGTGCCAAAACACGGGCATAGCTCTCCTGCACGACATCGGCCGCCGCTTGCCGGTCATTGAGCGAGCGGGAGAAGAAGTTCAGCAGTTCTGCGTAATAGCTCGCGAGCACGAGAGGACACCTTGGCCATGGGGCTGCAAAAGGGGCCCCAAAATGCGCCCGGCAGCGACGCGGGACAGGGGCTGGTTGGCAGCGAAGGCGCGATCTTATCAAAAAATAGAAATGAATCTCATTTCCGATAAGACGATCCAGGGTGTTGTGGGTCGGTTGCTGGACGGGGAGGGCAGGCCAGTGTGGGGACTGGCCCTCTGCTGCCGCCAAGGCCGGCAGCCGGGGGGCGCTGCGCCTGCGCACCCCGGGCATCGATCACGATGCTTAGCGGCTGCGCTGAACGCGCGAACGCATGCGCCAGGCGCCGATGCCGCCGGTCAGCAAGGTCAGCAGCACCAGGCTCCATTGCTGCAGGCTCGGCACTGCGGTCGCCTTGGCGGGCAGCGGCGGGGTGGTGGTGGCAACAGTCGCGGTGGCGCTGCAGGGCTGTGCACTGCCGCCGGTGCATTGCGCATTGGCTTCGCTCACCGCCAACGATGCCGTGTTGACCAGGCTGGCAGGGGGCTGCGCGCTGACGGTGGTTGCCAGCTGGATCGTCACACTGTCACCGGCGGCCAGCGAGGCCACGGTCACATCCACCGCGCCGCTGCCGCTGGCGGGCACGCAGGGCGCAGCGCCGCTGTTGCTGCAGGTCCAGCTGGCGTTTTCCAGGCCGGCAGGCAGCGGGTCCGTGATATGGGCCTGGGTGACGGGCACCTGGCCGGCGTTGTGCGCGGTGATGGTGTGGTTCATCGTCTGGCCGGCATAGACTGCTGCGCTTGCCTGCGCCGTCTTGCTCAGTTGCAGCAAGGGGTTGGGCCACAGATCGACCGCCACCGAGGCATTGCAGGGCTTGTCCTGGGTCTGCGCAGTGGCCGGGTTGTAGCACAGCCATTCGGCATTGCTGGCGGTCACGCCCGCGGTGTTGCTGACCTGGTCCATGCGGGTGGCGATGCTGTCCACCGTGGCGACCACGGTGTAGACCAGGCTGGCATTGGCGCGCATGCTGGCGATGGTCTGGCTCAGCACCCCGCCTGCGGCGAGGCTGCCACTGGCTTGTGGGCAGACCGCAAGACTGCCAACGGGCGACTGGCAGCTCCAGGTGGCCGAGGCAAAGCCGGCGGGCAGGCTGTCCGACAGGGCCACGCCGGTCAGTTCGGCCGCGCCTTCATTCTTGACGGTCACCGTGTAGGTGGCGGTTTGCCCGGCATAGAGCGGGCCGGTCGCGTCCACCGTCTTGGTCACGCTGAGCAGCGGGCTGGTGGCCACCGATGCCGAGGCGCTGCAAGGCGTGGGAAAGCCCTCACGGGCAGCGCAGCTGAGCGTGCTGGTGGCAGGCGGCTCGATGGTGGCCGTGTTGGTGATGACGGTGGCACCTGCGGGCAGCGGGCTGCTGAAGCGCGAATTGACGCGGAACACCAGGGCGCTGCCAGCGGGCAGGGTAGGCAGCAGGGCGTCGAGCGGAAAGCTACCCGTGGCTGGCGTGGGGCAGGCCGCTGCGCTGCCGGCGGGGCGGCTGCAAACCCAGGTGCTGCCGGCCGTTTGCAGGCCATCGGGCAGGGCATCGCGCAGGCGCGTGCCGCTGGCGTCGCGCGTGCTGGCATTGGTGACCGTGATGTCATAGAACACGGAGGCGTTGGCGCTGGCCAGGCCGGTGTAGGCGCTGCCATCGCTGTTGACCGCTTGCTTGGCCACGGACAGCGGCGGCGAGCACGAGGCTGTGCCGCTGGACTGCACCAGCAGGCCCGAGGGGTCGCCCTGGTTGCCGACGACGACATAGATCGTGTTGGCACCGGTCTTGAAACCCTGGTTGAGCAGCACCGGTACATTGCCGCCGGCACCAAAGCCACCCACCCCGGCAATGGCGCCGCCGTTGGTGTAATCAAATACCGCATCGTTGACCAGGATGCGCTTGACCTGGTTATCCACATACAGGCTCAGGCTCAGATTGAAACTGTCAGGGTCAACGGACGGGTCCAGCGTGAATTGGTATTGGTAGACGTAGTAGTCCCTGCCGTATTGCACGCCGATCCATTGGGCATTGCCAAAGGGCGACTGCACCCAGGCGCCATTGCCAGCGCCTGGGCGGTCTACCGGGCCTGGGGCATAGGTCAACGCGGCAGCGGCTGCCGGCGTGGTGATATCGCCCAAGGCCGAGGCAATGGTCCAATGCGCATCGACGCTGCCCAGGGCCAGTTTGGGGCTGGTGATGCTGTAGCCATTGCTGCCGTCAATGCCGGTATTGAAGATGGCCGGGTCCGTGCTGCATGAAATAACAGGCGCAGTTTGGGCCTGGACCACCAGGGGTTGCAGAAGTGCTGCCACCGCACATCCCAGGCCCACATAATGGGCCATCGCTATTCTGAAGCCTTTCATTGCATTCCTTTGTAAATAAGTTTATTCAATCCTGTTATGCATGGTAGTAGGATGAACAAGCGGCAGGAATGCGGCAATGTCAAACATCTTCAGGCTGGAGATTGTTTGACAATCTTTATGAATGCGGGCGATGCAGTTGATGCAGTGCAATGCTTGATGCGCATCAAGCCAGCGGGTGCCGGGAGTGGGGTGGCGCGGGGGCTCCGGTCGGTGCAGGGCGTACGCCTAAGACCGTTGCACAAGGGTCTCCGCCCTTTGTGAAAAAAGAATCATTATCAATTATGATCTTGCGGTTGTTCGTGTTTCCTCAACGGCCCCGCCCATGCCACAGCACCCGCTCTACCCTGAGGTGGAGACCATTTTTCGCCAGCACCATGCATGGCTGCGTGGGCGCCTGATGCTGCGCGCATCCAGCCACAGCGAGGCCGAAGATGTGGCATCGGAGACCTTTTTGCAGTTGACCGAAAAGGGCACTTCTACGGAAGGCGAGCTGCTGGATATCCGGCACCCGCGCGCCTTTTTGTCGACGGTGGCCAAACGCATCCTCATCAAGCTCTGGCAGCGCCAGGATCTGGAGGCGGCCTACCAGGACACGCTGCGCCATATGCCCGAGGCGGTGGCGCTGTCGCCCGAGACGCATGCGATGCTGGTCGAGGCGATCTGCCAGATCGACCGGGCGCTGGCCGCGCTGCCGCTGCAGGTCAAAACGGTGTTTCTGCTGTCGCGGCTGGAAGGCATGCGCTACCCGCAGATCGCACAGCACATGGGCATCTCGCAGGCCACCGTCGAGCGCCATATGCGGCGCGCGCTGCTGCAGTGCCTCAACTGCGCGCCATGAGCGGTGCATCCCTGCCCAGCGCCGCGCTGCGCGCCGCCGTGGATTGGCTGGTGCGCCATGAGGCGGAAACGATGAGCGCAGCCGACCACCAGGCTTTTGCGCACTGGCTGCAGCAGGATGCGCAGCACCAGGCGGCCTGGGCGCGCGTGGGCTCGGCGCTGGCCGAGCCGCTGACGGCGGTGCGCAGCCTGCAGGCCCATACCGAGGGCCTGCATGCCCAAGCCGCCATGCAGGCGCTGTTCCACAACCGCCGCCGGCGCGTGCTGCGCGGCGCGCTGGCGCTGGGCGGCATCGGTGTGGCCACCGCGCTGGTTGCAGACCGGCTGACGCCGCTGGGCCAGTTGATGGCCGATTGGCACACCGGCACCGGCGAGCGCCGTGAATTTATGCTGGCCGATGGGACCAGCGTGCTGCTCGATGCCCGTTCTGCCGTCGATGTGCACGATGCCGCGGGCAGGCCCGCGCTGCAGCTGTGCGCCGGGGCCTTGATCGCCACACGCCGCTATGCCGGAGCCGCTCCATTGCAGATCCACACCCGCGATGGGGTGGCGCTCTTCGACGCCGGCCGCATGATGGCCCGGGTGCATGCGGAGCGCACGGATATGGTGGCGCTGGAGCAAAGCCTGAGGCTGCAGCCCCGCGAGGCGGCGCAGACCTTGCTGCATGCAGGCCAAGGCGCGCGCTTCAGTGCCCGGCAGCTGCAGCCCCTGGCGGGCAACGCGGTGCAGCGCGCAGCATGGCAGCAAGGCATGCTCGCTGTCGATGACTGGCCGCTGGCCGATGTAGCCCAGGCGCTGCAGGCCTATTTTTCTGGCTATATCCGCGTGGCCCCTTCGGTGGCGGATCTGCGGGTGTTTGGCATCTTCAGGCTGGACGTGGAGGAGCTGCTGGGCACGCTGGGCCAGATGCTGCCGCTGCAGATCCAGCGTTGGGGGCCGTTGATCACGATTGGCGCGCAGGGTGGGCACTAAGGGGAAAACCGCCCTCCGTTGCGCGACCACATGCGCGCGACCCTATGCAAATAGATGAGGGGTTTTTCGGTTTCGGCGCACTGGTTAAGTAGTACCCAACGAAAAGGAACTTCTGCCGTGACCACTTCCCGTCTCCAGCGCCGCCATGCCGGTGCTCCATCGACCGTGCGCAGCTGTGCTGAACGCTCGCCCTTCCATGTGCTGGCCTTGGCCGCCTTGCTGAGCTCTGCGCTGGCCCCTGCCACAAGCCGGGCTGCCGATGCGCCCCCAGCCGCTGCCGTGCAGCTCGACATTCCTGCGGGCAGCCTGGCCGATACCCTGACACGCATTGGCCAGCAGACCGGGCGCAGCATCGTCGCTGACCCCGCCGTACTGCAAGGCCAGCGCAGTGCCGCGATCCAGGGCCACTGGACGGCAGAGCAGGCGGTGCGCAAGGCACTGGAGGGATCGGCGCTGCAGCTGCAGACGCTCAGGGGTGGCGCGCTGCAGATCCGTAAGCCAATGGCTGCCGAGCAACCGGTGGCAGAGGCCGCGCCGCCAGCGCGGGCTGCAACGCCTGCTGAGGCAGCTGCGGCACCCGCAGAGGCCAGCCACCAGCTGCCCACCGTGGTGGTGACCGACCAGCGCTCCGACAGCTCTTTGATGCAGCCCACCCGCCAGGTCACGGTGATCGAGGGTGAGGAGCTCGATGACCTGCGCGCCACCTCGGCCAATCTGAACAGCCTGCTGGCCAAGAGCGTGCCGGGCATGTCCGATTCGAGCCGCAACATGAGCGATTTCGGCATGACCTTGCGCGGCCGCAACGTGTTGGTGCTGGTCGATGGCATTCCGCTCAATACCAACCGCGACACGGCGCGCAACCTGGTCAATGTGGAGATGAGCCGCATCGAGCGGGTCGAGGTGCTGCGCGGCAGCAATGCGATCTACGGCAGTGGTGCAACAGGTGGCGTGATCTCGGTCACCACCCGCCCGGTCGGCGGCCAGCCGGTGGCACGCACGACGCTGGGTTTTGACAGTGCGCTCTCGCGCCTGAGCGGCGACGGCCTGGGCGGCCAGGTGCAGCACTATCTGTCGGGCGCGGGCGAGGTGGTTGACTACGAGGTCGATATCTCGGCCCGCCGCATGGGCGGCGCTTTTGATGGCCATGGCGACCGCATTGCCTCCGATGCCAGCCAGGGTGATCTGTTCGATTCAAACACCTACAGCCTGGGCGGCAAGATCGGCTTTCGCATTGATGGCAACCAGCGCATCCAGCTGGCGGCCAGCCACTTGCGCGCGCACCAGAAGACCGACTACGCCAACGACCCCAGCGTCAACCAGGCGCCATTAGGATCGGTGGCGGCCCGCGCGATCCGGGGCCTGAAGCTGGCCGAGCAGAACCAGGTGGAGAACAGCCTGCTGAGCGCCAGCTACGAGCACAAGGACCTGGGCGGCAGCCTGCTGAGCGCGATGGTCTACGGCCGTGACAATTTCGTGCGCTTTGCGCCCTTTGATGCGCGCAGCAACAGCAACCGGGGCAACTTTGTCGACCAGGTGATGCAGAACAACAAGGTGTTTGGCGGGCGCCTGACCATCACCACACCCATTGGCGACGATAAGCGCACCAAGCTGGTCTGGGGCGCGGACTATATCCAGGAGCGCAGCAATATGCCGCTGGACACCTTCGATGCCGCCACCTACGACGCGAGCGGCGGCCTGGTGTTCCAGCCCACCGGGCAGCGCATCTACATGCCCTGGGTCACCGTCAAGAGCGCCGGCGCCTTTGGCCAGCTGCAGCACAGGTTCAACGACCGGTGGTCGGCCGAAGGCGGCTTGCGCTATGAGAAATCGCAGGCCAGCTTTGCAGATTTCCAGCCGCTGTCGCAGTCGCGCCTGCCCAACCCGGCCACCGTGGCCGGTGGCAAGGTCGCGTACGACGCGGTGCTCTACAACCTGGGCCTGGCCTTCAAGCCCTGGAAGGACCACGAGTTCTACACCTCGTTCAGCCAGGGCTTTGACCTGCCCGATGTGGGCCTCCAGCTGCGCAATGCGGGCGCCAAGTTCGACATCAATGCGTCCGAGCTGGAGCCGGTCAAAACCGACAACTATGAAATCGGCTGGCGCGGCACCTTCGGCAACACCATGGCCACGCTGGCGCTGTTCCAGTCACGCTCGGACCTGGGCGCTGTCCAATCTTTCAACAATGGCCTGCACCTGACCCGCACGCGCGAGCGCATCCGAGGCGTGGAGCTGACCGCCGACCACTATGCCGACCACTGGTCCACCGGCGGCACCGTCACCTGGATGCAGGGGCGCGAGACGCCGCCCGGCGCCAGCAGCGACCAGCCGATGACGGGCTACCGCATCCCGCCGCTCAAGATCACTGGCTATCTGCAGTACAGCCCCAGCAGCCGCTGGAGCCTGCGCAGCCAGTTCAACTGGTTTGGCGCACGCGACTACCGCCTGGCCGATGGCAAGACCCAGTTCGCCCGGGCCGATGTCAAAAGCTACTACAGCGTCGATGTCGTCGGCCGCTACCAGTTCGACAACAAGAACCTGGTCACCGTCGGCGTGCAGAACCTGTTCAACCGCTACTACCTGCCGCTCTACAGCCAGCTGATGCGCAGTGGCAAGAACGACAGCCGCCTGGCGGCTGCGGGGGCGACCTTGACGGCGAGCTATACGCATAACTGGTGATCGGGGCGTGGCAGAAGCCGCCAACGAAAAAGCACCCTCGGTGGGGTGCTTTTGCTGTTCTGGCGGAAGCTCAGGGATTCGAACCCTGGAACCCTCTCGGGTTGCCGGTTTTCAAGACCGGTGCAATCGACCACTCTGCCAAACTTCCTGGTGGCTGCTGGGCGGAGTGGTCGCCTGGCAGCATCAGCGATTGTATGCGAATTCCGGCCCGCTGCCTCAGTGGCGGGCGGGCTCCGGGTCGTCTTTGAGGCGGCTATGGGCCAGCGCGCCAGCGGCTTCCAGGATCGGGTAGGCGACCGAGCACAGCAGCGAGTTGATGCGCTTGAGGTCGCTGATCAGGTCGATGTGCAGCGAGCTGGTCTCGATGCTGGGGACGGTGTTGTGCGACAGGCGCTCCAGGTGCGAGGCGGAATAGGCCAGCTCCAGGTCGCGGAAGCGCGCTTTTTCTTCGAGCAGCTTTTGCGCATCGCGCACATTGCCCGAGAGGAACACGCTCATCGCCAGGCGCAGGTTGTCCAGCAGGTGGGCATGCAGCTCGTTGATTTCTTCCATGCCCTGCTTGCTGAACTGGCGGCGTTTCTTGATCTTCTTGTTCTCGACGTCGGTGAGCACGCGCTCGATGATGTCGCCAATCTGCTCCATGTTGATCGTGAAGTTGATCACTTCGGTCCAGCGCTGGCTCTCGCGCTCGTCCAGTTCGGCGCGCGAGATCTTGGTCATGTAGTACTTGATGGCCGAGTACAGCTCATCGACCGTGTCATCGAGCTTGCGCAGGTCTTGCGACAGCTGCTGGTTGTCGGTCTGCACAACGTTATGCAGGCCAATCAGCATGGATTCGACCACATCGGCCTGGTGCAGCGCTTCACGCGCGGCGCAGGAGATGGCCAGCGACGGGGTGGACAGCGCTGAGGCGTCGAGGTGGCGCGGGCGCTGGGGGCCCTTGTTGGCTTCCTCCTTGGGCAGCAGTTTGCGCATCCAGTCGCCGATCACGCCGGTGAACCAGATAAAGCCCAGCGTGTTGAGGATGTTGAAGGCCAGGTGGAACAGCACCGCCGAGCGGCCCGCATCGTTGATGTAGGGCATTGCATAGGTGACCCACAAGCCGACAAACGGGGAGACGATGGCCACGCCCATGATCTTGAAGATCAGGTTGCCGATGGTGACCTGGCGCACTTCGATGCTGGACTTGGCCGTTTGCAGCACGGCCAGCACACCGCTGCCCAGGTTGGCACCCAGCACCAGGCCCAGGGCCATATCGCCGGTGATGGCGCCCGACGCGGCCATGGCCGCGATCAGCAGCACGATGGCGAGGCTCGAGTAGGCAATGACAGCCAGGATCGCGCCCAGCAGCAGCTCCATGAAGAAGTCGCTCTTGACGCTGACCAGCAGGGTGCGCACGGCTTCGGATGCGAGCAGGGGCTCGGTGGCCTCGACGATCAGGCGCAGCGCCAGCAGCATCAGGCCCAGGCCGATAAAGACGCGGCCCACGCGGCCGGGCGTGGAATCCTGCTTGGAGATGAACAGCACGACGCCCGAGAAAATCAGCAGCGGCGAGAGCCAGGACAGGTCGGTGGAGAACAGCACCGCCATCAAGGCGGTGCCCACGTCGGCGCCGCGCATGACCGACAAGGCAGCGGTGAGCGGTATCAGGCCCTGGCCGACGAAGGACGCGGTCATCAGGGAGGTGGCACTGCTGGACTGGACGAGGGCCGTGACCCCGATGCCCGAGAGCATCGCGGTAAAGCGGTTGCTCATACTGCGCGCCAGCAGGTTGCGGAGGTTGGCGCCAAAGACGCGCAGCACCCCTGTGCGCACCATATGAGAGCCCCACACCAGCAGCGCAATGGCGGCAAGAAGATTGAGCAAGTGTTTCATAAGGCGAACCGGACACTATACCCCTGATAAGCGCGCTGCGCTGTAGGGCGAATGCCAATGTGTCTCTTTTTATGCAGGCCAGGCGGTGATAGGCGCCTGGCAGCGGCTGTTGTGGAGGCGGGTGGGCCACCGATAAAAAACACCGCCGTCGCGGCGCGAGGGCGGTGTCTGGGTATTGGCTATAAACGCGGCAGAAAGCCTGATCAGCTTTTTTCGCCCCGGCGCATGCGCAGCAGCTCGTCCAGAATCAGCAGGAAGGCGCCCAGGCAAATCGCTGAATCGGCCAGGTTGAAGGCCGGGAAATGGCTGCCCATCCAGTGGAAGTCGAGCATGTCAACCACATAGCCGTGGCGCATGCGGTCGACCACATTGCCAATCGCCCCGCCCATGATGCAGCTGAGCGCCAGGCAAAACAGGGCCTTGTGGCTGTGGCGGTAGAGCTGCCAGACGATGACGGCCGTCACCACCACCCCAATGCCGGTGAACAGCCAGCGCTGCCAGCCGCCGGCGCTGGCCAGGAACGAGAAGGCCGCGCCGGGGTTGTGCGCCCGCACGATGTTGAAAAAGCCGGTGATCGTGGTGTAGTCGCCCAGCTGGTAGTGGGCCAGGATCCATTCCTTGCTCCACTGGTCCAGCCAGAAAATCACCGCAGCAATCACCAGCCACAGCACAAACCGGCCTTTGCCGGCGCTGCCCACAGCAGGGGTGGCGGCGGCCTTCATCAGGCCATCAGGCGGGTTTCACCCGCGCCATGGAGGTTGCTGTCGCAGCGGCCGCACAGGGTGGGGTGGGCCGGGTTCTGGCCCACATCGTCGCGGTAGTGCCAGCAGCGCTCGCACTTGGCCTTGTCCGATGGGTTGACGGCCACGCTCAGCGCATCACCGGCAGCCACCGTGGCGGCTGAGGTGATCAGCACGAACTTGAGGTCGTCAGCCAGGGTCTGCAGCAGCGCCAGGTCCTCGGGCTGGGCGCTGATGGCTACCTCGGCCTGCAGCGACGCGCCCACCTTGCCATCGGCACGCAGGGTTTCGATGTCCTTGTTGACCACATCGCGGATCTCGCGGATGCGGGCCCACTTGGCCAGCAGCGCCTCGTCGCCGGCGGGCAGGTCGCAGAATTTCTCCAGGAAGATGGTTTCGCTGTTGCCGACGATCTTCCAGGCCTCTTCGGCGGTGAAGGACAGGAAGGGCGCCATCCAGCGCAGCATGGCCTGGGTGATCTGGTGCAGCGCGGTCTGGGCCGAGCGGCGCGCCAGGCTGCCTTCGGCACTGGTGTAGAGGCGGTCCTTGAGGACGTCCAGGTAGAAGCCGCCCAGGTCCTCGGAGCAGAACAGCTGCAGCTTGGCCACCACGGGGTGGAACTCATAGACCTTGTAGTGCGCCAGCAGCTCGGCCTGGAACTGCGCCGAGCGGGCCAGCGCCCAGCGGTCGATCTCCAGCAGGTCCTCGTAGGCCACCGCATCCTTGGCCACGTCGAAGTCGCTGATGTTGGCCATCAGGAAGCGCAAGGTGTTGCGGATGCGGCGGTAGGCATCCACCACGCGGGCGAGGATCTTGTCGTCGATGCCCAGGTCGCCCGAGTAGTCGGTCGAGGCCACCCACAGGCGGATGATCTCGGCGCCCATCTTGTTGCTCACATCCTGCGGCGCGACGGTGTTGCCCACCGACTTGGACATCTTCTTGCCCTGGCCGTCGACGGTGAAGCCGTGGGTCAGCAGGCCCTTGTAGGGCGCGCGGCCAAAGATGGCCGAGGCCAGCAGCAAGGAGCTGTGGAACCAGCCACGGTGCTGGTCATGGCCTTCCAGGTACAGATCGGCCTCGGGGCCGCTGTCGTGGTGGTGCTCGGCGTGGGTGCCGCGCAGCACATGCCAGAAGGTCGAGCCCGAGTCGAACCAGACTTCCAGGATGTCGGTGCTCTTGGTGTAGAGCTTGGCCTCGTCGACGCCCAGGATCTCTTCACCGGTCACACGGCTCCAGGCCTCGATACCGCCTTCTGCGACGATGCCCACGGCCTGGTCCAGGATCTCCATCGTGCGCGGGTGCAGCGCGCCCGTGTCCACATGCAGGAAGAAGGGGATGGGCACGCCCCAGCTGCGCTGGCGCGAGATGCACCAGTCGGGGCGCCCGGCGATCATCGCGCGCAGGCGCTCCTGGCCGTTTTCCGGGTAGAAGCTGGTGTGCTCGATCGCGTCCAGCGCGATTTGGCGCAGGGTCTGTGCAGGCTTTTGGGCCGGGTCGGTGAACACGCCTTCGCCTTCGTCCATGCGGATGAACCACTGGGCGGCGGCGCGGTAGATCACCGGCGTCTTGTGGCGCCAGCAATGCGGGTAGCTGTGGGTGATGGTCTTGGTGTCCATCAGGCGGCCGGCAACCTTGAGCGCGTCCAGGATGACGGGCACGGCCTTCCAGATGTGCTGGCCACCAAACAGCGGCAGCTCGGGCTCATAGACGCCATTGCCCTGCACCGGGTTGAGGATGTCCTTGTAGTCCATGCCGTTGTTCACGCAGGAGTTGAAGTCATCCAGACCGTAGGCGGGCGCGGAGTGAACGATACCGGTACCGTCGTCGGCCGTGGCGTAGTCGGCCAGGTAGACGGGCGAGATGCGGTCATAGCCCTTGTCCACATGGGCCAGCGGGTGCTTGAAGGGCATGTGGTCCAGCACCTTGCCGGGGGCCGATGCGATCACCTTGCCGTGGATGCCCCAGCGCTCCATGCACTTGTCCACCAGCGCGCTGGCCAGCACCAACAGGCCACGCTCGGTATCGACCAGGCTGTATTCCAGCTCGGGGTTGACGTTCAAGGCCTGGTTGGCCGGGATGGTCCAGGCGGTGGTCGTCCAGATGACGATGAAGGCTTCCTTGTCGAGCTTGGCCAGGCCAAAGGCAGCTGCCAGCTTGGCCGGGTCGGCCGCCGGGAACATCACATCCAGCGTCTGGCTTTGCTTGTCGGCGTATTCGATCTCGAACTCGGCCAGCGACGAGGCGCAGTCAAAGCACCAGTAGACGGGCTTGAGGCCCCGGTAGACAAAACCCCGCTCCATGACCTTCTTGAGCGCGCGCAGCTCGCCCGCCTCATTGGCATAGTTCATGGTCTTGTAGGGATGGTCCCAGTCGCCCAGCACGCCCAGGCGCTTGAAGTCCGCCATCTGCTGGCCGATCTGCTCGGTCGCAAATGCGCGGCTCTTGGCCTGCATCTCGTCGCGGGGCAGGTTGCGGCCGTGGAGCTTTTCGATCGCGTTCTCGATCGGCAGGCCGTGGCAGTCCCAGCCTGGCGCGTACAGCGCGTCATAGCCTTCCAGTTGGCGGCTCTTGACGATCATGTCCTTGAGGATCTTGTTGACGGCGTGGCCGATGTGGATCTTGCCGTTGGCGTAGGGCGGGCCGTCGTGAAGGATAAACTTGGGCGCGCCGCTGCGGGCATCACGCAGGCGCTTGTAGATGCCTTGGTCCTCCCAGTCCTTGACCCAGCCCGGCTCGCGCTTGGGCAGATCGCCGCGCATCGGAAACGGGGTGTCGGGCATGTTCAAGGTGGCGCGGTACGCAGAGGCCTTTTCTGCGGGGGACGATTTGTCGGACATAAATACCTTCAAAGCAAAACATGGTCCTGATCCGGGCGGGGTGATCATGCCGGTCAGTGGAAAAATGTATAGCGCAGAAGCGTTGTCTGACGTGCACGTGGTGCAGGCGAGTGCGGACTTCTGCGCGGCACGGCGCAGTCAAGTCAGCGTCAAATTCGGTCGCGCGTGGTCTGGCGACGGGTTTCGGCGTGGCTCGCCGTATGGAAGAAGGCACGGGCATCCGCGCAGTCCTTGGCAATCCCTGTGGTCAGGGCGTCCAGACTGTCGTATTTGAGCTCGTCGTGCAGTTTGTGTAGAAGTTCCACTCGGATGATTTTACCGTATGCCCCGTCTCCACCCAGTTCCGCGGGCCATTGCAGGCAATGCGTCTCCAGCAGCACGCGGCCGCCGTTGACGTCATTCGGGTCCAGCGAGGGGCGCACGCCCAGGTTGGCCACGCCCGGCAGCGGCTGGGCCGACAGGCCGTGCACCAGCACGACAAAGATACCGCTGGCAGCGGGTTTCCAATGGTCAAAGCGCAGGTTCAAGGTGCGAAAGCCGTCGCCCGCGCCGGCGCGGCTTTCGGCCAGTTGCCGGCCCAGCTTGCGGCCATGCACCACATGGCCCGATATCGCATAGGGGTAGCCCAGCAGCTTGGCCGCCGCAGGCATATCGCCCTGGCCCAACGCCTGGCGCACCGCCGTGCTGGACACGCGCAGGCCATCGGACTCGTAGCTGTTCATGCGCGCCACATCAAAGCCCTGCTTGCGGCCGGCCTCGACCAGCATCGCGTAGTCGCCCGCGCGCTGGTGGCCAAAGCGGAAATCATCGCCCACCAGCAGGTAGCCGGTGCCCAGGCCTTTGAGCAGCACATCGTCGATAAAGGCCTGCGGGGCTTGCGCAGCCAGCCGCGCATTGAAGGGCAGCACAATCGCCTGGTCAATGCCGCATTGGGCGAGCTGGTCGAGCTTGTCGCGCAAGGTGGAGATGCGGGCAGGCGCCAGGTCGGGCTTGTTCAGCACCTGGGCAAAGTAGTCGCGCGGATGGGGCTCGAAGGTGAGCGCGCAACTGGCCAGACCCCGGCGCTGTGCTTCGCTGCGCAGCAGCGCCAGCATGGCCTGGTGGCCCCGGTGCACCCCGTCAAAATTGCCAATGGTCAGGGCGCAGTGCCGGGTGACCTCGGGGTGGTCAAGTCCTCTGAAGATTTTCATCTTTGCTTTGTTTTTTGTAGCGGCTTGCGCTTTCGAGCCGAGCGCTGGTGTGCAATTTCACAATAAAAGTGTATATTGACCATTATGACTTGGTGCCCGGGTCTGCGTGCAGCATGTGCGTGGGTCGCGGCATTTTTCGTGGCCAGGCGCTGCGCGGGTCAACGGTATTTCGGTTCAATTCCCAATGCGCAGGAGGCCCATTGTGAAGGTGTTGAAGTTATCGGCAAGTGGCGTTCCGCAATCCTGGATCACGTTGCAGGAGGCGGTGACGCACTACGCAGCAGGTGATGTGCGCTGGGAGGCGGGCTCGAGCGTCGCCTGTTTCCGCGGCGGGCATAACGCCATCACCGGCCTGCAGTCACGCATCGAGGTGGCCAGCATCATCGGCACCCGTGGCAAGCCCGGCATCGACCCCTTTGCGATGCGCATGACCCTCACCAACAGCAAGCTGTTTGGCCGTGACCGCCATATCTGCGCCTACTGCGGCGAGCATTTTGACGAAGAGCACCTGACCCGCGAGCATGTCATTCCGGTGTCCCAAAAGGGGCCCGATACCTGGATGAATGTGGTGACGGCCTGCGCCTCCTGCAACCACCACAAGGCAGGCCGCACGCCCGAGCAGGCGCATATGCCGCTGCTCTATGCGCCCTACACCCCCAGCCTCTGGGAAGACTTCATTCTGCGCAACCGCCGCATCCTGACCGACCAGATGGAGTTCTTGATGGCCCATGTGCCCAAGAGCTCGCGCTTGACGGCTTGAGCGCTGCCTTTGCCATCCCCAGCAAAAAGGCCTTGTCGCAAGACAAGGCCTTTTCCGTTGGCGGGCTCTCAGAGCCGTTAGCTATCAGGCCTCCTTGGGCTTGTAGGCGGTGACCACAAAGCCATCGACGGCCTGGCCCGCTTCCATGCGCAGCTCCACATCGCGCGTGTCGATACGGTCAAAGCCGGCAGCCTTGGCCAGGCGCACGGTGCTGCTCAAGGTGTGGGTGTAGCGGCCAAAGGGCTGCAGCTGGCTGTCCGGGCCGGTGACATCACCGTGCTCGCAGGAGAAGATCAGCACGCCGCCGGGGGTCAGCACACGGTAGGCATCGGCCAGGGTTTGCTGCAGGTCGCCGACATAGATCAGCACATCCAGCGCGGTGATGGCCTCGAAGGTGTTGGCCGGGGTAGCGGCCAGCGCTTCGAGCAGGTTGACCTGGTGGAACTTGTAGTAGACCTTGTGCTTGGCCGCTTGCTCGAGCATCTTGGCCGACATGTCCACACCCATGATGTAACCATCGATGGCGCCTAGCGTCGCACCCAGCAGGCCGGTGCCGCAGCCCAGGTCCAGCAGGTTGAAGCGGCGGTTGGGGTAGATCTGCAGCAGCTGGTCGGCCACCTGCTTGGGCAGTTGGTAGGCCAGATGGCGCACCATGTGCATGTCATAGACCGAAGCCATTTCGTCGAACATGTGGGTGGTCAGCTCGACCGGCACATACGCGGGCACCTGGCCCTGGGCCAGCTGGTGGTAGTACTGGTAGACCTTGTCATCGGGCTGCAGCGCCAGCAGTGCCGTGGTATCGGGCAGCGCGTCCTGCATGGTGCCGCGCGCTTGCAGCATCTGCACCCGGCCGATACGGGCCAGATGGTCTTTCGGATCTTCGTCGATCAGCGGACCAAACACGGCCAGTGCTTCGTCGTACTGGCGCACGGTGCCCAGGTCGACCGCCAGATAGCGGCGCAGAATGCGGTCCTCGGGGGTCAGCTCCAGCACGCGGCGCAGGTGGCGGATGGCCATCTCGGTGTTGCCAACGCGGTGGGCGATGTCGATGACGCCGGCAATCACGCGGGCATTGTTGGGCTCCAGGGCAATGACCTTCTCGGCGGCAGCCATGGCCTCGTGCTCGCGGTTATGGCGTGCATACAGCAGGGCTTGCTCCAGAATGCCGGGCGCCCAGTCCGGGGCCAGGGTTTCGCAGCGCTGCATCGCATCAATGGCGCCACGCAGGTTGCCCGACTTCTCGGCCATCAGGCCGGCCAGCATGAACAGGCGCGCATCGCGTGGCGAGCGCTGGCGTGCATCGTTGAGGGTTTGGGCTGCACCCGTGAGGTTGCCCACAGCAATCTGGTGGCGGGCGGTTTCGAGGAATTTGCGAATCGGATCGACAGGTGCTTTTGCGCTCATGGAGTAACTGCGGGCGAGCCCGTAAACGTGGCTGTGAATTCAGTAAAGCCTTTGATTATCCGCCATTTGAGGCCGCGGCGTGTTTCGGGACGTTCGCCGCCCTGCGATAATGCCGCCTCCATGAAAAACATCGTCATCCTGATCTCCGGCAGCGGCTCCAATATGGCGGCCATCGTGCGAACCGCGCAGCAAGAGCGCTGGCAGGAGACCCTGGGGGCGAGGGTGGCGGCGGTGGTCAGCAACAAGGCCCAGGCCGGCGGACTGCAGTTTGCCCAGCAGCAGGGCATTGCCACCGCCGTGGTGGACCACAAGGCCTATGACAGCCGCGAGAGCTTTGACGCAGCGCTGATGCAGTGCATCGATGCCCATGCCCCGTCCCTGGTGGTACTGGCCGGTTTCATGCGCATTCTGACCCCCGGTTTTGTTGCGCATTACAGCGGCCGGCTCATCAACATCCACCCCTCGCTGCTACCAGCTTTTGCCGGGCTGCACACCCACCAGCGTGCGATCGATGCCGGTTGCAGGTTTGCTGGCTGCTCGGTGCACCAGGTGACCGCCGATCTGGATGCCGGCCCCATCCTGGAGCAGGGCCTGGTGCCCGTGCTGCCGGGCGACACGGCCGAGCTGCTGGCCGCGCGCGTGCTGGTGCAAGAGCACCAGATCTACCCCAAGGCGGTGCGCGCGCTGTTGCAGGCGCACTGAGCGCTGCCCAACGCTGTCACACCTGGTCAGGCGTCTCGGTCTGTGGCGTATAAGCCGCAAACCGGGGCTGGCGCTGGCCGTTCACTTCCACGTCCTCGCTGAACATGGCCGCTGGCCGCACCCACCAGCCGTAATCGCCATACAGCGCCTGGTAGACCACCAGCCACTCGCGCGTCTCGCTGTGCTGGGCCAGCTGCCAGACCTGGTAGAGCCGGCCTTTGTAGTGGCGGTAGAGTCCGGGCGAAATAGCTGGTGCTGGCATCGGGTGCTGTTCCATAATCTGAAAAAATAACCAAGCCTAGCAGATGCGCCCGCCTGCACATGCCGATATGGCCCGTGCGCGCCAGGCACCAGCGCTGTGCGGCCAGAACCTGTTCGGAGGGTGGGGTGGAGCAGATAGATTTTGTGCAGCGGGTCGATGCCTATACGCGCGCCGCTGCAGAAGCGCCGGCGGTCTTCCGCCGCCATGTCTTTGGCATGCTGCTGCTGGCGGGGCTGTGGATCTGGGGTGCTCTGCTGCTGGGTCTGGCCTTGCTGGCCTGGTCGGTGCTGTCCTGGGTCTACCAGGGCTTTTACGGCCTGCAGATCTTTGGCTTTTTTGCCGGTGTGGCGCTGCTCATCAGCGTGCTGCGCCTGACCCGCTCCGACTGGGTCACCCCCGAGGGCATCGCCGTGCCCGCTGCCGAATGCCCGCGCCTTTTTGAGGCACTCGAGCGCGTGCGCCAGAAAGTGCGCGGCCCCCGTATCTGCCAGCTGGTGATCACCGAAGACTATGGCCTGCGCATTGCGCAGCAGATGCGGCTGGGCGGCTTGCTGCCGGCGCGCTACCACCTGCTGCTGGGCCTGCCGCTGGCGATGGCGATTGACCGGCCGCGCCTGGTGGCCATGATCGCGCAGGAATACAGCCATCTGCGCCGCCGCCAGGGCTGGCTGCAGGCCGCAGTCTACCGCGCCCGCCGCCGCCTGCAAGGCCTGCATGAGCGCCTCGCCGATGCGCGCCAGATGACGCACCTGGGCTGGGCCAATGAGCGCTTCATGCGCTGGTATTTGCCGCGCTGGTGGGCGGCCAGCTTTGTGCTGGCGCGGCAGGACGAGGCCGTTGCCGACCGCATGGCGGCCCGCTGGGTCAGCAAGCCGCTGATGGGCGAGGCTCTGTCCGAGGTGGCAGTGCGCGGGCGCTGGTTCCGCGAGCAGTTCTGGACCATGCACTGGCTGCGCGCCCGCGAGCTGGCCTCGCCGATCGGGCCTTTCAGCCTGATGGCCGGGGTGATGAACCACAGCATGGATGTCAACTGGGTCTACCAGGGCTGGAAGCAGGAATACCATGCACCCGCCAGCTACCAGGACACGCCCCCCAGCCTGCGCGAGCGCCTGCGGGGCCTCGACGTGCCCCCGGGCCTCACGCCCATGTCCAGCAGCAACTGCCTGGCCTGGCTGGGCAAGCGATCGGAGCGCTGGATCGAGCTGCTCGACCAGCGCTGGTGTGTGCGCCATGGCCATGACTGGGTGGCCTACCGCCAGATCCTGAGCGCATCGGCCGCGCGCGTGGCCGCGCTGATGCCGCGCGAGCCCTACCTGGATGCCGACCAGCTGGTGGAGCTGGGCTGGCAACTGCAAAGCACGGCCTTGCAGCACCAGGATGCCCCCTTGCCGATCTACCAGCGCGCGCTGGAGCTGGAGCCGGGCAACGCCCGCGCGCTGGCCGCCTGCGCCAGCCTGCACATGGGCATGGATTGGGAGGCGCAGCTGCAGTACCTGGCGCAGGCTTTTGCGCAGCTGCCGGCGATGGGTGCGGCCTGGTGCCGGCTGGCCTCGGGCGTGCTCGATGTGCTGGAGGATGAGGATTTTGACGAGGCCTCGGTGCGCCAGCTGCGCAGCGACTGGCGCGCGCGCGAGGCGCTGGCCCGCACGCAGCTGCAGGCGCTGCGCGATGAGCGCCTGGTGCAGGGCAGCCTGCTGGGTGCGCGCGCCTGTACCGCGCTGCCGCATCCGCTGTGGGCTTCGGAGCTCGCAGCACTGCAGCTGCATCTGCAGCACTGCCCGCGCTTGCGCCGTGCCTGGCTGCTGGCGCGGCCACTGCGCAGCTTGCCGGGGGCCTATGCGCTGGTGTTGGTGCTCGACCGGCCCGGCGTGCACTACCAGGACAACAAGCGGCTGGAGCTGCAGTGGCGCGGCTACCTGGAGCGCGAGCTGCTGCTGTGCAAGCTGATGCCGCTGTGGATCACCCATGTCGAGGAGCTGGGCCCCACCGCGCTGCGCCAGCTGGCGGCCATGCCCTGGGGGCTGGTCTATGACCGCACCGAGCAGCCCGGTGGCGCGCCCAGCAGCGGCACAGCGCCGCTCACCGGTTAGCCGGGCCTGGCGCCCGGATACTGGCGCAATGGGACAATAGCGGCTATGCACCCCAAAGCCCTTTTAGATGCCTGCGCCGAGTTGGTCGCGCAGGCCCTCACCTTTGAACACCCGGCCGACGCCGTGGTGTCGCGTTATTTCCGTGAACACCGCAACCTGGGCCCGCGCGAGCGTGGCACGCTGGCCGAGACGGTGTACACCGTGCTGCGCAAGAAAACGTTGTTTGAATCGCTGGCCCGCTCGGGCAGCGGTGCGCGCGAGCGCCGCCTGGCCATCCTCGGCTTTGCCGGCCCGCGCAGCTTTGTCAAAAGCGCGCTCAGCGACCAGGAAGTGCAATGGCTCGACGACTGCGACGCGATTGCGCCGGCCAGCCTCATGCCCCAGCACCGCCACAACCTGCCCGAGTGGCTGGTCGAGCCGCTGCAGGCCCAGGTGGGTGAGCAGTTCGAGCAGCTGGCCGCCAGCATGCTGGAGACGGCCCCGCTGGATCTGCGTGCCAATGCGCTGCTGACCAAGCGCAGCGAGCTGCAGAAAGAGCTCAAGGAAGCGGGCATCAAGGCCGAACCCACCCCGTACTCCCCCTGGGGCCTGCGCGTGGCCGACAAGCCTGCGCTGTCGCGCCTGGAGGCCTTTGTCAAAGGCCGGGTCGAGGTGCAGGACGAGGGCTCGCAGCTGCTGGCCTTGTTGCTGGATGCCAAACGCGGCGAGATGGTGACCGACTTTTGCGCTGGCGCTGGCGGCAAGACCCTGGCCATTGGCGCCACCATGCGCAGCACCGGCCGCCTCTACGCCTTTGATGTGTCGGCCCACCGTCTGGAGGCACTCAAGCCGCGCCTGGCCCGCTCGGGCCTGTCGAATGTGCACCCGGCTGCGATTGCGCATGAGCGCGATGAGCGGGTCAAGCGCCTGGCCGGCAAGATGGACCGCGTGCTGGTCGATGCCCCCTGCTCGGGCCTGGGCACCTTGCGCCGCAATCCCGATCTGAAATGGCGCCAAAGCCCCAAGGCCATTGAAGAGCTGACGGCCAAGCAGACTGCGATTCTGGCCAGCAGCGCCCGCATGGTGAAGTCCGGCGGCCGCCTGGTCTATGCCACCTGCAGCATCCTGCCCGCTGAGAACGAGGCGATTGCCGAGGCCTTTGCCGCCGCCCACCCGGACTTTGTGCCGATGGATGCCGGCGAGCTGCTGGCGGGCCTGAAGGTCGAGCAGGCCGCCAGCCTGTGCAGCGGCGGCGACAGCGGCAGCCAGTACCTGCGCCTGTGGCCCCACCTGCACCAGACCGACGGCTTCTTTGCCGCCGTCTGGCAGCGCAAGTAAGGCAGTCAGTCAAATAAGGCATTGGCCACCAAGGCGATTGCGCCTTGGCAGGCTGCCTCTGCTGTCAGCCTTTCCAGCCCAGCCAGTTGGCCACACTGCGCCAACCGGCGCGCCAGCCCGCATAGGCCTGCACCTGCACCAGCAATTGGGCGGGCTGCAGGCCTTGTGCTTGCAGCCAGTACCAGCCCGCATGCGCGCCATTGCAGTGCGGGGCCTCTTCGGCCACCAGGCGCAGCGCGCTGTGCCAGGGTGAGCTGATCCGCAGCTGCCCGGCGCGGCAGTACAGGCTGCTGCCCGCCTCCAGATACAACCATTGGCCCTGGCCTGCACGCAAGGCCAGGCTGCTGCTGTGGATGGCGGGCTGCGCCGGGGCGCTGGTCTGGGCCTTGGGGCTGGCGCTGCCTGGCAGGGCGGTGGCGAGGCGGGCGGTGGTGCTGGTGGTCATTTTTTGCGCTTTCCTGAGCATTGCAGAACAGGGCTCTAGCGTAAAAAAATGCAGTGCAACGCAACAGACACAGTCCGCACCAGGGTCGGGCAGAACAGCGCAAGCACAAAGCGGCTGTTCTGGTTCAAAATCACAGTTTCTGTATCTGTTCTGTCAGGGTTGAACCTGAGACCATAGCGCTGCGAATGGGAACCTGGCCCTGGCCACTGCGGTGGTGCACAAGGGTGAAGGACAGGTTCCCGGAACCAGGAGTCCTGCTGTGCCGCTGTTAGAAGAGAGTCTGTGTGACATCCCCGAAAGCCATGCCCTAGACGCGGCAGGCAGCCCGCCTGCGGACGATGCGTTTCTGTACGAGCGCATCGCCGCGCATTTTGAGCAGGCTATTGCCCAGCAGACCCTGGGTGTGGGCGCACGCATGCCCTCGGTGCGCGATATCCGGCGCCAGCACCATGTCAGCCACAGCACAGCGTTGCAGGTGCTGCGCGTGCTCGAGTCACGCGGCCTGATCGAGGCGCGGCCCCGCGTGGGCTATTTCGTCAGCGATACGGCCCTGCAGATGCCCGCCGCGCGCGAGCCGCTGCAACTGGGCCCGTTCCCGATGCAGGACCACCGCTTTGAAGGTATTGGTGAGCGGGCGGCCGAGTACCTGAACAAGGCGCGCCTCAAGGGGCCGCTCAAGGTGGATCTGGGCAGTGCGATGCCGGCGCCCGAGCTGTTCGATGCCAAACTGCTCAACCAGCTGGCCGTGGCCTTGCTGCGCGAGCAGCCCCAGATCCTGGTGCACGGCCCGTCGGCGCCGTTCACCCATCCGGATTTTCAGGCCTCGATGGCGCGCTACGCGCTGGGCTTTGGCGTGCGCCTGGCGCCGATGGACATTGCGGCCACCTTTGGCAATTCCGAGGCGGTGAACCTGGCGCTCGATGCGCTGACCCAGCCGGGCGACATGGTGGCGATTGAGTCCCCCACCTTCTACGGCATCCTGCAGGCGATCGAAGCCAAGAAGCTGCAGGCGCTGGAGATCCCGTCGAGCCCGCACACCGGCATGTCCATCGAGGCGCTGGAGCTGGCCCTGCGCACCCACCCCAACCTCAAGGCCGTCGTGGTGGTGCCCCATCTGCAGATGCCCCAGGGCGCCACCATGCCCGACAGCCACAAGCGGCGCCTAGTGGCCCTGTGCCGCGAGTACCGGGTCGCGCTGATCGAGGACGATATCTACCGCGAATTTGTCGAATCCGACGAGGTGCTCAAGCCCTGCAAGGCCTGGGACACCGATGGCTCGGTGATCTATTGCTCCTCGCTGTCCAAAAGCTATGCGCCGGGTCTGCGCCTGGGCTGGATGAATGCCGGGCGCTGGCAGGAGCGGGTGCAGATGATCAAGTTCGCCCGCTCGCGCAACCTGCCGGTCTGGCCCCAGCTGCTGGGCGCACGCACGGTGGGGTCACCGTCGTACATGCGGCACCTGGTACGCCTGCGCCAGCAGCTGCGCGTGCAGCGCCAGGCCGCTGCGCAGGCCGTCGCACGCTATTTTCCGATCGGCACGCGCCTGAGCCTGCCCGCGGGCGGCCTGAGCATCTGGCTGGAGCTGTCCGAGCAAATCTCGTCCAGCCGCCTGTATGACGAGGCGCTGGCCGTGGGCATCCGCGTGGCGCCTGGCGACATGTTCAGCAACACAGGCCATTACGACCACTTTCTGCGGCTGAGCTGCGGCATGCCATTTACCGACGCAGTGGACGAGGCCTACCGCAGCCTGGGGCGCATGATGCATGCGCAGCTGGGGCTGCCGCCCAGGGCTTGATGCCGGGGCGCCGAGGGCGCGCTGCTTAGAAAACCGGACGCAGAAAAGCACAAAGGACACCGAGGTGTCCTTTGTGGTGTTTGCATGCCACCAGGTGAATGGTGGCGTACAGGCTGATTACTTCAGCTTCACTTCCTTGTAATCCACATGCTTGCGAGCCTTGGGATCGAACTTCGTGATCAACATCTTTTCAGGCATTGTCTTCTTGTTCTTGGTGGTCGTGTAGAAGTGACCGGTGCCGGCTGTCGATTCCAGCTTGATTTTTTCGCGTCCGCCTTTGGATGCCATGGTGATACTCCTTAAGCTTGGCCACGTGCGCGCAGGTCTGCGAGCACAGAATCAATACCGTTCTTGTCGATCAGACGCAGAGCGGCGCTGGAAACACGCAGGCGAACCCAGCGGTTTTCAGTTTCCACCCAGAAACGGCGATATTGCAGGTTCGGCAGGAACCGGCGCTTGGTTTTGTTGTTGGCGTGGGAAACGTTGTTTCCCACCATGGGCTTCTTGCCCGTTACTTCGCAAACGCGTGCCATCAGGACACTCCGAAAGTTTTAACAGCTGCTTGCCCTGTCTGCCCCGTTAAAGACAGCGCGGCTTGCAGCCTCACCTCGCCAATCAAAGGGTGGCGGTAGCCCATGTTCACGGCCGGACCTGTTCAGTGGTGCAAGACCGCTGGCAAACCTGCCGTAGTTTCCTGTTCACGCGCCGAAGATTGCGAAATAGCAAAAGGCGGCAAGCAGCAAAGCCAAGGATTATAACCCGAAAGCAAAATTCGGGCTAGGCCCTTTGCTCTGTGGTTTATTCCTGCTCGAGGAAACGCTGGGCATCCAGCGCGGCCATGCAGCCGGTACCCGCGCTGGTAATGGCTTGGCGGTAGATGTGGTCTTGCACGTCGCCGGCGGCAAAGATGCCGGGCACGCTGGTTTGTGTGGCAAAGCCGCCACGGCCCATCTGGGTCACCAGGTAGCCGTTTTCCATCTCCAGCTGGCCTTGGAAGATGTCGGTATTGGGGTGGTGGCCAATGGCGATAAAGCAGCCTTGCAGCGCGATGTCTTCGGTGTGGCCGTCCTGCGTGCTCTTGATGCGGATGCCATTGACGCCCGACTGGTCGCCCAGCACTTCATCGAGCGTGAAGTGGGTCTTGAGCTCGATCTTGCCTTCCTGGACCTTCTCCATCAGCTTGTCGACCAGGATGGGCTCGGCCTTGAACTTGTCGCGGCGGTGCACCAGGGTCACCTTGCTGGCGATGTTGGACAGGTAGAGCGCCTCTTCCACGGCAGTGTTGCCGCCGCCGATCACGCAGACGGGCTGCTCGCGGTAGAAGAAACCGTCACAGGTCGCACAGGCCGACACGCCACGGCCCATGAAGGCCTCTTCGGTGGGCAGGCCCAGGTACTTGGCCGATGCGCCGGTGGCGATGATCAGGCTGTCGCAGGTGTAGGTGCCGCTGTCGCCCTTCAAGGTAAAGGGGCGCTTGCTGAAATCGACCTGGTTGATGTGGTCAAAGATGATCTGGGTCTTGAAGCGCTCGGCATGCTCCAAAAAGCGCTGCATCAACGCCGGGCCTTGCACGCCCATCACATCGGCGGGCCAGTTGTCCACTTCGGTGGTGGTCGTCAGCTGGCCGCCCTGGGCCATGCCGGTGATCAGGACGGGATCGAGGTTGGCACGCGCCGCATAGATGGCGGCCGTGTAGCCCGCAGGGCCCGAGCCCAGAATCAGTACTTTGGCATGTTGGTGGATGGCGGACATAGAACTCCTATCGCATTCATGGGGAGCAGATGCGGGGCATCTGCGAATCAATCAAGGGGGCTGGCTCGCGCGCAGCAAAACATGAAAGAGTATCAAACACTAGCCACCCTCTGTGGATGGCTTGTGTCAATGTCCTTGATTGTCGCAAGCCATCGCAGCACCTGAGGACGCCTGGCGCTGCCTTTGCGCACCAATGACAACAATCGTTGCGGCGTGCTGGCGCAAGGGGTGGGATTGTAGGAAGATAGGTAGATTACAAAATGTTGCGTATTGCCAGGTGACAGGGGCCCAGGACCGGTGGCTAGCCATGCTTTTTGTGCATCAGATTTATGTTTTTATTGGGTATTTGTGCTGATGGCCAGCGCCTGTCGCTGCCTTGGCAGCCCGCTCTGTGTGGCAGGGCGGCCCGCACTTTGCCTGAAGCACCGCGTCGCACCGGGGCATCACCCAGCCCCAGGCCCCTGGCCTGCTATCGAATTTGCAATCCGCTTAGGGTAAGCTCTGGCTCCTAGGTTATGGCTTACTCATCAAAGAAATCAAAGACAGCACCCCAGACCGGCCATTCGCTGGTGATGGGGGTTCGCCGTTTTGGGCACGAGCTGGTGCTCATCGTCAGTTTTGTGCTGATGGCGTTTTGCGTGGCGGCCATGGTCAGCTACTCGCCCAAGGACCCGGCCTGGTCCACCTCGGGCACCCAAATTGCCGGCCATGTCAGCAACTGGATGGGGCGCCTGGGCGCGATGGTGTCTGACGGCGGCTATTTCATGGTGGGTTTTTCGGTTTGGTGGCTGGTGGTCGCGGCCGTGCTGGCCTGGTTCTCGTCGCTGGCACGCTGGCTGCGCGCCGGGGAGGCACCGCCCAATGATCCGCGCCCGCTGTGGCTGCGCCGCATGGTGTTCTGGGGTGGTCTGGTGGTGCTGCTGCTGGCCAGCGCTGCGCTGGAATGGTCGCGCCTCTACCGCTTTGAGGCCAGCCTGCCTGGCGCTGCCGGCGGTGTGCTGGGCTTTTTGCTCGGCCCGCTGGCCGAGCGTTGGATGGGTTTTACCGGCTCGGGCATTGTCGGCGTCATGCTGCTGCTGCTGGGCCTGTCCTGGATTCTGGGCTTCTCCTGGGGCCAGATCGCCGAGAAGGTCGGCGCCGGGATTGAACGCACTTTGCAAAAGCTGATGCTGCGCCGCGAAGCCGCTGCCGACAAGGCCGTGGGCAAGAAGGCGGCGCAGGCGCGTGAGGCCGAGGTCAGCAGTGCGGCACCCGCACCGATGGCCTCGCGCATGGATCCGACCGGTGATGGCCTGGACAGCATGCTGCCCGCTGCGCCGCGCAGCGCAGCCGTCGATTCGGGCCTGCATATCGCCCAGCCGCTCAAGCCCCAGGCGCAGCCCAGCGCCCGTGTGGTCAAGGAGCGGCAAAAGCCGCTGTTCAACGAGCTGCGCGACACGCGCCTGCCCCAGGTGGACCTGCTCGATGCGGCGCCCAAGACGCAGGAGAGCGTCTCCTACGAAACCCTGGAGATGACCAGCCGCCTGATCGAGAAAAAGCTCAAGGACTTTGGCGTCGAAGTCCGCGTGGTCGAGGCCGCGCCCGGCCCGGTGATCACCCGCTATGAGATCGAGCCGGCCACCGGCGTCAAGGGCTCGCAGATCGTCAACCTGGCCAAGGACCTGGCCCGTTCGCTGTCGCTGGTGTCGATTCGCGTGGTCGAGACCATCCCCGGCAAGACCTATATGGCACTGGAGCTGCCCAATGCCAAGCGCCAGACCATCCGCCTGACCGAAATCCTGGGCTCGCACGAGTACCACGACGCCAAGAGCCTGCTGACCATGGGCCTGGGCAAGGACATCATCGGCAAGCCGGTGGTGGCCGACCTAGCCAAGATGCCGCATGTGCTGGTCGCCGGTACCACCGGTTCCGGTAAGTCCGTGGGTATCAACGCGATGATCCTGTCCGTGCTCTACAAGGCCGAGGCCAAGGATGTGCGGCTGATGATGATCGACCCCAAGATGCTGGAAATGTCGGTCTACGAAGGCATTCCGCACCTGCTGTGCCCGGTGGTGACCGACATGAAGCAGGCGGCCAACGGCCTGAACTGGTGCGTGGCCGAGATGGAGCGCCGCTACAAGCTGATGAGCAAGCTGGGCGTGCGCAACCTGGCGGGCTACAACACCAAGATCGACGAGGCCAAGGCGCGCGAGGAAAGCATCCCCAACCCCTTCAGCCTGACGCCCGAGTCGCCCGAGCCCTTGCAGCGCCTGCCGCATATCGTTGTGGTGATCGACGAGCTGGCCGACCTGATGATGGTGGTCGGCAAGAAGATCGAAGAGCTGATTGCACGCCTGGCGCAAAAGGCGCGCGCTGCCGGTATCCACCTGATCCTGGCCACCCAGCGCCCCAGCGTCGATGTGATCACCGGCCTCATCAAGGCCAATATCCCCTCGCGTATCGCGTTCTCGGTGGGCTCCAAGATCGACAGCCGCACTATTTTGGACCAGATGGGCGCCGAGGCGCTGCTGGGCATGGGTGACATGCTCTACATGGCCAGCGGCACGGGCTTCCCGGTGCGGGTGCATGGCGCCTTTGTGTCCGACGAGGAAGTGCACCGTGTGGTCAGCTACCTCAAGGAGCAGGGCGAGCCCGACTATATCGACGGCGTGCTCGAAGGCGGCACTGGTGAGGGCGATTCCGGCTTTGGCGATGAAGAGGGCGGCGGCAGTGGCGAGAAGGACCCGATGTACGACCAGGCGGTCGAGATCGTGCTCAAGGACCGCAAGGCCAGCATCTCCTACGTGCAGCGCAAGCTGCGCATTGGCTACAACCGCTCGGCCAACCTGCTCGAAGAGATGGAGCGCGCCGGCCTGGTGAGCGCCTTGACCGGCAGCGGCCAGCGCGAAGTGCTGGTGGCCCACCGTCCCGGCGGTGAAGAATAGCGCAGCGGCGGGTAAACATTCGCAAAGCCAGCGCCTTGGCGGCCCACAGCGGGCACTTGTGGCCCGCTGCCGCACTCCAAACCCCTTGTTGGCCCGAAAGTGGCCCATGCATTGGCTTTGTTCGCAAAGCACGAAAGGATTCACGATGAAACAATGGATCGCAGCAGCCGCCCTGGTCAGCCTGGCCGGTTGGGCACAGGCCGATGGCCTGCAAAGCCTGGAAAAGTTCATGACCAGCTCGCAGGCCGGTGAAGCCCAGTTCACGCAGACGGTCACCTCGCCCGCCAAGCAGGGCCAGGCAGGCAGGGTCAAGACTTCCAGCGGCAGCTTTGCATTCCAGCGGCCGGGCAAGTTCAAGTTCATCTACCAAAAGCCGTTTGACCAGACCATCGTCGCCGATGGCACGGTGTTGACCGTCTATGACGCCGACCTGAACCAGGTCACCCAGCGCCAGCAGAGCAAGGCCCTGGGCCAGACGCCTGCGGCCCTGCTGGCGTCCGCGTCGAGCCTGCAGGCGCTGAAGGCCGAGTTTGACGTGAGCAGCCTGCCCGAGGCCGATGGCCAGCAATGGGCCCAGGCCATCCCGAAGAACAAGGACGGCCAGATCAAGCAGGTCAAGGTCGGCTTCAAGGGCGATGAGCTGCAGACCCTGGAGATCGAGGATGGCTTTGGCCAGCGCTCGGTGCTGCGCTTTGTCGGCTTCAAGGCCCTGCCTTCGCTGCCGGGCTCGGCGTTCGAGTTTGCGATTCCGTCCGGTGCGGAAGTGATCCGCCAGTAAGACCACAAGCCATTGCAACAAAGCCCTGGCTGTCAGGTACGGCCAGGGCTTTGTTTTGGGCTGAGCAGCGCTGGGCGGCTTCAGTCTCCCGTGTCGTGACTGCTGCCTAGCGCGCAGCGTAGCGGCTGGCCGGGCGGCTCAGGCCCAGGTGGTCGCGCAAGGTACGGCCGCTGTACTCGGTACGGAACAGGCCTCGGCGGCGCAGCTCGGGCAGGACCAGGGCCACAAAGTCATTCAGCCCGCCGGGGAAGTAGGGCGGCATGATGTTGAAGCCGTCGGCGGCCTCGCCCTCGAACCATTCCTGCAGCGCGTCGGCAATCTGCGCCGGCGTGCCAACGACGATGCGGTGTCCGCGTGAGCCGGCGACCAGGTGGTAGAGATGGCGCAGGCTCAGGTTATCGCGGCGGGCCAGGTCGGTCAGCAGCTTGGCGCGGCTCTTGAGCTGGTCGGACTCGGGCAGGTCGGGCAGCGGGCCGTCCAGCGGGTAGCCGGAGATATCGTGGCCCAGCCGCTCGGACAGCATGGACAGTGCACCCGAGGTGTCCACCCATTGCTGCAATTGCTCGTAGCGGTCCTTGGCCTCTTGCGCCGTACGGCCGATGACGGGGAACACACCGGGCATCAGGTGCACGTGCGATGGGTCGCGGTTCCACTGGCCCAGCTGGCTTTTCAGACCCCGGTAGAAAACGCTGGCCTCCTCCAGCGTCTGCTGGGCGGTGAAGACGACGTCGGCCGTGCGGGCTGCCAGCGCCTGGCCGGGCTCGGAGGAACCCGCCTGGATCACGATGGGGTGGCCCTGCGGCGGGCGCGGTGCATTCAGCGGGCCTTTGATGCGGAAATGCGCGCCCTCGTAGTCCAGCGTGTGCAGCTTGGCGGGGTCGAAGTACACACCGCTGTCCTTGTTGCGCACGATGGCATCGTCCTCCCAGCTGTCCCACAGGCCTTTGACCACATCGACAAACTCGCCGGCCATCGCATAGCGCTCGGCATGGTTGGGGTGGTTGCCACGGGTGAAATTGGCGGCCGTGCGGTCGTACGAGGTGGTGACCACGTTCCAGGCGGCCCGGCCCTGCGAGAGCAGATCCAGCGAGGCGAACGAGCGGGCAATGTGGTAGGGCTCGCTGTAGGTTGTCGAGGCCGTGGCTGCCAGGCCAATGTGGCTGGTGGTCATGGACAGGGCCGACAGCAGGGTCAGCGGCTCAAAGCGCAGTGCGGCCGAAGGGTGCATGTCGGGTGTGGCGCTCAGGCCATCGGCCAGGAAGACCATGTCGAACTTGGCGTCTTCAGCGGTCTTGGCCAGGCGCTGGATCAGGCCCAGGTTTTCGCTGCCAGACTCGGCATCGGGGTGGCGCCAGCCAGCCACGTGGTGGCCGGCGCCTTGCAGGAACAGGCCCAGGCGCATCTGGCGGGGAGTGGAGGTAGAGGTCATGCTTGCACCAAAGAGAACAAAGCGGTCAGTTGAATCAGGTCGTCACGGCTGCGCATGCGGCCAACCAGTGCAGGCACGGCGCGCAGCGCCTCTGGCTGCTGCTGCGTGGTGTCGGCAAACTTGGCGGCCAGGTCCTTGGCACGGCTGAGGCCTTGCACGTGCTGCATGTACTGGCGGCCATCGTGCAGCGTCACTTCCACGGTGGAGAAACGGGTCTTGGGGTCGGTGGAGGCACGCGCTGCATGCGGGTCATGGGCGCGGCTGACACGGCGGCCAAAGGCCCGCAGGTCTTCGCGGGCAGGGCGCTCGTCAAACAGCGACAGGCCCAGCGCGCCATCGACCAAGGCAGCGGCCAGCACATATTCGACGCTGAAGCGGCCTTCCAGACCGGTGGCTGGGTCGGTCACGGTCAGTGGCGTATCCCCGGCGGGCGGGAAGACCACACGCACTGCGGCAATGTCCTCGGCACGCAGCTGGTGCGTGGCGCGCAGCGCCAGCGCGGCGTCGGCCGCATAGTGCGTGGCTGTGCAGCAGGCATAGGGCTTGAAGTACAGGCCGGGCGTGACGATCTGCCAGGGCGCGCCCCAGTCGGCCAGCGCGCGTCCTGCATCGGCTGCGCCAAAGCCATAGGCGTCCAGAAAGCCGATGGGTGCTTCCAGCACGCCGGGTGCGCCTTGCAGGCCGGCCTGTGCCAGCTGCGCCGCAAACAGGCCAGCGCGTGCGGCCAGACCGGCGTGCAGCGGCTTGGCCTCGCTGCCAAACTGCAGGCGCAGACCACCGGCCTGCGTGGCGGCCAGACCCAGTGCGTTTTCGGTGGCGGCGGCATCCAGCGTCAGCAGGCGGGCGCAGGCAGCGGCTGCCCCCAGAGGCCCCAGCGTGGCGGTGTTGTGAAAGCCGTTTTCGTAGTGCTTGCTGCCCAGGGCCAGGCCCAGGCGGGCCATGGCTTCGACGCCGACGATATAGGCATCCAGCAGATCGATGGCGCTGGCTGCGGGCAGGGTATCGGCCAGCGCAAACAAGGCTGGCAGCAGTACTGTACCGGGGTGGCCACGCACGCTGGAGTGCACATCGTCAAAGTCCAAAGCATGGCCGGCATAGCCGTTGAGCAAGGCGGCACTCGCGGCATCGGTCGTGGTGGCTTGGCCGATCACACGGGCCGCGCCGCCAGCTTGTGGCAGTACGCCACGCAGCTTGTGCCAGGCCGGGTCGGCTGCGCCGGGAAAGGCCGAAGCCAGAAAATCCAGCACGCCTTCGCGTGCAGCCTGCACGGCGGCGGCATCTTCCAGCGAGCGGGCATCGGCAATGCGCCGCGCAAAGTCCTGGCTGAGGGTCATGGTCAGAAAGCCAGCGGGGTGGCTGGCGTAAAAGGGGTCGATGGATGCTGCGCTGCAGGCGGCAGGCTGGCGCTGCGGTCACCGCCCAGCGCCCGGTGCAGAAAGCTGCGGGTGCGTTCGTTGCTCGGCTGGCCAAAGATTTGCGCGGGCGTGCCGTGTTCGACGATGCGGCCTGCCTCGGTGAAATAGACGTGGTCGCTGATCTCCTCGGCAAAGCGCATCTCGTGCGTCACCAGCGCGCAGGTCATGCCGTCGCGCACCAGTTCGCGGATCACGGTCAGCACCTCGCCGACGGTTTCGGGGTCCAGCGCCGAGGTCACTTCGTCGAACAGCATCAGCTCGGGCCGCATGGCCAGCGCACGGGCAATGGCTACGCGCTGCTGCTGGCCGCCGGACAGCTCGCCAGGGTAGGCATGGGCCTTGTGCGACAGGCGAACCTTGTCCAGCAGCACGCGCGCCTCGCGCTCGGCTTCGCCACGCTCGCGGCCCAGCACGCGGGTGGGCGCGATCACCAGGTTCTGCAGCACCGTCAGGTGCGGGAACAGGTTGTACTGCTGAAAGACAAAGCCCACGCGCTGGCGCAGGGCGATCAGTTCGGCCTCGGTGCGCAAGCTCTGCACCTGGGTCTCGCCCACGCGGATCTGGCCTTGTTGCGGGCGCAGTAGGCCGGTGATGCAGCGCAGGATGGTGGACTTGCCCGAGCCCGAGGGGCCGATGATGGTGACGGCCTGGCCGCGTGGAATATCGACATCAATGCCCTTGAGCACTTCGTTGGCGCCAAAGGCCAGATGGATATCGCGCAGCTGCACCAGCGGCGCGGTCTGGGTGGAGGGGGGTTCAGCGGAAGGCATGGCGTTTTTCCAGGCGCCGTGTAGTGCGCGCAATGGGGTAGCAATAGGCAAAGAACAGCGCCAGCAGCGTGACATACACCAGGATGGTGAAGTCGGTACGGGCGACGGTGTTGCTGGCAATCTGGGCCGTGTCCACAATGTCATGCACACCGACCAGCGAGGCCAGCGAGGTGCTCATCGTGATGCTGGCGTAGAGGTTCATCCAGGGCGGAAGCATGCGGCGTACGCACTGCGGCAGGATGATCCAGCCAAAGATCTGCCTGCGCTTGAAAGCCAGCGACTGCGCGGCCTCCCACTGGGCCGTCGGAATGGACTGGATGGCCCCGCGAAAGATCTCGGCCACCACGGCCGAAGTCGGCAAGGCCAAGCCCAGCACGACCTTGATCCAGTCTGGAAAGGGCAGGCGCCAGTGCAGCAGCTGCAGCTCGAACGGGAAGACATAGGTGGTGAAATAGATCAGCACCAGGATGGGCGCATTGCGAAAGGCCTGTACATACCAGTGCGTGGCGCTGCGCAGCGCGGCCCATTGCGAGAGCGCCAGTGCCCCCACGAACAGACCCGCCACCGTGCCGATGGCCATGGCCAGCATGCTGATGTAGATATTGGTCCACATGCCGCGCACCAAGGCGGGTGACCATTGCCACAAATGGGCCAGCGCAGGCGGAAAGCGGCCCTCGGCATGCCACCAAACGGCCAGCAGCGCGGCGGCCACCAGCAGTCCCAGCAGCCAGGGGTTCAGCAGCAGCGCGGGCCAGCGCAGGGCCGGTGCGGTCTGTGGAGATGTCAGTTCACTGGCCATAGCCGGGCATCCTCAGGCGGTGTTCGAGCCAGCGGCCCGCGCGGCTGACCAGCCAGGTCAAGCCCCAGAAATACAGCAGGATCAGCAGCAGCAGCTCCAGCACGTTGTCACGCTGCGTCCAGATCATCACGGACTCGTAGGTCACATCGCCCACCGCAATGGCCGATGCCACGGCCGTCATCTTCACCAGATCGACCATGTTGTTCACCAGGGCCGGCAGCGCAAAGCGCAGGGCCAGTGGCAGCTCTACGCGCCACAGCAGCTGGCGGCGGCTGAAGCCCAGCGACTGTCCTGCCTCCAAGGTTGCATGGGGCACGGCCTCGATACCGGCGCGCAGCGCCTCGGCATGGAATACGCCCTTGTGCAGCGAGACCACGATAAAGACCCAGACAAAGGGCGTGAGCGGGTTCACGCCGCCATGCGCTTGCAGGCTTTGCGTGATCAGCATGTTCAGCACCAGAAAGGCGCAGTACAACTGAACCAAGGTGGGGGTGTTGCGGGTGAGCTCGACAAAGGTGCGCGTCGTTCCACGCAGCCAGCGCTGGCCTGAAGTCAGTCCGGCAGCCAGCAATACACCTGCCACCAGGCTGCCTGGAATCACCAGCAGGCACAGCTGCAAGGTGACGCCCAGGCCACGGATGAAGGCATCGCGTTCATAGGCTTCCAGCAGAAATGCGAAGTTCAGGCCGAGCGGCTTGGCGGCCTGCACCAGCCATGGGTAGAAGCTGTGCTCCAACATGGCGATTCCGTCAGGCAGGCGTCTTGTGGTACTTGGCTTGCAGGTCGAACAAGCTTTGCGATGGGCTGAGCCCGTTTTTTTTCACGGTCTCAATCAGCCAGCCGCTGCGGTGCCACTGCTGAATGATGCGGTCGATGGCGGCACTGGCATCACTCTCGCCCTTGCGCACCCAGATCACCTGGGGCGAGGGAATCAGGTCCTGGGCCAGCGGCAGTTCGTAGTCCCTCCAGTCACTGCCGCTGGCAACCATGAGCCGCAAGGTGGGGCTGACATGGACGGCGGCATCGCAGCCGCCGCCGCGCAGTGCCAACAGCGATTCGGGCTGACCACGAAAGGCCTTGATCTTGGCACCGTATTCCTCGATCAGCGGCTTGGTGTAGTTGGAACCTTGCGAAACGCAAACGGTCTTGCCGCGCACGTCGTCCCACTGCTTGAAGCTGCCGCCCTTGCGGGTCAGCAGCGCGCCGCCAATCTCCTCAAACGGGGTGGGGGCGAAGTCCAGGATCTCGGAGCGCTCCTGCGTCCAGGACATGTTGGCGATCAGCACATCCACCTTGCCCGATTGCAGAAACTGCACGCGATTGGAAGGTTGGACCTGCACGGCCTCCAGCTTCACACCCAGACCGGTAGCCACGGCCTGGGCGAGATCGACGTTGAAACCTTCGGGTTTTTGGGTCGCTGGGTTGATCGTGCCAAACGGCGGGCCCGACAAAATGACGCCGATGGTGACCTGGCCACGCTGCTTGATTTTGTCGAGCGTGGCATCGGCATGGGCCAGGTGGGCGGTCAGCGCCAGGGCGCTGACGGCGGCAGTGGAGAAAAAGCGAGAGGTCATGGCGAATGGGCAATGGCGGCCTGCCGCAGAGGGCGGGCCGCTTGGTGGCGCGAGAGCGGAGCGGGACTACTTGGACTTGGCGGCCTGCAAGGCCTGTTGCTGCAGTTCCGCGAGCGCCGGCAGCGGTGGCGTGATGCCCAGGCGTTTTTCTGTGTCGATCAACCAGCCCGTGCGGTGCCAGTTCTGGATGACCCGGTCGACTGCTGCAATGGTGTCGTTCTCGCCTTTGCGGGTCCAGACGACGGAAGGCGCCTCGCCCAAGGCCAGGGGGATCGGTGCATCAAAGTCTGTCCAATCGGCATTGGTTTTGAGCAGGGGGTAGATCAGCGTGGTGTCGTGCACGGAGGCCACGCAGTTGCCACCGCGCAGTGCCAGCAAGGCCTCTGCCGAGCCTTTGAAGCCCTTGACCTGTACGCCATAGTCAGCCCCCAAAATGCGGGCATAGCTGCCGCCTTGCGAGGCGCAGACGGGTTTGCCGCGCAAGTCCTCCCACTTGGTCAGGCCACTGCCCTTGCGGGCGATGGCGGCACCGCCCACTTTGTAGAACGGGGTGGGCGCAAAGCCCATCACCTCGGCACGCTCGGGGTTCCAGTCGATGGAGGCGATCAGCAAATCGACCTTGCCCGACTGCAGAAACTGCACGCGATTGGAGGGCTGCACCTGAATCAGCGTGGCGTCCGCACCCAGGTCACGCGCCAGCTGGCGTGCGAGTTCGGGGTTCCAGCCAATGAAGCGCTGGTTGGAGGGGTCAATCGAGCCTGTGGGGCCGCCGTTGAGCAACACGCCAATGGTGACGGACTTGTTGGCCTTGATCTTGTCCAGCGTGGCATCCGCATGGGCGCTAGCGGCACACAGCGCCAGCGCAGCAGCGCAGGCCAGGGTCGAGAGTGAGGGGGAGGAGAAAGAGACCGTCGAACGCATATCAAATGGGCTGCCTAGGCGCAGAAAAAGAGAGAGAAATGACCGCAGATAGCCCCCATTGTTCGGGCTGCGTGCTGCAGGTGACAACGAAGTTTTTCGTGCTTGGGTATGCGTAAGGCTTATATGGGGCGGCCAGCGGAGGGCGCCTGGGCGGACGGCTCCCTTGTGCAGGCTGAGCAGGTCCGGTGGATGGTGAATGCGGCGCTGCTGTGCCACCGGGCAAGCGATCGGCTGCAGCGCCGGCAGGTGGTGGCCACGGCCAGGCCAAATAAAAACGCCCGATGCATGGCATCGGGCGTTTGGGGCCGAATGGCTTAGGCAGGTGCCGGCAGTCCCACCGACGACCTCAGCAAGGGCGGGTCACGGCGCTTGTCTTGCCGGACGCGGATTGCAAGCGTTTGGGCCTGCGCATCGTATGCGCCGCTCGCAGTCTAAGGTAGGGCCCATGGCTGAGGGGTGGTATGGCAGCTTGTGCCTATCACAGCGCCATGTCCGGCACTTTCTTGACAGCACCCTTGTCTTCCTGGGGCTGCACACCGGCTTCCACGCCGTGCAGGCTGGGCGAGGCAATCGCCAGGTTTAGCGCCTGCTCGGTGGCCTGCCATTCCTGCTGCAGCAGCGCAGGGTTTTCGTTGAGCTTAACGCCGTAGCTCGGCACGATCTGGCGGATCTTGGCTTGCCATTCGGCGCTCTTGACCTTCTCGGGGAAGGCCTTTTCCAGCAGGGTCAGCATGATCGCTGGCGAGGTCGAGCCGCCGGGCGACGCGCCCAGCAGTGCGGTGAGCGAACGGTCCTGGGCCACGACGACCTCGGTGCCGAGCTTGAGGATGCCACCCTTTTCGGGGTCGTTCTTGATGATCTGCACACGCTGGCCCGCTTCCCACAGGCGCCAGTCGGCATCCTTGGCCTCGGGCATGTAATGGCGCAGCGCGTCCATCTTCTGCTCCTTGTTCAGGCTCAGCTGCTGGGCCAGGTACTTGACCAGCGCAAACTCGTTGACGCCGACCTGCAGCTGCGGGATCACGTTGGCAAAGGTCGTGGCCTTGGCCAGGTCAAAGTAGGAGCCGTTCTTCAGGAACTTGCTCGACCAGGTCGCGAACGGCCCGAACAGCAGCACACGCTTGCCGTCCAGCACGCGGGTGTCCAGGTGGGGCACCGACATCGGAGGCGAGCCGGTATCGGCCAGGCCATAGACCTTGGCCAGGTGGCGCTCGGTGATCTCGGGCTTTTCGGTGACCAGGAACTCGCCGCCCACGGGGAAGCCGCCATAGACCTTGGACTCGGGGATGCCCGACAGCTGCAGCAGCGGCAGCGCCGCGCCACCGGCGCCGATGAAGATAAAGCGCGCATCCACCGTCTGGATCTTGCTGCTGTCCTTCATGTCGAAGGCCGACACGCGCCAGGAGCCGTCGCTGTTGCGCGTGATGGAGCGCACTTCCTGGCCGGTGCTCAGCTTGAAGTTGGGCTTGGACGACAGGTTCTTGTAGAACTGGCGCGTGATCTCGCCCAGGTTGACGTCGGTGCCCAGCGGCGAGCGGGTGGCGGTCACCACTTCGGCCGGGTCGCGGCCTTCCATCATCAGCGGAATCCATTCCTTGATCTGCGCCGGGTCGATGGACGACTCCATGCCGGTGAACAGCGGCGAGGCTTCCAGCGCCTTCAGGCGCTTTTGGATGAAGGAGCGGTTTTCCTCGCCGAACACCAGGTTCATGTGTGGCGTGGAGTTGATGAACTCGCGGGGATTGCCCAGTACACCGGCGCGCACCTGGTGCGACCAGAACTGGCGCGAGACCTGGAAGTTTTCATTAATGTTAATGGCAGAGGAAATCTGCACATTGCCATTTTTATCCATCGGCGTGTAATTGAGCTCGCACAGCGCCGAGTGGCCGGTGCCGGCATTATTCCAGCCGTTGGAGCTTTCTTCGGCAACCTGGTCCAGGCGCTCGAACAATTCATAGGTCCAGCCGGGTTCCAGCTCCTGCAGATAAACGCCCAAGGTGGCACTCATGATGCCGCCGCCAATCAGCAGCACATCGACCTGGCGGTCTGCTTTTTCTGCGCGGTATTGGCTGCCAAAGAAATACTGGTAACCGACCACGCCCGCACCGACCGCTGCCGCCGAGGCGACGAACTTGCGACGGGTGAAGCCCTTCTTGGGCGCTTTGGCAGCGGAGGCCGCTTGGGGATTTTCTGTTGGATTCGTCATTGCTGAAACTCCACAAATTTTTGGATTTTGACAGTGTTGTCGTAAAAGACCATGAATAACCATGGTTTAAGCAGGCTCAATGTCTCTCCGATTCTGGGGTGCCTGTTCTGACGGTATTGAGCTGCTTGGCTTAGGCGGTTCTAAATAAGGGTGCCAATGAATATCCGAGGCCGATAGTAACGGTGGCTTTGCATATCCATTAATCAGGAAGTGGTTAATCAGCTATCAAGGACGCACGGGTATTTGGCGGCGTGCCAAAAACCAGTCGGCCAGGCCGGCGCAGACCACGGTGGCAGCCACGGGGGTGACCCAGCCCAGGCCCAGCGCGGCGCCGGGCAGGTGGTCCAGCCAGGTGGGCAGGGCAGCGGTCCATTGCAGCGCCTTGGCGCCATCGACCAGGCCAAACACCAGGGCCACCAGCATTACCGGGATGTAGACCCGAGCGGGCTGCTGCCAGCGCTGCAGCAGGCTGAGCGAGACCAGCGCAATCGCGGGGGGGTAGAGGGCGACCAGCACCGGGCCGGCGATCTCGATCAGCTGCGCCAGGCCCTGGTTGGCCACGGCGGCGCTGAAGATGCACAAGGACAGCGCGACACTGCGGTAGGAGAAACCGGTCAGCTGGCTGAAAAAGCTGCTGCAGGCGCTCACCAGGCCCACGCCGGTGGTCAGGCAGGCCAGCAGGATCACGGCGGCGATCAGCCAGATGCCGGCGCTGCCAAAGCGGTGCTGCACAAAGGCGCTGAGGATCTGCACGCCAGTCACGGTGTTCTGTGCCAGCTCGCCACTGGTGGCGCCCAGGTAGCACAGCGAGATGTAAACCAGGCTCAGGCACACAGCCGCAATCAGCCCGGAATAGATGGCGTAGCGGGTGTGCAGGCGCGCATCGGTCACGCCCGCATCCTTGATCGCGTTGACGATGACAATGCCGAACACCAATGAGGCGAGGGCGTCCATGGTCTGGTAGCCCTGCACAAAGCCCTGGGCAAAGGCGGCCAGCTGGGTGCCATAGTCGGGGTTGGCCGTGCTGTAGCCGCCCACAGGGGCCAGCACTGCCATGCCGCCCAGTGCCAGCAGCGCGGCAATCAGCAGCGGGGTGATGAGCTTGCCCAGCAGGTCCATCAGCTTGCCGGGGAACAGCGACAGCAGCAGCACCAGCGAGAAATAGACAATGCTGAACACCAGCAGCGCAATCGAGGTATTGCCGACAAAGGGGGCAATGCCCATCTCGAACGAGACGGTGGCGGTGCGCGGTGTGGCAAAGAAGGGGCCGATCGTCAGGTAGATCGTGGTGGCCAGCAGCAGGCCGGCCATGCGGCCAATCGGATGTGTCAGCTGGTCCAGACCACCGCCCACGCGGGCGAGCGCCACCACGCCCAGCAGCGGCAGGCCCACGCCTGTCAGCAAAAAGCCGGTTGTGGCGCCCAGCAGGTTCTCGCCAGCGGCCAGGCCGACCAGTGGCGGGAAAATGATGTTTCCTGCGCCCAGGAACAGGGCAAAGGTCATGAAGCCGAGGGCGATAATGTCCCTGGTTTTCAGTGATTTCATAAAGGCTCTTGGTTCTTGCTGGTTAGCGCCCACTTAAGGGGGCTGCACCTGGCGAATGGAGTCACGGAGACGGGCATCAGAAAAAAATAGCCCCATGGGACATGTGCTGTGGAGCGTCGGCTGCTGGCTCGGCGCGATAGCCGTGAGCGTGTGGCGTCCATGCCGGGGCTGTTGTTATAGGCTGAGCCAATAAGGGCCCTTGGGTATCTGGTGCGACGCGAATCCGTATAAACCCTTATTTTCTGCGAAAAGTTGTGACCCAGATCATCAAAGGCATATTCATCCCGGGGATACCCTGGGGCATGTTGCATAAAAGTAGTAAGCACCTGCCCCGCCCAGAGTCGCGGCCAGCGGGCGCCTTCTCTGTGGTGGGTCGTTTGGCAGGAGGCCTGCATGGCTGATCTGTTTAGCCAGGAACCGGCCGCGCCGCTGGCCGAGGCGCTGCGCCCCAAGACCTTGGACGAGGTCGTGGGCCAGTCCCATCTGCTGGGAGAAGGCAAGCCGCTGCGCCTGGCCTTCCAGTCCGGCAAACCGCATTCGATGATCTTCTGGGGCCCGCCCGGCGTGGGCAAGACCACGTTGGCGCGGCTGACGGCGACGGCGTTCCAGTGCGAGTTCATCGCCCTGTCTGCGGTCTTGTCGGGGGTGAAGGACATCCGCGAGGCCATGGAGCAGGCCAGGCAATATCTTGCGCAGGGCAAGAACACCATCTTGTTCGTAGACGAAATCCATCGGTTCAACAAGTCGCAACAAGATGCCCTGCTGCCGCACGTGGAGTCAGGGCTGTTCACCTTCATCGGCGCCACCACCGAGAACCCCTCCTTTGAGGTCAACTCGGCGCTGCTGTCGCGGGCCCAGGTCTATGTCCTCAAGTCGCTGACAGAGGCGGAGCTCAAGCGCTTGCTCCAGCGGGCCCAGGAAGAACATGCGCTTGACGATCTGGCGTTTGACGACCTGGCCGTCGATACCCTCGTGGGGTATGCGGATGGTGACGCCAGAAGGTTTTTGAACCTGCTGGAACAAACGAGCACAGCAGCCAAGGCATCAGGCGTTGCGGAGGTCACGGCCGAGTTCCTGCAGAACGCGCTGACCTTGAACAGCCGCCGTTTTGACAAGGGCGGCGACAATTTCTACGACCAGATCTCCGCCTTGCACAAGTCGGTGCGCGGCTCGCACCCGGATGCCGCGCTCTACTGGCTCACCCGCATGCTCGATGGCGGCGCCGATGCGCGCTACCTGTCCCGGCGCATTGTGCGCATGGCCTGGGAAGACATTGGTCTGGCCGACCCGCGTGCGATGCAGATCGCCAACGATGCCGCGCTGACCTATGAGCGCCTGGGCAGCCCCGAAGGTGAGCTGGCCCTGGGCCAGGCTGTCATCTACCTGGCCGTGGCCGCCAAGAGCAATGCCGGCTACAACGCCTACAACCAGGCCAAGGCCTTTGTAAAGCAGGACAAGAGCCGCGAAGTGCCCGTGCATTTGCGCAACGCCCCCACCAAGCTGATGAAGGAGCTGGGCTATGGGCATGAATACCGCTACGCGCATGACGAACCGAATGCCTACGCAGCGGGAGAAACCTATCTCCCAGAAGGGATAGATCCTCCCGGCTGGTACCAGCCCGTACCCCGGGGCCTGGAGCTGAAGATTGGCGAAAAGCTGGCGCAGCTCAAGCGTTGGGATGACGAGGCCGGGCAGGACTGAGCGCCTGCTTTTTTCCTGCCTATTCAAAGGTTTCCTGCGAGATCCACGCTGCGGCAGAGGGTGCCGCTGCACCCCCTCGCATGCCGTCCTCCATGCGTTTTATTAGTTGCGCATGAAACCGTTACCACATCTTGGCGAAACACATATTGCGCTGGATGAAGTGTGAGTAAAACACCGGGATACACCCGGGGGCCTCGGCAGATGTCGTACAAGTTGTCGAAAATTTGTCGCAGATACGACAAAAGACTCTAGCGAGCATGGCGGGCATGCGCGGGAGTCGTACGACAACAAAGGTCTCTCACGATGCGGTTTTGCAAGTCAAAGTCGGGCGGCTCCTGGTCCAGGACTGCCTTCGGCTTGGTGTTTTCTGTGTGGGCGGGGATGCACGCGGCCCAGGCCCAGACGGCAGCGCCCGCGCAGCCCACAGCCGCGTCGGCCGCTACGGCGCCTGCAGCGGCCACGGCTTCTAGCGATGCGCTTTTGGTAGAAAAAGGCCGCAAGCTGGCGGTAGCCGCTGACTGCGCCGCCTGCCACACGGCACCCAAGGGCGGCGCCAGCTTTGCCGGTGGCTACCCCATCGCTTCACCGCTGGGCAGCATCTATGCCACCAATATCACCCCGTCCAAGACGGCCGGCATTGGCAGCTACAGCCTCGAAGACTTCAGCCGCGCGCTGCGCCAAGGGCTGCGCAAGGACGGGGCCCATCTCTACCCGGCCATGCCTTACACGGCCTATGCCCAGATCAGCGATGAAGACACCGAGGCGCTCTACGCCTACTTCATGCATGGCGTCCAACCGGTGGACCAGGCCGCGCCGCAAACGGCCCTGCCTTTCCCCTTCAACATCCGCCTGTCGATGGCCGTGTGGAATGCGCTCTACCTGAAGGACCAGCGCTTCAAACCCGATGCCAGCAAGCCGCCGGAGTGGAACCATGGCGCCTACCTGGTCGATGCGCTGGCCCACTGCAGCACCTGCCACACCCCGCGCAATGCGCTGATGGCCGAAGACAGCAGCCGCTACCTGGGTGGCGGCTCGCTGGGCGCCTGGTATGCGCCCAACATCAGCTCGGATGCCATCAATGGCATTGGTGGCTGGACCGAGGCGGAGCTGGTGCAGTACCTCAAGACCGGCCGTGTGCCCGGCAAGGCCCAGGCCGCCGGCCCGATGGCCGAAGCCATCGAGCACAGCCTGCAGCACCTGCCCGACAGCGATATCCAGGCCATTGCCTCCTACCTCAAGCAAACCAAGGCAGTGGCAGGCGGCGAGACCCAGCCGCGCTACAGCTATGGCAAGGCCAGCCTGCAGTCGGAAGACACGCAGCGCGGTCTGGTCGACGGCGCCGATGCCGGCTGGAAGGTGTTCAGCGGCAGCTGTGCCCACTGCCACCAGGCCAATGCCAGCGGCACAGCCAATGGTGAATACCCCTCGCTGTTCCACAACAGCGTGACGGGAGCGGACCGCGCCGACAACCTCATCGCCACCATCCTGCACGGCGTGGACCGCACGGTGCAGGGGCGCGCCCATTTCATGCCTGCATTTGGCGATGCCGCGTCCTTCACCGACCGGTTGAGCGACCAGGAGATCGCCGATGTCAGCAACTATGTGCTCACCCAGTACGGCAACCCGGCCGTCAAGGTGCAGCCTGCTGATGTGGCTGCCGTGCGCGCCGGTGGCAAGCCGCCGCTGATTGCGCAGTTGCCCCGCCTCATCGTGCCGGCTGCCGTGGTGTTGCTGGTCTTGGTGCTGGCCTTCATCGTGATCCGTCAACGCCGCAAGGCCGCTGCCTCGTCTGGAGTCTGACCCGCATGACCTCGTCTTCTTTCCCAAAATCCGCGGTGCTCTGCGCCAAGCCCCTGGTGCCTGCGATGCCTGCGGGCATCTCGCGCCGCAGCCTGCTGGGCGCTGCGGCTGCCAGCGGTGTGGCGCTTGCCGCTGGCGGCTTTGCCGTGCTGGGCTCCAGCAATGCCTTTGCCGCCAGCGTGGCGGCCGATGATTTCCTGCGCCTGTCGGAGTTTGTCACCGGCGGTAGCCCGCTGTCGGCAGCCCTGGCCACGCGCTACCTGGCGGCACTCACCAAGAGCGATGCCAGCTTTGCCGCCGCTGCACAAGCGCTGCACCAGCATGTGGCCAGCCAGAAGATCAGCCATGTCGATGACCTGCTCGCTGCGCCCGATCTGGACCCGGCGCTGCGCGCCACCGCAACCCAGATCGTCTCGGCCTGGTACCTGGGCGTTGTCGGCGAAGACGCTGACGCCGTGCTGATCAGCTATGCCAATGCGCTGATGTACCGCCCCACGGCCGGCATCCTCGATATTCCTACCTATGGCAGTGGCCCTGATTCCTGGGGCGAAAAGCCCGTCGTGCCTGCCAGCCCCAACCAGAAGAGCCCACAAGCATGAGCAGCAAGCAAACGCAATACGACGCCGACCTGATCGTCATCGGCTCCGGGGTCATGGGCGGCATCATCGGTGCCAAGCTGGCACAGGCTGGCAAGTCCGTCATCATTCTGGAAGCCGGCCCGCGCGTGCGCCGTGCCGACATCGTCGAGACCTTCCGCAACGCGCCGATCAAGCTCTCGCTGGCCAATATGAAGCTGCAGGGCGCGGGCTCGCCGTTTCCCAATCCGCCGCATATCCCGTCGACCTATGGCGACTACCTGCAGCAGACCGGCCCGGTGAAATACCCCACCAAGTACCTGCGTGTGGTGGGCGGCACCACCTGGCACTTTGGCTCGGCGCTGTGGCGCATGATCCCCAATGACTTCAAGCTGCAGACCTTGTATGGACGCGGCCGCGACTGGCCGATTGGCTATGACGAACTCGAACCCTACTACTGCGAGGCCGAGGCCGAGCTGGGCGTGACCGGCTACGATGGCCAGGACGAGAGCGGCCATGGCGGCGAGGCGCATCCGCCGCGCTCCAAGCCCTTCCCGATGAAGGGCTTCAACGTGCCTTACTTCATGCAGCGCATGGACGAGATGCTCAAGCCCGGTGGCTACAACCCGGTGCTCGAACCCCATGGCCGCGCGAGCCGCCCCTACGGCAACCGCCCGGTCTGCGCCGGCAACAACAACTGCAACCCGGTCTGCCCCATCGGCGCCAAGTACGACGGCTCCATGCACATCGATGTGGCCGAGCGCGCTGGCGCCAAGCTGCTCGACAACGCCGTGGTCTACAAGATCGAGGCCGGTGACGACGGCAAGATCACGGCCGTGCACTACAAGAAGCCCGATGGCACATCGCAGCGCCTGACCGCGCGCCACTTTGTGCTGGCCGCCTATGGCATCGAAAGCCCCAAGCTACTGTTGATGTCGACCTCGGAAAAATACCCGAACGGCATTGCCAATTCGTCCGACCAGGTGGGCCGCAACCTGATGGGCCACACCGGAATCAGCATGAACATCATGATGAACGAGGACGTGTGGCCAGGCCAGGGCCCGACCGAGCTGCTGGTCTACCTGAACTACCGCGATGGCGCCTTTCGCAAGGACATCCCCAGCTACAAGACCAAGTTCCGCAACACGGTGACGACCTCGCAGATTGCTTCCAGCCTGATCGCCAAGGGCGTGCTGGGCAGCAAGCTGGACGAAGAAATCCGCCGCCAGTCGGCCCGCTCGCTCAATGTGGCGGTGGACTTCGAGACCGAGGCGCTGCCGCAAAACCGCGTGGTCCCCAGCAAGACCAAGACGGATGCGATCGGCATCCCCGTGCCCGAGATCTACTACAGCGTCAACGACTACTGGAACGCCGGCCGCGACTTTGCGGTGAAGGACCTGCAGCGCATGGCTGGACTGTTGCAAGCCGACATCCTGAAGATGGACACCAACCACCAGGACCGCCAGCACATCATGGGCACCACCATCATGGGCGACGATCCAAGCAACTCCGTCGTGGACCGCGACTGCCGCACCCATGACCATCCCAACCTGTTCATCGCCGGTACCAGCGTGATGCCATCGGCATCGTGCATGAACCCGACCTTGACCGGGGCCGCCTTGAGCGTGCGTATTGCGCACCAATTGCTCAAGGAAATCTAAGCACCACGGCCTCAGCCGCTGCCCGGCGCTGAGGCCAGCCTTTCCCCTCGGATAAGCCCCGAGCAGGACAATACCGGCCATGATCGTCCGTCCTCCCTTGCATTGGCTGCGCATGCTGTTTGTGTGGCGCGGCTCCATCCTGCCGGCGATCACGCCGCAGCTGATCCTCATCACCATCCTCGCGGTGGTGGCCACGCTGCTGCACGGCTCCATCCTGAGCTGGAAGGTGCCGCTGAACTTTGTGCCGTTCTCGCTGATCGGCCTGACCCTGGCGATCTTTCTGGGCTTCAGAAACAGCACCTCGTATGCGCGCTTTTGGGAGGCGCGCACGCTCTGGGGGGTGTTGCTGGTCGAGAGCCGGCACCTGGCCGCCCAGGCGCTGAGCCTGACCCAGGACCGCGCACAGACGCGGGTGCTGGTGCTGCGCCTGTGCGCCTTTGCCTATGCGCTCAAGCACCAGCTGCGCGGCAGCGATGCGCGTGCCGATCTGGCGCTCTTCCTGCCGCCAGGCGAGGTGCAGCAGATCAGCGAGGCGCGCTTTCCTGCCGCCATGGCCATGCTGCTGGTGCAGCGCTGGGTGGGTGAGCAATGCCTGCAGGGCCGCATTGCGCCGGCCGTGGTGCCCGTTTTCGAGCAGGCGCTCGCGCGCCTGGGCAGTGCGCTGGGCGGCTGCGAGCGCATTGCCAGCACGCCGATTCCGTTCACCTATTCGGTGATCCTGCACCGCAGCATCTACATCTACTGCTTTTTGCTGCCCTTTGGCCTGCTGGACTCCATCGGCACGATGACGCCGGTGATCGTCTGCTTTGTCGCCTACACCTTCTTTGCGCTGGAGGCGCTGGGCGCCGAGCTGGAGCACCCCTTTGGCATGGAGGCCAATGACCTGGCGCTCGATGCGATGGTCTATGGCATTGAGTCCTCGGTGCTGGAGATGCTGGGCGAGGCCCCGCTGGCTAAGGCTCCCCAGGTGCGCGATTTTGTACTGCACTGAAGACCAGGCTGGCATGCAGTCCTGCGCCCTCTGAGCGCGGCAACAGCCGGAACCGCGCCTGCTGCAGATGGGCCAGCTTGGCCACAATCGCTAGGCCGAGGCCTGCACCCTGGCCGAGCGACTGGCCGCTGGGCCCTTGCTGCCAGCGCTGCATGGCGGCATGGCATTGTTCCTCGCTCATGCCCGGGCCATCGTCGATGACGGCCAGCTCGGCGCTGCAGCCATCGTCGGCGGCCTGCAAGGCCACGGTGACCGACTGGCCGCCGTAGCGCAGCGCATTGAGGATCAGGTTGTCGAGCATGGCCGCGAGCAGGTTGGCATCGGCGGCGATGCGCAGCTGCTCGGCCCAGGCCGTGTCCAGGCCCTCGGCACCCAGGTCGATCCGAGCGCGGCTGGCGGCATCCCAGTGGCGCAGCACCGCCTGCTGCACCTGCTCGGCAGCGGCGACTGGCGCCAGCTGCACGGCGCTGGCCTCATCGCTCAGCGCCAATAGCAGCAGCTGGTCCACCAGGTGGCTGGCACGTGCCACGCTGTCGGAGATGCGCTGCAGTTGCTGCTGCTGCACGGCAGGGTCGGCATGGCCCAGGCCATAGTCGGCCAGCGCCTTGATGCCGGCCAGCGGCGTGCGTACCTCATGGGCCACATTGCCGGCAAACTCGCGCTGGGTCTCGACGTTGTCGGCAATACGGGCGAGCAGCGCATTGGTGGTCTGGCGCAGCTGCTCGATCTCGCGCGTGGTCGCCGGCGCGCTGGGGGGGATGGGCGCCAGGTCCTGGGCATCGCGCCGCGACAGCGACCGTTCCAGCGCAGCGAGCGGCGCCATGTCCTGGCCAATGCGGTGGTGCAGCCACCAGAGCAGCAGGACCAGCAGGGTCAGCTGCGGGATCGCGGCATAGAGGAAGAGGTGCTGGATCAGGCTGTCGCGCACCCGCGTGGTGTGCATCATCACGATGCTCAGCTGCTGCTCGCCCACGGCGCTGCGCAGCGCCACGGCCCGCACCAGCTGACCGTTGTAGAGGGTCTCGCGGTAGCTCACTGGCTCGCTCTCGTCCCAGGGCAAGAGCGGCAGCGGCTCGCCGGCCAGCTGGCTGCCGTCGGCGCGGTAGACGGCGTAGTACACATACTCGGCCTGGTCGAAGAGGGCGGCCTTGAGCTCGCTGTCGGTCAGCTGCAGGGCCACCTCGCCCTCGTCATCGGCGCGCAGGTGCGAGGCTATTGCATAGGCGTCATCGAGCAGCGCGCGGTCAAAGGCACTTTGGGTGAAATGGTTGGCCAGCGCCATCATGAACACGGTGCCCAGCAGCCAGGTCCAGACCAGCGGCCAGCGCACATGGCGCAGCACGCGCATGCGCAGCGATGGCAGCGGGCTGGAGCGGGCCGTGGTGGATGTGGTGGTGGCGGTGGTGCTCATGCGGCATCGCCGCTGTCGGCCTCGATCAGGTAGCCAATGCCGCGCAGCGTGCGGATGGCTGCGCCGCTGTGCTGCAGCTTTTTGCGCAACCGCGAGATAAAGGCTTCGAGCGCGTTGTCGCCCAGCGCATCGTCATAGCCCGAAAGCTTGTCCGACAGGCTGCGCTTGCTCACTGCGCGGCCGGGCGGGCTCATCAGCTCCCAGAGCACTTCGAACTCGCGCGCCGGCAGGTCCAGCGGCTGCGCACCCACGCGAAAGCGCCGGTTGTTGCGCTCCAGGCTGAGCTGGCCCACGGTCGATACATCCTGGGTGCCAATCGCGCGGCGCACCAGCGCGCGCAGCCGGGCCTCGACCTCGGCCAGTTCAAAGGGCTTGCCCAGGTAGTCGTCGGCGCCACTGTCCAGGCCGGCGATGCGGTCCGGGGTCTGGTTGCGGGCGGTGAGCACCAGCACAGGCGTGTTGTCGCCACGGCGCCGCGCCTGCTGCAGCAGGGCCAGGCCGCTGCCCATCGCACTGCCGCGCACGGCGCTGCAAGGCAGGTTCAGGTCGAGCAAGATGGCATCAAAGCGCTGCACCCGCCACCAGTGCTCGGCCGCGCCCAGGTCGGCCGCCTGGTCCACATGGTGGCCCGCATCGCGCAGGCTGCTGACCACCACATCGCGCAGCACCGCGTCGTCTTCAATCACAAGAATTCGCATGGCCCAAGACTAGCAAAAGCAAAGTGGCGCAGCCAGAAAAAAGCCTGTTCCGGCCGGAAGGCTGGAACAGGCGCACACTGGAGTGCAAACGGTCAGGACGATGCCGCAGCGGGTACAGCACTGTCTTGCGCCTGGGCAAAGGCCCGGGCTTCCTTGCGCGATTTGCGCACGCCCGACCAGATGGCCCACAGCAGGATCGCCGCCGTCAATGCCAGCAAGGAGGCGCTGATCGGGCGGTTGAAGAACACCGAGGCATCGCCACGCGAGAGCAGCATCGCGCGGCGCAGGTTTTCTTCGAGCATCGGCCCCAGGATATAGCCCAGCAGCAGCGGTGCGGCCTCAAAGCGCAGCACCATCAGCACATAGCCGATGATGCCCAGCACGGCCACCATGTAGATGTCGAACAGGTTGTTGTTGACGCTGTAGACGCCCAGCGCGACAAACACCAGGATCGCCGGGTACATCCAGGCAAAGGGAATGCGCAGCAGCGCGACCCACAGCCCGATGGTGGGCAGGTTCAGGATCACCAGGAAGATATTGCCGATCGCAAAGCTGACGATCAGCCCCCAGAACAGCTCGGGCTGCTCGGTCATCAGCATCGGGCCGGGCTGGATGCCGTGGATGATCAGCGCGCCCAGCATCACGGCCATCACCGCGTCGCCCGGAATACCGATGGACAGCGAAGGCACAAAGGCGGTTTGCGCAGCGGCATTGTTGGCCGACTCGGGCGCGGTGATGCCTTCGATGGCGCCATGGCCAAAGCGGCTCGGGTCCTTGGCCACGCGCTTTTCAATCGCATACGACATGAAGGACGCAATCGACGGGCCCACGCCCGGCAGGGCGCCCAGGAACGAGCCCAGCGCCGAGCCACGCAGCATCGGCTTGATGGTGTCGCGGAACTCTTCGCGCTCAGGCACCATCGAGCGCAGGGTGACCTTGTCAGGCTTCTGGTTGGCATCGGCCAGGTTGATGCAGCGGATCACCTCGGCCACGCCAAACAGGCCCATCGCCAGTGCCACCAGGTTGACGCCATCCATCAGCTCGGGGATGTCGAAGGAGTAGCGCGCGACGCCCGAGTTCACATCGGTGCCGATCATGCCCAGCAGCAGGCCGAAGACCACCATGCACAGGCCCTTGGTGGCTGAGCCCGCGCTCATCGACGAGGCGGCCACCAGGCCCAGCAGCATCATCGAGAAGAACTCGGTGGGGCCGAACTGCAGGCCGATCTTGGAGATCGCCGGCGAGAACAGCACCAGCAGGATCAGGCCCGACATCGCGCCGACCAGCGAGGCAATCGTCGTGACAAAGAGCGCCACCCCGGCCTTGCCCTTGCGCGCCATCGGGTAGCCGTCCAGGCAGGTCACCGCCGAGGACGGTGAACCGGGCAGGTTCAGCAAGATGGAGGCGGTGGAGCCGCCATACTGCGCGCCGTAGTAGACCCCGGCCAGCATGATGATCGCCGCCGTGGGCGACATATGGTAGGTAAAGGGCAGCAGCAGCGAGATGGCGGCCAGCGCACCGATGCCGGGCAGCACGCCAACGACGGTGCCCAAAAAGACACCCAGGAAGCAGTACCAGAGCGTCGAGGGATCGGCCACCACATTGAGGCCCATCCAGAGGTTTCCAAGCAAATCCATAGAGATCCTTTGTCAGTGCCGGGCTCAGGGCCAGATAGGCAGCGTCATGCGCAGGCCAATGGGAAAAATCACGGTGGTCAGGGCTGCGACGGCCAGGCTCACCAGCAGGCGCGTGCGCAGGCTCATCTTGGTCGCAAGCAGCGCGACCAGGCTGGCCACCAGCGCGGCCAGCGCCACGCCCAGCGGGTAGAGCAACAGCGCAAAGGCCAGCAGGCTGGCCACCGACCAGAACAGGTTGCCCCACTGCAGCACGATGGGGCTGCCCTGGCGCCACCAGGCGGGTATCGCCAGCAGCAGGCCCAGGCCAAACAGCAGCCAGCCCAGCACGACCGGGAAGTAGCCCGGCCCCATGCGATCGGCACTGCCAAAGTTGTATTCGCGCCCGTAGAGCGCAAAGAACAGGCCTGCTGCTGACATCAGCAGGCCGCCGACGATGTCATGGATGTCTCTTGTCATTTTCATTCGGTTCAATCCTGTGTGGTTCCATGCCGGCGCGCATCTTGGCCAGGATGGGCACGCACGCAGGCGCCGCCACCTTAAGGGCGCTTACCTGACGGGAACCTGATTGCAGGGCGCAAGTCGCGCTCGCAGGCGTGCTGCGGGCGACTCGGCGTTGGTATGCGAATGAAGGGGGTGCTGCGCCGCTCAGCCCAGCGCAGGCAGGTTGCCGGCCTGCTGCGACTGCTCCAGCAAAAAGCTGATCATCGTGCGGACGGCCTTGGTCTGGTGGCGGTTGGGCATCCAGAGCAGGTACATGTGGTTGCCAAAAATGCTCAGCCGCCAGTCGCGCAAGGTGGTGACGACCTCGCCGCGCTCGACCTCGGCGCGGATCACATAGTCGGGCACGATGCCCACGCCCAGGCCGGCCATGATGCCCTGGCGCAGAAACGGAAAATGCTCGGAGATAAGGCTGGGCTCGAGCCGGATCTCCTTGCGCAGCTCGCCCTGGTAGGCGCGCACCAGCAGCTGCTTGCCCACCACGCCGCTGGTGATCAGCGGCACATGGCGCAGGTCCTCGGGCTGCTGGGGCAGCATGTTCTGGCCGGCATAGTCGATGCTGGCGCAGGCCACATAGTTCATCTCGCCCATGTGGCGAGCCACCAGGTTGTCCGGCGGCGTGGGCAGCACCCGCACCGCAATGTCCACTTCGTCGCGCACCAGGTTGTCGACCCGGTTCTCAAAGATCACATCGAGCACGATGTCGGGGTAGAGGCGCTTGAAGGCGATCAGCCAGTCGCTCATCACCAGCTGGCCATAGCCGCTGGGAACCGCCAGCCCGACCCGGCCTTGCAGGCCCTTGCCCAGGCTGCGGATGGTTTCGCTGGCGGCGGCCAACTCATTGCGGATGCTGCGGCCATGCTCATACAGGCGCAGGCCCACCTCGGTGGGCTCGACCCGGCGCGTGGTGCGGCGCACCAGCTGCACGCCCACCGATTTCTCCAGCTGGCCCAGGTGGTAGCTGACATTGGCGCGGCTCATCTTGAGTTTGGCAGCAGCGCGGCTGAGGTTGCCGGAGTCGATGATTTCCACCAACAAGGTGAGGGCGTTGTGGTCCATGGGATGCGATTGTCCAAATTCTTTTGACAGTCTGTCAATCCTCTATGTGATTGTCAAATAAGCCTAGTTGCACTGACAATGGTTCGCAACCCGTTTTCGAATGAACAACCAGGAGACATGCATGAGCGCAGAGAACGCTGCGGTGGTGAGCCTTGCCCGCGAAGGGCAGGTATTGGTCGTCACCATCCAGAACCCCCCCGTCAACGCCTTGAGCCAGGCCGTGCGCCAAGGCCTGGCCGATGCCGTGGCCCAGGCGCGCAGCGATGCGCAGGTCCAGGCCATCTTGCTGGTGGGCAGTGGCAAGGCCTTTATTGCCGGTGCCGATATCCGTGAGTTCGGCAAGCCCGCGATGCCGCCCAGCCTGCCCGATGTGCTGGTGCAGCTGGAAAACAGCGACAAGCTCGTCGTGGCCGCCATCCATGGCCCGGCACTGGGCGGCGGCCTGGAAGTGGCGCTGTCCTGCCACTACCGCCTGGCCGTCTCTGGCGCCAAGCTGGGCCTGCCCGAGGTGCAGCTGGGCCTGCTGCCCGGCGCCGGTGGCACGCAGCGCACCCCGCGCCTGATCGGCGTCAAGGCTGCGCTGGATCTGATGCTCTCGGGCCGCCACGCCAGTGCCGAAGAAGCGCTGGCCATGGGCCTGGTCGACCAGGTCGAGCCCGCAGGCAGCGATGCCCGCACGGCCGGCCTGGCTTACGCCAACGCACTGCTGGCGCAAAACGCCCCGGTGCGCCGCACCCGCGAAGCCACCGCGCTGGCCGACAAGGCTGCGTCGCAGGCTGAGCTCGACACCGCCAAGGCCGAGTCGGCCAAGAAAAGCCGGGGCCTGTTCTCGCCGGGCAAGATCATCGAATGCGTGCAAGGCGCGCTGGACCTGCCGTTTGAGCAGGGCATGCAAAACGAGCGCAAGCTGTTTGTGCAGTGCCTGGAGAGCCCGCAGCGCGCCGGCTTGATCCATGCCTTCTTTGCCGAGCGTGAAACCGCCAAGATCCCCGAAGCCAAGGCCGCCGCACCGCGCGCGCTGAACAGCATCGGCGTGGTGGGTGGTGGCACCATGGGCGCCGGCATCACCGTGGCGGCGCTCGATGCCGGCCTGCCGGTGGTGATGGTCGAGCGCGATGCGGAATCCATCGCCCGGGGCCGCGCCAATGTGGAGAAGGTCTACGACGGCCTGATCGCCAAGGGCCGCATGACGGCCGAGAAAAAGGCCGCCATCATGGCGCGCTACAGCGGCAGCACCGACTACGCCGCGCTCGCCCAGGTCGACCTGGTGATCGAGGCGGTGTTTGAAGAGATGGGCGTCAAGAAGGCCGTGTTTGCCGAGCTGGACAAGGTCTGCAAGCCCGGTGCCGTGATTGCCACCAACACGTCCTACCTGGATATCGATGCGATTGCAGCGAGCATCTCGCGCCCGCAGGATGTCATCGGTCTGCACTTCTTCAGCCCCGCCAACATCATGAAGCTGCTGGAGATCGTGGTGCCCGCCAAGGTGAGCGCCGATGTGGTGGCCACCGCGTTCGAGCTGGCCCGCCGCATGAAGAAGGTGCCCGTGCGCGCCGGCGTCTGCGATGGCTTTATCGGCAACCGCATTCTGGCCGTGTACCGCGAGGCGGCCAACTACCTGCTTGAAGACGGTGCCTCGCCCTACCAGATCGACGAGGCGGTGCGCGAGTTCGGCTACCCCATGGGCCCCTTCCAGGTCGCCGACCTGGCCGGTGGCGACATTGGCTGGGCCACGCGCAAGCGCAAGGCCGCCACGCGTGACCCCCAGGCCCGCTATGTGCAGATTGCCGACCGCATTGCCGAAAAGGGCTGGTTTGGCCAGAAGACCCAGCGCGGCTACTACCTGTACCCGCAGGGTGCACGTGTGGGCGAGCAAGACCCCGAAGTGCTGGCGATTGTGGATGCCGAGCGCCAGCGTGCTGGCGTGATGCCGCGCAGCTTCAGCAATGCCGAGATCATGCGCCGCTACATGGCCGCGATGGTCAACGAAGGCGCCAATGTGGTGCGCGAAGGCATTGCGCTGCGTCCGCTGGATGTGGATGTGACCTTCCTCTACGGCTATGGCTTTCCGCGCTTCCGGGGTGGCCCGATGAAGTGGGCCGACATGGTGGGCCTGGACAAGATCCTGGCCGATATCCGCGAGTTCGCCAAGGAAGACGCGCTGTTCTGGACGCCATCGCCCCTCTTGGTGGAGCTGGTGGAGAAGGGCGAAAACTTCGAGAGCCTGAACAAGGCGGCTTGAGCGCCATCGCGCACATCCGGCCCCTCGGGGCCGGCAGTGCAGCCCGGGGCTTTCGCACAGCCAAACCCCGGGTTGCTACATAAAAAATAGCTGTTAGCGCTTGGGTGACAAGCGCTGGCGGCCGTAAAAATCACAATCAACGGTCGCTCAGACCCAAGGAGACATGCATGCGTGAAGCCGTCATCGTTTCGACAGCGCGTACGCCGCTGGCCAAATCCCACCGTGGGGAGTTCAATGTCACGCCCGGTGCGCAGCTGGCGGCCTTTTCCATCAGCGCAGCGGTGCAGCGCGCCGGCATCGACCCGGCGCTGATCGAAGACGTGGTGCTGGGCTGCGGCTACCCCGAAGGGACGACCGGCCGCAATATCGGCCGCCAGGCGGCCGTCCGTGCCGGCCTGCCCGTCAGCGTGGGCGGCACCGTGGTCAACCGCTTCTGCGCCTCGGGCCTGCAGGCGATTGCCTTTGCGGCCGGCCGCATCATTGTCGATGGTGCACCGGCGATGGTGGCCGGTGGTGTCGAGAGCATCTCGCTGATCCGCTCGAGCAACACCAACCCCTCGGATGCTGATCCCTGGCTGGTGGAGCACAAGCCCGACCTGTTCATGGCGATGATCGACACCGCCGATGTGGTCGCCAAGCGCTACGGCATCAGCCGCGAAGACCAGGATGCGTTCTCGCTGCAAAGCCAGCAGCGCACCGCAGCGGCGCAGGCCAATGGCACTTTCGACAACGAGATCGTGCCCTGCGCCACGCGCATGGCCGAGAAGAACAAGGAAACCGGTGAAGTCAGCTACAAGGACGTCACCGCGACCATGGACAACTGCAACCGCCCCTCGACCACGCTCGAAGGTCTGGCCAAGTTGGAGCCCGTCAAGGGCGCGGGCAACTTTGTCACGGCTGGCAATGCTTCGCAGCTGTCCGATGGTTCGGCCGCCTGCGTGCTGATGGAAGCCAAGGAAGCGGCCAAGCTGGGCCTGGCGCCGCTGGGCGCCTTCCGTGGCCTGGCCATTGCCGGCTGCGAGCCCGATGAGATGGGCATTGGCCCGGTGTTTGCCGTGCCCAAGCTGCTGGCGCGCCACGGCCTGACGGTGCAGGATATCGACCTCTGGGAACTGAACGAAGCCTTTGCCTCGCAGGCGCTCTACTGCCAGCGCAAGCTGGGCATCCCGATGGAACGCCTCAACGTCAACGGCGGCGCGATCTCCATCGGCCACCCCTTTGGCATGACCGGTGCGCGCTTGACCGGCCACATCCTGCTCGAGGGCCAGCGCCGCAAGGCCCGGGGCGAGAAACTGAAGTGGGGCGTGGTGACCATGTGTGTGGGCGGTGGCATGGGTGCCGCTGGCCTCTTTGAGATTTTCTGACCCCCCCTGAGGCGCTTCGCGCCTTGCCCCCGGGGACGACGCCGCCGCTGCGGGGCGGCCTCCTGGCTGGGCATCACCCAGATCGCGCAGCGCAGAGTTTGAGATGTGCAGGCCTTGCCTGCCCACGTTAATGAGGAGATAGCCATGGACTTGCAATTCAGTCCCGAAGAAGAAGCGTTCCGCGCCGAAGTACGTGCGTTTCTGAAAGACAACCTGCCCCAGGACCTGGCCGCCAAGGTCAAGGCCGGCCAGCGCCTGACGTGCTTTGACCAGGAAAACTGGCATGCCATCCTGAACAAAAAGGGCTGGCTGGCCTACCACTGGCCGCAGGAGTTTGGTGGCACGGGCTGGTCGCCGGTGCAGAAGTTCATTTTTGACGACGAATGCGCACTGGCCGGTGGCCCGCGCCTGGTGCCCTTTGGCTTGTCCATGCTCGGGCCGGTGCTGATCAAGTACGGCAACGAGGCGCAGAAGAGCCACTGGCTGCCGCGCATCCTCAATGGCGATGACTGGTGGTGCCAGGGTTACTCCGAGCCCGGCGCCGGCTCCGACCTGGCCTCGCTCAAGACCACGGCTGTGCGCCATGGCGACCACTACATCGTCAACGGCCAGAAGACCTGGACCACCCAGGGCCAGCACGCCAACATGATGTTCTGCCTGGTGCGCACCAACAAAGAGGTGAAGTCGCAGCAAGGCATCAGCTTTGTGCTGATCGACATGAATCAGCCTGGCGTCGAAGTGCGCCCCATCCGCACCTTGGATGGCGACAAGGAAGTCAACGAAGTCTTTCTGACCGATGTGAAGGTGCCGCTGGACAACCTGGTGGGCGAGGAGAACAAGGGCTGGACCTATGCCAAGTACCTGCTGACCTATGAGCGCACCGGCATTGCCGGCGTGGGCTTCTCGATGGCCGGGCTGGAAAAGCTCAAGGTGATTGCCCAGCGCGTGCAGCGCAATGGCAAGCCGCTGATTGAAGACCCGCAGTTTGCCACCCGCATGGCCAAGGTCGAGATCGAGCTTTTGAACATGGCCACCACCAACCTGCGCGTGATCGCCTCGGTCGCGGGTGGCGGTGTGCCCGGCGCCGAGAGCTCGATGCTCAAGATCAAGGGCACTGTTGTGCGCCAGGAGCTGCTGTCGCTGATCCGCCGTGCGATGGGACCGTACGCGCTGCCCTTTATCGAAGAGGCGCAGTTTGCCGAATACGCCGACGCGCCCGTGGGCCCCAAGGAGGCGGCCACCGCCGCTGCGGCCTATTTCAACTACCGCAAGCTGTCGATCTTCGGCGGCTCGAACGAGATTCAGCGCAACATCATCTCCAAGATGATCCTCGGCCTATGAAATAAGCCACCCCCTGAGGCGCTGCGCGCCTTCCCCCTGGAAGGGGGACGACGCCTATGCTGCGGGGCGGCCCTTGCTGGCGTCTCACAGCTGTGCCCTGCAGGTTCCAGGCGCTGCGATCTCAGCAAGCGCCATGGTTAGATAAGGAGATTTTTTATGAACTTTCAACTGGATGAAGACCGCCGCATGCTGGCCGATGCGCTGGGCCGCTACCTGAGCGAGCAGTACAGCACCGAGTACCGCAACAAGGCCGCCTATGGCGCCCTGGGCTTTAGCGCCGATACCTACGCCAAGCTGGCTGAACTGGGGGCGATTGGCGCGCTGTTCAAGGAGGCCGATGGCGGCTTTGGTGGCGATGGCGTCGATATCAGCGTGGTGTTCGAGGCACTGGGCACGCACCTGGTCGCAGAGCCACTGCTGGGCGCCCTGCTGGTAGGCCGCGCGCTGACCGAGGCCGGCAGCGAGGCGCAAAAGGCGCAGCTCGAAGGCATCATTGGCGGCGAGACGATTGCCGCGCTGGCGCATGACGAGCCCGCGAACCACTATGAGCTGAACCGCGTGGCCACCACCGCCCAAACCGAGGGCGATGGCTGGGTGCTGAACGGCAGCAAGGCCGTGGTGCTGTTTGGCGACCAGGCGCAGCTGCTGCTGGTCTCCGCCCGCACGGCAGGCGCCGTGGGCGATGAGGCCGGCATCTCGCTGTTCCTGGTGCCGGGCGATGCCGCTGGTATCAGCAGCCGGGGCTATGGCCGCATCGATGGTGGCCATGCCGCCGAGCTGGTGCTGGCCAATGTCAAGGTCGGCGCCGATGCCTTGCTGGGCAAGCTGGGCGAAGGCCATGCGCTGCTCGAACGCATCTGCGGCTTTGGCCTGCTGGCGCTGGCGGCCGAATCGCTGGGCGCGATGGATGTGGCCAAGAACCACACCCTGGAATACCTGCGCACGCGCAAGCAGTTTGGCGTGCCGATCGGCAGCTTTCAGGCGCTGCAGCACCGCATGGCCGATCTGCTGCTCGAAGCCGAGCAGGCGCGCTCGGCCGTCATCAACGCGGCAGCGGCCATCGACAACCCCGACTACCTCGAGCGTGAAAAAGCGCTGTCGGCGGCCAAGTACAGCGTGGGCCAGATTGGCACCCTGATGGCCGAAGAGGCGATCCAGATGCATGGCGGCATTGGCGTGACCTGGGAGCTGCCGCTGGCGCACTACGCCAAGCGCATCATCATGATCGACCACCAGCTGGGCGACATGGACCACCACCTGGCGCGCTACATGGCGCTGCAGGCCCAGGAACGCGCTGCAGCCAAGGCCGCCTGATGACGACCGCCAGCACCGCCACCCCCGCGCTGCTGGCGCGCCGCGAAGGCGGCGTGCTGGTGCTGACCAACAACAACGAGGCGGCGCGCAATGCGCTGTCGCCCGACTTCTACCTGGGCCTGACCGCAGCGCTCCAGGACGCAGCGACCGACCCGGCCGTGGGCGCGATTGTGCTCACCGGTGCCGGTGGGCATTTCTGCTCCGGTGGCGATCTGCGCCGCATTGCGACGCGCCGGGACCAGCCCGCAGAAAAGCGCCGCGAGCTGCTCGAAGGCCTGCATGACCTGGTGCGTGCGCTGCGCAACTGCCCCAAGCCGGTGGTGGCCGCAGTCGAGGGTGCTGCCGCAGGCGCGGGCCTGTCGCTGGCGCTGGCCTGCGATATGTTGGTGGCTGCGCGCAATGCGGCGTTCTCGGTCGCCTATGTGAAGGTGGGGCTGTCGCCCGATGGTGGCGCCACGGCCTTTTTAGCCGAGCACCTGTCGCGCCAGCTGCTGACCGAGCTGTGCCTGAGTGGCGACCGGGTCAGCGGCGAGCGCATGCAGCAGCTGGGCCTGGTCAACCGCCTGGCCGAGCCGGGCGATGCGCTGGCCCAGGCCATCGCGCTGGCCGCGCAACTGGCCGATGGCCCCTTGCAGGCGATGGCCAGCATCAAGTCGCTGTGCCGCGCTGCCTATGACAACAGCCTGGAAGCGCAGCTGGACATGGAGGCCGAGTTGATGGTGCAGGCACAGGGCACGCCCGAGTCGGCAGAGGGCATTGCGGCCTTTCTGGAAAAGCGCACCGCCAACTACCTGGCGCTGCGCCGCTGAGATGGACCGAAAAAAGTGACGCCGGGTGGGCCCGTTTTGCGGCCGCCCCGGTGATCCGAGGAGACAAGTATGCGTGAGCAAGAGAACGCCGCGGCTCTGCCGCTGGCGGGTGTCAAGGTCCTGGACCTGTCCCGTGTTTTTGCCGGCCCGCTGTGCGGCCAGGTGCTGGGCGACCTGGGGGCCGAGGTGATCAAGGTCGAGCACCCCAAGCGGGGTGACGACACCCGCGACTGGGGCCTGCGCATTGGCAAGACCGAGACCACCTACTACAACAGCATGAACCGCAACAAGCGGTCCATCACGGTGGATCTGCAAAAGCCCGAAGGCCTGGCGCTGATCCTGGAGCTGCTGCCGCAGTTCGATGTGGTGATCCACAACTTCAAGCATGGCGGCGCAGACAAGCTGGGCCTGGGCTACGAGGCACTGAAGGCCTTGAAGCAGGACATCATCTATTGCAGCGTGACCGGCTATGCCACCGACACCGAGGAAGCGGCCCGCCCGGGTTATGACATTTTGGTGCAGGGCGAGGCTGGCTTGATGGCGATGAACGGCGAGGCCTCGCAGCCGCCACTGAAGTTTGGCGTGGCCGTCGTGGACCTGATGACCGGCATGAGCGCCGCCCAGGCCGTGCTGGCCGCGCTGTTTGCCCGCGAGCGCACGGGCCAGGGCCGCAAGATCGACATGGCGCTGTTTGACAACGGCGTCAGCATCACCGGCTACTACGGGCTCGATGCGCTGTTCATGGGCAAGGACCCGGAGCGCTTTGGCAATGCCCACCCCTCGATCGTGCCCTATGGCATGTTCGAGGCGGCCGATGGCCCGCTGATCATTGCGGTGGGCAACAATTCGCAGTTCGAGCGCTTCTGCCGCGATGTGATCGAGCGCCCCGACCTGGCCGACAACCCCAAATACGCCACCAACGTGGAGCGCGCCAAGGACCGCAAGCTCTTGCTGCCGCTGATGATCGAGACCATCCGCAGCTTCCCGCGTGCGCTGTTGATCGAGCGGCTCAATGCCTGCGGCGTGCCTTGCGGCGAGGTGCTGGGCCTGCACGAGGCGCTGACCTCCGAGCGCGTGCAGCAAGCCGGCCTGGTGCAGAACATGCCCCACCCGGTGGCCGGCCACACCGCCGTGCTGGCGCCGCCTATCCGCATGGATGGCCAACGCCTGCCGATTCGCCGCGCGCCGCCCACACTGGGTGAAGGTACACGCGAAGTGCTGCAAAATCTGCTGCGTTTGAGTGATTCGCAACTGCAGGCACTCCAGGCGCAAGGCGTGCTGACCTTGCCCGATTGATACCGTGGCCCGCAGGCGGCAAGCGACGCCGCAGCGGGCCCAGAGTTTATTGTTAGAAAGCTGAGACTATGAAAGTACTGGTACCCGTCAAACGCGTGGTGGACTACAACGTCAAGGTGCGCGTCAAGAGCGATGGCTCGGGAGTGGACATTGCGAACGTGAAGATGTCGATGAACCCCTTTGATGAAATCGCGGTGGAAGAGGCCGTGCGTTTGAAGGAAAAGGGCGTGGTGACCGAGATCATCGCCGTGAGCTGCGGCGTGACCCAGTGCCAGGAGACGCTGCGCACGGCGATGGCCATTGGTGCCGACCGCGCCATCCTGGTGGAAACCGCAGAAGAGCTGCAGCCCCTCGCTGTCGCCAAGCTCCTGAAGGCCCTGGTCGACAAAGAGCAGCCGGGTCTTGTGATCTGCGGCAAGCAAGCCATTGACGACGACGCCAACCAGACCGGCCAGATGCTGGCAGCGCTCGCTGACCTGCCCCAGGCCACGTTCGCCTCCAAGGTCGAAGTCGCGGGCGACAAAGTCAATGTGACGCGCGAAGTGGACGGCGGTCTGGAGACCCTGTCTCTGTCCCTGCCCGCTGTCATCACCACCGACCTGCGTCTGAACGAGCCACGCTACGTCACCTTGCCCAACATCATGAAGGCCAAGAAAAAGCAGCTCGACACGTTGAAGCCAGAAGACCTGGGTGTGGATGTGAGCCCGCGCCTGAAGACCTTGAAGGTGCAGGAACCCGCCAAGCGCGGCGCCGGCGTGAAGGTGCCCGATGTGGCCACCTTGATCGACAAGCTCAAGAACGAAGCCAAAGTCATCTGACTTTGACCCGACACCTGACACATTGAATGGAAAGACGATAGACATGACCGCTCTCGTTATTGCAGAACACGACAACCAAACGATCAAGACCGCCACGCTCAACACCGTCACCGCAGCCCTGGCTTGCGGCGGCGATGTGCATGTGCTGGTAGCGGGCGAAGGGGCTGCAGCTGCAGCCCAGGCCGCAGCCCAGATCGCCGGCGTTGCCAAAGTCATCCTGGCCGATGGCCCGGCGCTGAAAGACGGCCTCGCTGAAAACCTGGCCGCGCAAGTGCTGGCCATTGCCGGCAACTACAGCCACATCCTGGCACCCGCTACCGCCTCGGGCAAGAACGTGGCGCCACGCGTGGCAGCCAAGCTCGACGTCGCCCAGATCAGCGACATCACCAAGGTGGTGAGCGCCGACACGTTTGAGCGCCCCATCTACGCGGGCAATGCCATTGCCACCGTGCAGTCGATCGATGCGACCAAGGTCATCACCGTGCGCGGCACCGGCTTTGATGCAGCCGCAGCCACCGGCGGCTCGGCTGCGGTCGAGAACGCAGCAGCGGTTGCTGACAGCGGCAAGAGCAGCTTTGTGGGCCGCGAAGTGACCAAGAACGACCGCCCGGAACTCACGGCCGCCAAGATCATCGTCTCCGGTGGCCGCGCACTGGGCAGCGCCGAGAAGTTCAACGAAGTGATGACCCCGCTGGCCGACAAGCTGGGCGCGGCCATTGGCGCGAGCCGCGCAGCGGTGGACGCGGGCTACGCGCCCAACGACCTGCAAGTGGGCCAGACCGGCAAGATCGTCGCGCCCCAGCTGTATGTGGCAGCGGGCATCTCGGGCGCCATCCAGCATTTGGCCGGCATGAAGGACTCCAAGGTGATCGTGGCGATCAACAAGGACGAAGAAGCGCCGATCTTCAGCGTGGCCGACTATGGCCTGGTGGCCGATCTGTTTGAGGCTGTGCCTGAGATGGCCAGCAAGCTCTAAACGCTGATCCAGCTCTACGTAGAACGCGGCCCAGGCCGCGTTTTTTTATGCCTGTTCGCAAGCCTGTGTATTTGGTTGTTTATGCAACTGAAAGCCGATATAGGTATTTACACCAGTGTCCCAACCGCGAGACGCAGCCACTTATTTGATTATTGTGTTTGCGGCATCAATTGTAAAAAGTGTGTGGCGATTCGTTGAATCGATACCTAGTAAATTCCCTAGGTGATCGCTGCGGTGTCACCTGTATTCATGCGGTTTTCGCATGGGTCACTAGGGAAAGCGCTAGCGGGGTAGTCGCCAAAAAACCGAGGTCGCGTCTATAGAATTGTTTCGATCCGCATAAAACTGTTATCGCGGTTAGAGGCGGCTGCATCGCGGGAGACCCCCGTTTCATGCAGTTTTCGCTGTTGTGGTTCCAAGCTGAAGGGTTGGTTGTATGGATATTTTGCTGCAGCAGATCATTAATGGTCTGGTATTGGGCAGCATGTACGCTTTGATAGCCTTGGGCTACACCATGGTGTACGGCATTATTCAATTGATTAACTTCGCGCACGGCGAAGTGCTGATGATAGGGGTGCTGACCAGCTGGAGCATCATCGGCGTGATGCAGGAGGCCATGCCGGGAACGCCGGGCTGGGTCATCTTGCTGATAGCGACGCTCATTGCCTGTGTGGTGGCGGCGGTGCTCAATTTCACGATCGAGAAGCTCGCCTACCGGCCGCTGCGCAACAGCCCGCGCCTGGCGCCGCTGATCACCGCAATCGGCATGTCGATCCTGCTGCAGACCTTGGCGATGATCATCTGGAAGCCCAACTACAAGCCCTATCCGACCTTGCTGCCGATGGAGCCCTTTGACCTGGCCGGCGCAGTGATCACGCCGACCCAGATCCTGGTGCTGGGCGTGACGGCCGTGGTGCTGGCGGTATTGATGTACCTGGTGAACTACACCCGCCTGGGCCGCGCGATGCGGGCCACGGCAGAGAACCCCCGCGTGGCGGCGCTGATGGGCATCAAGCCCGACATGGTGATCTCGGCCACCTTTGTGATCGGTGCGGTGCTGGCGGCGATTGCCGGCGTGCTCTGGGCCTCGAACTACGGCACGGCGCAGCACACCATGGGCTTTTTGCCCGGCCTCAAGGCCTTTATTGCGGCGGTGTTTGGCGGTATCGGCAACCTGGCCGGCGCCGTGGTGGGTGCGATGATTCTGGGCCTGGTCGAAGCCATTGGCGCGGGCTACATCGGCCAGCTCACCGGTGGCGTGCTGGGCAGCCAGTATGTCGATATCTTCTCGTTCATCGTGCTGATCATCGTGCTGACGCTGCGCCCCTCGGGCTTGCTGGGTGAGCGGGTGGCCGATCGGGCTTAAGGGGAACCGCATGAAGAACAACAAAGCACAGTTCATTGTGGGCGCGATTGCGCTGCTGGTATTGCCGCTGATCTTGCAGTCCTTTGGCAACGCCTGGGTGCGAATCGCCGACCTGGCACTGCTCTATGTCCTGCTGGCCCTGGGCCTGAACATCGTCGTGGGCTTTGCCGGCCTGCTGGACCTGGGCTATGTGGCCTTCTACGCGGTGGGCGCCTATATGCTGGGCCTGATGGCCTCGCCCCACCTGGCCGAGACCTTTGAAGGCTTCAAGGCCATGTTCCCCAATGGCCTGCACACCTCCATCTGGCTGGTGATACCGCTCGCCGCCTTGCTGGCGGCGATAGCGGGGATGATCTTGGGCTTTCCGGTGCTCAAGCTGCGCGGGGACTACCTGGCCATCGTGACCCTGGGTTTTGGCGAGATCATCCGGATCTTCATGCTGAACCTGGACCAGCCCGTCAACATCACCAATGGGCCCAAGGGCCTGGGCCAGATCGACTCGATCAAGATCTTTGGCTTTGACTTTGCCAAGCCGCTGGAGATCGGCAGCTACACGGTCTCGTCGGTCACCTTGTACTACTACCTGTTCCTGCTGCTGGTCGTGGCCAGTGTGGTGATCTGCTACCGCCTGCAGGATTCGCGCATTGGCCGCGCCTGGATGGCCATCCGCGAGGACGAGATTGCTGCCAAGGCCATGGGCATCAACACCCGCAACCTCAAGCTGATGGCCTTTGGCATGGGTGCCACGTTCGGTGGCGTGTCCGGCGCGATGTTTGCCGGCTTCCAGGGCTTTGTCTCGCCCGAGTCCTTCAGCCTGATGGAGTCGATCATGATCGTCGCCATGGTGGTGCTGGGCGGCCTGGGCCATATCCCCGGCGTCATTCTGGGCGCCGTGCTGCTGTCGGCGCTGCCCGAGGTGCTGCGCTATGTGGCCGGCCCGCTGCAACAGATGACCGATGGCCGTCTGGATGCCTCCATCCTGCGCCAGCTGTTGATTGCGGTGGCGATGATCGTCGTGATGCTGCTGCGCCCACGCGGCCTGTGGCCCGCACCCGAGCATGGCAAGAGCGCGATCCAGAAAGACTGAGCAGGAGAGACGAGCATGACGAATACACAAGCTCCTGCACTCAAGGTGGCAGGTATTTCCAAGCGCTTTGGCGGCTTGCAGGCCCTCTCGGATGTGGGTCTGACCATCGAGCGCGGCCAGGTCTATGGCCTGATCGGCCCCAATGGCGCGGGCAAAACCACGTTCTTCAATGTGATCACCGGGCTGTACACGCCCGACAGCGGCAGCTTTGAGCTGGCTGGCAAGCCCTATGAGCCCAAGGCCGTGCACCTGGTGGCCAAGGCCGGCATTGCACGCACGTTCCAGAACATCCGTCTGTTCTCCGACATGACGGCGCTGGAGAACGTGATGGTGGGCCGCCATGTGCGCAGCCATTCGGGCCTTTTGGGCGCAATCTTTCGCACGCCGGGCTTCAAGGCCGAGGAGCGGGCCATTGCCGAGCGTGCCCGCGAGCTGCTCGCCTATGTGGGCATCGAGCGCTATGCCGATTACAAGGCGCGCACCTTGTCTTATGGCGACCAGCGCCGCCTGGAGATTGCCCGCGCGCTGGCCACCGACCCGCAGCTGATTGCGCTCGACGAACCGGCCGCCGGCATGAATGCGACCGAGAAGGTGCAGCTGCGCGAGCTGATCGACCGCATCCGCAACGACAACCGCACGATCTTGCTGATCGAGCATGATGTGAAGCTGGTGATGGGCCTGTGCGACCGGGTGACGGTGCTCGACTACGGCAAGCGGCTGGCCGAAGGGTCCCCGGCCGAGGTGCAGAAAGACGAAAAAGTGATTGAGGCCTATCTGGGCACCGGAGGACACTGAGCATGGTTGACAAGACATCCAACCCCGTACTGCTGAAGGTGCGTGGGCTGAAAGTGGCCTATGGGGGCATTCAGGCCGTCAAGGGCGTCGATTTCGAGGTGCATGAGGGCGAGCTGGTATCGCTGATCGGCTCCAATGGCGCGGGCAAGACCACGACGATGAAGGCGGTGACGGCCACCCAGGCCATCAATGACGGGCAGATCGAGTTCCTGGGCGAGAACCTCAAGGGCCGGGGCGCCTGGGACCTGGTGGCCAAGGGCCTGGTGATGGTGCCTGAAGGGCGCGGCGTCTTCACGCGCCAGACCATCACCGACAACCTGATGCTGGGCGCCTACCTGCGCAAGGACAAGGCCGGCATCCAGGCCGATATCGAGAAGATGTTCAATATCTTCCCGCGTCTGCGCGAGCGCAAGGACCAGCTGGCGGGCACCATGTCCGGCGGCGAGCAGCAGATGCTGGCGATGGCGCGCGCGCTGATGGCCCAGCCCAAGCTGCTGCTGCTCGACGAGCCGTCGATGGGCCTGTCTCCCATCATGGTGGACAAGATCTTCGAGGTGGTGCGCGATGTCTATGCGATGGGCGTGACCATCGTGCTGGTGGAACAGAACGCCAGCCGCGCGCTGGCCATTGCCGACCGGGGCTATGTGATGGAGTCGGGCATCATCACGATGACCGGCCCAGGCCAGCAGCTGCTGGCCGACCCCAAGGTGCGTGCCGCCTATCTGGGTGAATAGCGGCAGCGCGCATGCACTCCCCAAGCACTGCCTGGCAGTGCTTTTTTTATTGCTGCCGTTTGGCGCGCGCATTTGGCCATCGCCCCGCAAAAACACGGTGGGAGCTGATGGCGGCAAGCGCAAGGTAGCGCGCTTTGGGAGACAGCGCCAGCGCTGCCGTTCTCCCTCTGTAGCGGGCACGGCGGGCAGGGCGCGGGCTGCGCTGTTTTCGGCGTGGCGACCTCAAATGCGACAAAGAAATGACAATTGCATTTAAAATTGGTGAATTTTGCAGTGCAGCAATGCGCCGTGAATGACAGATTTTGCGCACTGCAAACCGCTGACACCGCTGGCAATTCAAGGAGTTGCAGGGTGGCGGCAGGGCCAGGGAGCCGGGGCTGACAAGCCAGATTCCGGCCGGGTGTGCGCAGGTTTTTCCCTTTTTTGCATTGAAACCGAATAGGTGCACCCATGCTCTTTGGCAAACTCTTGCCGCGCGAAGGCAATTTCTTCGAACTGTTCAACCAGCACGCCGACCGCATCGTTGAAGCGGCCCACGCGTTCTCCCAACTGGTGGCCAATTACAACGACCCCCATCTGCGCGAAAAATACAACCAGGACGTGGACAATGCCGAGCGCGCAGCCGACCGCGTGACCCACGAGGTCAACCGCACCCTGCACAAGACCTTCATCACCCCCATCGACCGTGAACAGATCCACTCGCTGATCAACACCATGGACGATGTGGCCGACCTGATCCAGGACTCGGCCGAGACCATGGCGCTCTACGACGTGCGCCACATGACCGAAGAAATCACCCGCCTGACGGACCTGAGCGTCAAGTGCTGCGAGCGCGTGCGCGATGCCGTCAAGATGCTCGACCGCATTGCCGATCCCTCGACCACCGAGGCGGCCATCAAGACCTGCGAGGAGATCGACCGCCTCGAGAGCGATGCCGACCGCGTGATGCGCTCGGCGATGAGCAAGCTGTTCCGCGAGGAGCCCGATGTGCGCGAGGTGATCAAGCTCAAGGCCATCTACGAGCTGCTCGAGACCATCACCGACAAGTGCGAGGATGTGGCCAACCACATCGAAGGCATCATCCTGGAAAACTCCTGATCCTTTGCAGCAAGCAGGAGACTGAACTTCCATGGAACCGATGCAAACAGCCCTGTGGGTGATTGTCGTGCTGGTGGCGCTGGCCATCTTGTTCGACTTCATGAACGGGTTTCATGACGCGGCCAACTCGATTGCGACCGTTGTCTCTACTGGCGTGCTCAAGCCCACCCAAGCGGTGGTGTTTGCGGCATTTTTCAACTTTGTGGCGATCTTTGTCTTCCACCTGAGCGTGGCGGCGACCATCGGCAAAGGCATTGTTCACCCGGGCATTGTCGACACCCATGTGATCTTTGGCGCCCTGGTGGGCGCCATCGCCTGGAACCTGATCACCTGGTACTACGGCATCCCGTCGAGCTCCTCGCATGCGCTGATCGGCGGCATCGTGGGCGCGGTGATTGCGAAGGCGGGCTCCGGTGCGCTGGTTGCCAGCGGCATCTGGAAGACCGTGGCCTTCATCTTTGTCTCTCCGGTGCTGGGCTTTTTGCTCGGCTCGATCATGATGGTGATCGTGGCCTGGCTGTTCCGCCGCACCACGCCGGGCAAGGTGGACAAGTGGTTCCGCCGCTTGCAGCTGGTCTCTGCCGGTGCCTACAGCCTGGGCCACGGCGGCAATGATGCGCAAAAGACCATCGGCATCATCTGGCTGCTGCTGCTGTCCACCGGCTACGCATCGCCCAATGATGCCGATCCTCCTGCCTGGGCCATCATCTCCTGCTACGCGGCCATTGGCCTGGGCACGATGTTTGGTGGCTGGCGCATCGTCAAGACCATGGGCCAGAAGATCACCAAGCTCAAGCCCGTCGGCGGCTTCTGCGCCGAAACCGGTGGCGCAATGACCTTGTTCATCGCCACTGCGCTGGGCATCCCCGTGTCGACCACGCACACCATCACCGGCGCCATCGTCGGCGTGGGCTCCACCCAGCGCATGAGCGCGGTGCGCTGGGGTGTGGCCGGCAATATCGTCTGGGCCTGGGTGCTGACCATTCCGGCCAGCGCCTTTGTGGCGGCCTTTGCCTACTGGGTGAGTCTGCAGCTCTATTGACAGTGGCGGTGCGATAGCCAAAAGGCGGCTGGCGGATATGATCTGCCAGCCGTTTTGTTTTTTGGCCAAGGCATGACCGACCCCGCACTGACCCCTTCGATCTTTTCGCTGCATCCGCTGGCCTGGGTTGCGGCTGTGCTGGCCGCCTTGCTGCTGGCGGTGCTGGCGCTGGCCTGGTGGCTGGCAGGCTGGTTGAGCCAACCGTACCGCCCAGAGCTGGGCGCAGTACCGCAAGAACTGGGCGCTACCGCCGTGGAGATCGCCACGGCGCAAGGCATGGTGCGGGGCTGGTATGCGCCAGGCACCCCTGGCCAGGGCGCCGTGCTGCTGCTGCATGGCGTGCGTGCCGACCGGCGCGCGATGCTGTCCCGGGCGCTGGCGCTGCATGCGCGCGGCCATGGGGTGCTGCTGATCGATCTGCCGGCCCATGGCCAAAGCGATGGGGAGATGCTGTCCTTCGGGCCGCGCGAGGGCCTGGGCATTGCCGCTGCGCTGGCCTGGTTGCAGGCGCAGCAGCCTGCAGAGAAGGTGGGAGTGATTGCTGCCTCGCTGGGCGGCGCTGCGCTCCTGGTGTCCGATCTGTTGCAGCCGCCCGATGCCGTGGTGCTCGAAGCCGTGTTCCCCAGCATGGAGGCCGCTGTGGACAACCGGGTGCGTGCGGTGCTGGGCCCCTTGGCCCCGTTGGCGCCGATCGCCACCCCCTTGCTGCTGTGGCAGATGCCGCTGCGGCTGGGCCTGGACCCGTACCAGCTGCGGCCTATTGACCGCCTGGCGGCCTGGAGCCGGCCGGTGATGGTGCTGGGCGGCACCGAAGACCGCTACACCCCACCCGCTGAAACCCGGCAGATGGCGGAGGCGGCAGGCCAGGCCCATCCGGGGCCGCAGGCGCTGCAGCCGCTATGGCTGGTGCCGGGCGCGGCCCATGTGGACCTGTACCAGTTTGCGCCGCAGGCCTATGAGGCGCAGGTGTTTGGCTTTCTCAGCGTGCATCTGCAGTCGCACTGACCTTCACCAACCTTTTACTGCGAAATCTTGCGAGCTTCCTCGATCTGGTACTGGAAGTAGTGCTCAAAGCTGTAGGCCAGGCTGGCCATCAGGATCGTGGTGCCGATCAGGAGCGAAGCCACAATGCCGAAGATCGTCAGCCAGCGGGTGCGGCCGGGCAGCGCGTCTTCGGGCAGGCCGGGGTTGTGGCGGGCATTCCACTTGTCGGGCGCCATCAGCCCGTAGACGATAGCCGTCAATGCACAGGCGGCAATGGTAAAGCCCAGCAGCGGCACCAGAACCCAGCTGACCTGGTCGTCGATGCCATGGCTGGCAATGCGCTCCATGCCGTACAGGCCCAGCGCCGTGGGAATGGGCAGCATCCAGCCAATCAGGTCACCCAGGCCATGCAGGTAGAAGCGGTGCAGGCCCAGCGGCCCCCCCAGAAAAGCCAGCCAGGTGGCCAGGGTCTTGCTCTTGCTACGCGGCATTGCGTGGGTGATGGGGTGGCTCATAGGGCGGGTGGGGTGGTTTAGGTGGTGGGGGCGCTGTTGTCTCCATCGCCCAGGGTTTTTTCCATCATCACAATATCCAACCAGCGGCCAAATTTCCAGCCCACTGAGCGCATCACGCCCACCTGGCTAAAACCGGCTGCGCGGTGCACGCCGACCGAGCCGAGGTTGTTCGAGTCCCCGATTACGGCGATGAGCTTGCGCACACCGGCGGCTTCGCAGTGTTCGATCAAGGCATTCATCAACAGCCGCCCCAGGCCCCGGCCATGTTGTCCATCGGCCACATAGATCGAATCCTCGGCCGAGAAGCGGTAGGCCGGCCGGGCCTTGAACCAGTTTGCATAGGCATAGCCCAGGATCTGGCCATCGTCGTCCTCCGCCACCAGGTAGGGCAGCTCGCGCGACAATACCTCGTCGCGGCGCCGGGTCATTTCTGCTTCGCTGGGGGCCTCGGTCTCGAAACTGCCCGTGCCATGCAGCACATGGTGGGCATAAATGCGGGTCAGCGCGGGGATGTCATCGGGGGTACTGGTACGAACACTTGGCATGGTTGAAAGAAGTTTGTATAATTTGCGGCTTTACTGCGTGTCGCTGGCCGGGTGGCTAGTTGCGTGTCTCAAACGTGGTAAGAAAACTAACCACCCGAAGGATTATTATGGTCGTTATTCGACTCTCCCGCGGCGGCTCCAAGGCCCGTCCGTTCTACAACATCGTCGTTGCTGACAAGCGCGTGCGCCGTGACGGCTCGTTCATCGAGCGCGTGGGTTTCTACAACCCACTGGCCAAGGAAGGCGTTGAAGGCCTGCGCGTTGCTCTGGACCGCGTGGCTTACTGGAAGAGCGTTGGTGCTCAGGCTTCCACCACCGTGGACCGTCTGGTCAAGCAAGCTGCTGCCAAGGCTGCTTAATTTGCCTCTCTCATCACGGCTGGTGCTCCGGTACCATTCGTGCATGCGGGCCGCTGCTGCGATGAGCACTGCGGCCCGTTTTTTATTGCCCTGTTGAACTGCCATGCCCGCTACCGAGTTGTTGTTAAGCCCTGCCACCTTGCCCGATGACGCCATTGAAGTGGCGCGCATTGCCGATGCCTGGGGCGTCAAGGGCTGGTTCAAGGTGATTGCCCTCAGCCCCGACCCGCAGGCGCTGCTCAAGTCCAAGCTGTGGTTCATCCAGCCGCCCGAGAAGGGCGCGCGCCACTTCCAGGGCGTTGCCCAGCTGGAGATGCGCCAGGCGCGTTTCCATGGCGATGGCATGGTGGGCTGGGCCCAGGGCGTGGACGACCGCGACCAGGCCGAAAAACTCAAAGGTGCGCGGGTGTTCATCTCGCGCGCTGATTTCCCCAAGACCGACGACGGCGAGTACTACTGGGTGGACCTGCTGGGTCTGGCCGTGGTCAACCGCGAAGGCGTGGCACTGGGCACTGTGAGCGACCTGATGGCCTCGGGCCCCCAGACCGTGCTGGTGCTGAACTACGAAGAAGACGGCAAGACGCAGGAGCGCCTGATTCCGTTTGTCGGCGCCTTTGTCGACGAGGTCTCGCTGCCCAACAAGCGCATCACGGTCGACTGGCAGCCGGACTACTGATCGTGCCGGACACGCAGGCCGCCAGCGGGGAGAATTTCCATGCGCTTTGACATCATCACCTTGTTCCCCGAACTGTTCGGCCCCTTTGTCGAGGTGGGGGTGACGCGCCGCGCCTACAGCAGCGGCCAGGTGGCGGTGCAGTGCTGGAACCCGCGCGATTACGCCCCAGGCAACTACCGCCGCGTCGATGACCGCCCCTTTGGCGGTGGCCCCGGCATGGTGATGATGGCCCAGCCGCTGGCCGACTGCCTGGCTGCCATCCGCGAAGCGCGTGCAGAGGCGCAGCCCGCGCCGCTGGTGCTGTTCTCGCCGATTGGCGAGCGCATCGACCATGCCCAGGTGCAGCGCTGGTCCGATTCGCAGGGCGCCATCTTGCTGTGCGGCCGTTATGAAGGCGTGGACCAGCGCTTTATTGACCGCCATGTCGATGTGCAGCTGAGCCTGGGCGATTTTGTGCTCTCGGGCGGCGAGATTGCCGCGATGGCCTTGCTCGATGCGGTGGCCCGCCTGCAACCCGGTGTGCTGCATGACGAGGGCAGCCACCAGTTCGACAGCTTCAACCCCGCGCTCGACGGCCTGTTGGATTGCCCCCACTACACCCGGCCTGAGGTCTGGGAAGGCGAGCCGGTGCCCGCAGCCCTGCTGTCGGGCCACCATGCCAATATCGAGCGCTGGCGCCGCGAGCAAAGCCTGCGCAACACGGCCATCCACCGCCCTGAGCTGCTGGACCAGGCGCGCAGCCGCAAGCAGCTCAGCCGCAAGGATGAACAGCTGCTGGCCAGTGCCGATTTGGCAAATTTGGCAAAACCGCTATAATTGCCGGTTTTACGATCCTCTACACGGCCGCTTTTTTCAATGGTGAGAGAAGCAATACGCCGCACATGCCCCGTACACCGTGCTGGGCGCGGCTGCCAAATTCATGGCGCGCGTATGATCGTTGGATGAAACCATGAACCTGATCCAGATTCTCGAGCAAGAAGAAATTGCTCGCCTGAACAAGACCATTCCTGAATTTGCCCCTGGCGACACCGTGATCGTGAGCGTGAACGTTGTTGAAGGTACGCGCAAGCGCGTGCAGGCTTACGAAGGCGTGGTGATTGCCAAGCGCAATCGCGGTCTGAACAGCGGCTTCACCGTGCGCAAGATCTCCAGTGGCGAAGGCGTGGAACGTACGTTCCAAACCTACAGCCCTATGATCGCCGGTATCGAAGTCAAGCGCCGCGGCGATGTGCGCCGTGCCAAGCTGTACTACCTGCGTGAACGCAGCGGCAAGTCGGCTCGTATCAAGGAAAAGCTGCCAGCACGCAAGGCAGCACCTGTGGCAGCTGCGTAATCACGCTGCGACAGAGCCCAGTGCTGAAAGCCGCTACAGTGCAAGCTGTGGCGGCTTTTTTACATGGCCCGCTGCGTCTGCCGCCTGTTGTTTATGTCTAACGCCTCTTCTGTCTCGCCTTCATCACCGCCTGCCGCCGCCGCTGTGCGGGTGTCGTCCATCATGGATCCGCGCCGCGCGCCGGTCGTGCAGGTCGACTCGGCGCTGCCGGCAGTCGCGCCGCGCCTGTTGCTGGCCGATTCGCTGCGCCAGGCTTTTGTCGCCCATCCCCATGGCGGTGAGCCGGAAATCTTCCGCGAACGCAGCTGGACGGACCGGCCCCCGGCCAAGGCCGCCGTGCTGGTGGCGCTGGTGCAGCGCCAGGAGATGCATGTGCTGCTGACCCAGCGCAGCGCTGGCCTGACGAACCATTCGGGGCAGATTGCCTTCCCCGGCGGCCGCCAGGACCCGGAGGACCGCGATATCAACGACACCGCGCTGCGCGAGGCCTGGGAAGAGGTGGGGCTGGCGCGCGAGCGGGTCGAAATCATTGGCCGCCTGCCCGAGTACGCGACCGGCTCGGGCTTTGAGGTGACGCCTATCGTCGGGCTGGTGCAGCCACCGTTCCACCTGCAGGCCAACCCGGGCGAGGTGGATGAGGTGTTCGAGGTGCCGCTGTCCTTCTTGATGAACCCCGCGCACCACCGCTGGCAGCAGCTCGACACGCCCGAGTTCAGCCGGCGCTGGCTGTCGATGCCCTATGACGATCCCGCATCGGGCCAGCAGCGCTTTATCTGGGGGGCTACGGCCAGCATGCTGCGCAATTTGTACCGGTTTTTGGCCTTTCCACCCGCGTTGTAGTTTGTAACGGCTTGTGTGATACATCACAGCCGGTATGATCACTGTCCATGAGTTTTTTCGCCACGCTGATGGCCCTGCTGCTGGAGCAGGCCAAATCCCTGTCTCGCGACAACCCGGTCTATGCCGGTGTGCGGGCCTGGGTGCAATGGCTCAGCCGCAATCTGGATGCCGGCGAGCAGCGCCACGGCTGGCTGGCCTGGAGCGTGGCGGTGTTGCTGCCCACGGCCCTGGCCATGGGCATGCACTGGCTGCTGGTGGCCCTGGTGGGCTGGCCCCTGGCGATGGCCTGGCATGTGCTGGTGCTGTATGTGACCTTGGGCTTTCGCCAGTTCAGCCACCATTTCACCCGCATCCGCCATGCGCTGGAGTCCGGCGATGAGGACCAGGCCCGCCAGTACCTGGCCGACTGGCAGCAGGTCCACGCCGATGACCTGCCGCGCCGCGAGATCGTGCGCCATGTGATCGAGTACTCGGTGCTGGCCGCGCACCGCCATGTGTTTGGCGTGCTGGCCTGCTACTCCATCGGCTCGGCGCTGGGCCTGGGGCCCGCCGGCGCGGTGTTTTTCCGCATGGCTGAATACGCCTCGCGCTTTGCGCGCCCATCGGTGCAGCCCGTGGCCATGGTGCAAGGCGCTTTCGAGACGGTTGCGGCCAAGGCCTGGACCATCGTGGACTGGCTGCCCTCACGGCTCACGGCGCTGAGCTTTGCCGTGGTGGGCAATTTTGAAGAGGCCATCGACGGCTGGCGCTTTCAGACCCAGCATTTCCCCAATGACAACGATGGCGTGATCCTGGCCGCGACCGCCGGTGCCATCGACATCCGCCTGGGCGGGGTGGCCTTGCGCGCCCGCAGTGTCGATATCGATGCCGCCGCGCCCCTGCAGATCCAGGGCGATGGCGCCACCACCCCGGGCCGTGACCCGGAAGTCGCCCACCTGCGCAGCGTGGTGGGCCTGGTGTGGCGCTCCGTCGTGGTCTGGATGTTACTGCTCGCGCTGCTCACCTTGGCGCGCCTGTTGGGCTGAGCCGCTAACACAACCCTTGATACGTCGTTGCCAAGCCTTGTCGTACTACTGTACTGCCTGCGGCTTGGCGTCTAGTCTCAACCGCAAACCTGCGGTTTGCTGGGCCGTGTTAACGGCTACTAGGCAGTCTGCAGCGCAGCGCTTGGACTGCGGCGCTGGCCCATCGCCACCAGCACCAGGCCGATGGCCGACAGCGCTGCAGCGCCCCAGATGATCGACAGCAGGCCTGCGCCGGCAATCAGGCTGCCGCCCACCCAGGCACCCAGCGCATTGCCCAGGTTAAAGGCCGCGATGTTCAGGCTGGAGGCCAAGGTGGCACCCTGGCTGCCCACGCCTTGCATCACCCGCATCTGCATGGGGGCCACGGTGGCAAAGGCGACAACACCCAGCACGGTCACATAGGCCATGGCCACGGCCGCCGAGATGCCAAAGGCCCAACGGCCTGCCAGCAGCACAAGCACCAGGGCGCCCAGGGTGATCCACAGCGCGCGCACCACGCCCCGGTCGGCCAGCTTGCCGCCGGCAATATTGCCCACGGCCGAGCCGGCGCCAAACAGCAGCAGGCTTAGCGCCACGCCAGTGTTGCCCATCTGGGTGATCTGCGACAGCAGCGGCTCCACATAGGTGTAGAGCGCAAACACGCCGCCAAAGCCGAAGACGGTCATGCCCAGGCCCAGCCACAGGGGCGTGCTCGCCAGGATGGACAGCTCATCGCGCAGCGCAGCGGGCGCCGCCTGCTGCAGCTTGCTGGGCACAAAGGCAGCCAGAATACCCAGCGCGACCACGCCGATCACGGCCACGGTGGCAAAGGCCATGCGCCAGCCAAAATGCTGGCCGATCCAGGTGCCGGCCGGCACGCCCAGCAAGGTGGCCAGCGTCAGGCCCGAGAACATCAGCGCAATGGCCGAGGCCTGCTTGTCCTTGGCGACCAGGCCGGTGGCCACGACGGCGCCGACGCCAAAGAAGGTGCCATGGGTGAGCGAGGTGAGCATGCGCGCGCCCATCAGCCAGCCATAGCTGGGGGCCATGGCCGCAGCGATATTGCCTGCGATAAAGATCAGCATCAGGCCCAGCAGCAGCCATTTGCGCGGCCAGTGGCGCGTGGCCAAGGTGAGCACGGGCGCCCCAATGGCCACGCCAAAGGCATAGCCGGAGATGAGGGTGCCGGCCGTGGGGATGCTGATGCCCAGGTCCTGGCTGACCTGGGTGAGCAGGCCCATGATGATGAATTCGGTGGTGCCGATGCCAAAGGCACCGGCGGCGAGCGCCAGCAATGAGACAGGCATGGGTGGATTCCTTGTGTGTAGGGGCGAAGGCCGGGTGGCCATCAGCGAGGAATGGGATTGTGAAGCGCGGTCTGATTCTTGTGTAGCCGGAATAGCGGAAAGGTATTTGTTCCCAAATGGAACAAATAAGAGCAGAATTTGCCACCACCATCTGCAGCTATGACGCTTTTGACCATGCGCAACCCCGCCTTTCCCGCCAGCCCGACCTTTGAGACCAACCGCTCCGGTGAGCTGGAGGTGTTTGTGCAGGTGGCCGAACACGGCAGCTTCTCGGCCGCTGCCCGCCACCTGGGCGTGTCGCCGTCGGCCACCAGCAAGATCGTGGCGCGCATGGAGGCGCGGCTGGGCGCGCAGCTGCTGCTGCGCAGCACGCGCCGGGTGCAGCTGACGCCCGAGGGCCGCCAGCTCTATGAGCGCGGCCAGCGCGTGCTGGCTGATCTGCAGGAGGCCGAAGCGGCCGCATCGCTGCGCAGCACGCCCAAGGGCGTTGTGCGCATCAACTCCAGCTCATCGACCGGGCAAGCCATTCTGGTGCCGCTGGTGGCCCGGCTGATGCAGCAGTACCCGGGCCTGGTGCTGGACCTGAGTTTTACCGACGAGGTGGTCGACCTGATGGAGGCGCGGGCCGATATCGCGATCCGCTGGGGCAAGCTGCCGGCCTCGGACATGGTGGCGCGCCTCTTGGGCCATACCCGCCAGGTCATCGTGGCAGCACCGGCGTATCTGGATGCGCATGGCGTGCCCACCCACCCCGATGCGCTGGGCGGCCATGTGCGCATTGGCTGGAACTACCAGCGCACGGTGCCGCACTGGCCGTTCCGGCTGGCGGGGCAGGATGTGGAGGTGGCCATTGGCGAGCTGCTGCGCGTCAACGATGGCGATGTAATGCGCAATCTGGCCGTTGAAGGCGTGGGCCTGGCGCGGCTGTCGCTGTTCCATGCCTGGCACGATATCGCGGCGGGCCGGCTGCAGGTGGTGCTGGAGGCCTTCAACACCGGCGTGCTGGAGCCCATCCATGCGGTCTACCTGGGCAAGCCCGAGCGCCTGCCGTCGCGCACCCGGGCCGTGCTTGATTTTCTGAAGACCCATGTCGACCTGGGCCATGCCGAGACCTTGCCCAAAGAGTGGTGCCGGGGCTAAGGTCTGGTCAACCGCTTTAGTACGCGCTCAGGTTGAGCTCGTCAAACAGCTCGCTGTAGATGCGGTAGCGGTTGTCGCTGATCGGCAGCTCGGCATGGCCGTTTTGCACCGCATGGATGACGCCGCAGCCGGGCTCGTGCAAATGGGTGCAGTTGTAGAACTTGCACTCCTTGGCATGGGCGCCGATGTCGGGCATGCAGGCGGCCAGCTGCGTGGGCGCGATGTGGTAGAGGCCAAACTCCTGGAAGCCGGGCGAGTCGATCAGCGCGGTCTTGCGCGCCTCGTCCACCCAGTACAGGGTGGTGCTGGTGGTCGTGTGCTTGCCGGTGTTCAGCGCCTGCGAGATCTCGTTGGTCGCCACATTCGCGCCCGGTATCAGCAGGTTGATGAGCGTGCTCTTGCCCACGCCCGAGGGGCCAAGCACCAAGGTGGTCTTGCCTTCGAGCAGGCCGTAGATGGCATCACGGTCTTCCTCGTCGGCGCCTTCCAGCGCAAAGGGCAGCACCATGTAGTGCGGCGGGTCCTCGACCTGGTCGCGCATGGTGCGGTAGGGCTCCAGCCGCTCCCAGGCGCGCAAAAAGGGCTCTTCCAGGTCCATCTTGTTGAGCGCAATGATGGGCGTGATGTGCGCCGCTTCGGCCGCAATCAGCGCGCGTGCCAGCTGCACCTCGCTGAAGACCGGCTCGGCCGCGATCAGGATCAGCAACTGGTCCAGATTGGCGGCAAAGGTCTTGGTGCGGATGTCGTCCTGGCGGTAGAAGACATTGCGGCGCTCCAGCACCTTCTCGATCGTGCCTTCTTCGCCCTGGCCTGTAGGCGGGGCCAGCCAGCGCACCTGGTCGCCGACGACGGCCTGGCTCTTCTTGCCCCGGGGGTGGCAGATGCGGCGCACGCCGTCAGGCGTCTCCACCACACAGTGGCGGCCATAGCTGGCGACGACCAGGCCCGTCTGCGTCCCCGTCTGGCTGGGCGCGCTGGCGCGTCTTGCAGGTTTTGCCATGTCTCTCAGGCCAGCTGCAGCATGGCTTCGATGCGGCGTGCGCATTCGAAGTCGGTGACCGACAGCCCATGCACATCATGGGTGTTGAAGCGCACCACGCAGCGGTTGTAGTGCACCGACAGGTCCGGGTGGTGGTCCTGCGTATGGGCCACCAGGGCCACGCCATTCACAAAGGCCATGGTCTCGTAGTAGTTGGCAAAGCGGAAGGTCTTCTCGATGGCCACCTCGGCGCCATCACCGCTCAGCACCCAACCGGTCAGTGGGCTCAGCTGGGTCACCACCTCGGAGGCAGACAGCGCGCGGCGGCTTTGGGTGGACCAGTCTTGTTGGGGCAGGTGGGATTCAGTCATGGGCCAATTGTTGCATGTGGCGGATACGCTCTACGGCAGGCGGGTGCGAATAGTAATAGCGCACATAGACCGGGTCGGGCGTCAAGGTGGAGGCGTTGTCCTCGTAGAGCTTGAGCAGGGCCGACTGCAGATCGGCCGCGCGCGTCTGCTGGACGGCATAGGCATCGGCCTCGAACTCGTGCTTGCGCGAGGACTGCGCCATCAGCGGCGAGACAAAGCTGCTGAACACCGGCACGGCCAGCATGAACAGCAGCAAGGCCAGCGCATCGTTGGGGCTGGCTCCGGGCACGCCCGGGATGTTGAGGTTGGGTGTGACGCCCAGGCCGGTGTAGAACCAGCCCTGCTGCGACAGCCAGCCCAGCAGCGCAAAGCCCAGCAGCGTGAGGCCAAACAGGCCCAGCATGCGCTTGAGGATGTGCTTGTGCTTGAAGTGGCCCAGCTCATGGGCGAGCACCGCTTCGACTTCGTCGCCATTGAGCTTGTGCAGCAAGGTGTCGAAGAACACCACGCGCTTGCTGGCGCCAAAGCCGGTGAAGTAGGCATTGGCATGCGCACTGCGGCGGCTGCCATCCATCACAAACAGGCCCTTGGCGGCAAAGCCGCAGCGCTGCATCAGGGCCTGTACGCGGGCTTTGAGGCTCTCGTCTTCCAGCGGCTGGAACTTGTTGAACAGCGGCGCGATGAAAGCCGGGTAGATGACCATCAGCAGCAGGTTGAAGCCCACCCAGAAGGCCCAGGCCCAGAGCCACCACCACTGGCCGGCCGATCCCATCAGCCACAGAATGACGGCCAGAATGGGCAGGCCCACCAGCGCGCCCATGGCCGTGCCCTTGAGCAGATCGGCCAGCCACAGGCCGGGCGTCATCTTGTTGAAGCCAAAGCGCTGCTCCAGCACAAAGGTCTGGTAGTAGCTGGCCGGCAGATCGATGAGGCCGCTGATCAGCGCAAAGGCAGCGACCAGGGTCAGCTGCTGCCACATGCCGCCGCCCAGTGCGTCGAGCAGGCTGGCGTTGAGCAGATCCAGCCCGCCCAGCAAGGTCCAGCCCAGCAGCGCCGCAGTGCCGATGGCCAGTCCCAGCAGCCCAAAGCGGGTCTTGGCAATCGTGTAGTCGGCCGCCTTGTGGTGTGCAGCCTGGCTGATGCGGTCGGCAAAGAGGGCGGGGACGGCATCGCGGTGGGCGGCCACATGGCGCATCTGGCGGCTGGCCAGCCAGAGTTTGGTCAGCACACTGGCGGCCAGTGCGATCGCGAATAGCAGGGTGAACAGCAGCGATGGAGTCACAAGTGGGGGTGTTGGTTGGCGAATACCGGACAGTGTAGGGCATAGGCGACAATCGCCCCCATGCAAAACAAGAACACCCTGGATACGCCGCTGGCACCCGTGCCCGAGCTGGCCAAGTCCGATCTGAACCTGGTCTGGCTCGACTGTGAAATGACCGGTTTGAACCCGCAGGAGCACCGTGTGATCGAGATCGCGCTGGTGGTTACCAGTGCCGATCTGAGCCTGCGCGTCGAAGGCCCGGTGATTGCCATCCACCAAAGCGATGAGGAGCTGGCCAAGATGGATGCCTGGAACCGGGGCACCCATGGCCGCAGCGGGCTGACCGAGCGGGTCAAGGCCTCGCAGATCGACGAGGCCGCTGCGCAGGCCGAGGTGCTGCGCTTCATGAAACGCTATGTGCCCAAGGCCAAGGTGCCCATGTGCGGCAACAGCATTGGCCAGGACCGCCGTTTTCTGGCGCGCTACATGCCCGATCTGGAGGCCTACTTCCACTACCGCAATGTGGACGTGAGCACGCTCAAGGAGCTGGCACGGCGCTGGCGCCCCGAGCTGGTCACCGGCTTCAAGAAGGCGCAAAAGCACACCGCGCTGGCCGATGTGCATGAGTCGATTGACGAGATGCTGTACTACCGCCAGCATTTTCTGCAGCTGGCGCCCGGATCAGCGGCTACTTGATATCGAAGCGGCTGACCTGGCTGGTCTCCGTCACCAGGGTATCGGTTTTTCCCCCTTGGCGGGTGCTGGCGCTCTCCTTGAGTCTGAGCCCGCGGTAGGGGCCCGCCGCTGCCACCCAGGTCGTTGTCTGCGTCTCCCGGCTTGCCTCGGGCTTGCCTTGCTGGCTCGCTGTAACGCTGCTGACGAAGCGGCAGGCCTCCACGGTGCCCAGGGCCGTGGTGATGGTCTCTCTGCCTTCGTAGCTTCGGGTCTCGGCCAGCGTGGTGACGGTCTTTGTTTCTCCGTCAGCGTTCGAGACGCTATCCGTTTGTACGATGGTTTGGGACGTGGTCTGACCGGGCGCCATCGCGATCAGCGACTGGCGGGGCGGGGCCAGGCTTTGGCGGCTGGTGGCGCCGATATTGAAGGCGTTGTAGCCGTGGTAGAGCAGCGCACCGCCCTCGATGCTGTAGTGCAGGCTGGTGCGCCCGCCGTTGGGCGTGGGATTGACATAGATGTGGTTGATGCCGTTCTCCTCGTTCTGGCTGGTGACCCAGTGGTAGACAAGGTTGGTTGAAGCTGGCCCATCGTTCAGACTTTTGCTCTGGCTGACATAGATTTGCGTGTCCTTGCGGTAAAAACCGGCATTGAAGCAGTCGCTGGAATTCTTGGCTTCTTCTGGACTGTCGCTCCCTCCGCCGCCGCAAGCGGTAAGCAGGCCTGCGCCGAGCAATCCGGTAATGGCCATCAGAGTTAGTGAGTAGTTGGTCATGTCGCTCTCCTTGTTGTGGTGCAGGTATCCTATCTTTTTCATTGTTTTTATCAATTAAATTTGCAATTAAAATTGATTTTTTCAAATTAAAGAAATTTAGCCTTCACCCGTAGCTGCTTTGGTACAGAAGTCCTTGCGTTGATGCGGGAAAACCCGAAATGTGCGATAATTTGCGCTTCCCCGCCAAAACTGGCGGTTGATACGCACATCTCCCTTCATTCTCTGGGCGTCCAGGTCATGCGATTCGCAGCATGGCCGCTTTGAACAAGCCCGCGGCAATTTGTACGGCCGTTACCGTTTGATGGTTGATGTATTTAAAACCATGAACGGTACGGAACTGCGTCGCGAAACGCGCAGGAGCCGACCTATTGCTATTGTTCAAAATGACGCAAGACCTCCATCTGCAGGGCGAAGCCGCGCCTGCGCAAAACACTGTTGACGCTACCCAAGAGATCGTCAATACCTCCCCCCTGTCGGCTCTGGCCGAAGACGCTTTGCAAGAAGACGGCACCGCGCTGGTGGCTGAGGCTGAAGGCGAAGCCGAGGTGCTGCCTGAAGAGCCCAATGGCTTTGTCGAGCTGGGCCTGGCGCCCGAGCTGGTGCAGGCCGTCAAGGACCTGGGCTACACCCAACCGACCGCTGTGCAATCGCGCGCCATCCCGCTGGCGATGATCAACGACGGTGAAGCGTCGCAGCACTTTGCGGACCTGATGGTCTCGAGCCAGACCGGCTCGGGCAAGACCGCTGCCTTCTTGCTGCCCGTGCTGCACACCCTGATCCAGCAGCAAGGCCAGGCCGAAGCCGCTGAGCGCGCTGAACACGAACGCCTGGTGGCCGAAGCCCTGGCCCGTGGCGAGCAAGCCCCCAAGCGCGCCAAGCGCAAGAACCCGCTGAGCCCGCGCAATTTCAAGGCTGCCCAACCCGGCGCGCTGATTCTGTGCCCTACCCGTGAGCTGGCCCAGCAAGTGGCCCATGACGCGATCGAGCTGGTGCGCCACTGCCGTGGTCTGCGTGTGGCCAATATCGTCGGCGGCATGCCCTACCAGCTGCAAATTGCCAAGCTGCAAAATGCCGACCTGGTCGTGGCAACGCCCGGCCGTCTGCTCGACCTGCAGCGCTCGATGCAGATCAAGCTCGACAAGGTGCAGTTCCTGGTCGTTGACGAAGCCGACCGCATGCTCGACCTGGGCTTCTCGGACGACCTGGCCGAAGTCAACCAGCTGACGGTGCAGCGCAAGCAAACGATGATGTTCAGCGCGACCTTCGCGCCGCGCATCCAGCAACTGGCCATGCGTGTGATGCATGACAACGGCGCCAGCGTGCAGAAGATCACCATCGATTCGCCCCAGGAAAAGCATGCCAACATCAAGCAGGTGCTGTTCTGGGCCGACAACTCCCAGCACAAGCGCAAGCTGCTGGACCACTGGCTGCGTGATGCCTCGATCAACCAGGCCATCGTGTTTGCATCCACCCAGGTGGAATGTGACGGCCTGGCCAACGACCTGCAGCAAGAAGGCTTCTCGGCTGTGGCACTGCACGGCGCGCTGAGCCAAGGCCTGCGTAACCGCCGCCTGATGGCGCTGCGCAATGGCCAGGTACAGATCCTGGTGGCCACCGATGTGGCTGCACGCGGTATCGACGTGCCCACGATCACCCACGTGTTCAACTACGGCCTGCCGATGAAGGCCGAAGACTACACCCACCGCATTGGCCGTACCGGCCGTGCTGGCCGCTCGGGTCTGGCGATCACTTTCGCCGAGTTCCGTGACCGCCGCCGTGTCTTCGATATCGAGGCCTACACCAAGCAGCAGTTCAAGCCGGAAGTGATTCCAGGCATGGAGCCGCAGCAGCGCTTCCCCGCCCGCAGCGAAGGCGGCCCACGCGGCGCAGGTCGCGGTGGTGACCGTGGCCGTCCAGGTGCTGGCCGTGGTGGCGATCGCCGTGGTGGTGGCGGCTTTGGCGCTGACCGTGGCTTTGGTGGCCGCCGTGATGGCGAAGGCTATGGCCGCAAGCCTGGCTTTGGCGAAAACGCTGGTTTTGGTGGTGGTCCACGTGGTGGCGACAGCCGTCCGCGTTTCGAGCAGCGCGATGACCGCGCCCCCCGCTTTGAGCAGCGTGCTGAGCGCGGTGGCGACCGCTTCCAGGAGCGTGGCCCGGACCGTTTCCAGGACCGTGGTGCAGACCGCTTCCAGGACCGCGCACCGCGCCCCGAAGGCCGTAGCTTTGACCGCGCGCCTGAGCGCCGTGCCGACCGCTTTGCTGGCGACAACCGTGGTGCTGGTGACAGCCGTGGCGCTGACAGCCGTGGCCCACGCAGCCCAGCCCCCCGCCATGCCGGTGGTGGTGACTTCGCCCAGCGCCGCCCAGGCGGTGACAACCGCTTTGGTGGTGAGCGCGGTGGCCGTCCCTACAGCCCCGCTGGCGGTGACCGCAAGCGCACCGAGCGCAGCCGCTAAGCAGCGCATAGCGCAATGACAAAGAGCTTCCTGAGGGAAGCTCTTTTTTTGTGCCTGTTGCACAAGGCGGCTGGTTGATAACGAGCGCTTGGCGCCTCCTTGGGCGCATCCGTCAGACTTCAGACCGCGTTATGGCGCCCGATATCGGGCCAGCGGTGGTGGAAATAGATCCAGCTGAGCAGGCCGGTCAGCATCAAGCCCATCGATGCGATGGCCAGCGCTACCGTCGACTGCATGACCAAGGGGGCGAGCACGCCCGCGACGATGCCATTGGCCACCGAGGTGACGACGGCCTGCAGGGATGAGGCCAGGCCCCGGCGCTCAGGGTGCAGGTCCAGCACCAGCAGGGTGACCACCGGGGTCATCAAGGCCCAGCCAAACGAATAGATGCCCAGCGGCAGCAGCGCCCAGGCCGGGTGCGGCGGCAGTACCAGGTTCAGCGCCAGGTAGATGCAGGAGGTCAGGAACATGATCAGAAAACCATGCCGTACCTGGCGCTTGGGCGGGATCTTGCCCGCCAGCCGGCCGCTGACCCAGGCGCCCAGCATGATGCCGCCAATCGTGCAGATGAAGAACCAGAAGAACTGGGTCGGCTGCATGCGCATATGGGTGCCCAGGAACGTGGGGGCCGACAGGATATAGATGAACATGCCGTTGAAGGGCACGCCGCTGGCAGCGGCCAGCAGCAAAAAGCGCGGGCTGCTGCACAGCTGCCAGTAGCCGCGCATCAGGTTGCGCACATCAAAGGCCTGGCGCTTCTCGGGCGGCAGGCTCTCGGGCAGCAGGCGCCAGTTGTAGGCCCACAGCAGCGCGCCAATGGCCGTGAGCAGCCAGAAGATCGATTGCCAGCTGGCGTAGGCGATGAAGACGCCGCCAATCATCGGCGCCACCGCCGGCGCGATGCCAAAGTAGATGGTGATCTGGCTCATCACCCGCTGGGCCTGGGCGGGTGGGAACAGGTCGCGCACCACCGCGCGTGAGACCACAATGCCGGCGCCCGTGGTGCAGCCCTGCAGTGCACGGAACAGGATCAGTTGCTCAGGCGTCTGGGCCAGTGCGCAGCCCGCTGATGTCAGCGCAAAGGTGGCCAGCCCCCACAGCACGACGGGGCGGCGGCCAAAGCTGTCCGACAGCGCGCCGTGGAACAGGTTCATGAACGCAAAGCCAAACAGATAGGCCGACAGCGTCTGCTGCATCTGCAGCGGCGAGGCGTTGAGCGATGCCGCAATGCCGTCAAAGGCGGGCAGGTAGGTGTCGATCGAGAAGGGCCCGAGCATGCCCAGCAGGGCCAGCATGACCGCCAGAATCCATTGGGGCGTGGGCTGGGCGGATGCGTCTGCGGGGCGTGGTGGGTTCATGGCCTGCGCGCCACCGGCCGTGGGCAGGGGGCGTCGTCAAATAAGGGGGTGAAGGGCGTGGGCTGCTGCAGCCCGGGGCCTGCCCGGTGCGCAAGCAGCAGGCGCCGAGCTTACCTCAAGCGCCAGCGCGCTGCAGTCGCTGTGGTATGGGTCTGCGGGCTGCGCTCAGCGCGGCTGCACTTCGTCGGGCAGCATCGCGGCGATGATGTCCAGGGTATCGAGCATTTGCGAGGGGTTGCGCGGATCGGCGCTGAGCACGGGCACCGCGCATTCGGCATGGGCCGAGAGGCGCACCGTGAACATCTCCTGCTGCGCGGCCGATGCGGGCCGGGCAATCAGCACCACGACGGCCTGGATATTGGGCGCCGCATGGCATTGCTGAATCAGGTCGATGGTCTGCTCCATCGCCTGCGGGTCGTGGATATCGACCATCACGATGGCGCCAAAGGCCAGCGACAGCGCCCACTCGCGCACAAAGTCGTAGCGCTCCTGGCCGGGGCAGCCATAGACCTGCAAGGTGTCCTCATCGTCGAGCTTGATTTCGCCAAAATCCAGGCCCACCGTGGTGGTCTCTTTGGCGTGGGCCTGCTTGTCCAGGTTGGGAACATCGCACTCGATGGCCAAACTGCCGCAGAGGCTGCGGATCGCCGTGGTCTTGCCGATGCCCATGGGGCCCAGCAGCACGATGCGTTTGATGGGGTGGTGCATGCAGTCCTCCCGTCAGGTGTTCAGTGCGGGTCGCTGGCCCGGTTCTGGTGGATCCAGCGGCTCAGTTGTCGGAAAAGGCCCAGCTTGGCCGCCGCCGCCGGGCTGGGCTCGGCGGCATGAGAGGCTGGGGGCACAGGGGTGGCCGGGGCCACCGATTCAACGGCTGCAGGTGGCGCCGTCTCGACCAGCACACCTTTGCCGCGCAGGACCTGCAATACGCGCAGGATCTCGCCCCGCTCCAGATGGGTGCGTTCGGCCAGCTCGTCCAGGCCCCGGTCGCCGGAGATCATCGCGGCCAGCAGCTGCCGGTGCGCCTGGCCGGCCATGCTGCCGGTCAGCTGGGTCCAACGCTTGATGCGAAAACGCGTGCCCGGCGCGGGCAGGTTGCCCAGCGCGGCAGCGGGGGCTGTGGTAGTTGCGGTGGTTGCGGCGGGCGCCTCCAGCACGGGCTCGGGCGCAGGTTCGGCCACCACCAGCGTGGGCTGGCTCAGGTCGGTGGCCTTGAGAAACGCGGCATCGGCATTCTTGACCTGCACGTCGTGCGACAAGGTCATGCTGTGCTGGCGGCGGGTCTTGAGGGTCTCGCGCAGCCGTTTGCCATGCGCTTGCACGCTGATATGTTCGAGCAGCTGGGTCAGGCGCCCCACGCTGTAGTCGGGTGGCAGCTGGGCATCGATCTGGTCGGGCCACTGCGCGCGCGCGGCCTGGGCCTGGTCATCGGTGGCGATCAGCAGCACAAAGGAGCTGTTGGAGCGGTTCTGGATGGCATCGGGCGCGCTGTGGGCGTCGATCACCCACAACTCAGTGGCTGGCTTGGCGGTCTGAGAAGGCTGTTTATCGCGCCAGTGCTTGGCTGCGACTTCAAACAAATAGCTAAAGCGCAGTTGATGGGCTTCACTCAAATGGGCGGCATGCAGGATCAACTCGGACATAACAACTCTCCCTGGCACATTCACCTTCAAGCGTTGCGGACACCGCCGTTCGTGCATGGCATGGGCCAAGCGTGGACGGTGTTCCATTTTCAAAGCTTGTAATAATATGTCAATATCTCAGATATATTAATAATGCGCAATTGATGGAGCGCAACTATTGTGCGATCTCGGTGCCGGATTAGGCGCGGGCATGCCTGAAAAGTGTAACTAGCTTTCTTGGCAGCAATATGGCGAAGCCTGCGGTATACCGCTCAGTTGTATACAAAGGCTTATATAGTGTTCAAATAAACAACAGGCATTCCGGGAGCCTGCTGCGCCTGCCCCTCAGTGCTGGTGCTGGTGGCCGCCAGCGGCGGGTGGATGTGCACCGGTTGCCGGGGCCAGGGCGCGCACCGGGGCGCTGACGGCAATGCTCTCCTTGGCGCCGTCGGCATGCAGCACTTCGAGCGTCAGGTCGACGTTTTCGCCTGCGGTCAGCGGCTTTTTCAGGCCCATCAGCATGATGTGGTAGCCGCCCGGCTTGAGGCTCACGGTCTGGCCGCTGGGCAGGCTGACGCTGGGCACGGCCCGCATCTTCATCACATTGTCTTCCATGCGCATCTCATGCACTTCGGCGCTGCTGGCTGCGTCGGTCTTCACGCCCACGAGCTGGGCATTGTCATGCGCCGAGCGCAGCTCCATGAAAACGCCCGAGGCCTGCTGCTGCGCGACCGTGGCGCGCGCCCAGGGATTGCTGACCGTGACATGGGCAAAAGCGCTGGAGGCGGTTGCAAACGCAAAGGCGGCGAGCAAGGAGGGGAGCAGGGGGCGCATGGTAGGGGCTGGGAGAAATGTCGGATGGAGAGAAAGAGTCCCTGCATTCTACAAGCGCAGGGTCATCATGGGCAGCAGGCGCTGCCGCGCGGCGTGAGGGGCAGGCGGGAAAGGCCAAGCGGGAGGGGAAATAAAAAACGGCCTAGGCGATAAGCCTAGGCCGTTGAACTTGGTGGGCCCTGAGTGATTCGAACACTCGACCAACGGATTAAGAGTCCGCTGCTCTACCAACTGAGCTAAGAGCCCGAAACTGTCGCACCTTGGAAATGCTTTGTTTCGTTGGCCTGCGCGGTCAATCGCAAGCCTAAAAATGTGGTGGGCCCTGAGTGATTCGAACACTCGACCAACGGATTAAGAGTCCGCTGCTCTACCAACTGAGCTAAGAGCCCACATTTGTTTGCTGTCAGCAGTGCGCTGCAGCAAGCCTTGTATTATGCACTAATTTTTACGCCTGTTCGGAAAAATACCGATATCAACCCTGGTTTTTTCCGGCAGGTCGGTTACCGCAGAGGCAAAAACGGCCCGCAAGCTGCCGGGCCGTGCCGGTGCGAGCCAGGCAGGACCTGGCTCGCGTGAGGAAGGCGCTTTACATCAGCAGATGTTCGCCAGCGTTGTCGCCGCCCAGGATCACATAGTTCACCTTGCGGATGTCCATCAGGTGCTTGCCGCCTGCGTAGCTGATGGAGGACTGCACGTCCTGCTCCATCTCGATCAAGGTGTCCTGCAGCTTGCCCTTGATGGGCTCGAGGATGCGCTTGCCTTCGACGTGCTTGTACTCGCCCTTGTTGAAGTCGCTGGCCGAGCCGTAGTACTCCTTGAACAGCTCGCCGTCGAGCTCGACGGTCTTGCCGGGCGATTCCTCATGGCCAGCGAACAGCGAGCCGATCATCACCATCGTGGCGCCAAAGCGGATGCTCTTGGCGATATCGCCATGGCTGCGGATGCCGCCGTCGGCAATGATGGGCTTGGTGGCCACGCGCGCGCACCATTTGAGCGCCGACAGCTGCCAGCCGCCGGTGCCAAAGCCGGTCTTGAGCTTGGTGATGCAGACCTTGCCTGGGCCCACGCCCACCTTGGTGGCATCGGCGCCCCAGTTTTCCAGGTCGATCACGGCCTCAGGCGTGGCCACATTGCCGGCGATCACAAAGGCCTCGGGCAGCTTTGCTTTCAGGTAGCCGATCATGTTCTTCACGCTGTCGGCATGGCCGTGGGCGATGTCGATGGTGATGTATTCGGGGCAGATGTCGTCGGCCACAAAGCGGTCGACCACGTCATAGTCGGCTTGCTTGACGCCCAGCGAGATCGAGGCGAACAGGCCTTGCGACTGCATGGCCTTGGTGAAGGCCACATTGTCGATGTCAAAGCGGTGCATCACATAGAAGTAGCCGTGTTGCGCCAAAAACTTGCAGATCTTCTCGTCCAGCACGGTCTTCATGTTGGCAGGCACCACCGGCAGGCGGAAGGTGCGGTTGCCCAGGACAACGCTGGCGTCACATTCCGAGCGGCTCTCCACGCGGCACTTGCGGGGCAGCAAAAGAATGTTGTCGTAGTCGAAGATTTCCATTTGATTCCAAGCTCCATAAAAGGTCGCAGCGAACTATTTCGCAGCGATGGGGCGCTTGGCTTGGAGACCGGTCGGGCAGGGCGCTTCGCGTTGGAAAGCCCTCTTTTGTGCTGTTGCAGACACAAAAAAACCGGGTCACAAGAAACTTGGGCCCGGTGACTGATTCTAGCAGCATGCACCGGCTTTGCAAAAGCCTTGCCGGCCGCTGCAGTATGCGCAGGCGGCGGGCAAGACCACCAGGCGCTTGCCGGGCGGGCGCCTCGCCGGCCTGCCGATCTCCCTACAATGCAGGCATGGATTCGAATGATTTGTTTGCGCTGCCGCCCGATGCCGGTGGTTCTGGCCATTTGCCACTGCTCAATGGCCTCAACGACGAGCAGCTTGCCGCTGCCACCTTGGAGGGCGGCCATGCGCTGATTCTGGCCGGCGCCGGCTCGGGCAAGACCCGGGTGCTGACCACGCGCATCGCCTGGCTGCTGCAGACGGGCCGCGCCACGCCCGGCGGCATTCTGGCGGTGACCTTCACCAACAAGGCCGCCAAGGAGATGCTCACCCGCCTGTCGGCGATGCTGCCCATCAATGTACGCGGCATGTGGATCGGCACCTTCCACGGGCTGTGCAACCGCATGCTGCGCGCGCATTACAAGTCGGCCAACCTGCCCCAGACCTTCCAGATCCTGGACACGCAGGACCAGCTCTCGGCGATCAAGCGCCTGTGCAAGCAGTTCCAGGTCGATGAGGAAGCGCTGCCACCCAAGCAGCTGCAGTACTTCATCAGCGGCTGCAAGGAAGAGGGGCTGCGCCCGTCGGATGTGCAGGCGCGCGACATGGCCGAGCGCAAGAAGGTCGAGCTCTACCAGCTCTACGAAGAGCAATGCCTGCGCGAAGGCGTGGTCGATTTTGGCGAGCTGATGCTGCGCTCCTACGAGCTGCTGCGCGACAACCTGCCGATCCGCCAGCACTACCAGCACCGCTTTCGCCACATGTTGGTCGACGAGTTCCAGGACACCAACCGCCTGCAGTACCTCTGGCTCAAGCAGCTGGCCGGCGACATGGTGGGCGGCAAGTTCCAGTCCCATAGCAGCGTGATTGCCGTGGGCGATGATGACCAGAGCATCTATGCCTTCCGTGGCGCGCGCGTGGGCAATATGCAGGATTTTGTGCGTGAGTTCGAGGTGCGCCAGCAGATCAAGCTCGAGCAGAACTACCGCAGCTACAGCAACATCCTCGACAGCGCCAATGCGCTGATCAGCCACAACAGCAACCGCCTGGGCAAGAACCTGCGCACCGACCAGGGCCCGGGCGAGCCGGTGCGGGTGTCCGAGAGCGCCACCGACATGGCCGAGGCGCAGTGGATGGTCGAGGAGATCAAGTCGCTGATCAAGAGCGATGGCTTTGCGCGCAGCGAGATCGCCGTGCTCTACCGCAGCAATGCCCAAAGCCGGATTCTGGAAACCAGCCTGTTCAATGCCGGCGTGCCTTACCGCGTGTATGGCGGTCTGCGCTTTTTCGAGCGCGCGGAAATCAAGCATGCGCTGGCCTATCTGCGCCTGCTGGAGAACCCGCATGACGACACCAGCTTCATGCGGGTGGTGAACTTTCCGCCGCGCGGCATTGGTGCGCGTACCACCGAGCAACTGCAGGAAGGGGCGCAGGCCGCCGGTTGCTCGCTGTACGACGCGGTCACCGCCGTGGCTGGCAAGGCAGGCACCAAGCTGCAGTCCTTTGTCGCGATGATCGATGTGCTGCGCGAGGAAACCCAGGGCAAGACCCTGCGCGAGACCATCGAGCGCATGCTGGTGGTGAGCGGCCTGATCGAGCACTACCAGAGCGAAAAGGAAGGCGCCGACCGCATCGACAACCTGGGCGAGTTGGTGACCGCCGCCGAGAGCTTTGTCACCCAGGAAGGCTTTGGCAAGGATGCCGTGGCCATTCCGATCGACGAGCAGCAGGCCATGGGCGTGCCAGGCAGTGGCCAAAGCCCCGTGAGCCAAGGGCTGGACCCGGATGCACCGCTGCTCGATACCCCACTGCCCGATGCCGCCAACCCGGCGATGGTGAACCCCGATACCGGCGAAACCTTGTCGCCGCTGGTGGCCTTTTTGACCCATGCGGCGCTGGAGGCTGGTGACAACCAGGCCCAGGCCGGCCAGGATGCCGTGCAGATGATGACCGTGCATGCCAGCAAGGGCCTGGAGTTTGATGTGGTCTTTATCGGTGGTCTGGAAGAAGGTCTGTTCCCGCACGAGAACGCGATGACCGACACCGGCGGGCTGGAGGAAGAGCGCCGCCTGATGTATGTGGCCATCACCCGGGCGCGCAAGCGCCTGTACCTGAGCACCTCGCAGACGCGCATGCTCCACGGCACCACGCGCTACAACGTGCGCAGCCGCTTTCTCGATGAACTGCCCGAAGGCGCGCTCAAATGGCTCACGCCCAAGCATTCGGGATTTGGCAGTGGCATGGGCAGCCTGGCTTACGGCGGGGGAGGCGGCGGCGGCCGCTCATCGGGCGGTGGCTATGGCGATGCCGCGCCCAGCATGTGGGGCAAGACCCCCGTGCCGGTGCAAAAGGCCGAGCCCGCGCATGGCATCAAAAAGGGCGCCAGTGTGTTCCACAACAAGTTTGGCGAAGGCAAGGTGCTGGCGGTGGAAGGCACCGGCGACGATGCCCGCGCCCAGGTGAATTTTCCGCGCCATGGCACCAAGTGGCTGGCGCTGTCGGTGGCCAAGCTGACGGTGGTGTAAACCCTCGTTGCAAGCCTGGTAGGTCGTGCTTGGATAGTGGGCACCAACCTCAGGCTTGCCATAAATAGTTGCATGGGATACTATATGGGCTACTCATCGGCATACGCAGCCCCTGCTGCGTCCTGACTTGGTACCCCTAACAGGACCAGCGCGAGCCATCCCTGTACGCGCACAGGCTGGCGCCCGTGCTGCTTTTTGGCTGGTGAGTCTCCACTTTCCTATCCCAGCCACACTGGCTGGCCGCTGTGCCGGCCAGGCTGCGCGTTGGCCAGTTGCTGGGTAGACGAGGATGCCCATGACACCTGCCCCCAAGATCGACATGACCACCCCAGCCATTGGCCGCCACCAGGCGCTGCGCCACCTGCTGTCACCGCGCCAGCTGCGTGACAGCGTCCGCCTGCAACCGCTTCCCTCGCTGCACATTGCGCTGGTTGCGGCCATGCAGGCAGCGCTGGCGGTGCTGCTGGCCCTGGTGGTGGCGCGGCTGTCGCCCTGGCCCCAGCTGGTGGGGCCCTTGGGGCTGGGCGCGTTGGCCGCCTTGTTTGGCCGTTTTGCAGCGCCGGGCCGGCGCATGCGCATCGTCGGCATCTGCGCGGCCATGCTGTGCGCTGCAGTGTTTTTGCCATCGCTTGCCTCCTGGGCCGGGCTGCCCGCCCAGGCCATGGTGGGGGTGCTGGCGCTGGTCGCTGGCGCGGCCACCTTGGCGGTCAGCCACTGGCGCCTGGGTGGGCCGGGCGCGGTGATTGTGGTGTTCGCCGCCGGTGCCTCGCTGGCGCCGGTGCACAGCGGGCAGCAGCTGCTGGAGCGGACCTTGGGCACCTTGGCTGGGGGCCTGTTGGCAGCCTTGGTCTGCTGGGCCACCGATGGCCTGCGCCACCAGGCCGTGCAGCGCGTGCAACTGCCCGCGCAGCCGCAGCGCCCCTGGCCCGCCGAGCTGGCCGCCGCCGGCCGCATTGTGCTCGGTGCTGGCCTGGCCGCCTGGGTGGCCCAGGCCGCTGGCTGGCAGCATCCGGCCTGGGCGGCGATTGGCGCCACGGCGGTGATGCAGGGCAGCCATCTGCACATCACGATGAACCGGGCGCTGCAGCGCATGGTGGGCACCATGCTGGGCGCGCTGGTCGCCGGTCTGATTTTGTCGCTGGAGCCATCGTTTTGGTGGATTGCCGCAGCCATCGTCGCGCTGCAGTTCATCACCGAGGTGAGCATTGGCTACAACTACGCCCTGGGCCAGATCACCGTCACGCCCATGGCCTTGCTGATGACGCATCTGGCCTCATCACCGCTGGCCCCCTTGGCCATGCCGCTGGAGCGGGTGCTGGATACCGTGCTGGGCGCGGCGCTGGGCATTGTGTTTGCGCTGGCGCTGTCCAGCCTGGAAGACCGCGCGCAGCTGCACCGCCTGCACCACGGCGAAGGCCCCCAGCGATGAAAAAAGCCCGGGCTGTGGGACACAGACCGGGCTGGGGTGAGCGGGTAGGGCTTAGAGCGCGACGCTGTCAGTCTGCTCCGGCGCTTCAAAGCAGTCACGAAAGCTGAACACTACCGAGGTCAGGAACATCGTGGCCAGCATCAGCGAGCCGGCAATGGCAATCGCCGCTGCTGCCCAGGCGCCCAGCAAGGTGCCCAGCAGCGCAGACAGCAAGGCCATGGCGATGCCAAAACCGATGCCGACAGCCATCCAGGCCAGACCAAACATCGTGAAGGCGCCGATATTGCGGCTGCAGGCGATCAGGCTGAAGAACACCGCCTTGATGGCGGGAACGCGGTGCCAGTAAATGAGGCCAGGCGCATGCCAGAACAGCAACGACAGCGGAATGTACAGCAGCATGGTGGCGAACATGGCCTGCTGGAAGGCCGGTTGCTCAACGATCTCACGCGTGATCTCGCCGCCCATCAGGTTGAGCCGGGCGAACTGGCCGCCGTCGAACAGCGCCGAAAAGCCCAGCACCAGCAGGAAGGATAGCGCATAGAACACGCCCAGCACGACAAAGGAGTTGCGCCGTTCCTTGTCCACACGCAGCGCAGCCAGCACCACCGGCAAGGTCGGGCGCGTGCCCTGGGCCGTCAACGCGGCGCCAATCATCATGCACAGGGTGGAGACCGGCAGCAGCGCCAGCGCGATAAAGGTGCCGGCAATCGGGATGGCGCCGATCAGGGACATCACCATCATCGACAGAAAGAACAGCGAAGTGAGGGCCAGGGCCTGTGTCTTGAAGGTTTTGAAGCCGTCTTGCACCCAGGTCACACCCTGGCGGGCAGTGGCGATACGAAGTTTCATGCACCAGCGCGCTGCAGCGTGGGCTGCAGCGATAAAAAAATCAAAGGGGATGGCGCACTGTAACCCATGCGCCCAAGGGGCAGGCACCCATATGGGCATGGTGCGCGCGGGCGCGCCCTGGGTTGCTTTGAACAGGTCGCTTATTTCAGCTGGTAAGGCGTGGCCAGGCGCTCGCGCAGCACGCGCTCGAAATGGGTCGGGTCGTGCGGCTTGAGCAGCGAGGCTTCGCGCGGCAGGTAGAAGTCCCACAGGCGCGAGATCCAAAAGCGCAGCGCGCCAGCGCGCAGCATGGCGTTGAGCAGTTCGCGCTCGCAGGCCTGCAGCGGGCGCACGGCCTGGTAGGCGGCCAGCAGCGCATCGGCGCGCGCCAGGTCGATGGCGCCGGTGGCCAGGTCGATGCACCAGTCGTTGATGACCACGGCAATGTCGAACAGCCAGGTATCGACACCGGCGAAATAGAAGTCAAAGATGCCGGTCAGCGTCTCGCCCTCGAACATCGCATTGTCGCGGAACAGATCGGCATGCACCGGGCCGTGCGGCAGCGCGGTATAGGCCGAGCTTTGCGCCACATGGTTCTGGTAGGCCAGTTCGCTGCGCAGCAGCTCGGCAGTGGCGCTGTCCAGGTAGGGCAGCACCACCGGCACGGTCTCGTTCCACCAGGGCAGGCCACGCAGATTGGGCTGCTGGCGCGGGTAGTCGAGGGCGGCCTGGTGCATTCTGGCCAGCACCTCGCCCAGCGATTGGCAATGCGCCGCCTGGGGCGCCAGCTGGCTCTTGCCGGGCAGCTTGCCGACGATGGCAGCGGGCTTGCCCTCGACCTGCAGCAGGATGTCGCCGGTCTTGCCATCGGCCTGGGGCTCGGGCACGGGCACGCCGGCCTTGGCCAGGTGCTTCATCAGGTACAGATAGAACGGCAGCTGGTCGGCACGCAGGCGCTCGAACAGGGTCAGCACGTACTCGCCCTGGCTGGTGGTCAGAAAGTAGTTGGTGTTTTCAATACCGCCTTCAATACCGCGCAACGAGACGAAATCGCCCAGTGGGACGCGCTTGAGCAAGGCCTTGGCAGCCTTGTCGGATACTTCGGTGAAAACAGCCATGGATGTATATCGTCACTACAAAAACAAGGCCAGCCTCTGTGGCTGGCCTGGCCCGCTAAGCGGCGGGTGCAAAGGGGCGATTATCGCAAGCCTGCGCGGCGCTGGGCTATTCGCTCTGGTATCGCGCTCAGAAATTGCCGATATTCCAGACGCGCTTCTTGCTTTGGGTGTCGCCAAAGCCGTCAGGGCGGGCGCGGGCGCCGTCGGTGGGCTTGACCTCGTAGCCGGGCATATTGCCCATCTTGGGCTGCACATGGATGCTCTGGGTCTGGCCGCCAATGCGCACCTCATCGATGCGGCTGCCCGCGTCTTCCACCCGGATGTACTCGGCCTTCTGGTTGTACTTGTCGTTCGCGGGCGCTGCGTCGGCAGGGGCCGCTGGCTGTGCAGCGGGTTGCGCCGCAGGCGCCTGTGCAGGAACTGCGGGTTGCTGGGCCAGCGCAGGGGCTGCCAGCACCAGTGCCAGGGCCTGGGCGATGAAAGAAGTGGTAATTGCGCGCATGGCCCAATTGTAAGTTGTCGCCCGGTGTTTGCGTACCGGGCACAATGTCAATATGCGTAATCCTCCTACTTTAGTGCTGGTGGACGGTTCCAGCTATCTGTACCGTGCCTACCATGCCATGCCCGATCTTCGTGCGGTTCCCGGCGATCCTGCCAGCCCGGCCACCGGCGCCATCCGCGGCATGGTCAATATGATGCAGGCGTTGCGTAAAGACATACAGGCCGACTACGCGGTCTGTGTTTTCGATGCCAGCGGCCCGACCTTTCGCGACGATCTCTACACTGAGTACAAGGCCACACGCTCGCCGATGCCCGATGACCTGCGCTCGCAGATCGCCCCCATCCACGAGGTGGTGCAGCTGCTGGGCTGGAAGATCCTGGCCGTGCCCGGTGTCGAGGCCGACGATGTCATTGCCACCCTGGCCCAGATGGCCTCGCAGCAGGGCATCCAGGTGATCGTCTCCAGCGGCGACAAGGACTTGAGCCAGCTGGTCAACGAGCATGTGACCATCATCGACACGATGAATGGCAAGCGCCGCGATGTCGCCGGCGTCACCGCCGAATTTGGCGTGCCGCCCACGCAGATGGTCGACTACCAGGCCCTGGTGGGCGATACGGTGGACAACGTGCCTGGCGTCAGCAAGGTGGGCCCCAAGACCGCCGCCAAGTGGCTGGAGGAGCACGGCTCGCTCGATGAGCTGATTGCCAAGGCCGACACGATCAAGGGCGTTGCTGGCCAGAACCTGCGCGATGCGATCGCCAGCGGCCAGCTGGCGCTCAGCCGCCAGTTGGTGACGATGAAGACCGATTGCGCGCTGGACGACTATATCCAGGGCCTGCCTGCCTTCGATGGCATTACCCTGGGCGAGCCCGATGCCGTGGCCTTGGTGCCGTTCTACGAGCAATATGGCTTCAAGGGCTTGGCGCGCGCGCTGGGCTCTGCCGCTACCCCCGCGTCCGCCAAGGCGACGGGCGACAGCGCGTCCGGCCAGGCGGGCCTGTTTGACAGCGCCGATGCCGCCGTGACCGAGGTGGCCATCGAGGCCCAGCAGCGCGATGTGGTCTACCACACCATCCTGACCGAGGCCGATCTGGACGCCTGGCTGCTGAAACTGCAGGCGGCCGAGCTGACGGCGCTGGACACCGAAACCGATTCGCTCGACGAAATGCAGGCCCGCATCGTCGGCATCTCGTTCAGCGTGCAGGTGGGTGAGGCGGCCTACGTGCCGCTGCGCCATGAAGGCCTGGATGTGCCCGAGCAGCTGCCCATCGACCTGGTGCTGGCCAAGCTCAAGCCCTGGCTGGAAGACGCCAGCAAAAAGAAGCTGGGCCAGCATGTCAAATACGACCAGCATGTGCTGGCCAACCATGGCATCCGCGTGCAGGGCTATGCGCATGACACCATGCTGCAGTCCTATGTGCTCGAAGCCGACCGCCCCCACAACCTGGGCAGCCTGGCGCTGCGCCACACCGGCCGCACCGGCATCAGCTACGAAGACCTCTGCGGCAAGGGCAAGGGCCAGATCCCGTTTGCCCAGGTGCCGGTGGACAAGGCAGCGGCCTACAGCTGCGAAGACTCGGACCAGACCCTGGATGTGCACCGCGTGCTGTGGCCGCGCATCGAAGCCAATGCGGGCCTGGCGCATATCTATGCGCTGGAGATGCAGACCAGCGAGGCGCTGTTCCGCATCGAGCGCAATGGCGTGCGCATCGATGCGCCCGAGCTGGCGCGCCAGAGCAATGACCTGGGCCGCCGCATTCTGGCGCTGGAGGCCGAGGCCTATGAGATCGCCGGCCAGCAGTTCAACCTGAGCAGCCCCAAGCAGCTCGGCGAGATCTTTTTTGACAAGCTCGGCCTGCCCGTGGTGAAGAAAACCGCCACCGGCGCGCGCAGCACCGACGAGGAAGTGCTGGAGAAGCTGGCCGAGGACTACCCGCTGCCGGCCAAGATTCTGGAGCACCGCTCGCTGTCCAAGCTCAAGGGCACCTATACCGACAAACTCGCGCAGATGGCTTTGCCCAGCGATGGCCGCGTGCACACGCACTATGCGCAGGCGGTGGCCGTGACGGGCCGCTTGTCCAGCAACGACCCCAACCTGCAGAACATTCCTGTGCGCACCGCCGAAGGCCGCCGCATCCGCGAGGCCTTTGTTGCGCCCGAGGGCAAGCTGATTGCCAGTGCCGACTACTCGCAGATCGAGCTGCGCATCATGGCGCATCTGTCGGGTGACGAGGCGCTGCTCAACGCCTTCCGCGATGGCCTGGATGTGCACCGCGCCACCGCCGCCGAGGTGTTTGGCGTGGCGCTGGACCAGGTCAGCAGCGAGCAGCGCCGCTATGCCAAGGTCATCAACTTTGGCCTGATCTATGGCATGAGCAGCTTTGGCCTGGCCAAGAACCTGGGCATCGAGACCAAGGCCGCTGCCGCCTATATCGACAAGTACTTCCAGCGCTACCCCGGCGTCAAGCGCTATATGGACCAGACCGTGGAGCTGGCCCATGCGCAGGGCTATGTCGAGACCGTGTTCGGCCGGCGCCTGGTGCTGCCCGAGATCAATGGCGGCAATGGCCCGCGCAAGAAAGCGGCCGAGCGCGCTGCGATCAATGCCCCCATGCAGGGCACGGCGGCCGATTTGATCAAGAAGGCCATGGTCGCTGTGCAGGCCAAGCTCGATGCAGACAAGCCCGAGGTGCTGGTCATCATGCAGGTGCACGATGAACTGGTGTTCGAGCTGCCCGCTGCCGAGCAGGAATGGCTGCGCACGGAGATCCCGGCCATCATGGCCAGCGTGGCCGACCTGAAGGTGCCGTTGATCGCCGAGATCGGCTTTGGCCCGAACTGGGAAAAGGCGCACTGACGCCGGTGTCCACAATCCTGGGTGGTGCTCGCAGTCGCAGAGGTTCCACTCGGGCCGCCCCAAGTCCTGTCACCTGCACAGGATTTGGGGTGGTTAATGCAACTGCGTTGCAACAAAGTGCTACCATGCGCGGCATGTTGGAGAGGGCACGGGTGCCCGGGGGCTGCGCGGATGAGCGATGGGCCGGCCCGGGTTGGCGGCGTTTTTGCCAAGTCCGGCCCCGCTGAAGGATGGTTTCATGACTTTGATCGCAATCGTGCTGGCGACCCTTGCTGCCGGTTTGGGCAGTGTGTGGGTGGCCGCAGCGCTGATGCGCACGGGCATTGGCAGCCAGGGCAGCCGCTTTGGTGCCCAGCACCTGCTGAGCCTGGCCGCGGGCGCCTTGCTCGCCACCGCCTTTGTGCATTTGCTGCCCGAGGCTTTCGAGAGCCAGATCAACCCCAAGGCGCTGTTTGTGGTGCTGCTGCTGGGTCTGGTGTTTTTCTTCTTGCTGGACAAGGCCGAGTTGTGGCACCACGGCCATGAGCACCGCCATGCGCTGCCCGAAGAGCGCGGCCATGCCCATGGCGAGCATGCGGACGGCGAGCACGCCGATGGCCCGCATGGCCATGCACACCACCACCACGGCCACACGCACAACAACAGCGCGGGCGGCTGGTCGCTGCTGACCGGCGACAGCGTGCACTGCTTTGGCGACGGCATCCTGATTGCGTCGGCCTTCATGGCCGATATGTGGCTGGGCATTGTGGCGGCCATCTCGGTGCTGGCCCATGAGGTGCCCCACCATATGGGCGACCTGGTGGTGCTGTCGGGCAATGGCAGCCGCAGCCAGAGCAAGGTGGCCTTGCTCAAGCTGTCGCTCGCTGGTGCGGTGACGGCACTGGGCGGCGTGGTTGGCTATTTCCTGGTCAGCTCACTGGCGGATTTTCTGCCGTACTTCCTGGCCATTGCGTCGAGCAGCTTTATCTATGTGGCCCTCGCTGATCTGATCCCGCAGCTGCAGCGCCAGCTGACGGCCAAGCAGACGGTGCAGCAGGTGGTCTGGCTGGCCATCGGCATGGTGGTGGTGAGCGCGGTCAGCACCTGGGCGCATGGCGACCATGACCACCATGGCCATGCGCACGGCCCGGCCGAGCAGCATGAGGCCCATGGCGCGCAGGATGCGCATGGCGACCACGACGGGCACAAGCACTGAAACAGATGAGAAATGAGGAAGGGTAGGGCTCAGCCTGCGCGCAGGCCGCCGCCCTTGTTGGCCAGCAAGGCCCGCACCACCGGCAGCTGGCGCCGCGAGACCAGCAGCACATCCTCGATGCCAAACAGGCGCAGCTGCCAGCCGTCGCTGTCGTCCCCCCCCCAGGCCTTTTCCAGGCAGCGTATCGCAGACGGCGCCACCAGCGCATTGCGGTGCACGCGCAAATAGCGCTTGGCAAAGCGCGTCTCCAGATCATTGAGGCTGCCCGACCACAGGTAGGCATGGGTGGCGGTGCGCACGGTCACATACTTCAGCTCGGATTTGAAATACAGCACATCGGCCAGGCGCACCCGCTCGGTGCGGCCCCGGTCGGTGATCAGCAAGCTGTCGGTCTCGGCATCCGGCTCGGTCTGGGCCGGCGCCTGGCGCAGCGCATGGGCCTGGGCGACCAGGGCCACCTTGTGCAGCGCAGCGGCCAGGCGCTCGCGCCGCACCGGCTTGGTCAGGTAGTCGGCGGCATTGACCTCGAAGGCGCTCAGCGCATGCTCGGGGTGGGCGGTGACAAAGACCACGGCGGGGGCTGCGGGCTGCTGCTGCAGCTGGCGCGCCAGCTCCATGCCGCTGTGCCCCGGCATATGGATGTCCAGCAGCAGCACATCAAAGGGCTCGCTCCGCTCTGCGGCGCTGGCCAGCGCCTGCAGTGCCTCGGGGGCATTGGCGGCCTCGTGCACGGCGCTGGGCGCTGGTGTTATCTCGACCAGCAGGCGCCGCAGCCGGCTTCGGGCCAGCGCTTCATCATCCACAATCAATACTCGCATGGCCGCTATGCTAGCGGAGCCCGGTGCCGCCTGCCAACACCGGCCGTCGTGTCGTTGCACCCGCTCAAGCAGGGATGCTGATGCGCACCATGTAGATGCCATCCTTGCTGGTGGCCTTGAAGTCGTATTCGAGGTCGTAGAGCAGGCGCAGGCGCTTTTTCACATTCAGGATGGCTGTGCCGGTGCCGGCGCGCCGCTCGGGCTGGGGGGCGCTAAAGGGGCGCGGCGTGGTGTTGATGATCTGGATCTGCACCATATTGCCCCGCCGGCGCGTGGCAATGATGATGCGGCCATGGCCATGGCTGGGCTCGATGCCGTGCTTGACGGCGTTCTCCACCAGCGGCTGCAGAAACAGCGGCGGCACGGTGGCGTCATCGGCGCGCGAGTCCAGGTTCCAGCGCACGGCCATGCGGTCGTCAAAGCGGATCTGCTCGATCGACAGGTAGCGGCGCGCCAGCATCACCTCTTCGGCCAGGGTCGAAGCCTCGCGCTTTTCGGTCAGCGCATGGCGGAACAGGTCGCTCAGGTCTTCGAGCATGGCCTCGGCTTTTTGCGGGTGGTCCTGCACCAGCGCAACGGCACTGTTGAGTGCATTGAAGAGGAAGTGCGGCCGGATGCGCGCCTGCAGCTCGGCCAGGCGCGCGGTGGTGGCCGCCGGCGTGCGGGCCTGGGCGCGCCACTGCAGGCCCACCACCACCATCGCCGCCAAAAAGCCCCCGGCCGCTGCGCTGGCCAGCCAGGCTGTTTGCGCCGACAGGGTGGCCCACTGGTAGAGCATGGCTGCCAAGAGCCCGCAGACCACGCCCAGCGCGGCCCCGGCCAGGTACTGCCGCTGCGTGCTGCAGCGCTGCAGCAGCTTTTTTTGCTGGCAGGCCAGCACCAGCCACAGCAGGCTGGCGGGCAGCACCACGGCAGTGAGCAGCGCCAGCTGAAAGAACCAGTCGGCCAGGCCGCTGGCACCAAAGGCGGCGGCAATGGCCACCACAGTCTCGACCAGGGCCACGGTGCGGCCGATCACGCTGGCGGTGCAGGCATCAAACACATAGGCGGTGCCGACGATGGCTTCGCGTGGTGCTGGATTAGTTGATGTTGCTGGCATGGTCGTGCAGGGTCGATAAAATCCTGGTTTTTCGCCCAGGGCTTTGGCGGGCCTCAGGCACAGCACCGCGGGCTGTGTTTCCGCAGCGCAACTGGCAGCTTAACCCGAATATTGCGACCTTCATGTCTACACCACAAGCTTCGTCTCCTTCGCACAACCAGCTCGATTCCAAGTCCGAAGCCTGGTCGGCGCTGTTCTCCGAACCCATGAGCGATCTGGTCAAGCGCTACACCTCCAGTGTGTTTTTCGACAAGCGCCTGTGGCAGGCAGACATCCAGGGCAGCCTGGCCCACGCGCAGATGCTCTGCGCCCAGAAGATCATCGGCGAGCAGGACCTGGCCTCCATCGAGCAGGGCATGGCGCAGATCACCTCGGAGATCGAAGCGGGCAGCTTTGAGTGGAAGCTGGACCTGGAAGACGTGCACCTGAACATCGAGGCGCGCCTGACCCAGCTGGTGGGCGACGCGGGCAAGCGCCTGCACACCGGCCGCAGCCGCAATGACCAGGTCGCCACCGATGTGCGCCTGTGGCTGCGCGGCGAGATCGACCTGATCGAAGGCCTGCTGGGTGAGCTGCAGCTGTCGCTGGTGGAAGTGGCCGAGAAGAATGTCGACGTGATCCTGCCGGGCTTTACCCACCTGCAGGTGGCCCAGCCGGTGAGCTTTGCCCACCACCTGCTGGCCTATGTGGAAATGTTCAAGCGCGATGCCGAGCGCATGCTCGATGTGCGCAAGCGCGTCAATGTGCTGCCGCTGGGCAGCGCTGCACTGGCCGGCACCACCTACCCGCTGGACCGCGAGCGTGTCGCCCAGACCCTGGGCATGGAAGGCGTGTCCCAGAACTCGCTGGACGGCGTCAGCGACCGCGATTTCGCCATTGAATTCACCGCAGCGGCCTCGCTGTGCATGGTGCACATCAGCCGCCTGTCGGAAGAACTGATCATCTGGATGAGCCAGAACTTTGGCTTTGTGCGCATTGCCGACCGCTTCACCACCGGCTCGTCGATCATGCCGCAAAAGAAGAACCCCGATGTGCCAGAGCTGGCGCGCGGCAAGACCGGCCGCGTGGTCGGTCACCTGATGGGCCTGATCACCTTGATGAAGGGCCAGCCCCTGGCCTACAACAAGGACAACCAGGAAGACAAGGAGCCGCTGTTCGACACCGTCGACACCCTGAAGGACACCTTGCGCATCTTCGCCGAGATGATCGGCGGCCAGGTGAACCCTGCGACCGGCGCCAAGGAAGGCGGCATCACCGTCAACGCCGACAACATGCGTGCCGCAGCGCTCAAGGGCTATGCCACCGCCACCGATCTGGCCGATTACCTGGTCAAGAAGGGCCTGCCTTTCCGCGATGCGCATGAGACCGTGGCCCATGCCGTCAAGCTGGCCTCGCAAAAGGGTGTGGACCTGACCGAGCTGCCACTGGCCGAGCTGCAGGCCTTCAACCCCAATATCGAAGCCAATGTCTTCGAGGCACTGAGCCTGGAAGGCTCGCTGAACGCGCGCAACACCCTGGGGGGCACGGCGCCCGTGCAGGTGCGTGCCCAGCTGGCCAAGCACCGCACCCGCCTGGCATAAGCTTTGCTTGAACGGTTCTTCTTCGATTCCTGAAAGCCCAGCATGCCCTTGCGCCGCCGCCATTTCTCCCAACGACTGCTGGCCGCTGCTGCGGCCGGGTGGCTGGCTGGCCCCAGCTGGGCGGCGGGCTACAACAAGGGCAAGCCGGTGCGGCTGCTGGTGGGCTTTCCACCGGGCGGCGGCACCGATGTGATCGCGCGGCTGCTGGCCGAGAAGATGAAGGACAGCCTGGGCACCTCGGTCGTGGTGGAGAACAAGCCCGGCGCGGGCGGCCAGATTGCGGCCCAGATCCTCAAGGCTTCGCCAGCCGATGGCGCGACCTTCTTCGTCACCCACGACCACACGATCTCCATCCTGCCCCAGGTCATCAAGAATCCAGGGTTTGACCCGCATGCGGACTTTGTGCCGGTGGCCGGTTTTGCCAGCTTTGTCAATGCGATTGCGGTCTCCGACGGCCTGGGCGTGCGCAGCTTCGAGGCCTATCTGCAGTGGCTCAAAAAGCAGGGCGGCAAAAGTGCGGTGGGCATTCCGGCGCCGGCATCGACGCCGGAGTTCCTGGTGCGGGTGCTGAACCAGCGCTTCAAGACCGACCTGGTGTCCGTGCCCTACCGGGGCAGCGCGCCCATGCTGGCTGACATGATGGGCAACCAGATCCCCGCCGGCATTGGCTCGGTGCAGGATTTCATCGAAAGCCACAAGGCCGGCAAGATCCGCGTGCTGGCCGTGCTGGGCGGCAAGCGCCAGCAGGCCTTGCCCGATGTGCCGACCTTCAGCGAACTGGGTCTGCCGGGTCTGGAAGACATGCCTTACTACGGCATCTATGCCGCCGCCGGCACGCCCCCCGAGATGGTGCAGGCCGTATCGCAGGCGGTTGCCAAGGCCGTGGCTGCCCCCGATGTGCATGAGCAGCTGGTGGGCATGGGGCTGAGCGTGGGCTATATGACGCCCGAGCAGCTGCTGGCCCGCGAGCGCGCCTATTCGGCCGTCTGGACCCGCATCATCCGCGACAGCGGCTTCCAGCCCCAGTGAGCTGGACTGGCGCTGTTGGACAGCATGGCATGCATCGGCAGAGCCCTGGCAAGCCACAAGCCCAATAAATAGGCTCATCTTGTTGCCAAATGAAACACCTGGCTGCCCTGGGCGGCCAGCCAACACTGGCGCAGGCTAATTTTGGTACGCTCTCACCATCCTAGGGGAGAGCTCCGTGAATACAACATTACAACGCTGGCTGGCGGGCGCCGGCTGGGCCGCGCTGGGCCTGTCAGCCCATGCCACAAGCATCACATCGGTGTCACCGCAGGGCGAGGTGGCCCGGGTACGGCAAATAGTCGTCAAGTTCGATGCGGCCGTGGTGCCGATGGGCGATCTGCGTGCGGCAGCGCCCGTCAAACTCGACTGCGACAACAAACAGGCCCAGAGCCAGGGGACGGGACGCTGGACGGGCCCGCGCGAATGGGTGTTTGACCTGGCCGATGACCTGCCGCCCGGTGTGCGCTGCACGGTCGAAAAGGTCGCCAACCTCAAGGATGCTGCCGGCGAGCCGGTCAAGGGCGCGGCCCAGTACCGCTTTGCCACCGGAGGGCCGTCGGTGACGCGCGTGGTGCCCAGCAGCTACCAGCCGCTCGACAGCCGCCAGTTCTTTGGCCTGCAGTTCAATGCCGATGTCGTGACCAGCTCGGTGCAGGACAACACCTGGTGCACGGTCAAGGGCATCGGGGAGCGCATTCCAGTGCGCATCCTCAGCGCCTCGGAGTCCGATGACTTCATGCAAAGCCAGTTTGGCCGCGATAGCTTGCAGCAGCGGCCGCGCCGCCATGTGGCCTTGCAATGCCAGCGGGCCTTGCCCGAGGGTGCGCAGATGAGCCTGGTGGTGGGCGCGGGGGTGAGCACCGACAACGGCGTCAAGCAGACGCGTGAGCGCCGCTTCGACTACCAGGTGCGCCCGCCGTTCACGGCCGAGTTCAGCTGCGAGCGCGCCAATGCGCAGGCCGGCTGCCTGCCGATCCGCCCGCTCAACCTGCTCTTTAGCGCTTCGGTGGACCGCAAGCTCGCAGAAGGCATCTTCCTGGAAACCTCCAAGGGCAAGGTCAAGGCCAGCTTCCCCGATGACGGGGATGAAGGCGAGGTCAACCGCCTGCAGTTTGCGCCGCCCTTTGGCGAGAAGGAGACGATGCGCATCGTGCTGCCCCAGGGCTTCAAGGACGAATCGGACCGGCCGCTGGCCAATGCCAACCTGTTCCCGCTGCAGGTGCAAAGCGGGCTGATGCCACCGCTGGCCAAGTTTGCCGCCTCGCCGTTTGGCGTGGTCGAGCGCTTTGCCGAAGGCGACAAGGGCCCGGCCATGTTCCCGGTGACCCTGCGCAATGTGGAGCAGGACCTGCAGATCCAGGGCTTGTCGATCGAGGACAAGGGCACTGTCTCGACCCTGCAGCTGCAAAGCGATGCCGACATCATCCGCTGGTACCGCAAGCTCCAGCGCTACGACAACTGGCAGGTCAGCCGCAAGCAGGCAGCGCAGGACAGCAAGATCCCGCTGCCCAATGTGCTGCCCGATGGCGACAAGAACTATGTCGAGACCCGCATGCTCTCGCTGCTCGAAGGCCAGGCCACCAGCAAGAAGCTGGCCCTGCCCAAGACCGACAGCAAGGACCCGCGCCCGTTTGAGGTCGTGGGCATTCCGCTGGAGACCGGTTTCCATGTCGTCGAGATCGCCTCGCCCATGCTGGGCGACGCACTGCTCAACACCGACTACGACAGTGCCCGCCGCGTGATGTTTGTGCGCAGCTCGGCGCTGGTGACCAACCTGGGCGTGCACTTCAAGCTGGGGCGTGAAAACGCGATGGCCTGGGTGACCAGCCTGGACAAGGGTAAGCCGGTGGCCAATGCCCAGGTACGCATCTCTACCTGCGACGGCAAGACGCTGGTGCAGGGCACGACCGACAAGGACGGCGTGGCCCGTTTTGACAAGCTCGACACCCAGGCGCAGGTGCGCTGCGAGGCGGGCGCCAACAGCGACACCAGCGCTGCCTACTTTGTGAGCGCGCGCGCCACGGTGGACGGCAAGCAGGACATGGCCTTTGTCTGGAGCGACTGGCAGCGCGGCATCGAGAGCTGGCGCTTCAACCTCGAGACCGACAGCAGCCCCGTGCAGGATGTGGTCGCCCACACGGTGCTGGACCGCAGCCTGCTGCGCGCTGGCGAGACGGTGTCGATGAAGCACCTGATCCGCAGCCAGACCATGGGCGGCCTGGGCCTGCCCGGCAAGGAGCAGTTGCCCAACCAGGTGGTCATCACCCATGTGGGCAGCAACGACGAGTTTGAGCTGCCCATCAGCTGGGAGCGCCCGGGCCAGGGCCTGTCGGCCGTGTCCGAGTTCAAGATTCCCAAAGCCGCCAAGCTGGGCACCTACCGCATCACGCTCAAGGGCGGCAAGGGCAAATGGGGATCGATGGAGATGCAGACCGGCTCGTTCCGGGTGGAAGAGTACCGCCTGCCGGTGTTCAAGGGCAGCGTGACGCCGGACCAGCCTGCGCCCATCGTGCAGCCGGGCAAGCTGGGCGCCCAGGTGCAACTGTCCTACCTCTCGGGCGGCGCAGCGGCCAAGGAGGCGGTCAAGGTCTCAGCCGCGATCCAGTCGCATGCGGTGAGCTTTGAGGACTACGACAGCTTCTCGTTTGGCCGGCCCTATTTGAGCCGCAAGCTGCCCGGCGCGGGCAACGATGGCGAGGACTACAGCAATGACCGCCGCGTGATTGCCGACAAGCTGGCGCTGACCCTGGATGCCAATGGCGTGGGCAAGGCCGAGATCGAGCAGGTGCCCAGCTCCGTGGCGCCGCAGGATCTGCTGCTGGAGGCGAGTTTTTCCGACCCCAATGGTGAGGTGCAGACCATCAGCCACCACAGCGTGATCTGGCCCGCCTCGGTGGTCGCCGGCATCAAGGCCGAGAACTGGGCCTCCACCGACAAGAAGCTGGGCTTCCAGGCGCTGTCGCTGACGCCGTCGGGCAAGCCCGTCTCCGGCGTCAAGCTGCAGGTGCGCGCGGTGGCGCGTGTGGTCACCTCCACGCGCAAGCGCATGGTGGGCGGCTTCTACAGCTACGAGAACCATGAGAGCTACAAGGACCTGGGTGTGGTCTGCAGCGGCAAGAGCGATGCCAAGGGCCTGCTGGCCTGCGACACCCAGCTGAGCGAAGGCGGCGAGACCGAGTTGATTGCCGAGGCGACCGACGACAAGAACCGCAGCTCCAAGGCCGCGACCTCGGTCTGGGTGACCAAGCAGGGCGAGCTCTGGTTTGGCGGTGAAGACACCGACCGCATGGACCTGCTGCCGGAAAAGAAATCCTACAAGGTGGGCGACACCGCACGCTTCCAGGTGCGCATGCCTTTCCGCGAAGCAACGGCGCTGGTGACGGTGGAGCGCGAAGGCGTGCTCTCCAGCCAGGTGATCACCCTGCGCGGCGATGACCCCACGGTCAACCTGAAGGTGCAGGAGGGCTGGGGCCCGAATGTCTATGTCAGCGTGATGGCGCTGCGTGGCCGCCTGCGCGAAGTGCCTTGGTACAGCTTCTTCACCTGGGGCTTCAAGTCGCCGCGTGAATGGTGGACCTCGTTCTGGTACGAGGGCAAGGAATATGTGGCGCCCACCGCGCTGGTGGACCTGTCCAAACCCGCTTACCGCCTGGGCGCGGCCGAGATCCGCGTCGGCATTGCCGACCGCCAGCTGGCCGTGACCGTCAAGAGCGACAAGGAAAGCTACCGCATCCGCAACACCGCCAAGGTCACGATCGAAGCCAAGCTGCCCAATGGCAAGCCGGCGGCGGGCGCGGCCGTGTCGGTGGCGGCCGTGGACCAGGCCTTGCTGGAGCTCAAGAGCAATGACACCTGGGCGCTGCTCGAAGCCATGTACCAAAAGCGTTCCTGGGGCGTGGAGACCTCCACCGCCCAGATGGAAATCATTGGCCGGCGCCACTATGGCCGCAAGGCCGTGGCAGCGGGCGGCGGCGGTGGCAATGGCCAGACCCGCGAGCTGCTCGACACCCTGCTGCTGTGGCAGCCCAATGTGGTGCTGGATGCGAACGGCCGCGCCGAGGTCGATGTGCCGCTCAATGATGCCCTCACCAGCTTCAAGATCGTGGCCGTGGCCGAGAGTGGGCTGGAGCTGTTTGGCACCGGCACGACCCAGATCCGCACCACGCAGGAGCTGCAGATCATCAGCGGCCTGCCGCCGCTGGTGCGCGATGGCGACCGCTATGACGCCCAGGTCACCCTGCGCAACACCACCAGCAAGCCCATGCAGGTGCTGGTGACCCCCAAGGCGACCTTGCTGCAGCTCGAGCCGCAGACAGTGGAAGTGGCGGCCAACGAGGCCCGCACCGTGAGCTGGAGCGTGACGGCGCCTGCCGACATGTCGCAAAGCCGCCAGGGCGAGCTGCTCTGGGAGATCAGCGCCAAGGACAAGCAGGGCGATGCCGCCGATGCGCTCAAGGTCAGCCAGCGTGTGGTGCCTGCTGTGGCGGTGGAGACCCTGCAGGCCACCCTGGTGCAGCTCGACGGCAGCCTGGATATGCCGGTCAGCGCACCGGCCGATGCCTTGCCCGGCCGTGGCGGCCTGAAGCTGTCGCTGGTGCCGCGCCTGGCAGAAGGCCTGCCCGGTGTGCGTGACTGGTGGCGTGCCTACCCGTATGCCTGCCTGGAGCAGACCACCAGCAAATCCATCGGCATGCAGGATGCAGCGCTGTGGAAGAGCACGATGGAGCGCCTGCCCACCTACCTCGATGGCGACGGCCTGGCCAACTACTTCCCGCCGCAAGCGGGCAGCAGCAACACCGGCAGCGATGCGCTGACCGCCCACCTGCTGCAGGCCGCTTTCGAGATGAAGCGCATCGACCCGGCCTTTGCTATTCCCCCTGCGCCGCTGGGCCGCATGCAGGACGCGCTGGCCCGCTTCATCGATGGCCGCATCGAGCGCAAGTTCTGGAGCCCACGCTCCGACCTGGAAGTGCGCAAGCTCGCCGCCATCAACGCCTTGGCGCTGTATGGCAAGGCGCAGCCGCGCATGCTGACCAGCATCCAGATTGCACCCAATGACTGGCCCACCCAGACGGTGGTGGACTGGCTGTCGATTCTGGGCCATATGAAGGATGTGCCCAACCGCAGCAAGCTGCTCGAAGAGGCCAACCAGATCCTGCGTGCGCGCCTGAGCTACCAGGGCACCAAGGTGCTGTTCGCCAACGAGAACAACGACTACTGGTGGTGGCTGATGCAAAACGGCGATACCACCCTGGCGCGTTTCCTGCTGGTGGTGATGGACGACCCGGCCTGGAAGGACGACATGCCACGCCTGGCCAGCAGCTTCATCAGCCGCCAGAAGAGCGGTGCCTGGACGACGACCACGGCCAACCTCTGGGGCGCGCTGGCGCTGGAACGCTTCTCGCGCACCTATGAGTCCACACCCGTGACCGGCACCACCGAGGCCAGCATGGCCGGCAAGTCCGGCACCGTGGACTGGAGCCGCGTGACCAAGGCGCAGGATGCGATCGAGCTGCTGGCCCAAGGCGGCAAGCGCACGCCCGGCCCGACCGAGCAGGTGGCGCAGTGGCTCAACAACACCATTGACCTGCCCTGGGCCGCTGGCAACCAGAGCCTCAAGGTGCAGCAAAAGGGCAGCGGCAAGCCCTGGCTGACGGTGCAATCGCAGGCGGCCGTGCCGCTCAAGCAGCCACTGTCGGCCGGCTACACCATCAGCAAGACCGTGGTGGCCGTCGAGCAGGCCAACAAGAACCTGCCCGCCGGCCAGTACACCCGGGGCGATGTGCTGCGCGTGACCCTGGAGGTGAACGCCAGCGCCAACATGACCTGGGTGGCGATCACCGATCCGATCCCGGGCGGCGCCACCATCCTGGGCAGCGGCCTGGGCCGGGACTCGGCACTGTCCACCGCCGGCGAGAAATCGACCGGCTGGGGCTGGAAGGCGTTCGAGGAGCGGTCGTTCGAGAGCTACCGCGCCTACTACGGCTACCTGCCGCAGGGCAAGCTCAGCCTGCAGTACAGCTACCGCGTCAACAACACCGGTGAGTTTGCGCTGCCATCGACCCGCGTCGAGGCGCTGTATGCGCCCGAGATGTTCGGCATGGCACCCAACCCCAAGGTGACGGTTGTGCCCGTGGCGCCATGAGGCTGCGCGCTATAGCCCGCTGGCGGCTGCTGGCGCTGGCCTGCCTGGTGCATGCACCACTGGCCCAGGCCGTGCCCAGCTTTGGCGAGGTGCGCCAGGACTTCAGCTCGTCGGAGACGCGGGTGCTCTCGCGCGAAGGCGAGCTGCTGCAGAGGGTGCGCACCGACAGCACGGTGCGCCGGGGCGACTGGGTGGCGCTGGGCGATGTGTCGGCTGCGCTGCGCACCGCCATGCTGCTGAGCGAGGACAAGCGCTTTTACGAGCACAGTGGCGTGGACTGGGCGGCCGTCACATCGGCTGCCTGGGGCAACCTCTGGAACCAGCGCACACGCGGGGCCAGCACCATCAGCATGCAGCTGGCCGGCCTGCTCGACGGCGACTGGCGGCGCAGCAATGGCGGCCGCTCGGTGGTGCAAAAGGTGGGCCAGACGGTGGCCGCCCAGGTGCTGGACCGGCGCTGGCAGAAGACCCAGATCCTGGAGGCCTACCTGAACCTGGTGCCTTTTAGGGGCGAGCTGGTGGGCATTGATGCGCTGTCGCGCACCCTGTTCGACAAGGCCCCCCATGGCCTGGACGACCGCGAGGCCGCCGTGGCCGCCGCGCTGGTGCGCGCGCCCAATGCGCGGCCCGGCCAGGTGGGCCAGCGCGCCTGCGGGGTGCTCAAGGAGATGCGGCGCGATCCCAAGCTGGACTGCGAAGCGATTGTGTTCTTCACCGAGATTGCGCTGAAAAAGCGCGCCTTTGATGCCAGCGAAGGCATTGCGCCGCACTTCAGCCGCATTGCGCTGCGCGAGGCGCGGCAAGGCGCGGATGGCAAAACCCAGCAGGCGGCCATGGCCAGCCTGCGCACCACCTTGAGCGCGCCGCTGCAGCGCTATGCGGTCGATATGCTGGGCCAGCACCTGCAGGCCTTGCAGGGCAGCAATGTGCAGGACGGCGCGGTGCTGGTGCTGGACAACGCCAGCGGCGAGGTGCTGGCCTGGGTGGGGTCCTCCGGCGCACTGAGCCAGGCACATGCGGTCGATGCGGTGCTGGCGCCGCGCCAGCCGGGCTCGACCTTGAAGCCCTTTCTCTATGGCCAGGCAATTGCCGAGCACAAGCTGACGGCTGCGTCCTTGATCGAGGATTCGCCCGCGCGCATTCCGACGGCCAGCGGCCTCTATATTCCGCAGAACTACGACCGCAGCTTCAAAGGCTGGGTGTCGGTGCGCACGGCGCTGGGCGCCTCGCTCAATGTGCCGGCGGTGCGCACCCTGGTGATGGTGGGTGTTGACGATTTCTTTGACCAGCTGGTGCGCCTGGGCATGCCGATGCGCGAGAGCGGCAGCTATTTTGGCTACAGCCTGGCGCTGGGCAGCCCTGATATTCCGCTGGTGCAGCTGACCAATGCCTACCGCGCACTGGCCAATGGCGGGCGCTACAGCCCGGTGGCCTATGCGCGCGGCGGCAAGCCGCAGTTCCGCCAGGCCATGGATGCGGGCGCCGCCTATGTGGTGGGCGATATGCTGGCCGATGGCAATGCCCGCGTGCGCACCTTTGGCCTCGATAGCGTGCTGGGCACGCGCAGCTGGGCGGCGGTGAAAACCGGCACCAGCAAGGACATGCGCGACAACTGGGCCGTCGGCTGGTCCGACCGCTACACGGTCGGCGTCTGGGTCGGCAATGCCAGCGGCGAGGCCATGCATTCGGTCAGCGGCACCAGCGGCGCGGCACCCGTCTGGGCCAGCATCATGGGCTTTTTGCACCAGGGCCAGCCCAGCCGTGCGCCCAAGCCGCCGGCCGGTTTGCAGGCGCAATGGGTGGATTTTGGCCCGGCGCCTGCTGGGCAATCGGGTGCCGGCTTTGCGCTGGAGGCGCGGCGTGAGGAGTGGTTCCTGGCCGGCACCGCGCAGCCGCGCTTTGCGCTGGATGGCCAGGCCACCGGGGTCGATGAGATGGTGGGCGGCCGCAGCTTTGCCGGGCGATCGGCCGACGGCACTGGCTCGGCAGCACCGCCTGCGGTGCGCATTCTGGCCCCGGCCAACGGCACGATTGTCGCGGTGGACCCGGACATTCCACCCGAGCGACAGCGCCTGCAGTTTGTCGCCGATTCGGCCGCTGCGCGCTGGCGCATCGATGGCAAGGATGTTGCGCGCGGCGCGCGCTGGGCCTGGCTGCCCTGGCCGGGCCGCCACCAGGTGGAGCTGGTCAATGCGCAGGGCGAGGTGCTGGACAGCATTCGCCTGGAAGTGCGCGGCGCGGGCGTCAAACAGGCCAAGCGCTAAAAGGTGCTGCAGCCCCCGCAAGGGGACTGCCGCAACACGGACAGAGGCGCTTAGTCGACGACGACGGCCGTGCCGCTGGCCGACACCATCAGCATGCCGTTGTCCTTGCCCAGCACTTCGTAGTCCAGATCGATGCCGACGACGGCATTGGCGCCCAGCGCCTTGGCGCGCTCCTGCAGCTCATTGAGTGCAATGTCTCTGGCCTTTTGCAGCTCTTTCTCGTAGGTGCCCGAGCGGCCGCCAACAATGTCGCGGATGCCGGCAAACCAGTCCTTGAAAAAGTTGGCGCCCAAGATAGCCTCGCCATTGACGATGCCGCAGTAGCGGCTGATGCGCTTGCCTTCAACGCTGGGGGTGGTGGTGACAATCATGGTGTGGCTCCAGCGGTATCAGTTGGCGAGCGCGCGCAGCAGCTTTTGGCCCGCGCGGCCATCGGTCTTCATGCCCAGGCGGTTTTGCTCGGCCTTGATGGCCTCGCGCGTCTTGGCGCCTATCATGCCGTCGGGCTCGCCAATCGCATAACCCCGGGTCAGCAGCGCCTGCTGCAGCTCCTTGTTCTGCGCGCGCGACAGGCCCAGGTCGTCGGTCGGCCAGGGGGTGACAAAGCTGATCTGGCTCTGCTGGCTGTCGGCCACCAGGTTGGACAGCTGCGCAATGGCCAGGCCATAGTTTTCCGAGGCGTTGTAGCTGTAGAGCGCATCAAAATTGCGTCCTACTAGAAAGGCGGGGCCACCGGCGGCCGGGATCATCAGGCCGGCCGATGGCAGCGAATCGGGCAGCGGATCGCCATTGGCCAGGGTGACGCCGGCCGAGCGCCAGAAATCCAGCGGCTTCTTGTTCTTGCGGCCGGCATCGGCGGTGCTGAAACCGCTGGGCAGCTTGACCTCAAAGCCCCAGGGCTGGCCCGGGCGGTAGCCGGCGTTCTTCAGGAACATGGCGGTGGAGGCCAGCGCATCGGGCACGCTGTCGACGATGTCGCGGCGGCCATCGCCGTCAAAGTCCACGGCGCTGCGGAAAAAGGTCGAGGGCATGAACTGGGTCTGGCCAAAGGCGCCCGCCCAGGAGCCCACCAGCTTGGACTCGGCAATATGGCCTTCTTGCAGAATGCGCAGCGCGCTGGCGAACTCGCCCCGGAAATAGGCCTGGCGGCGGCCAAAGCAGGACAGAGTGCCCAGCGACTGCACCAGCGAGCGCCCGCCCAGGTTCTGGCCGAAGTTGCTCTCCACGCCCCAGACGCCGATGACGATCTGCGGGGCAACGCCCGTGCTCTGTTCGATCTTGTCCAGGGTGTCCTTCCACTTGGCATAGGCAGCGCGGCCTTCGGCCACGCGCTGCTCGTCGACCAGCACGGCGATGTAGTCCCAGACGGGCATCGTGAACTCGGGCTGGCGGTTGAGGAGCGGCAGCACCGTGGCATCGGGCTGGAGCTGGGCGGTGTACTGGCTGAAGGTGGCCGGCGTGATCGCGGCAAAGGCCTTGCTGCTGCGCAGCTCGCTCAAACAGGACTGGAACTCGGCCTGGCTCAGATTCGGCGGCTCTTGCGGCGCGCTGGTCTGGGCAAATACGGCGCAGGCGGCAAGGCCCAGGCTGACGGCGGTGGCGAGCTGGCGCATCGCAGGGTGGGGGCGGCGGAACATCATCCAGGCAATATACCTGCTTGCCATGGCCGCAGCCCTGGTAAACCCGCAAGGCGCGACCATTGCTTACGTTTTTGCGGGCCAGAAAGATGCGGGTTAACCCAAAAATATATGCGCTGCACCATAGCGCCTATCGCTGGCTTGTTATGGCTGGCGCCGCGCGGCACACTACGCTTGTACACAGTTTTGCAGACCGGCGCGGCAATGCGCGACCGAGCCCCACCATGAGCCCCATGACCGCCCCACAAGCCATCCGTTTCTACCACCAAGGCCGTATCACCGAAGTTGAAGGCCTGGCCCCCACGCGCAGTGTGCTGGACTGGCTGCGCGAGGACGCGCGCTGCACCGGCACCAAGGAGGGCTGCAACGAAGGCGATTGCGGCGCCTGCACGGTGATGCTCGCTGAGCTGGCTGAACCCGGCGATCCACAGGCCGTGCAAGGCCTCAAGCTGCAGACCGTCAATGCCTGCATCCAGCTGCTGCCCAGCCTGCATGGCAAGGCGCTCTTCACGGTAGAAGACATGAAGACCAGCTGCCGCCCCAAGGAGGCTGGCGAGGCTTGCAGCGACCTGCACCCGGTGCAGCAGGCCATGGTGGACTGCCATGGCTCGCAATGCGGCTTTTGCACGCCCGGTTTTGTCATGTCGCTGTGGTCCGTGTATGAGCGGCAGCAGGCCAGCCAGGGCGCGGCGCCCACGCGCCAGCAGCTGGCCGATGCACTGAGCGGCAACCTCTGCCGCTGCACCGGCTACCGGCCGATTCTGGATGCCGGCCAGCAGATGCTGGACCTGCCCGCCCGCCAGCTGGATGCGGCGCCCGTGGTGACGGCCCTGCAGGCGCTGCGCAGCGATGCCGACTGGAGCTATGCCTACCGCCCCAGTGGCGGCCAGCCCCAGCATTTCCACGCGCCGGCCAGCGTTGAGAGCCTGGCCCAGCTGCGCGCTGCGCTGCCCGATGCCCGCATGATCGGCGGCACCACCGATGTGGCCTTGTGGATCAACAAGCAGTTCCGGCCGCTGGGCGATTTGATTGCCGTGGGGCGCGTGGCCGAGCTGCGCCGCATCGAAGAGCGCGATGGCATGCTCTGCATTGGTGCGGGTGCTTCGCTCGAAGCCGCCTGGGCCGCGCTGGCCCAGCGCTTTCCGACGCTCACCGAGGTCTGGCTGCGCTTTGCATCGCCGCCCGTGCGCCATGCCGGCACCATGGGCGGCAATGTGGCCAATGGCTCGCCGATTGGCGATGCCCCGCCGGTGCTGATGGCACTGGATGCCGAGATCGAGCTGCGCCTGGGCGAGCGCCTGCGCCGCATGCCGCTGACCGATTTTTATGTGGACTACATGAAGAACCAGCTGGAGCCCGGCGAGTGGGTGCAGGGCCTGCGCGTGCCGCTGGCGGTGCAGGCGCGCCAGGTGCGGGCCTACAAGATCAGCAAGCGCTTTGACTGCGATATCTCGGCACTGTGCGCGGGCTTTTCGCTGCAGCTGGATGCCCAGGGCCAGGTGGAGACCGTGCGCCTGGCCTTTGGCGGCATGGCGGCCACAGTGCGGCGCGCCGCCAAGGCAGAAGCTGCGCTGCTGGGCCAGGCCTGGACGGTGCAGGCCGTGCAGCGCGCCCAGGCCGCGCTGGCCGAGGATTTTCAACCAATGACCGACATGCGGGCGAGCGCCGCTTACCGCCTCAAGGTGGCGCAGAACCTGCTGCAGCGCCTGTGGCTGGAGACCCGGGCCGATGCCCCCTTGCCAGCCGATGCCACTACCGTCTGGGCCGCGATGCCGCACTTGATCAGCAGCGCCCAGGCCCCGCAGGCCGCAGCCACCGGAGCCTGATATGAACACCTCGATCCCCAAGCATGTGTTGGCAGGCGCCGAAGCCTTTGCCGATTACCGCGACAACCAAAAGGCACGCATCGACGTGGCGCAGGAGGCGCGGGCGCGCCAGCAGGGCCACCAGGTTGGCATCAGCCGCAGCCATGAGTCTGCTGCCTGGCATGTGGCCGGCGAGGCCGCCTACATCGACGATATGCCCGAGCTGGCCGGCAGCCTGCATTGCGCGCTGGGCCTGTCGCCGGTGGCCCATGGCCGCCTGCTGTCGCTGGATCTGGACGCGCTGCGTGCCCAGCCCGGTGTGGTGGCGGTGCTGACGGCGGCCGATATTCCCGGTGTCAATGACTGCGGCTCCATCATCCATGACGACCCCATCCTCTGTGATGGCGAGATCCGCTACCTGGGCCAGCCCATGTTTGCGGTGCTGGCCCGCGACCGGCAAACCGCGCGGCGCGTGGCCGCGATGGCGCGCAAGCTGGTCACGGTGGAAGAGGCCGAGCCGGTGCTGACGCCGCAGCAGGCCCATGCGCTGGGCCAGTATGTGATGCCGCCGATGCAGCTGGTGCGCGAGACCGATGCCGGCGGCGCCCCCCAGGCCATTGCCCAGGCCCCGCACCGCCTGCAGGGCAGCTGGGAAGTGGGCGGCCAGGAGCAGTTCTACCTCGAAGGCCAGATCAGCTACGCGATCCCCAAGGAGGGCGGCGCGATGCATGTGTTCTGCTCGACCCAGCACCCCAGCGAGATGCAGCACCTGGTCGCGCATGCGCTGGGCGTGCAGTCCCATGCGGTGCATGTGGAATGCCGGCGCATGGGCGGCGGCTTTGGTGGCAAGGAATCGCAATCGGCGCTGTTTGCCTGCGTGGCGGCGGTGGCTGCGCGCAAGCTGGGCCGGCCCGTCAAGCTGCGGCTGGACCGCGACGATGACTTCATGATCACCGGCCGGCGCCATTGCTTCTGGTACGAGTACGACATTGGCTATGACGATGCCGGCCGCATCCTGGGCGCCGAGGTGACCATGGTCTCGCGCGCCGGGCATTCGGCCGATCTGTCGGCGCCGGTGATGACCCGCGCGCTCTGCCATTTCGACAATGCCTACTGGCTGCCCAATGTGCGCATGCGCGGCTTCATGGGCAAGACCAATACCCAGAGCAATACCGCGTTTCGCGGCTTTGGCGGGCCGCAGGGCGCGATCGTGATGGAGAACATCATGGACTCGATCGCGCGGCAGCTGGGCAAGGATGCGCTCGATGTGCGCCGTGCCAACTTCTATGCCAAGGACAGTGGGCAGTGCACGCCCTATGGCCAGGAGGTGGACGACAACATCATCGACGAGCTGGTGGCGCAGCTGGAGGCGCGCAGCGACTACCGGGCGCGGCGCGCGCAGGTCGATGCCTTCAATGCCACGAGCCCCGTGCTCAAGCGCGGCCTGGCGCTGACCCCGGTCAAGTTCGGCATCTCCTTCAACGTCAAGCACTTCAACCAGGCCGGCGCCCTGGTCCATGTCTACAACGATGGCTCCATCCTCGTCAACCATGGCGGCACCGAGATGGGCCAGGGCCTGAACACCAAGGTGGCCCAGGTGGTGGCGCATGAGCTGGGCGTGGCCTTTGAGCGGGTGCGGGTGACGGCCACCGACACGACCAAGGTGGCCAACACCTCGGCGACGGCCGCGTCGACCGGCACCGACCTGAACGGCAAGGCCGCGCAGGATGCGGCGCGCCAGATCCGCGAGCGCCTGGCCGCCTGCCTGGCAGCCCAGCATGGGGCCGATCCGGCATCGGTGCGCTTTGTCAATGACGAGGTGCACTGCGCGGGCCAGAGCCTGCGTTTTGAGGCCCTGGTCAAACAGGCCTATCTGGAGCGGGTGCAGCTGTGGTCCGATGGCTTTTATGCGACGCCTGGCCTGTCCTGGGATGCGGCGGCCATGCGTGGCCGGCCCTTCTTCTACTTTGCCTACGGCGCGGCCGTCAGCGAGGTGGTGGTGGACACCTTGACCGGCGAGAGCAAGCTGCTGCGCGCCGATGTGATCCATGATGTGGGCCAGTCGCTGAACCCTGCCGTGGACATTGGCCAGGTCGAGGGCGCGTTCATCCAGGGCATGGGCTGGCTCACGATGGAGCAGCTGGTCTGGCACCCCAAGACTGGTGCCTTGATGACCCATGCCCCCAGCACCTACAAGATCCCGACCGCCAACGACTGCCCACCGGTGCTGAATGTGCAGCTGTTTGACGGTGCCAACCCGCACGAGACCATCCACCGCAGCAAGGCGGTGGGCGAGCCGCCGCTGCTGCTGCCGTTCTCGGTGCTGTTTGCGATACGCGATGCGGTGGCTGCGACCGGCGCGCCCGGTTGCTGCCCGCCGCTGCGGGCACCGGCCACGGCCGAGGCGGTGCTCGACGCCATCGCGGCTGTGCAGACAGGGCTTTGACGCTGCGAGCCGGCAGCCTGCGCGGGCAGCTGCGATACTCGCCGCCTTCGATAGAAATCAGCTTCCCATTAACGATGCATAACCACGAGGAGCAGCCATGAGCGCGCTGGACAAATATTTCAAGCTGGGAGAGCACGGCACAACGGTGCGGACCGAGGTGCTGGCGGGGATCACCACCTTTTTGACGATGGCCTACATCATGTTCGTCAACCCCTCCATCCTGGGGGATGCGGGCATGCCCAAGGGCTCGGTGTTTGTCGCCACCTGCCTGATTGCGGCGCTGGGCTCGGTGCTGATGGGCCTGTATGCGAACTACCCGATTGCGATTGCGCCGGGCATGGGGCTGAACGCCTACTTTGCCTATGTGGTGGTGCTGGGCATGGGCTACACCTGGCAGGCGGCACTGGGGGCGGTCTTTGTCTCCGGGTGCCTGTTCTTGCTGGTCACCATCTTTCGCATACGCGACCAGATCATCAACGGCATACCGGCTTCGATACGCGTGGCCATCACCGTCGGTATCGGGCTCTTTCTGGCGCTGATTGCGCTCAAGAGTGCCGGCGTGGTGGTCGAATCCAAGGCCACCTTGGTGACCCTGGGTGATCTGCATTCGCCATCGGTGATCCTGTTCACGCTGGGCTTTTTCCTGATCGTGGTGCTCGACCGCCTGCGTGTGCCCGGCGCCATCCTGATCGGCATTCTGGCCGTCACCGTGGCCTCCTTCATCTTTGGCGGCAACCAGTTCCAGGGTGTGTTCTCGGCGCCGCCATCGATTGCGCCGACCTTCCTGCAGCTCGATATCAAGACCGCGCTGTCCAGCGGTTTTCTGAATGTGGTGCTGGTGTTCTTTCTGGTGGAGCTGTTTGATGCCACCGGCACCCTGATGGGTGTGGCCAAGCGTGCGGGCCTGCTGGTGCCCGGCAAGATGGAGCGCTTCCACCGCTCGCTGCTGGCCGACAGCGGCGCGATCTTTGCCGGCTCGCTGCTGGGTACCTCCAGCGCGACGGCCTATGTCGAGAGCGCCTCGGGCGTGCAGGCCGGTGGCCGCACGGGGCTGACGGCCGTGACGGTGGCCGTGCTGTTCCTGGCCTGCTTGTTCATTGCGCCTTTGGCAGGCTCGGTGCCCGCTTATGCCACTGCTCCTGCGCTGCTGTTTGTCGCCTGCCTAATGCTCAAGGAGCTGACCGAGGTGGACTGGGCCGATACCACCGAGGCCATTCCCGCTGCCATCACTGCCGTGATGATGCCCTTTACCTACTCGATCGCCAACGGCCTGGCCTTTGGCTTTATCTCCTACGCGGCCATCAAGCTGTTCACCGGCCGCGCCCGCGAGGTGCACTGGATGGTCTGGATCATTGCGGCGCTGTTCCTGTTCAAGTTCGCCTATATCGGCGGGCATTGAACCTCGCCTGTCGGATACCGCCTGACTGACAGCTGCGCAGCAGCAACCTAGAATTTGCCAAAGTGCCCTGACCCCGGTCGAGGCCCTTTGGCTTTTTTCATACCCGCAAAGGATTTATCAGATGCAGCTCAGCAGCCACAGCTTTCAAGACGGCCAGGCGATCCCTGGCGAGTTCGCTTTTGCCGTGCCCGATGCCAGCGCCCATGTGGCGCTGTCGTCCAACCGCAATCCGCACCTGGCCTGGCGCGATGTGCCCGCGGGCACCCAGTCCTTTGTCATCGTCTGCCATGACCCCGATGTGCCCAGCCGGGGCGACGATGTGAACCAGGAAGGCCGCACGGTGCCAGCCGATCTGCCGCGCGTCGATTTCTTCCACTGGCTGCTGCTGGACATTCCAGTGGGCACCACCGAGATCGCCGCCGGTGCACAGTGCGATGGCATCACCGCCCATGGCAAGCCCGGCCCGGCTGCGCCCCAGGGCCTGCGCCATGGCATCAACGACTATACCGGCTGGTTTGCTGCTGATGCGCAGATGCAAGGCGAGTACTACGGCTACGACGGCCCCTGCCCACCCTGGAACGACAGCCTGGTGCACCACTATGTGTTCACGGTCTATGCGCTGGCCACGCCCAGCTTGGCAGTCCCGGGTGCGCTTACGGGGGCCAATGTGCGCGCCGCGCTGGCCCAGGCCCCGGTGCTGGGCCAGGCCAGCATCACCGGCTTGTACAGCCTGAACCCTGCGGTCCCTGCTGTTTAACAACTGGGATGCGATGAACGGGGCTCCTCTGGGAGCCCCGTGGTGCTTACTTCACCACCATCAAGGTGAAGGGGTAGACATAGGCCTGCAAGGTGACAAAGATGCCCACCAAGGTGGCGAGCGCCACCGAGTGGAAGAACACGTAGCGCAGAATGTCGCCCTCATGGTTGAACCAGCGCGTGGCGGTAGAGGCCACGACGATGGACTGGGCATCGATCATCTTGCCCATCACGCCGCCCGAGCTGTTGGCCGCGCCCATCAGGTTGGGCGACAGGCCCAGCTGCTCGGCAGCGACCTTCTGCATGCCGCCAAACAGCACGTTGGATGCCGTGTCCGAGCCCGTCAGCGCCACGCCCAGCCAACCCATCATCGTGCCAAAGAAGGGGTAGAACACGCCGGTGTTGGCAAAGGCCAGGCCCAAGGTAGTGTCGGTGCCGGAGTAGCGGGTGAGGGTGCCCAGCGCCAGCATCAGCACAATGGTCAGCAGTGAAAAGCGCACCAGCCAGATCGTCTTGAGAAATTGCTTGATGAGGGCCAGTGGGCTGTACTTCATCACCAGGCCGCCGACGATGGCCGACAGCAGAATGCCGGTGCCGGTGGCCGACAGCAGGTTGAGCACATAGACCGCACCTTCCTTGGTGGGCTGGGGCACCACGGGCGGCACCTTCTCGATCATGTTGTGCAGCCCCGTCATTGGGAAGGACGGCGCAAACAGGCCGTTGAGCGCGGCCTTGACCGAAGGCAGGCCCCAGATGAACACAAACACGGTCAGGATGGCCCAGGGCGTCCAGGCGCGGATCACATCGGCGCGGGCATGGGCCACCACGGCGCGGGGCTTGGCCGTGGTGTCTTCGCTGGTGTCGCGGCCCTTGAGCGAGGTGCTGCGCCAGATGTTCTTGGGCTGCCATACGCGCAGAAAGCCGATCAGGCAGCCCATGGAGACGATGGCGGCAATGATGTCGACCAGCTCCGGGCCGATGAAGTTGGACACCAGGTACTGCGGAATCGCAAACGACAGGCCGGTGACCAGGATGGCCGGCCAGATCTCCACCATCGCCTTGCGGCCGGCAAAGGCCCAGATCAGCCAGAACGGAACCAGCACCGAGAAGAAGGGCAGCTGGCGGCCGACCATTGCGGTGACCTCCATCACGTCATAGCCATGGACCTTGGCCAGGGTGATCACCGGCGTGCCCAGCGCGCCAAAGGCGACGGGCGCGGTATTGGCAATCAGCGACAGGCCCGAGGCTGCCAGCGGTGAAAAACCCAGGCCGATCAGGATCGCCGCCGTGACCGCCACCGGCGTGCCAAAGCCCGCCGCCCCTTCAAAAAAGGCGCCAAAGGCAAAGGCGATCAGCAGCAGCTGGATGCGCCGGTCCTCGGTGATGCCGGCAATCGAGTCCTGCAGGATCTTGAAGCTGCCGTTGTGCTCTGTGAGCTGGTGCAAAAAGATGATGTTCAGCACGATCCAGCCAATGGGCAGCAGGCCCGTGAGCCCCCCAAACACCGCTGCGCGGCCCGCCATATCGGCCGGCATGCCATAGACCACGATCGCGATGAGCAGGGCGCAGACCAGGCCGGCGCCGGCCGCAATATGGGCCTTGAGGTGGAGAAAACCCAGCCCTACGAGCATCACCACCACCGGCAGCGCCGCCAGCAAGGTGGAGAGCACCATATTGCCCACCGGGTTGTAGATCTGTTGCCAAACCATGCCTGACTCCTCGTTGTAGCGCAGCGCAAGCGCGCGGCCGGGAGGCCATGCACCACCAGGATGGCTATGCACTGCTGTTATGCCAAAAACACCTGGATGGATAGAACATCGACATAATGTCGGCCTAACTGGCTGCCTGCAGTCCTGTAAAACCCCTAGCTCTTGTAACGAAGCTGTGGGGTTTGCCGCCTGCGTGACAAGGACGCCGGGCACAGCGGGTTACACAGAGGGCCTGGCCGCCAGCGCCGCTGCAGTGGCTTGATAACAAGGAAGATTTGTGGCTGATTTATCCAAGATCACATGTATTGAAGATTTGCGCGTCCTGGCCGAAAAGCGCGTGCCTCGGATGTTTTACGACTATGCGGACTCGGGCTCCTACACCCAGGGCACCTACCGCGACAACGAAGCGGCGTTCCACAAGATCAAGTTGCGCCAGCGTGTGGCAGTCAATATGGAAGGACGCAGCACGCGCAGCACGATGGTGGGGCAAGAGGTCAGCATGCCCGTGGCCATTGCGCCCACGGGCCTCACGGGCATGCAGCATGCCGATGGCGAAATCCTGGCGGCCCGCGCGGCCAAGGCCTTTGGCATCCCGTTCACCTTGTCGACGATGAGCATCTGCTCGCTCGAAGATGTGGCCGAGCACACCGGCCGCCATCCCTTCTGGTTTCAGCTCTATGTGATGCGTGACCGGGGCTTTATGGAGCGCCTGATCGACCGGGCCAAGGCGGCCAACTGCTCGGCGCTGCAGCTCACGCTGGATCTGCAGATCCTGGGCCAGCGCCACAAGGACATCAAGAACGGCCTGTCCACACCGCCCAAGCCGACGATCAAGAACCTCATCAACCTGGCGACCAAGCCGCGCTGGTGCATGGGCATGCTGGGCACCAAGCGCCGCACCTTTGGCAATATCGTCGGCCATGTCGATGGCGTGGGCGATGTGAGCTCGCTGTCGTCCTGGACGGCCGACCAGTTCGACCCCTGCCTGAACTGGGGCGATGTGGAGTGTATCAAGAAGCGCTGGGGTGGCAAGCTGATCCTCAAGGGCATCATGGAGGCCGAGGATGCGCGGCTGGCGGCGGAGACGGGTGCGGACGCGCTGATCGTCAGCAACCACGGCGGCCGCCAGCTCGATGGCGCACCGGCGACCATCGATGCGCTGCCGTCCATCGTGCAGGCTGCTGGCAAGGACATCGAGGTCTGGCTGGACAGTGGCATCCGCAGTGGCCAGGATGTCCTCAAGGCCCGCGCACTGGGCGCCCAGGGCACCTTGATCGGCCGCAGCTTTCTGTACGGCCTGGGCGCCTATGGCCAGGAGGGCGTGACGCGCGCGCTGCAGATCATCCACAAGGAGCTCGATGTGTCGATGGCCTTTTGCGGCCATACCAACATCAACAATGTGGACCAGCGCATTCTGGTGCCCGGCACCTATCCCCAGCCTTATTGACCGAGATGCTGGGCCGCTGCAATGCAGCCCCTCTTGATGCCGCAGGCTCGCATCGCCAAATGCAGGCGCACAAGGGGCCGTGATCGCCTACCATCGGGGCCCTGGTGATGAAGTGGATGTGCTAATGGCTGATGGAGCGGGAATGCAATGGGGTGGTTGGTGGATGGGGCTGGTGGTGTTTGCCGCCATCGCGCAGACGGCGCGCAATGCGGCGCAGCGCTCGCTGACCCGCGACCTGGGTACCTGGCCCGCCACCTTGGTGCGCTTTCTCTATGGCCTGCCGCTGGCTGCGCTGGCGCTGGTGCTGCTCTACACCTTGCCCGCCAAGGCGCCTGAGATAGCGCATTGGACGGGCGCCTATTTTGGCTGGCTGGCGCTGGGCGCGTTCTTCCAGATCGCAGCGACTGGCGCCTTGCTGCTGGCGATGCAGCAACGCAATTTTGCCGTCGCCGTGACCCTGTCCAAAACCGAGGTGCTGCAGGTGGCGCTGTTTGGCGCGGTCTTCTTGGGCGAGCTGCCCACCTACTGGGCGCTGGCGGCGATGGCCATTGCCACCATTGGCGTGGCGCTGCTGTCCTTGCCGCCGCGCCAGATCGGCGCCAAGCTCGACTGGCGCAGCAAGGCTGCGATGTATGGCCTCATTTGCGGCGCCTGCTTTGCGATTGCGACGGTGGGCTTTCGGGGTGCGGCGCTGGCGCTCAATGCGCCGAGCGCGCTGCTGTCGGGCGCCTGGGGCGTGTTCATTGCGCAGTGCATGCAGACCTTGGCGATGGGGGCCTGGTTCCTCTGGCGTGACCGCAGCGTGCTGCTGCGCATTGCCAAGGCCTGGCGCGTGTCGCTGCTGGCGGGCTGCATGGGCAGTGCGGCGTCGCTCGCCTGGTTCAGCGCCTATGCGTTGCAAAGCGCCGCATCGGTGCGTACCCTGGGCATGGTCGAGGTGGTGTTCAGCTACCTGGTCTCGCGCCGGGTGCTCAAGGAGCAGTTGCGCCGCAATGAGAAATGGGGCATTGCGCTGATGCTGGTCGGCATTGTGGTGATCTGCACCCAGCTCTAGTCCATGGGGTGGGCGCGGGCGGTGGAAATTCAGCGCCCGTCTGACATCAGAGGGTCTCGCAGGCGGCGCATCATGGTCTGCATTGCTACACGGGACCACTCCAATGACAACACCCTCCGTGCCAGGATCTGGGCCATCGGCCGCCCAGACTTCGGCCAACACCCCTCCCCATTACAGCCCTGAAGAAAAGCGCCACCGCATTTTCTCCATCATGGCGGCCTCATCGGGCAACCTGGTCGAATGGTTTGACTTCTATGTCTATGCGTTCTCGGCCATCTACTTTGCCGCCGCCTTCTTCCCCAAGGGGGATCCCACCGTACAGCTGCTCAACACCGCCGGCGTTTTTGCCGCCGGCTTTTTGATGCGTCCCATCGGTGGCTGGCTGTTTGGCCGCATTGCCGACAAGTACGGCCGCAAGAAGTCGATGCTGATCTCGGTGACGATGATGTGCGCTGGCTCCTTGGTGATTGCCTGCCTGCCCACCTATGCGCAGATTGGGGCCTGGGCGCCGTTTTTGCTGCTGATGTGCCGCTTGTTCCAGGGCCTGTCGGTGGGTGGTGAATATGGCACCACGGCCACCTATATGAGCGAAGTGGCCCTCAAGGGCCAGCGCGGCTTTTTCTCTTCGTTCCAGTATGTGACCCTGATCGGCGGCCAGCTGCTGGCCGTGCTGCTGATCGTGATTTTGGAAGCGGTGCTGACGGACGCCGAGCTGCGTGCCTGGGGCTGGCGCATACCGTTTGTCGTGGGCGCTGCGGCCGCTGTTGTGGCCATGCTGCTGCGCCGGACTCTGCATGAGACCCAGTCTACCGAGGCGATGCAGAACAAGGACACCGGCACCCTGGCCAACCTGTTCAAGCACCACTGGCGCGCCTTTGTCACCGTGCTGGGCTATACGGCCGGCGGCTCGCTGATCTTCTACACCTTCACCACCTATATGCAAAAGTACCTGGTCAATAGCGTGGGCCTGCCGATCAAGACGGCCAGTTACGTGATGACCGTGTGCCTCTTTGTGTACATGTGCATGCAGCCGCTGTTTGGCGCGCTGTCCGACCGCATTGGCCGGCGCACCAGCATGATGCTGTTTGGTGCGCTGGGTGCCCTGGGCACGGTGCCGATTCTGACGACCATGCACCAGGCCTCGTCGCCGGTGACGGCCGGCCTGTTGATCCTGGTCGCGCTGGCGATTGTGAGCTTCTACACCTCGATCTCGGGCATCGTCAAAGCGGAGATGTTCCCGCCCGAGGTGCGCGCGCTGGGCGTGGGCCTGGCCTATGCGGTGGCCAATGCGATTTTTGGTGGCTCGGCCGAGTTTGTGGCGCTGGCGCTGAAGAATGCCGGCCATGAAAACGCCTTCTTCTGGTATGTGTCGGTGATGATGGTGATTGCCTTTTTGTTCAGCCTGCGCCTGCCCAAGCAGGCCGCCTATCTGCACCACGACCACTGACCGCCCGCAGCAGCCGGCTCGGCAGCCTCCGCTGCTGGTTTTGCGCCGCTGGCCGCTGCAAGCCGCGCCGCGCTGGGGGACAATAGCCGGGTGTGCTCCGCCCCCTCGCCATCGCCTGTTGTTCTGCCGCCGCGCCGCCGCATTGCGCATCTGGACATGGATGCCTTCTATGCCTCGGCCGAGCTGCTGCGCTATCCGCAGCTCAAGGGGCTGCCCGTCATCATTGGCGGGGGCCGCCGGGCAGAAGATGAGGCGCTCAAAGCCCGCTATGGCGATCGCCTGGACGAGATCCCGCCCGAGGCCTTTCCTCAGCTCAAGGACTATGTGGGCCGGGGCGTGATCACGACGGCCACCTACCCGGCGCGCGCCTTTGGCGTGGGCTCGGCCATGGGCATGATGAAGGCGGCCAAGCTTTGCCCGCAAGCCATTCTGCTGCCGGTGGACTTTGCACGCTACCGGCATTTCTCGCGCCAGTTCAAGGCCATCATCACCGCGATGGCGCCGCAGATGGAGGACCGGGGCGTGGACGAGGTCTATATCGACTTCACCCATGTCGAAGGCGGCCAGGACGACCATGGCCGCAGCCTGGCGCTGCGCATGCAGGCCGCGATCCATGCGGCCACCGGGCTGACCTGCTCGGTCGGGGTGGCCCCCAACAAGCAGCTGGCCAAGATGGCCAGCGAGTTCAACAAGCCCAATGGCGTGTCCATCGTGCTGGAGAGCGATCTGCAAACGATGATCTGGCCGCTGGCCTGCCGCAAGATCAATGGCGTGGGCCCCAAGGCCGATGCCAAGCTGCAGGCACTGGGAATCAGCACCTTGGGCGATCTGGCCGCCAAGGACCTGCCCTGGTTGGTGGAACACTTTGGCCGCAGCTACGGCGCCTGGCTGCATGCATCGAGCTGGGGGCGGGATAACCGGCCCGTGGTGACCGAGAGCGAGCCGGTCTCGATGAGCCGCGAGACCACGTTTGACCGCGACCTGCATGCGGTGCGCGACAAGGCCGAGCTGGGCGCGATCTTTACCGAGCTGTGCCAGATGGTGGCGGCCGATTTGCAGCGCAAGGGCTATGTGGGGCGCACGATTGGCATCAAGCTGCGCTACCCGGACTTTCGCATCGCCACGCGCGACCACAGCCTGCCGCTCTATACCCAGGATGCCGCCGCCATCCGGCATGCGGCCGGCCAGTGCTTGAAGCGCGCGCCTTTGGACCAGCGCCTGCGGCTCCTGGGGGTGCGGGTGGGTGGGCTGCTGCCTTTGGAGCAGGCCTTGGCGCAAGGCCTGGTGGGCGACTGGCAGGCCATGCGCCAGGCACTGCGCCAGGCGCAAAGCCGCCCGGCCATTGCCGAGCACAAGGCCGACCCCTACACCTTGCCGCTGTTCGGCGATCTGGACTGATTACTGGCGTGCAGTACGGATATTGGCCGGCAGGGCCATCGGCTGGCTGGTGCGCAGCGGGTTGATGTCCAGGCCCCCCCGGCGCGTGTAGCGGGCATAGACCGTCAGGCGGATCGGCTTGCAGTGCTGCCAGATATCGACAAACATGCGCTCGACGCACTGCTCATGGAACTCGTTGTGGTTGCGAAAGCTCACGATGTACTGCAGCAGACGCTCCTGGTCGATCGCCGGGCCGGTGTAGCTGATGCGCACGCTGCCCCAGTCGGGCTGGCCGGTGACCAGGCAGTTGCTCTTGAGCAGGCGGCTGCTGAGCGTCTCGGTGACGGGCGCCTCGTCAAAAGCGGCGCGCAGCAGCTGGGGTTGGGGCTGGTAGTGCTCGCAGTCGATGTCCAGCCGGTCCAGGTTCAGGCCGTCGAGCTCTTGCAGTGGCAGGGTGTCGAATACCTCGGGGTCGATCATCTGCACGCCGACCGAGGCCTGGTAGGGCGCGCCGCGCCATACGGCTTCGCTGATATCGGCGAGCAGCTTGGCGCGCACCTCATCGACCGAGCCAAAGCGGCTGTTGTTGAAGCTGTTGAGGTAGAGCTTGAAGGACTTGCTCTCGACGATGTTGGGCGTCTCGCAAGGGATGGTGAAGCTCACCAGCGCCACCTGGGGCTTGCCGCGCAGGTTGAGCCAGGAGACTTCATAGGCCGTCCACAGGTCGGCGCCAAAAAAGGGCAGCTTGTCGGGCTGCAGGCCGATCTCGTCGCGCTTGGCCTGGCGTGGCAGCGGAAAGAGCAGGGTGGGGTCGTACTGGTCGATGTACGCGGAGCGCTGGCCCAGGGGCGATTGCTCGGGCGAAGGAGAGACGGTCATGCTGTGGAACAAAAAGCGGCCGCTGCCGGCGCGGGGGCCCGGCGGCGGCTGCGGTTTACTTGAATTCGCCCTCGCGCAACCACTTGGTGGCGATCCATTTCTCGCCGGCAATCACCGGTGAGCCGCCATGCAGGCTTTTGGTTGCGGGGTCGGGCGCGGGGTAGCTGAAGAACACCGCATTGCCGCGGCGCGGCGCGACTTCCAGCCCCACATCGGGGAAGCTGGTGCCGCCGCCAGCTTGCGGGTTGTTCAGGTAGATCACCAAGGTGGCCAGGCGCTGGCCGCCACGCTTCAAAATCGTCGGTGTGCCCGGCTGGGTCGGGTCGAAATAGTCGTAGTGCGGCTTGTACTCGGCGCCAGGCCGGTAGTGCAGCACCTGTAGGCCTTCGCCATGGTTTTCCGGCCAGTTGACCAGCTTGGCGATGCGGCGCTCCAGCGCGGCGACGGCGGGCGTTTCCTCGCGCTGGAAGAACATGCCGTCGCTGGTGCGGTCGGCATTGACTTCTTCGCCGCCAGTCTTGGTCTCGACGGTCAGCGAGCGCTGCATGCGCGGCTCGGCCGCAGCGATGATGGCGTCGCACTCCTCGTCGGACAGCAGATTGCCGAACACGACGACGCGCGGGTGCTGCAGGGCCAGCAGCACGCTGACCTCGCGGTCACCGACATCGATGCTGGAGGGCGATTGGCCCAGGCTGGGCTCGGGCAGGGGACGGGATAGGGCAGCTGGCTGGGAGGCCGCAGCAGCGGTCCCCTGGCTCGCCTGCAACTGCGCGAGGTGCTCGGTCAGCACCGACTCCATCGCGGACTCGGCGACATCGGCGTTCCAGCCGGCATCGCACATCGCTTTGAAGACGCGGTCGGCGCTGACGCCGGCGCTGGCCTGATCAATGATCCAGGCGCGCAGTTCCGGGGTGAGGGGTTGCGAGGCTGTCATCAGATTCCTTTCGCGGCCCATTGTGCATCAAAGTCGCATCAATCGACTTTGCGCCTGAACACGAAATGGTCTTCGCTCGATGCCTCGGGCGTGAAGGCGTAGCCCGCGGTGCTGAACTTCTTCAAGGCCGCCGGCGTCTTGGTCTGGTGCTCAATCGCGTAGCGCGCCATCAGGCCGCGTGCCTTCTTGGCAAAGAAGCTGATGATCTTGTACTGGCCGTTCTTGTAGTCTTCAAAGCTGCAGTCGATGACGCGGGCGCGCAGCACCTTGCGGTCGACCGATTTGAAGTACTCCTGCGAGGCCAGGTTGACGACGACGGGCTTGTCTTCGCTCGCCTGCTGCGCATTGAGGTAGTCGGCGATCTGCGTGCCCCAGAAGTGGTAGAGGTTGCTGCCCTGGTCGGTTGCCAGGCGCGTGCCCATCTCCAGCCGGTAGGGCTGCATCAGATCGAGCGGGCGCAGCACGCCGTAGAGGCCGCTGAGCATGCACAGGTGGGACTGCGCCCAGTCCAACTGCTTGGGGTTCAAGGTGGGGGCCTGCAGGCCGTCGTAGACATCGCCGTTGAAGGCCATGATGGCCTGACGCGCGTTCTTGCTGCTGAACTTGGGCGACCAGGCCTCATAGCGGGCCACATTCAGCGCAGCGAGCTTGTCGCTGATGTCCATCAGGCTGGCAATCTGCTGGGGCGACTGCGTGCGCAGCACCGCGATCAAGGCCTTGGACTGGGGAATGAACTGCGGCTGCGTGCTGGCCAGGCCGGCGGGCAGCGGGGTTTCATAGTCCAGAGATTTGGCAGGCGAGAGCAGAAACAGCATCAGGGGCTCCATCAATGAAACAGGCCGGATCGCTCCGGCCTGAGGGTTGCGGGGTCAGCGCTTTTTAAGCGGATTCGCGCTCAAAAGGCAGCACCAGGTCGGTCAGATCCTTGCGCGTCTCGACAAGGATCAGCGGGCCCTGGTCGATCTGCACCACGGGCTGGCGCTCACGCGGCACATGCACGGGCTTGGGCTCGGCGGCAATGGCCGCTTGCACTGCTGCGATCTTGTCGGCATCGGAGTTGATCCATTGCAGACCTGCGGTGCTGGCGATCTGGTGCAGGGCATCCAGTGGCAGGCTGTAGCTGGCGATCGCTGGCAGACCGGCCTTGGCAGGCTCGGCGGCGACGGGCGCAGGAGCGGCAACCACCGGTGCTGCTGCGACAGGCGCTGCAGGCACGACAGGGGCCACAGCGGCGACAACGGCCACGGGTGTTGCTTCCGGAGCGGCAACCGCTGCCTCGGCTTGCGCCACAGGGGCGGGAGCTGCTGCAGCATCGGCCACATCAGCCACGGCGGGCGCTGCGGCTTCTACGGGTGCGGCAGCAGGCGCTGCGTTGAAGTAGCTGCGGCGGGGTGCCTCGTCGCCATCTTGCGACATGGTGGAGGCGGCAGGGGCGGCATCGGCGCCAAAGCCCGAGTCAGCGGCGGCGTTGTCGCCTTCGGCTTGCTCGTCACGGCCATTGCGCTCGCGCTCACCACGGTTGCGGCGGTCACGGCCATAGCGGTCACGCGAGCGGCGCTCACGGCGCTCTGGCGTTGCACCGTCTGCATCAGCGGCTGGGGCCGGCTGGTTACCGGTCTCCAGGTCCAGCGAGGGCAGCGAGGCGATCACCGCATCGGCGTTGATCGGTGCCGGTGCCACGGCGTTGAGGGGCTGGGCCGCCTCGTCACCGTTGTTGCGGCGGTCCTGGCGCTCACCACGTTCAGCACCACGGTCACGGCGGCCTTCACGCGGCTCGCGGGGAGCGCGTTCGGGGCGGGGGGCGCGTTCCTGGCGCTCGCCATTGGCGGCGGCGTTGTCGCCGGCTTGCGGGTTCAGCGGGGCGTCGTCACGGCGGTTGCGCTCCTGGCGGTCACCGCGCTCACCACGGCGGTTGCGGCCTTCCTGGTCGCCACCACGGGGGCTGCGGCTGCCGTCGGCTGCGCCGTTGTTGCCACGGCCATTGCGCTCACCGCGTTCACCTTCGGCGCGCTCGCCACGGGCTGGGCGGTTGCCATCCTTGCGCTCACCCCGGTCGCCGCGCTCTGCACGGTCACCTCGGCCGCCACGGTTGTTGGCGTTGCGGCCATCGCGGTTTTCACGGCGGGCCTCGCCAGCAGGTGCTGCTGCGGGTGCAGGCACGGGCGCTGGTGCGGGTTCAGGGGCCATGCCGAAGAAGCGCTTGAGCCAGGCGAAGAAGCCCTTTTGCGGGGCAGCCACCGGTGCGGCAGCAGGCGCTGCGGCGGGGGTGCCAGCGGGCTTGCCGTTTTGCGGGCTGGCCGTACGGGCAGCGGGCGCTGGGCGTGGCTCGGCAATCGGTGCCGGTGCATCGGGCAGCACGCCCTTGATGACGGGGGTCTGCTTGTTGGTCGGCTCTTGCGAGCGGCGGGTAAAGCCCAGGCTTTCCTCTTCGGGGTCGGCCAGCTTGTAGCTCGCTTCCATCGAGTCCAGACGCGGGTCGTCGTGCTTCATGCGCTCGAGCTTGTAGTGCGGGGTCTCCAGCGCCTTGTTGGGCACCATGGTGACGGACACGCGCTGCTTGAGCTCGATCTTCTGGATTTCGGTGCGCTTTTCGTTGAGCAGGAAGGAGGCAACTTCGACAGGCACCTGGCAGTTCACCGCTGCCGTGTTGTCCTTCATCGACTCTTCCTGGATGATGCGCAGGATCTGCAGCGCCGAGCTTTCCGCATCGCGGATGTGGCCGGAGCCGCCGCAGCGTGGGCAGTTGATGTGGGCGCCCTCGCTCAGCGCCGGCTTGAGGCGCTGGCGGCTCATCTCCATCAGGCCGAACTTGCTGATGGTGCCGAACTGCACGCGGGCACGGTCCTGGCGCAGCGCGTCACGCAGGCGGCTTTCCACATCGCGGCGGTTCTTCGACTCTTCCATGTCGATGAAGTCGATCACGATCAGGCCGCCCAGGTCGCGCAGGCGCATCTGGCGGGCCACTTCGTCAGCGGCTTCCAGGTTGGTGCGGGTGGCGGTTTCCTCGATGTCGCCGCCCTTGATGGCGCGGGCCGAGTTCACGTCGATGGAGACCAGCGCTTCGGTGTGGTCGATCACGATGGCGCCGCCCGATGGCAGTGTCACGGTGCGCGAGTAGGCCGACTCGATCTGGTGCTCGATCTGGAAGCGGCTGAACAGCGGCGCATCATCGCGGTAGCGCTTGACGCGGGCAGCGTGCTCAGGCATCACATGGGCCATGAACTGCTGGGCTTGTTCATAAATGTCATCGGTGTCGATCAGGATGTCGCCGATGTCATTGTGGAAATAGTCGCGGATCGCGCGGATCACCAGGCTCGATTCCTGGTAGATCAGGAAGGCGCCCTTGCCCGACTTGGCAGCGCCGTCGATGGCGCCCCAGAGCTTGAGCAGGTAGTTCAGGTCCCATTGCAGCTCAGGCGCGCTGCGGCCAATGCCAGCCGTGCGTGCGATGATGGACATGCCCTTGGGGTACTCGAGCTGGTCCATCGCCTCCTTGAGCTCGGCGCGCTCGTCGCCTTCGATGCGGCGCGAGACACCACCACCTCGGGGGTTGTTGGGCATCAGCACCACATAGCGGCCTGCCAGCGAGATGAAGGTGGTCAGGGCCGCGCCCTTGTTGCCACGCTCTTCCTTCTCGACCTGGACGATCAGCTCCTGGCCTTCCTTGATCACATCATTGATGCGGGCCTGGCTGGGGGAGACGCCTTCGGCGAAATACTGTTTGGAGATTTCCTTGAAGGGCAGAAAGCCGTGGCGGTCTTCGCCGTAGTCGACAAAACAGGCTTCCAGAGAGGGCTCGACCCGGGTAACAACGGCTTTGTAGATATTGCCTTTGCGTTGTTCGCGGCCTTCGATTTCAATTTCGTAGTCCAGCAGCTTTTGGCCATCAACAATGGCGAGGCGGCGCTCTTCAGCTTGCGTGGCGTTGATCAGCATCCGTTTCATGATGCGCGTCCTTCGTAATGCGGGACAGGCTGCCTTTGTCAGTCAGGCACCTGTCTCCAATCCCAACAATAAACAGGCTCTTACTGGAGCCACAGATGCCGGGACAGACGCAGAGAAACGAAAGAATTCACAGAGCGTGTCATGTTTGCTGGTAATACTTATGTCAGCACAGGGGATCTAGGCACGCGGGAGAGGGCATGTAAATAAGCAGCCAGCCAGCGCTGGGCTGCCTCCGGCTGGGATATTTGCCCTGAGAACATGCGCACAGCGGGCACAGCAAGACGCACTGGCGCACAGCTGCTGCTGTGCCAGAGAGTTGCCATCCAAGCCCACAAAATCAACATGTTTGGTGTGAAGACGATCAGCTGGGCGGGGCCTGGTTGCAGGCCTTTGCGACAGCTGTCGCCAAAAATCTGTTTTTTCGTTGTTTCAATGTGTCTGTCCGCCTGATTCACTTGGCGTCCCCTGCGCAATCTTTTGGTATGCAGGTGGGGCGGCAAGGCGATCAGCCAGACATCGACCGGCCTGTGCGGGTACTGGTGGGTGAATTAAACTGCTCACCGGTAAACCAATAACTCTATCGCGCAGGTGAAACATATTATAGGGGGCAAACCGGGCGAGCCCCGTAGTCCACAAGCACCCCCAGTGGCTGTAAGGCTGGTCGAGGTCCATCCCGACGACGCAGGCCAGCGCCTGGACAATTTTCTGATGCGCCACCTCAAGGGCGTACCCAAGACCCATGTCTACCGCATCATCCGCCAGGGTGAAGTCCGTATCAACAAGGGCCGCGCGACAGCGGACACTCGCGTCCAGCCCGGCGATGTGGTGCGGATTCCGCCGGTGCGCGTCGCAGCAAAACCTGAAGAAGCCGAGCGCGCGGTGCCAGCTAGGGAGTTTCCCTTGTTGCTCGATGACGATGTCATGCTGGCGATCAACAAACCCGCTGGCGTGGCCGTGCATGGCGGCTCGGGCGTCAGCTTTGGCGTGATCGAGCAGCTGCGCCGCGCCCACCCCGATGCCCGCTTTCTGGAGCTGGTGCACCGGCTCGACCGCGAAACCTCAGGCATCCTGCTGGTGGCCAAGAAGCGCTCGGCGCTGACCCATCTGCAGGACCAGTTCCGCGAGCGGGAGACGGGCAAGACCTACCTGGCGCTGGTCATCGGCGAATGGCCGGCCAACAAGAAGGTGATCGACACCCCCTTGCGCAAATACCTGCTGCCCGATGGCGAGCGCCGCGTGCGCGCCACCACGGCCGACGACCCCGAGGGCATGCGCTCGGTCTCACTGGTCAAGGTACAAAAAGTATTTGCCGCCCGGCACCAGCTGGGCCTGCCGGCGATGAGCCTGCTGGAGGTGACGATCAAGACTGGCCGCACCCACCAGATCCGGGTGCACCTGGCCAGCAGCGGCCATGCGATTGCCGGCGATGAGAAATATGGCGACTTCGATCTGAACAAGCGCCTGGCCAAGCACGGCCTCAAGCGCATGTTCCTGCACGCCTGGCGCCTGCAGTTCAACCACCCGCAGACGGCAGAGCGCGTGCAACTGGGCGCCGAGCTGCCGCCGGAGCTGGCGGATTTTGTGGCGGCGGCCTCGGCGGCCGATTGATGAATTTTGTGACAGCTAGAGAAAGAGCACCCGATGGCCCGCCAATTTGACCTGATTGCCTTTGACTGGGATGGCACCTTGTTTGACTCGACGGCGGCCATTGCGCTGTCGATCCAGGATGCGGTGCGGGATGTGGGGGGGACGGTGCCCAGCCTGGCGGATGCCAAGTATGTGATCGGCATGAGCCTGCAAAGCGCGCTGCGCCATGCCGCGCCCGATGTTCCGGAGGACCAGATGGTGGCGCTGACCAACCGCTACCGCCTGCACTTCCTCAAGCGCCAGGAGCAGGTGACCTTGTTTGACGGCGTGCTGGAGCTGCTGGACCAGCTGACCGCCAGCGGCCACCTGCTGGCCATTGCCACCGGCAAGAACCGCCGGGGACTGGACCGGGTGCTGGATACGACCTTGCTCAAGGGGCGCTTCCATGCGACGCGCACCTCCGACGAGACGGCTGGCAAGCCCCATCCGCTGATGCTGCAGGAGCTGATGGCCGAGCTGGATGTGGCGCCCGAACGCGTATTGATGGTGGGTGACACCACGCATGACCTGCAAATGGCTATTAATGCCGGCTGCGCCAGCGTAGGGGTGAGCTATGGCGCCCACCACCATGCGGGTTTTGAGGCTTTCAAACCCTTGTATGTGGCCCATACCGTTGCTGAACTGCAACAGTGGATGGCGGATCATGCCTAGCTATGGTGCAATTACTGTCTGTATGTACAGTCAGATGAACCTCGGTGAACAGGTGCGGTGATGGCGGAAGTACCGGCGCAGATGATTGCCTTGTGCCAGAGCGATGCGCTGCTGCACGGTGGGCGCGCTGTGGCCTTTGATGTGGTCTATGCCGGGCAGACCTGCCAGGCCTTTGCCATCCGCTACCACGCGGGAGTCCATGCCTATTTGAACCGCTGCACCCATGTGGCGATGGAGATGGACTACCAGCCCGGGCGTTTTTTCGACGACACAGGTAATTGGTTGCTCTGCGCCACCCATGGCGCCGCCTATGTGCCCGATACTGGAGCCTGTGCCGGCGGTCCCTGTCGTGGCGGTTTGGTCAAGGTTGCGCTGAGTGAGAGTGATGGCGTGGTCTATTGGCACACGGATAACCGTCTCCAACCTCTTGATTTTTAAGATGAACCCCATGGACAACAACCCTCAGCACAATCCGCCGCCGGCGCCCGACCTGTGGGGGCAGACGGCCGCTGCGGCGCCTGCCGCTGCCGCAGCACCCAGCCCGGGCTGGGAGCGCTCGGTGCTGGAGCGCCTGGCCTTTGACACGCTCAAGGAGCAGCGCGCAGCGCGCCGCTGGAAGATTTTCTTCCGCCTGGTCTGGCTGGGTCTGGTGGTTGCGTTTGTTAGCTACCTGTTTGGTTCGGACGGATCGGCCGCCAAGACCTCGACCGAGCACACGGCTGTTGTCGAGCTCAAGGGGGAGATCGCCTCCGGCGCGGACGCCAGTGCCGAATTTGTGATTGCAGCCCTGCGCACCGCTTTTGAAGATGACGGCGCCAAGGCCGTGGTGCTGCTGATCAACTCGCCCGGCGGCAGCCCCGTGCAGGCGGGCATGATCAATGACGAGATCGTGCGCCTCAAGGCCCAGTACAAGAAGCCGATGTATGCGGTGGTCGAGGAGTCCTGCGCCTCTGCCGCGTATTACATTGCCTCTGCGGCTGACAGCATCTATGTCGACAAGGCCAGCATCGTGGGCAGCATTGGCGTGCTGATGGATGGCTTTGGTTTTACCGGTACGATGGATAAGCTGGGTGTGGAGCGCCGCTTGCTCACCGCTGGCGCCAACAAGGGCATGCTCGATCCATTCAGCCCCATGAACGACAAGCAAAAGGCCTATGCGCAGCAGATGCTGAGCCAGATCCACCAGCAGTTCATCCAGGTGGTGCGCCAGGGCCGGGGTGACCGTTTGAAGGAAACCGAGGACACGTTCAGCGGCCTGTTCTGGACGGGCCAGGAGGCCGTGAAGCTGGGCCTGGCCGATGGCCTGGGCAGCCTCGACCAGGTGGCCCGCGATGTCGTGGGTGCCGAAGAGGTGGTGGATTACACCCGCCGCGACAATGTGGCCGAGCGCTTTGCCAAGCGTTTTGGTGCCTCGGTCGGCGCGGGCGCGGTCGGTACCTTGCGCTCGATGTCGCTGCTGCCCAGCGTGCGCTGACAGCCTTCTAGGCTTGAATGACAAAGCGGTGCCGAGGCACCGCTTTTTTCATGGGCGAGCCGCAACGGCTGCAGCCATGAGCGAGGCTTAGCGGCCAATGGCAAACACCATGGGGGTGCGGTTGTCCAGGTGGGTATTGAGCGGCTTCCACTGCTTGACCAGGCGGCTTTGCGTGTTGGCACTCTCCAGGGTCAATCCGCTGGAGATGGACAGGCGCGTGTTGGGCTGCAGGGTCTGCAGCAAGGCGCCCAGCAGTGCCTGGTTGCGGTAGGGCGTCTCGATGAAGATCTGGGTCTGGCCCTGGCGCAGCGCCAGTTGCTCGAGCTCGCGCAGGCGGGCGCTGCGATCGGCAGCATCGCTGGGCACATAGCCGACGAATGCAAAGTTCTGGCCATTGAGGCCGCTGGCGGCCAGTGCCAGCAACAGCGAGGTGGGACCGACCAGCGGCACCACGTCGATGCCCGCGTCATGGGCGGCGCGCACCACCGAGCTGCCGGGGTCGGCAATCGCGGGCATGCCCGCTTCGCTCACCAGGCCCACATCATGGCCTTGCAGCGCAGCGGCAATCAGGCTGCTGCTGTCGCTGCCAGCGCTGGTCTGCGGGTGGTGGTCGCCTTTTTTATGGGCTTCGCGCGGCAGCTCGGCAATGTTTTGCTGCTGCAGCGGCAGCGCCAGGGGTGCTGCCGCATCCACCCGCTTGAGAAAGGCGCGGCAGCTTTTGGCGTTCTCGCAGACCCAGTGGGTGATGCGGGCGGCGGCTTGCACGGTGTGCAGCGGCAGCACATCGGTCAGCGGCGCCTCGGTGGCGCAGCCAAAATCGAGGGGGGTGGGGACCAGGAACAGGCGCCCTTTGGTCGTTTGTTGGTTCATGGCAACACCAATCCGGCAGCGCGCAGCAAACGGGCTGTGCGGATCAAGGGCAGGCCGATCAAGGCGGTGGGGTCGTCGCTCTCGATGGCGTCGAGCAGGGTGATGCCCAGGCCTTCGCTCTTGGCGCTGCCGGCGCAGTCATAGGGCGTTTCTGCCAACAGATAACGCTCGATCTCAGCGTCTTCGAGCGGGCGGAACACCGTGCGCACCACGGCGGTATCGGCCTGCGCAAAGCCAGTGGCCTGGCAGACCACGGCCACGGCGGTGTGGAACTGCATGCTTTGCCCGCTCATCGCACGCAGCTGCGCCACGGCCTTGTCATGCACCATCGGCTTGCCCAGCGGCTGGCCGTGCAGGTCGGCGACCTGGTCTGAGCCGATCACGATCGCATCGGGGTACTGGGCGGCCACCGCATGGGCCTTGGCCAGCGCCAGGCGCAGCGCCAGCGCGGCCGGGCTTTCGCCGGGCTGTGGGGTTTCATCCACATCGGGCGAGGCGGTCTCGAAGGGCAGGCGAAAGCGCGACAGGAGCTCCCGCCGGTAGCGGGAGGTGGAGCCCAGTACAAGGGCGCGGGGCATCAGGGATTCAGACATGCCCAGATTCTCTTACACTGGCGCGCATGACAAAGGAATTTTCAGTCAATCGCCTTGAGATCAAGGCTTTTGCCCACCAAAACGCTTCGCTGGAAGGCGAGTTGCCCCTGGGGCAGCTGGCCCGCTTGCTGGCCGAAGACCAGCGCGGCGAGGCCGCTGCGGCCGAGCCCGTGCGCTGGGTGCTCGATGGTGAATGGGTGGAATCGACCGGCGGCCCCGGCCAGGCCTGGCTGCACCTGCATGCCGAAACCCAGGTGCAGTTGCAGTGCCAGCGCTGCATGCGCCCGGTGGATGTGGCGGTGGAGAGCAGCCGCTCCTTCCGCTTTGTGAAGGACGAGGCCACGGCGGCAGCGCTCGATGACGAGAGCGAAGAAGATGTGCTGGTGCTGGCGCCCCAGATCGATGCGCTGGAGCTGATCGAGGATGAGTTGCTGATGGCCCTGCCCATGGTGCCGATGCACGAGGTCTGCCCGGTGGATGTGAAGCTGGAGTCCGCCACCCAGGATTTTGACGACCGCCCTGCGGAAAAAGCCAATCCCTTCGCGGCGCTGGCATCGCTGCGCATCGATAAAAACCAATCCTAGTTCGGGTGGCTTGAAGCCTGCTTGCGATCTTTGCTATAATTTGAGGCTTCGCGCGAATCCCTCGTGTCTTTAATGGGCTAGTCGCGTAAATTTCGGGCATGCGTTTGTGATTGCGCAGGCCATGTCACCAACCCTTTCAAGACTCAGGAGCCATCATGGCTGTTCAACAAAACAAGAAATCCCCTTCCAAGCGCGGCATGCACCGTTCGCACAACGCACTGAACGTGCCTGGCATCGCTGTGGAACCCACCACCGGTGAAACCCACATGCGTCACCACATCAGCCCCAACGGTTTCTACCGTGGCCGCCAAGTGCTGAAGAACAAGTCGGAAGCCTAAGCCATAGCTGTATAAAAAAGGCCCGCAGCTACATAGTAGCGCGGGCCTTTTTTATTTCTTGCCAGTTTGCGGCGCGCTGCGCGCCGAACTGGAACTCGGTGCGAACAACGTCAAAGAATTACCGAACGAATGATCACACTGGCCGTGGATTGCATGGGTGGGGACGCAGGTATCCGTGTCACACTACCCGCATGCAAGAAGTTTTTGGATAGCCACCCTGATGCCCATCTGTTGATGGTCGGGCAGGCTGAGGCATTGCAGTCTTTTCAGCACGAGCGTGCCACCATCGTGCCTGCAAGCGAAGTGGTCACTATGGATGACCCGGTGGAGGTGGCCCTGCGCAAGAAGAAGGATTCTTCGATGCGGGTGGCCATCAGCCAGGTGAAGACGGGCGCCGCACTGGCGGCCGTGTCGGCGGGCAATACCGGGGCGTTGATGGCCATTGCCCGTTATGTGCTCAAGACGCTGGAGGGCATCGACCGCCCGGCTATCGCCACCCAACTTCCCCACGCCAAGGGTGGCGCCACCACGGTGCTGGACCTGGGCGCCAATGTGGACTGCAGTGCAGAGCATCTGCTGCAGTTCGCCGTCATGGGCTCGGCCTTGGTCAGCGCCCTGGAAAACAAAGAAAACCCCACCGTTGGCCTGCTCAATATTGGTGAAGAAGCCATCAAGGGCAGCGAGGTCATTAAGCGCGCCGGCGAGCTGCTGCGCACCGCTGGCCAGTCGGGGTACCTCAATTTTTACGGCAATGTCGAAGGCAATGACATCTTCAAGGGCACGGTCGATATCGTGACCTGTGATGGCTTTGTCGGCAATGTCGCGCTCAAGGCCAGCGAAGGCGTGGCCAGCATGATCAGCAACGGGCTCAAACAAGAGTTCAAGCGCAACCTGCTCACGAAGATCGCCGCAGTGATCGCTTACCCGGTGCTGGCGCGCTTGATGAAGCGGGTGGACCACCGCCGCTACAATGGGGCTGCATTGCTCGGATTGCGCGGCCTGGTTTTTAAAAGCCATGGCTCGGCCGACGCGGTGGCGTATGAGCATGCCTTGCGGCGCGCCTATGATGCCGCCCGCAATGATTTGCTGGGGCGTGTGCAGACCAAGATTCAGACGGCAGCGCCCCTGCTGATGTCGGCAGACAGCAATGCTGCTGCCAAAACCGTGACGTCTCCTACCTGAATTCGATGAGTATTTATTCCCGCATTATCGGCACTGGCAGCTACTTGCCGCCACGTCGTGTCACCAATGATGAGTTGGCTGCTGAGATGGCCACGCGCGGTCTGGAAACCTCCGACGAGTGGATTGTGGAGCGCACCGGTATCAAGGCGCGCCATTTTGCAGCGCCCGATGTCGTAGCCAGCGATCTGGCGCTGGAGGCCTCGAAGAACGCGCTCCAGGCCGCCAATATCCAGGCCAGCGACATCGACCTGATCATCGTCGCGACCTCGACGCCGGACATGGTCTTCCCCTCGACCGCCGCGATCCTGCAGCACAAGCTGGGTATTGCCAATGGCTGCCCGGTGTTTGACATGCAGGCGGTTTGCAGCGGTTTTGTCTACGCGCTGACGGTGGCGGACTCGATGATCAAGTCCGGCAGCGCCAAGCGCGTGCTGGTGGTGGGTGCCGAGGTATTCAGCCGCATTCTGGACTTCAATGACCGCACCACCTGCGTGCTGTTTGGCGATGGCGCCGGCGCTGTGGTGCTGGAGGCGTCTGACAAGCCCGGCATCCTGGCCACCGAGCTGCATGCCGATGGCAGCCATGTCGACATTCTGTGCGTGCCGGGCAATGTCTCGGGTGGCCAGGTGATTGGCTCGCCGCTGCTGCGCATGGATGGCCAGGCGGTGTTCAAGCTCGCCGTCGGTGTGCTGGACAAGGCCGCACGCGCTGCACTGGAAAAGGCGAACATGCAGGAAGCCGACATCGATTGGCTGATTCCGCACCAGGCCAACCTGCGCATCATGATGAGCACGGCGCGCAAGCTCAAGCTCGCGCCGGAGAAGGTTGTCGTCACCGTCGACCAGCATGGCAACACCTCGGCGGCCTCGATCCCGTTGGCGCTGGACCACGCCGTGCGCAGCGGCCAGGTCAAGCCCGGGCAGAATGTGATGCTCGAAGGCGTGGGCGGCGGCTTCACCTGGGGTGCGGTGCTGCTGACGATGTAGCATGGCTCGGCGTTGCCGAGACCGCTGTCATCCGCTGATTGATAAAAAACTGATTGAACCGAGACATGAGCGCTTTTGCATTTGTATTTCCGGGCCAAGGCTCGCAGTCTGTGGGCATGCTCGATGCCTGGGGTGGCCACCCCGCCGTTGTCCAGGCGCTGCAGGAAGCCTCTGATGCGCTGGGCGAAGACCTGGGCGCGCTGATCCAGAACGGCCCCAAAGAAACATTGGCGCTGACCGCCAACACCCAGCCCGTGATGCTGGTCGCTGGTGTGGCGGCATGGCGTGTCTGGCAGGCCGAAGGCGGCCCCATGCCGATAGCGGTTGCTGGCCACTCGCTGGGCGAGTATTCCGCCCTGGTGGCTGCCGGTGTGCTGACCCTGAGCCAGGCCGCGCCGCTGGTGCGCCTGCGGGGCGCTGCCATGCAAGAGGCCGTGCCTGTGGGTGCTGGCGCCATGGCGGCAGTGCTGGGCCTGGAGGCCGACAAGGTCAAGGCCGTGTGCGCCCAGGTGACGGCCCAGCTGGGCGGCGCCGAAGTGGTCGAGGCGGTGAACTTCAACGACCCTGGCCAGACGGTCATCGCCGGCTCCAAGGCTGCGGTGGAAGCGGCCAGCCTGGCCGTGAAGGAGGCGGGTGCCAAGCGCGCGCTGCCGCTGCCCGTGTCTGCGCCTTTCCACTCCAGCCTGATGAAGCCCGCCGCTGAAAAGCTCAAGCTGGCCTTGGCAGAGCTGCAACTGGCTGCGCCCCAGATTCCGGTGCTCAACAACATCGATGTGGCGCTGCCTACCGATGCCGATGCCATCCGTGATGCGCTCTACCGCCAGGCCTTTGGCCCTGTGCGCTGGGTTGAGTGCGTGCAGCGCCTGCGTGCGCTGGGCGCCACCCACCTGGTCGAATGCGGCCCGGGCAAGGTGCTCACCGGCATGACCAAGCGCATCGACCCCGAACTCGTCGGTGTGGCCCTGTATGATCCCGCCACTTTGCAAGAAACCAAAGGAGCCATTGCATGACGGAAACCACCTCAACCGCCAAAGTTGCCCTCGTTACTGGCGCATCGCGCGGCATTGGCGCCGCCATTGCCCAGGCACTCGGCGCTGCCGGCTACCAGGTGATCGGCACGGCAACCACCGAAGACGGCGCTGCCAAGATCTCGCAAGCGCTGTCGGCCTTTGCCGGCTCGCGTGGCGTGGCACTGGATGTGAACGATGGCGCTGCCGTTGACGCGCTGATTGACAGTCTGGTCAAGACCCAGGGCGGTCTGCATGTGCTGGTCAACAACGCCGGTATCACCCGCGACACCTTGGCCATGCGCATGAAGGACGAGGACTGGGATGCCGTGCTGGGCACCAATCTGAAGGCCGTGTTCGGTGCCAGCCGCGCCGCCATCCGTCCGATGATGAAGCAGCGTTTTGGCCGTATCATCAGCATCACCAGTGTGGTGGGTGCATCGGGCAATGCCGGTCAGGCCAACTACGCGGCCGCCAAGGCGGGTGTGGCAGGTATGACGCGCTCGCTGGCCAAGGAGCTGGGCAGCCGTGGCATCACGGTCAACTGCGTGGCGCCTGGTTTCATCGAGACCGATATGACGGCCCAGTTGCCCGAAGAGCAGAAGAAAGCACTTCAGTCGCAGATTGCCTTGGGCAAGCTGGGACAGCCGCAAGACATTGCCAACGCTGTGGTCTATTTGGCCTCAGATGGCGCCGGTTATGTGACCGGGCAGGAGTTGCATGTCAATGGCGGCATGTATATGTAGATTTGACGAAAGTTGAATGCCGTTTCCTCGCGACGGCAAGTTGCACTCAGGTATTGCTGAAGCAGCTAGAATCGCGGGTTCATTCACAACCCCCAGAGGGAAACCATGAGCGATATCGAAGCACGTGTCAAGAAAATCATCGCCGAGCAACTCGGCGTGGAAGAGTCTCAAGTAACGAACGAAAAGGCTTTTGTAGCCGACCTGGGCGCTGACTCGCTGGACACCGTGGAACTGGTGATGGCTTTGGAAGATGAGTTCGAGATCGAGATCCCTGACGAAGACGCAGAGAAGATCACGACGGTGCAGAACGCCATCGACTACGCCAACAGCCACCAAAAGGCTTAATTGATTGCGCATGCACTTGGCGCCCTTGTGGCGCAAGTGTCTTGCTGCCAATCTTCCGAGAGATCAACAAGAAAGTTGTAACGCATGAGTCGCCGTCGCGTCGTCGTGACTGGTCTGGGTTGCATCAGCCCCGTGGGTAACACGGTTGCTGAAGCCTGGTCCAACATTTTGGCCGGTCAATCCGGCATTGACCTCATTACCAAGTTCGACACCACCGATTTCAGCTGCAAGATTGCAGGTGAGGTCAAAGGTTTCGACCTTGAGTCCTATATGAGTGCCAAGGAAGCACGCACGATGGACTCCTTCATTCATTACGGCATTGCCGCTGCCCAAGAGGCAGTGAAAGACGCCGGCCTGCCTTTGGGCGAGGCACTGGATGAAGAGCTCGCAACTCGTATTGGCTGTGTGATTGGTTCGGGTATCGGTGGCCTGCCACTGATCGAGAACACGCACGGTGAATATGAGCGCCGTGGTGCGCGTCGCATCACGCCTTTCTTTGTTCCCGCGTCCATCATCAATATGGTCGCAGGTCATGTATCGATGCGTTTTGGCTTCAAGGGCCCGAACCTGTCGGTGGTGACTGCTTGCACGACAGGTTTGCACTGCATTGGTGAAGCCGGTCGCATGATTGAGTACGGCGATGCCGACGTCATGATTGCAGGTGGTACCGAAGCAACTGTTTCTCCATTGGGTGTGGGGGGGTTCGCAGCCATGCGCGCGCTGTCCACACGCAATGACGATCCCAAGGCGGCATCGCGCCCCTGGGACAAGGGCCGTGATGGCTTTGTGCTGGGTGAGGGTGCCGGTATCGTGGTGCTCGAAGAGTACGAGCATGCCAAGGCCCGTGGTGCCAAGATCTATGCCGAGCTGCTGGGTTATGGCATGAGCGCTGACGCCGGTCACATGACCGCGCCCAATATGGACGGCCCGCGCCGCGCCATGCTGGCCGCTCTGCGCAATGCAGGTGTCAACGCCGACCAGGTGGACTACCTCAATGCCCACGGCACTTCCACGCCGCTGGGAGACCTCAATGAGACCAATGCCATCAAGGCCGCCATGGGTGAGCACGCCAAGAAGCTGGTGGTCAGCTCGACCAAGTCCATGACTGGCCATTTGCTCGGTGGTGCTGGCGGCCTGGAAAGCGTCTTTACCGTGATGGCCTTGAAGGACCAGAAGATTCCTCCGACCATCAACTTGGTGGACCAGGATCCGGAATGCGACCTGGACTACTGCGCGAACACCGCGCGCGACGCCAAGCTGGACATCGCCGTCAAGAACAACTTTGGTTTTGGCGGCACCAACGGCACCTTGGTGTTCAAACGGGTTTGATGCGGGTTGGCGCCTGGTGCGCCGCCCCAGCCACGCTTGGATAAGGCCTCTGTGACAGAGGCCTTTGTTGTTTTTGCGCCGCCTCGGTCAGCACGGTGTTGGAGCTGCTACACGGGGTTTGCCCTGCGGGATCGCCGATAGGTGCACTGCAGAATGGGGTGATGCCGCTGTCAATCATCACCCAGCCATGCCCCAGCATCGCCCACTTGCCTTGATGGCGCTGCAGTCCTTTGTGCTGGTGAGCCCAAGCCGCATCCGCCTGCTGTTGGCCGGCTGGGTGTGCCTGGTCACGTTGCTGTGCCTGGTCTGGATGCATGCATCCGCTCCTTCGGCGCTGCCGCGCGCGCTGGCGGTGCTGGCGTTGGCGCTGGCGATCGGGCTGGTCTGGCGCATGCCGCTGTGGCCGCAGGGAACTTGTTTGTGCTGGACCGGCTCTCAGTGGTGCCTTGGGCAGGGCCCGCTGGCGCTCGAGCAGCGCCAGGAGCTTGCGCAACTGGCTGTGCTGATGGATGGGCAATCCTGGATATTGCTGCAGGCCCAGGGGCTGCCAAGCCGGGGTCCTGGTCAGTGGCTGGTTGTGGCAAAAGCCGCTAATCCAGAGCGCTGGCCGGATATTCGTCGGGTTTTATACTCGTCGCTTGCCGCTGAACCGCAGAACATCCATCAGGTGTAAGCCTACAGCTGAACAACCACAACAATAGCTGCAAGCTTGTAGCGCCAAGAGGGCCTCTTTTATGACGGGAACGCCAACGGCCAGTACCCCGAATGCAAATGACAGCGATCTGCACCTGGTGCAGCGCACGGTGGCAGGAGATCAAAAAGCCTATGGCCTGCTGGTGCTCAAGTACCAGCGCCGCATCGAGCGCCTGATCGGGCGTATGGTGCGCGATGTGGATCTGGTGCCCGATCTGGCCCAGGAGACCTTTTTGCGTGCCTACCGCGCGCTGCCGCAGTTTCGGGGCGACGCGCAGTTCTACACCTGGCTGTACCGGATTGCCGTCAATACCGCCAAGAAGGCGATGGTCGAGCTCAGCCGTAACCCGGTGATGACCGAGAGTGCGCTGCGCGGAAAAGACGATGACGATGAAACTTATGTGCCCGGACGTGAACTAACGACCGATGAGACGCCGGAAACGGTGATTGCCGCCCAGGAAATTGCCCAGGCGGTGAACACGGCGATGGACGCGCTGCCCGAAGACCTGCGACAGGCTATCGTGCTGCGCGAGATTGAAGGCATGTCTTATGAAGACATTGCCGCTGCGATGGATTGCCCCATCGGTACGGTACGGTCGCGTATTTTCCGCGCCCGCGAGGCGATTTCCGCCAAGGTAAAGCCCATGCTTGAACGCCAGTCTGGCAAGCGTTGGTAGCTGATATGAGTGTGATGACTGGCTGCAAGGGCCTGGGGCCCGCTAGGAATATGGCTATGAATCTCGAAAACCAAGCATCGAACAAGAGCACGCAGGCAGCCTGTGAGCAGCTGTCCGCCTGGGTCGATGGTGAGCTGGACGACCAGGCGCTCAGCCAGCTGCTGGCCGAGCTGCCGGAGTTGGCCCAGGACGAGGCCTGCTACGCCTCGGTGCAGTCCTACCAGGTCATTGGCGATCTGATGCGCTCGGCGCATGCGCCGTGCTCCGACAGCCTGGCATTTCTGGATGCGCTCAATGCCAAGCTGGCGCTGGAGCCGCCGTTGCTGGCCCAGGGTCAGCCCGCGCCAGGCGCGGTCGCCGTGCCGGCCGTGGCTGCTGCAGTTGCGCAGGCCGTCAAGCCTGCCGCTGCAGCGCAGGATGCCGCCAACCACTCGGTCTTCCGCTGGAAGATGGTGGCCGGCTTTGCCACCGTGGCCGCTGTGGCGATGGTGGGCTGGAACAGTATCGGCTTGCTCTCAGGTGGCGCCGGCCAAGAGGCACGCCAGCAGATGGCAGGTGTTGCTGCACCACAGGTGGTTGCATCGGCTGCATCGCCAAGGCCGGCGGCGTCCAATGCCCAAGGCCTGGTGCAGCAGCAAGTGACGGTGGGCCAGAACTCCAGCATCATGCTGCGTGATCCGCGCCTGGATGAATTGCTGGCGGCACGCGGCCAGATTGGCGGCACCGCCAATCTGCAGATGCCAGCGGGCTTCTTGCGCAATGCCACTTTCAATGCCGAAAAGCGCAGCGATGGCTGCGCCGACAAGGCATCGCGCCTGTGCTGATGATGCGCTGAACCCTTTGAAAAACACCTGCCTGGCAGGTGTTTTTTTATGCCTTTCGCGCACCGAGGCTTGAAACCTGTGGTTTACCGCCTATCTGATGGTGATGCACGCTTGGAACCTTGAGGCCTATTGCCCCTCCAATTGCGGCACGGCACCATGGGCAAAGCGTTTGAACCGCTGCGCATGCGCTGCCGCCATATTGTCAAATTGAGGAGTGATATGTCTCTAAAGCGTTGGAAGCCTTTTCAGATCAGTGCGCTGGCGGCCATCCTGTCCGTCAGCAGCGCCATGATGCTGCCGGCAGCAGCCCAGACCCCCGCACCTGCCGTGGTGCGTGGCCTGCCTGATTTCACCGACCTGGTCGACCAGGTGGGCCCATCGGTGGTCAATATCCGCACGATGGAGAAGGTGTCCAACCGCCAAAGCCAAAGCGGCCTCGACCCCGAGATGCTGGAGTTCTTCAAGCGCTTTGGCCTGCCGGTGCCCAGCATTCCCAAGCAGCAACGCCCCCAGCGACCTGGCGCCGATGGCGATGAGGTGCCCAGTGGCCTGGGCTCGGGCTTTATCCTGACGGCTGACGGCTATGTGATGACCAATGCGCATGTGGTCGATGGCGCCGATGAAGTGATCGTGACGCTGACCGACAAGCGTGAGTTCAAGGCCAAGATCGTGGGCGCCGACAAGCGCACCGATGTGGCCGTGGTGAAGATCGACGCCACCGGCCTGCCCGCCGTCAAGATTGGCGATGTGAACCGCCTGCGCGTGGGCGAGTGGGTGATGGCGATTGGCTCGCCCTTTGGCCTGGAAAACTCGGTGACCGCCGGCATTGTCTCGGCCAAGCAGCGCGACACCGGCGACTACCTGCCCTTTATCCAGACCGATGTGGCCATCAACCCCGGCAACTCGGGCGGCCCGCTGTTGAACATGCGCGGCGAAGTGGTGGGCATCAACAGCCAGATTTATTCGCGCTCGGGCGGCTTCATGGGTATCTCGTTCTCGATTCCTATCGATGAAGCGGTGCGCGTGAGCGACCAGCTGCGCGCGACCGGCCGCGTGGTGCGCGGCAAGATCGGTGTGCAAATCTCCACCGTGAGCAAGGATGTGGCTGAATCCATCGGTCTGGGCAAGGCCCAGGGCGCGATGGTGACGGGTGTGGAAAGCGGCTCGCCTGCGGAGAAGGCTGGCGTGGAAGCGGGCGACATCATCACCAAGTTCGATGGCAAGCCGCTGGAGAAGCTCGCGGATCTGCCGCGCTGGGTGGGCAATACCAAGCCAGGCTCGAAGAGCACCGTCACGGTGTTCCGCCGTGGCAAGACTTTGGACCTGCCGATCACCATCATCGAGATTCCGTCAGATGCCGCTGCAGATGCTGCTGCCACCAGCAAGGAGCCAGAGAAGTCCAAGCCTTCCACCGCTGCCCAGCAACTGGGCCTGGTCGTCACGGATCTGACCGATGCACAGCGCAAGTCCATGCACCTCAAGGGGGGCGTGCAGATTGTGTCGGCCGATGAGGCTGCTGCCCGTGCTGGTCTCAAGCAAGGCGATGTGATCCTGGGGATTGCCAATACCGAGATCAATGACGTCAAGCAGTTTGACGCTGCCGTGGCCAAGGCCGACAAGTCCAAGCCCGTCAACGTGCTGTTCCGCCGGGGTGAGTGGACGCAGTATGTGCTGATTCGCCCAAGCAAATAAGCACTCAGCGCGTAGGCGCTGTGCTGACCACAAGCCGGTTTCCGCGATGGAAATCGGCTTTTTTCATGGATGGGTGTGAAAGAGCCAGGCACTACCCAATATTCAATACCCAGTACCCAGCAACGAAAAAGCCTCAGAGCATTGCTACTCTGAGGCTTTACGTTTGGTGCGGCTGGCAGGAATCGAACCCACGACCCCTTGGTTCGTAGCCAAGTACTCTATCCAGCTGAGCTACAGCCGCTAAGCCGTCGATTATAGCACGCAATTTTTAGATGGTGCTGATATTTTGATCCGATGGGATCGCTGAGAAGGCCCGGACGCACTTGCGGCACCCGGGCCGGGCAGTCTTACCGCATGGCTGGAGATGCAGGCGGGCACCAGCACCAGCCTGCAACGCGCAGGACAGCCGTAGTACATATTCACTAATTTTGGGGATTGACCGTGAGCGGGCCCGGTCCGATAGTTAGCAACATTGTTAATTTCTGTATATGGCTGCTGAAATGAGGTTGTGCAGGCGTTTGATCCTGGGGTGGTGGATGGCATCGGGCTGCTTGCTCGCGCATGCCGTGCCCACTGCTGTCTCGTCCCGAGACATGTCGGCGGACTACAACCTGGTGTCGCAGCACACGGCGGCAGAGAGCCAAGGGGCCTACGCAGGACGGCTGGCCAGCGCATGGGCGCAAGGGGTAGCCTTGCCCGGTACGGACATGCATGCGGCGGCCAGTACGCGAGTGCAAGACGATGAGACGGTGTACCGCCGCGTGCGGCACAGCATGGAGGCCGTGACCGAGCAAGCGTCTGGCGTCCTGTCCAGACCCGCTCCCAAGCTGGGCGGGCTGGTGCTGGTGCTGCTGACGGTCTTTGCGCTGGTGCTGGGCTTTTTGAGCCTGCGCTGGCATCGTGAAACAGCGGAATGACCGCAGCTCTGGTGCTGACACCGTTGCTGCTGGCACCCCCACACATCCCCAAAAAACATCAGTGCGATAGAAATAAATAATAAAACGCTGGACTTGTTTACATCTAGAAACAACAATGCGTTCCAACGTTTGGAGTGACTATGAAGCTGTTGTTTCGCATCTGTTCAGTGGGCGCGGTCTGGTTTTGGGCATGCTTATGGGCACAGGGCGCGAGCGCTGCCGTGGTGGCTGCAGCGGATGTGGTGCCGGAGGCGACATTCCAATGGGGCAGCAGTGGCCCCAACCAGTGGGGGCAGGTGGGACTGACAGGCGCGGGCCTGGCGCAGGTCACTACCGATTTCCCGAACAGCGGCAATGGCTCACTGCGCCTTGACTTGCCCGTCACCTCGTCCAAGGCGGGACTGGCTTACTACCCTGCGGCGACCTTTGGCAAGCTGTCGGAGCTGACCACCGTCTCCTACCAATGGCTGGTGCACAGCACCGATGTAGTGGACCAGGCGCCCGTGCTGCGGCTGTACCTGCGCAATGCGCAAGGGGTGCATACGCAGACCCTGGTCTACACCCCGGACATCGCCGGCGTGCACGGTGTGGGGCTGGGCCAGTGGACCACCGCCGATATGCTCCACGGCATCGTTTGGCAAGGGCGCAGTGCGGCGCAAGGTGGCTTTGATCCCAACATCCGACGGCCATTTTCGGACTTCCAGGCCGACCCGCGCTTTGCCGACATGGTGGTCTTTGCAATCGAGGGTGGCGCCGGCAATGGCTCCAGCGGCTTTGTGGGTGCTATCGACAATATCGAAGTGGTCGGGCCACTGGCCTCGGTATCGGCCAACTTCGAAGTGGTGCCGCCTACGGCCTCCATCCAGTGCGATAAGGCGCAGCTGTTGGATTCCGAGGGGCAGACTGCTAGCTGCACCCTGAGTTTGAGCCGGCCTGCAGAGACTGCGCTGACCGTGGGGCTGAGCACCTCGGGGGACGCTGCGCGCTACAGTGGTTGCGCCGGTCCGCTGGAGATTGCAGTGGGCGCCAGCACGGCGAGCTGCACGATCACGGCCACCGCCAATACCGTGAGAGGCGATGGCCAGGTCACCGTGTCGGTTGCCATCGCACCAGCGGCCAACCCTGGCGACTACAGCTTGCTGGCGGGCACATCGGTGGCTTCCATTCAGATTGCCAATGACGACGGGGAGGCTGCTGCGCCTGTGGTGATTCCTCCTTCTGTGGCCGTTCCCGTTCCTGGGCTGTCAGATGGAATGTTGGTGCTGTTATCGATGGGGCTGCTGGGCTGCGCTGCCTTTACCAGCCGGCGCATCACCCCTAGGACCTGAGGCATGGGGAGTGGGCCGATCTTGCGGTTTGGATAGGGGCAACCAGAGAGTCCATGTACAGGCCACCACGGTCGGCAGAAATGATGCACCCGCGAAATAGTGAAACGGGTACCACCAATACACCACCAACGCCAGGGCATACATGGCGGCTACCCCAAGCAGAATACGACTCGCGATGCGCCATCCGATGTGATGCCTGGGCAGGACGATGCCCAGGCTTGACCAGAGCAAGAGATGCAGCGAATTGAGAAAGTTGTTGGCTATGGGAATCATGATGGCGTCGGCCTCTACGGGGTAGAGCATCGCATCCAGGTTGCTGATCAGCACCCATGTGGTCAGGATGTTGGCTAGAGCCAGTGCGCCGATGATGAGGCCAGCTGCTTGAGCTCGGGAGGAGGGCTTTGGAAGTTTCATTCCTCCATACTAAAAATCCCCTGTGTGGCGACGTTGAGCCCAGGGTGAGGCGGGAGTGAAGTCGGCGTATTTCTTCTTTGACTGCGACCACAGGAAAATTGAGCCGGCGCATAAGAAATACGGCGCTTGAATCCAAGAGGCGCGCTGAGCAAGCGCCTTGCCATTCTGGCCACCATGCATACCCCCTGTTGCTTAGCTGGACAGTACACCTCCCATGGCAAAAATCGCTATCCCTGCGTACCAAGCTGCCAGAAAGCGCTTTCCTGTCGGTGTTTTTTGAGCGCAGACAACGATATAAAACCGGACCAATAAGCAGAGCAGAAATTTTAAGGGTTGAGATCTGAACACAAAAATAGCCATTCCAAGCTGGGCCAGTATTGCCAAGGCAATGCCTGAAAGCAGCAGGCTGTATCCAAGTAATGGGTGCATAGGTACAGAGATTTTTGAAGTCGTCCAATAGAGAGTAGTTTTCCGCTGCAGTTCAGTGGCAGTGTTGTGCCGGTGGAACGGCTTGGCCAGAGTGTGGTTGTTCAATTCTTAAAATTTGTCAACTCCGGTCTTGCAGCGGCTTCATATTTCTATGATGCATGGCGACGGATCGGGTCTCAGCCTCCGCTGCTACACATGGGGTGACCGAGCGAATTCCAGTCCCCATCGAGCGATGGCGACTGGGCATTCACGGTTTTCTCCATGGAGTGGGATGCAGCCGCGTAGGTCATACAATTACTGCCTGTCACAAAAGCAATAAAACTTAACCTATAGTTGGGCACTCGCTCCAGGGATTTATCTTCGGCAGGACAAAGGTCTGGCATCTCTATGCGCAAGGACAGTCGTCCGGATTCTGACACCAAAGCTGATTTATGGGATTGAACGCAAAAGGAAGAGAAATGCGATTTGCATTAAAAGCGGGTACTTCAGGTGCACTAGTGGCGGTATTGCTGAGCTTGGGAGGGTGCGCCACGCAGCAAGCGCCGATCGAGACCAAGCAGGCGCCACAATCGCAGACTGAGCAAAAAGCAGCGCAAGCCAGCACCCTTGCGCAGGCAACGGCCACCCCAACGCTCAAGCGCAAGGTCGCCTTGGGACGTTTGTCCAATGAAACGGCCTATGGCCAGTCCCTGTTGCGCGACAAGGATGGAGATCCACTGGGCAAGCAGGTGACGGATCTGTTCAGCAAGGCGTTGACGGAATCGGGTGCATATCTGGTGTTTGAACGTCCAGACATCAGCAAGGTGCAAGCAGAAAGCCAGTTGGCCCAACAAAAGCTCGACCTGATTGGCGTTGATGCTCTGATTGTCGGCTCGCTTTCCGAGTTCGGGCGCAAGACGGTTGGCAGTTCTGGCTTTGCATCGGCTTCGAAAAAGCAGGTGGCATTTGCCAAGGTCGATATCCGTTTGGTGGATACGCGCACGGGCCATGTGTTTTTTGCCACATCCGGTGCTGGCGAAGCATCCAATGAGGTGTCGTCCACTTTTGGTTTCGGCTCGCGGGCTGGCTATGACGGCACGCTCAATGATGCTGCCATCCGTCAGGCTGTGTCCGAAGCGGTGAGCAAGCTCTCCACTGAAATGAATCGCCGCCCCTGGTCGACTGCAATTCTCAAAGTGGAAGGGGGCCGCATCTACATCAGCGGTGGCAAGAGCCAGGGGCTGCAACCGGGCATGACGCTGGCGGTGCAGACGGCTGGTGAGCAGATCAAGTCGCCGCAGACTGGTGCCATCATCACCTTGCCAGGTCAGAAGATTGCACAGCTGCGTGTGGATGCGCTGTTTGGTGACAACGAACTCAACGAAGGTGCCGTCACCAGTGTGGTCTCGGGCGATCTGGGCAAGCACCCAGCCAATTCTCTGGTCGTGTTGCATGAGGGAGGAAAGTGAAAATGATGTTCAAGGGATTGCGTGGAGCCACGCTGGTGCTAGGTGCACTGATTGCAGGCGCAAGCCTCACCGCCTGTGTTCAGATGCCCACCGAAAAACAGGGTGTGGTGTCCCTCAAGCCACAGATCACTTTCCGTCTGGCCCATGAAAGCTTGGGCAATGCAGCCGTGGTGCTGGACGGTCTGCAGGTCGGAACGGCAGGTCAGTTCCAGGCAGGGCAAGCGGCCCTGCAAGTAGAGCCCGGAACGCATCAGCTCGTGGTGCAAGGCAGTGGCAACACGTTCATCAACGAGAAGTTCTACGTGGGTGACGGTGTGACCAAGACGTTCGACATTCGCTAAGAGTCAGTACACATGAAGTATTTCGACAAGCATGTTCAAGGGCTGCGATCCGCTGCCCGGTATGCGGCTGCGGGAGCGGCGCTCGCGTTGATGACGGGTTGCGCAACCAATCAGAATCTGTACGAGTGGGGTGGCTACGATGCAGCGCTCTACAGCACCTACAAGAGCCCAGAGACGGTGGTAGAGCTGCAAACCAAGCTGGAAACCCATATCGCTGCGATGACGCAGGCCAAGCAAAAGGTGGCACCAGGTCTGTATGCCGAACTGGGATCGCTCTACCTGCAGACAGGCAAGACCGATGAGGCCATCGCGCAGTACAACAAGGAGCGCGAACTCTGGCCGGAAAGCCGCACGCTGATGGATTCAATGATCAAGACGCTGGAGAGCCGCTCCAAAGCGACCCCGGCAACCAGCGACAAAAAGGCGAACGGGGAAGTCACATCATGAAGGGTTTCATCTCTCGTATCTCCACCTTGATGCTGCTTGCAAGCAGCGCTTTGTTGGTAGGCTGCCAAACCACAGCGCCCAAGCGCGATCTGGCCGCCTATGAAGCCGCCAACCCGCGCTCGATCGTCGTCGTGCCGATCGTCAACAAGTCGCTGGATGTGGATGCACCCAACTATGTGCTGAGCGCATTGCCCGTGCCGATTGCGGAAAAAGGCTACTACGTCTTCCCGGTGAACACGACCAAGATGGTGCTGGAGCAGGAGGGCTTCTACGAGCCTGAGCGCGTGCATGAGCAACCGCCCGAGACCATCGCCAAGATGTTTGGGGCCGATGCGGTGCTGTTTGTGACCATCAACCAGTGGGATGCGCAGTACATCATTCTGTCGACGACAGTGACGGTGGACTTTGAGTACCGGCTTGTCAGTAAAACCGGTGAGGAGCTCTGGAAAAACACGCAGCGCATGCAATATTCCCCGAACAATTCCAACGGGGGCTTGATCGGGATGTTGGTCAGCGCAGCGATTGCCCGTGCCGCGCCCAACTACATGCCGCTGACAATACAGGCCAATAGCATGGCGCTGCGGACCGGGCAGAATGCACTGCTTGATGGCCCCTATCTGAAAGAAAAGCTACCGCAGCAAAAGTAAGAAAGCGCGTCAAGCGCCTTCCGTGCGTATGCTTAAAAAGGCTCGATGGTATCGAGCCTTTTTGTATTGCTCGTTATCTCCAGGCCGCAGCAACCCTGCGCTTGGACGGCGCACCGGAGTCTCCACCATGTACTTCTTTTCGGTACCCGGAGTGGCAGTTCTCCCACCCAATTAAGGTCGCCAGAAAAAAGGAGAGCTTGCGCTCTCCAGGATTCTTCCGTCTCAGTGTGCGCCGGTTGACGGGTGGTCGCTGGCGGACAATGGCGTTTTAGTCTAGGACGAGCGCTGAGCCAGTGCCTTACCGTCCTGCGACATGGTGCGCAGATGACGTTCCACGCGCAGGAAGACCACGATCATCATCAAGAACACGAACGACCACAGCAGCACGGTGAACACCAGCAGATTGCTGGGCTCGATCAGGCGCTCCAGCCAGCTGGGCTTGGCTGTTGACATCTCGCTCTCACCCGCCTTGGCGCTGAACACAATGCCATAGTTGAGCAGCAGATTCGTCACCACCATCGACGTGGTTTGCTTGTTGATTCCCTTTTGCACTTGCGGGTCGGCCAGCAGGGCTTTGAGCGCCTGTGGTGCGCCCAGCGTGAACGAGCGGCCTGCCTCATAGCCATAGCTGCTGATAATGCTGCGTGTTTGCTGCAGCAGCACCTCGCCGATGCTGGTGGGCTGGGGTTTCCAGCCTTCGCTGTCGGCCGCATCCGAGGCCGCTGCAGTGGCTGCCGCCGCCGCGTCTACCGCGTCCATCTCCTGGCTGGCCCGCTCTTTGGCCTGTATGGTTTCCACCAGCGCGGGCAGTGCCTGCATGGCTGCCAGGCCTTGCTCCTCGTTGTCTCCCTCCAGTTTCTTGCGTTGCGCAGGGTCGCGCTCGATTGCGGCGCGCAACACCGCATCTACCTCGGCAAAGGCCGCTACTACCGCTGGGTCAGCAGCCAGTTTGGCATCGCTCAGGGTCTGGTTGGTATCGTCATAGCCGAAGTCTGAATAGGTAATCTTCTTGAGTTCTTCTTCGCTGATTTTGAGCGCAGCCCAGTCGCGGTTTGGGTGCATATCTTCGGCGGCAGTACCCGGTGTGGGTTTGTGCGCAGCCCCCCAACTCCACAGCGCAAAGTTGAACAAGATGAACAACACCAATACCACCATCACCAAGCGCATCAGGTACAGCAGCGCACTTTCTATTTTTCCGAGCATGTATTCCATCCCTCATGGATTTTGACAACCCGCGAGTGTGGCATGTGGCTATGGCGAGATGGCAGTTATTGGTTGTTGTGGTGGTTACTGATTGTTGATTTATCAATCACCCAGGCAGAGCGTTATCGAATCGAGTATCGGAGTGAGGGCACTGTCAGCGGTACTGGTTATTGAAAATCAGGCTAGTGCCATGCGGTCGAGCTATTTTGTACGGCATAGGCGGCCTCGGTGTTTGAAGCTGCGTTGGCTCGGGTATTTCGGCGCTCAACTCTCTTCCTTACCCGCATTCTGCTGCGCATCGATCGCCTTCATGTTGTCCAGCAGCTTGAGCAGGTAGTGCAGGGTGTGGACCATGTCATTGCTCGAGAACCCTTCCAGCGCCTGCTCGTAATAGCGGCCAATCGACTCAGCCGCATCGTGCTGCCACACCTGTTGCCCGGCGGGGGTGAGCTGCACCAGGCGGGAGCGTTTGTCCGCCGGGTCGGGCACGCTGTGCACATAGCCGGCGGCCTCCATGCGTGAGAGCAGGCCGGTCAGGTTCTGGCGGCTCACCAACAGGTAGCGGGCCAGGTCGCCCATGCCCATGCCCTGCGCGGATTCGGGCCGCGACAGCGCGCCCATCACCGCCCATTGCTGCGTGGTCAGGCCCTGGGCTTCCACCGCCTTGGTGCCAGTTTTATGCAACATATTGGCGCATTGGTAGAGCTTGAAGTACAGCCGGTTGGCCAGATCGTTGCGCAGCTGGTTCGGGTTTTCTCTAGGTGTTTTGGCGGTTTTGCTCATGATCAGGATATTGCCATGGCATGGCATTTATGTAAATATATTGTCTAATTAAGCGATGCAATGCGCGAGAAAGGTGGAATCATGGCACGTTTTGATGGGCAACATGTTGTAGTAACAGGTGGCGGTGGCGGCATTGGTGGCGCCACCTGCAAGCGCTTTGCCAGCGAAGGCGCCCGGGTGACCGTGCTCGACAAGCAGCTGGGCGCCGCGCAGGCGGTGGCCGATGCGATTGCAGCGGCAGGCGGACAGGCGCAAGCAGTGGCCTGTGACATCACGGATCGCGCCAGTGTGGATGCCGCCGTGCAGCAGGCCGAGCACTGGGCCGGCATCGATGTGCTGGTCAACAATGCCGGCTGGGATGTGTTCAAGCCCTTCACCAAGACCAACGAGAGTGAATGGCAGCAGCTGATCGCCATCAACCTGGTGGGCGCCTTGCACATGCACCATGCGGTGCTGCCGCGCATGGCAGAGCGCAAGGCGGGGCGTGTCGTCAATATCGCGTCTGACGCGGCGCGCGTTGGCTCCTCGGGCGAGGCGGTCTATACCGCCTGCAAGGGCGGGCTGGTGGCGCTGTCCAAAACCCTGGCACGCGAGCATGCACGCCACAACATCACCGTGAACGTGGTCTGCCCTGGCCCCACCGATACCGCCTTGTTCGCCAGCTACAAGGAGGGTGCGGGCAACCCCGACAAGCTGCTCGAGGCTTTTACCCGCGCGATCCCGCTGGGCCGCATCGGCCAGCCCGAGGACCTGCCCGGCGCCATCCTGTTCTTTGCCTCCGCCGATGCCGCCTATGTGACCGGCCAGGTCATCAGCGTATCGGGTGGCCTGACGATGGCAGGTTGAAGGCCCCCAACAATCACAAGGAGACTGGTATGGAATTCGAAGACATCCTCTACGACGTGCGCAACCATGTGGCCTGGATCACCATCAACCGGCCCGAGAAGATGAATGCCTTTCGCGGCACCACCTGCGACGAGCTGATCCGCGCGCTGAACAAGGCGGGCTATGACAAAAGCGTGGGTTGCATCGTGCTGGCCGGCGCGGGCGACAAGGCTTTTTGTACCGGTGGCGACCAGTCGGCCCACGATGGCAACTACGATGGCCGTGGCACCATCGGCCTGCCGATGGAAGAGCTGCACGACGCCATCCGCAATGTGCCCAAGCCCGTAATCGCTCGCGTCCAGGGCTATGCGATTGGCGGCGGCAATGTGCTGTGCACCATCTGTGATCTGACGATCTGCTCGGACAAGGCCGTCTTTGGCCAGGTGGGCCCCAAGATGGGTTCGGTGGACCCGGGCTATGGCACGGCGTTCCTGGCGCGCGTGGTGGGCGAGAAAAAGGCGCGCGAGATCTGGTACCTGAACAAGCGCTACTCGGGCGAGGAGGCGGTCGCCATGGGCCTGGCCAATCTCTGCGTGGCGCCAGAGCAGCTCGATGCCTCCGTGCAGGAATGGGCCGAGACCATCTGCGAGCGCAGCCCCACCGCAATTGCCATTGCCAAGCGCAGCTTCAACATGGACACCGCACACCAGGCGGGCATTGCCGGCATGGGCATGTATGCGCTCAAGCTGTATTACGACACCGACGAGTCGCGCGAAGGCGTGGCTGCGCTCAAGGAGAAGCGCAAGCCCGATTTCCGCAAACACGCCAAGTAACGCAGCCTGCCGCAAGAGGTGCCCATGAATCCGTACTTGAACGATGACTTGATGAGCCTGGCTGCATCGGTGCGCCGGTTTGCTGACGCGCGCGTGGCGCCGGGCTTTTTGGAGCGCGACCGGACCCGCGTGCTGGACCGCAGCCTGATGCGCGAGATGGGCGCGATGGGCCTGATTGCCCCTGAGCTGCCCGAGCACCTGGGCGGGCAGGGCCTGGGTTGCCTGGCCGCTGGCGTGGTGCATGAGGAGCTGGCGCGCGCCGACCTGAGCATGTCCTATGTGCCGCTGCTGGCATCGCTCAATGCGCAGATCCTGGCCGCCCATGGCCAGCCGGATGTGGCGGGGCCCTGGTTGCAAAAAATGGTGGCAGGCGAGGCGCTGTGCGCCATTGCGCTGACTGAGCCCCGGGGCGGCTCGGACGCGGCCAACCTGCGTCTGCGCGTTGAGCGCGATGCAGAAGGCTACGTGATCAACGGCGAGAAGACCTCGATCTCTGCCGCAGACCAGTGCGATATCGCCGTGGTATTTGGCCGCACCGGCACGGTGGAATCGGGCGCGCATGGCGTGACGGCGTTGCTGGTGCCCATGGATGCACCTGGCATCACGCGCAGCCGCTTTGATTGCCATGGCCAGCGCTCCATTGGCCGAGGCTCGCTGTTCTTTGACAACGTGCGTGTACCGCTCTCGCACCGCCTGGGTGATGAGAACCAGGGCTTTGTGCAGGTGATGCAGGGCTTTGACTATTCGCGCGCGCTGATCGGCCTGCAGGTGCTGGCCGTGGCGCGTGCGGCGCTCAACGATGCCTGGCAGTACGTCACCCAGCGCCAGGCCTTTGGCAAGCCCCTGTCGGCGTTTCAGGGGGTGTCGCACCCGCTGGCGGATTTTGATACGCAGGTCAGCGCCGCGCGCCTTTTGTGCCTGCAGGCGCTGTGGCTCAAGGACCAGGGCAAGCCCCACAGCGCCGAGGCGGCCATGTGCAAATGGTGGGCCCCCAAGCTGGCCTATGACTGCATCCACCAGTGCCTCCTGATGTTGGGCCATGGCGGCTACGACCGGGGCGTGATGGAGCAGCGCCTGCGCGATGTGCTGGGCTTTCAGATCGGTGATGGCACGGCCCAGGTCATGAAGACCATCATTGCCCGCAACCGGGCGGGCAGGCAGGCCGTGCCGGCATAGCCTCGTGATTCGCTCCCAAGCGCAGCCAACAAGCGCGGAGCCCCAACCCACAGGAGACAAGCATGCAATTTGATGCCGTATTGCTGGCGCCGCGCCGTGCGCAAATGCGCAGCCAGGGCTGGTGGCGCGACACCACCATCAACGATGCGCTGGACCAGGCGGCGCAGCAGTGGCCCGACCGGCTCGCGCTGGTGGGGCAGCGCACGGGCGAGGGCGCTGCGCAGTTCTTTAACTACGCGCAGCTGGCGCGCATGGCCGACCGGGTGGCCATTGGTTTGTGGCGGCTGGGTGTGCGGCCTGCCGATGTGGTGGCCTGCCAATTGCCCAATGTCTGGCAGTTCACGGTGCTGTACCTGGCATGCGCACGCATCGGCGCGGTGCTCAATCCCCTGATGCCCATCTTTAGGGAGCGCGAGTTGCTGTTCATGCTGGGCCACGGGGAGGCCAAGCTGGTCGTGGTGCTCAAGGACTTTCGCCATGTCGATTACGAGGCGATGCTCAAAAGCATTCAGCCCCAATTGCCACAGCTCCAGCACATGGTCGCCATCGGTGGTGCCGGCGCAGACAGTTTTGAGGCGTTGCTGACCCAGCCTGAATGGGAGCGCGATGCCGATGCCGTGCAGATCCTGGGGCGCCACCGGGCCCCGCCCGATGCCATCACCCAGCTCATCTACACCAGCGGCACCACGGGCGAGCCCAAGGGGGTGATGCATTCGTCCAATACCTTGATGGCCAATATCCATGCCTATGCCGAGCGCCTGGCGCTGGGGCGTGACGATGTGGTGCTGATGGCGTCGCCCATGGCACACCAGACCGGCTTCATGTACGGGCTGATGATGCCGGTGATGCTGGGCGCCACGGCGGTGCTGCTGGACGTGTGGAACGCCGCCACCGCCGCCCAGCTGATCCGGCAATGGCGCTGTAGCTTCACGATGGCGTCGACGCCGTTTCTGGCCGATCTGTCACGCGAAGTGGCTGCCAGCGGGGCGGTGCCCAGCCTGCGCACATTCTTGTGTGCCGGTGCGCCCATCCCCGGCCCCTTGGTGGAGCAGGCGCAAGCCGCCTTGGGCGCGCAGATCATCTCGGCCTGGGGCATGTCGGAGAACGGCGCCGTTACCACCACCTTGCCCGGCGATGGCGCGCAGCGCGCGGTGGAGACCGATGGCCTGCCCTTGCCCGGCGCCGAGGTCAAGGTGCTGGACGCGCTGGGCCAGGAGTGCCCGCGCGGCGAGATTGGCCAGTTGTGGGTACGGGCCAATTCCAACTTTGGTGGTTATCTGAAACGCCCGCATCTCAATGCCACTACGCATGACGGCTGGTTCGACACCGGCGACCAGGCGCGCATGGATGCGCAAGGCTATATCCGTATCACCGGCCGCAGCAAGGATGTGATCATCCGCGGCGGTGAGAACATTCCGGTGGTGGAGGTGGAGGCACTGCTCTACAAGCACCCGGCCGTAGCACAGGCCGCGGTGGTGGCCTATGCGGACGAGCGCCTGGGCGAGCGGGCTTGCGTGGTGATTGTGCCCAAGCCTGGCGCAGTCGAGCCGGCGCTGGCTGACCTGACCGACTTCTTGCGGACGCAGAAGCTGGCGCCCCACTACCTGCCCGAACGCCTGGTGGTGCTGGCAGAAATGCCGGCCACGCCCTCGGGCAAGATCCAGAAGTTCAAACTGCGCGAACAGCTCAAGGCCTAGACTGCATCCGACGCTCCCGAGGAGCTGTCGCGGTTGCGCAGCACAATCGTTATCTGCCCATTGGTCTCAATCGTCGCCTGCTCCACCTCATAGGTGTGCAGGCAGCCAGCGCCGCGCAGCGCCGCTTTCAGGTCATCGCTGGTGATGAGCTCGGCATCCATCACCTGGCGGTTGACCTGGCCGTTGGAGATCAACCGCTTGGGGATCCCATCGACCCAGCGCGACACCCGCCTGCTGCGGTAGCTCAGCTGCGCGACGATGGAGTGGCAAGCAATCAAGGTGGTCGCCGATATAAGCCCGCCGATCAGCGAGTTGTCGCCCGCGTTCATCGAGTTCTGCACCGCGTTCGACAGGATCAGCAGCAAGATCAGATCGAAGGGATCGTATTGGCCAATCTGGCGCCGCCCGGTCAGCCGCAAGAACACCAGCAGGAACGCGTAAACGACAAAGCCGCGCACCACAAACTCCCACCACGGAACACTCATCGAGAACATGGCATGACTCCTCTGAAGCTCGGGGCGAGCAGTACCTGCATGCATGCCGAGGCTGCCCGCTGACTTGGCAATGATAGTCCGCAGTGGCTGCCCGGCACGCTGTTGCCGCGTACGCGGGCAGGCCCCGGCGGCGTCGTCTTTTTTCGCCAGTGCTGGCGCTGCATCCAAAGGGTGGTTGCTCGCGATGGATGCCACAAATAAAAGGCGCCAGTGTGTGCTGGCGCCTGGAGAGGGGAGGTGGAGTGAAACGCTTACATGCCCTGGCCCAGATCGGAGATCAACTGCGCCGACAGGTAGAGGCGCCGTGCGATGGGCTCGGTCAGCACATACTCGGCCAGGTTGGAGTGGTAGTTGGCGCCTGGCAGGCCCAGGCCTTCAATCACCGGCTTGCCCGACAGCGCGGCATAGGCGGCATCCGATCCACCACCACCGCGCGTGGTGTACATCTCGGATTTGCCGCCCACATCGGCATAGATGGTGATGGCCTTCTGGATCAGCTTGACGCCGTCGTCGGTGGCGTTGAACGCGGGCCGGCCCCGGGTCAGGTTGATATCGATGGTGGCACCGTGCACATGCGGCACCGATGCGGCCTTATCCAGCATGCCCTTCATCAGATCCAGATCTTCATTCTTGCCATAGCGCACATCGGCGTTGACCACGGCCTTGTCCGGGATGATGTTGGTGGCGCTGCCGCCAGCGGTCATCGTGGTCCAGTTGAAGCCGCGTTCCTTGGCCTTGTCCTGGATGTCCTGCGTGCGCAGCACCAGGGCCGAGGCCTCGGTCAGCGCATTGATGCCCGCCTCGGGCGCCACGCCTGCATGCGATGCCTTGCCATGCACCACGGCCTGCACATAGGCAATGCCCGAGGTGGCGGTGCCAAAGCCTTCTTCCAGGCCCGAAGGCTCGTAGGACAGCACATAGTCATGTGCGGCGGCCAGCTGCTGGATCAGATCGCGCGAGCCGAAGGAGCCTTTTTCCTCATCGGTGTTGAACATCACCGTGATGGTCTTGAACTTGCTGAAGTTCTGCGCCTTCAGTAAACCCAGGCTGTGCAGAATCACGGCGATGCCGCCCTTGGCATCGGCAATGCCCGCGCCATAGGCCTTGTCGCCTTCCACCTTGAAGGGGGCCGTGGCCAGAATGCCCCGGGTGTAGACGGTGTCCATGTGCGCCATCAGCAGCAGGCTCTTGGTGCCGCTGCCCTGGAAGGTGCCGACAATGTTGTCGCCCACGACACCCGCTTCTGCCTTGTGGCGTACCACATTGGCGCCCAGCGCCTGCAGGCGCGCTTCCAGGTAATTGCCCATCTGCGGAATGCCGATGGCGTCATTGGTACCCGTCTCGATATTGACCAGTTCCTGCAGCGTCTGCAGCACTGCTGCTTTCTCGGCCTGCGACGCCTGGTCGAGCGTGGCGTTGTAGCGCAGCGAGGAGGCGCTGCTGTCGGAGCAGCCCGATACGGACAGGGAAAGGGCCGCAGCAGCGGCAATGGCCAGCAAGGTTTTTTTCATAGTAATCATTGGGTGGGGAGGGCCTCTTGAAAGCGTCACGGAATTGTCATGTGACGGATGCAAGCATAAGAACGGAGCTCCGCCAACGCGGTCACGGCTGGGACAAGCACTGTGGTCATTGCTCGTGCGGTCATCGCTTCAGCCCATCCCGAGCTGGGGCAGATCCATGCCCGCGCTGACCACGCCTAAGCTTCCGCGTGACCACCGCCAGGCAAGAGGTTTCTATGGCCCCAACTTTGATCGCTTAGCCGTCTAAGGATGCGGAAAGCTACCTGCCCATGCGGCAGCATCAGCATGCCCATGTCGAGGCAAGAAGCGCGTTCCTTGCCATCCCGCACAGTGCCTGCATCACTGGCACGCCAGACAAAATCATGCGTAGTTACTCACGGTCGCGGCGTTCGCCGCGTTGGCCTTCACGCGCTTGCGGGTGCGCGCCCGAATGCGCCTGCTGGTGCATCTGTTGCTGGCGCATTTGCTCTGCTTGCGCATGCTGTTGTGCCCGCATTTGTTGCTGCATCTGTTCTTGCTGGGTCCGTTGCTGTGCCATCTGCTGCTGGCGTGATTGCTCTTGTTGGGCCCGCTGCTGCGCCATCTGCTGTTGGTGCATCTGGTCTTGCTGCGCGCGTTGCTGTGCCATCTGCTGCTGGCGCGCTTGCTCTTGTTCAGAACGCTGTTGCGCCATATGCTGTTGGTGCATCTGGTCTTGTTGGGCGCGCTGCTGTGCCATCTGCTGCTGGTGTGATTGCTCTTGTTGGGTACGCTGCTGCGCCATCTGTTGTTGGTGCGCCTGGACTTGCTGGGCGCGCTGCTGGGCCATCTGCTGCTGGCGTGATTGCTCCTGTTGAGCTCGTTGCTGCGCCATTTTCTGTTGGTGCGCCTGGTCTTGCTGCGCGTGCTGCTGGGCCATCTGCTGCTGGCGTGCTTGCTCCTGCTGGGCGTGTTGCTGCGCCATTTGCTGTTGGTGCATCTGGTCCTGCTGTGCGCGCTGCTGTGCCATTTGCTGCTGGTGCGCCTGCGCTTGCTGTGCCTGCTGTGTTTCCAGGGCTTGGCCGTGTGCTGGCGGCTGGGCCATCGGTTGTGCCATGGTCAGCCCGCCGGGCCGTTGATGGGCTGCTGCCGGGGCCGTCTGGGCATGGGAGTCAGGATGCGGCTGCATGGCTGCCACGGCGCTGGGGCGCACCATGGGCTGCATGCCCGGGCTGGTCGGCATCTTGGGCGGGTCACCCGCCTGGCGCTGGCTGAATGCATAGGCGCCTGCTGCTGCTGCCGCCGTGGCTGCGCCCGCAGCCAGGGCGGGCCCGTGGCCGCCGGGGAGCACGCCGGTGGTCATCGCAGGTCGGGCGGGCTCGGCCACTGGCGCATTGTTGACCACATGCACATGGGTCGTGTTGTGGATATTTTCCACGACCGTGTGTGAGCTGGATATGTAGATTTGGTTGTTGTAAACAACGGCGGGACGCGCCAACGGTGGAGGTGGACGGTTACCCCGGACCCAGTTGCCAGGCTGACCAGGCTCGCCCCAATGGACGTGCCATGCATTCCAGCCCCAGGAGTGGCTGATGACCTCGGTCACTGCAACGCCGACGCCAAAGCCAATCAGCCCGCTGACTGCCGGCGCAGCGAAGCCACCCACCACGACGGGAGCTGGGGGTGGTGGAGGGACGACATAGCTGTAGCCACTGTAGACAGGAAGCGATGCGCCATAGACCACGCTGGGGTTGTACTGCGGGACGTAGACCGTGGAGGGCTCAGTAGGGGCGATTTCGATGAATTGCTGTGGCGGCTCGATGACCGGCGCAGTCACCAGCACTTCAGATGCTGCATCGCTGGGGGTATAGCTTTTTGGGGGCGCGGCGTCGGTCACCAGGTTGACCTTCAGGTGGCTGGAATCCTTGAGCGAGCCTGCCTTGTAGGCGCGGCCACGCATCACCTGGATGGCATTCATCACGTCGGCGGGATCGTTGTAATAGGCCTTGCCGAGTGCGGTCGTCCATGGCAGGTTCGATGCCATTTGCCTCAGCACGTTGGGAAACAGCGTGAGCGATTTGATGGAGGGATCCCAGGGCTGGGCATTGGCCGCAGTGCTGAGCGCACTGGCCTTGAGGCCTGGATTCTGTGCAAGCCAGGTTTCGGCAGCGCTGACCTGGTCGGGATAGGTGGAGCCCGCCAGGATTTGCGCGACCAGCTTGTCCGGGTACAGCGCGATGGGCGCCACCATCTGGTAGAGGATGTCGGCAGATGGCGGCGTGTAGGCGGCTTGCACCACGGCGGGCTGCGCGGCAGGCGCCAGATTGGCAGCGGCGTTCTCGGCAGGGGCGCTGGCCGCCTTGTTGGTATGGCCATCGTCATTGCACCCGGCCAAGGTCAGTGCTGCAGCCAGTGCTACCAGCCCGATCCGGAGGCTGCCTGTGCGGAAGCCGCTTGGACGCAAAGGCGGTGGCAACGCGCGGGTAGGACGAGGTTCGAGGCGGTCAACTGCTGGGGACATGGTGCTCTCCTGAAAGCCGGCGGTGGTCGGTAGTGGCCCAGCGCTTATCGCTTGCCCCAAAACCCACCGCATGCCTGCACAACGCCATGGTGTCGATGCTGTTGACGGCGCGGCGTCAGCCAGACGCGCTTTCCGCCAAGCCTTAAGTTTGGCCTCAGTTTGGGTGAGGGGCCAACCCTTCCTGCCCGTGTTGACCACCCTCCAAGCCATCAATTTCCAAGAAATCTGCGTTTCTTCCCGAGACCCGCAAATTGCCTGCTATAATTTCAGCTTCGGCGCTGCGGAGAGGTGGCAGAGTGGTCGAATGTACCTGACTCGAAATCAGGCGTACGTGCAAACGTACCGAGGGTTCGAATCCCTCCCTCTCCGCCATAGCATCGATAATTAGCGGCTGTAGCTCAGCTGGATAGAGTACTTGGCTACGAACCAAGGGGTCGTGGGTTCGATTCCTGCCAGCCGCACCAAACGTCAAGCCTCAGAGTAGAAATACTCTGAGGCTTTTTCGTGTTTGTGCCATGCGGCGCATGGTTGGTCCTGTTGTTCTTTGATTTGAAGGTCTCAAGGGCGCTGCGGGATTGGAGATCCCGCTCAGACATAGCCTCCCGCAATTCAGGCCCTCAACCCAGCCCCAGCGCCGCGATCACCCCGAGGGCCAGCACGATCAACACCCCACCAGAGATGCGCTCCAGCCACGGCAGTGCCTGCGCAAAGTGCCGCAGCACCGCCGGGTTGCCGATCAGTGCGGCAATCAGCAAGTCCCAGAGCAGCACGATGCTGAACATCCAGCTGCCGTACACCAGCTTCCAGCCCAAGCTGGCATGCGGGCCCGTCAGCATGGCCGCCAGGCTGGCATAGAACAGCGCATTCTTGGGGTTGAGAATGCCCGAGAGAAAACCCATGCCGGCGGCGCGGCGCCAGCTGGTGCGGGCTGCGGCCGCCTGGCCCGGGCTGGCCGCAACGCCCAGCGCACTTTTACCTGCATGGCGGATAAACAGCAGGCCCAGGTAGAGCAGGTAGCCGCAGCCGGCCAGCTGCAGCAGGGTGAACAACTGGCTGCCCGGCTGGAGCGCGGCGACACCGGCAAAGGCGGTGACGATAAACACGCCATTGGCCAAGGCGATACCAAGGCAGGCGGCGCCGGCGCTGCGCCAACCGCTGGCCAGCGAGGTGCGGGCGATCAGAAAGAAATCAGGACCAGGGGAGAGCAGCGCCAGAAAATGGGCGGCGGCGATCAGCAAAAACTCTTGCATGCAAAAGGACCAGGCGGGGAATGGCCTTGCATGGTGGCGGCTGCCGCATGCCTTGTATTGAACGAAATTGCAGCGCTTGCTATGGGCTACGACTAATGCGTCTTGCGAAAGCAGCCCGGCGTGACGCCGGTATGCGCCTTGAACACCCGCTGAAAATGCGCCTGGTCGGCAAAGCCCAGCTGCAGCGCCACGGCGGCTATGCCATCGGGCCCGCGCAGCTGCTGCTTGGCCAGGTTGATGCGGTGGTTGAGCTGCCAGGCATGGGGCGCCAGGCCCGTTACTTTGCGAAAGGCGCGGATGGTCTGGTAGCGGCCCATGCCTGCCAGATCGGCCAGCTGGTCCAGCGGGATGCTGGCGCAGGGGCTGGCGCGCAGGCAGTCCAGCGCCGGGCGGATCTGCCGCGCCAATTGCGTTGGTACCGCGAGGGCGTGGATGTGCAGGCCTTGCTGGCTGTCGAGGTCGCCGATGAACTCGACCAGGCTGGCTTCCTTGTCGGCCACGTCGGCCTGGGAGAACAACTGGGCATTGAGCTGGCAGAAGCGCTGGTAGCGGGCCGGGTCATTGACGATGCGCACTGGCTCATTGGCCATGCTGGCCGGGTCGGCGTATTCCTCACGCAGCGCCTGCAGCCAGGCGGCATCGAGGTGCAGCATCTGGTAGCTCCAGGCGGCATCGGGCGCAGGGTTGCAGGCATGCACACGCTCGGCCGGCACAAAGACCAGGGCGCCTGGCGACAGCCGGACGGGGCCGGCCTCCGCGCCGGTGAAGACGCTGTGGCCGCCATCGACCGCGCCGATGGAAAAGCTCGGGTGGTGGTGCGGCTTGTAGCAGGCCCGGCTCTGGCTGGCGCGGCGGCTTTCCACAAAGGGCAGGGCCGGGTCGCGCCAGAACGCCTGGGCCGGATGAATGACTGGCATTGTGGAGGACATGCAATGGCTTTGACAGGGTCTGGGCTGAGCCAGGCGGGGATTCTCGCATGGCCGCACCTCGGCGACCACAGCGCCTGCTGCCCCCGTGCGATGGAACGACTGGCGTCGTCAGCAGCGATGCCAGGTCATCGGTCTGTTGCCCCATCGCGACAGAAGGCGGGGTTTAGCGAAAGCTAAGTGAAATTAATAACGAGAATCGTTATCATTGCGAGTTAGCGCTTGCTCATGTTCTGCGGTCTGGACGGGTTTCTTCCTCCAAGCCGATGGATCTGCAAGCGTTTTCTTTACTTTGCTTTCCTCGTTTATGACAAAACCAAATACATATATCAAAAGTCGCAAACATGGAGCTGCTGTTCCTGCCCCTACGGCAGGACTGGTGGCTGCGACTGCCATCGCGGTACTGGGTATGCCGGCTTTGGCGCAGAACGCACCCGCGTCCGCGCCCGCACCAACCGTGACGTTGAAAGAAGTGACGGTGGAGGCGCCGCGTGAGACCGGCTATGAGCCCAGCCAGCTGTCCTCGCCCAAGTTCACCCAGCCCCTGGTGAACACCACGCAGACGATCTCGGTGGTCAAGGAGCAGGTGATGAAGGAGCAGGGCGCCACCACCCTGACCGAAGCGCTGCGCAATGTGCCGGGTGTGGGCACTTTCTACGCGGGCGAGAACGGCAACACCAGCACGGGTGATGCCATCTACATGCGCGGTTTTGACACCTCGAGCAGCATCTATGTGGACGGTGTGCGCGACGTCGGCGCGCTGTCGCGCGATGTGTTCAACACCGACCAGGTCGAAGTGACCAAGGGCCCCGCCGGCACCGATTACGGCCGCAGCGCGCCCACCGGCGCGATCAATATGGTCACCAAGCAGCCCAACATGACCGACAGCTTTGGCGGCTCGCTGGGCTTTGGCAGCGGCAGCTACAAGCGCAGCACCATCGATCTGAACCGCAGCCTGAGCCACGAGAACGGCACGGCATTCCGCCTCAATGCGATGGTGCAGGATGCCGGGGTTGCTGGCCGTGACCAGGTCAAGAACGACCGCTGGGGCCTGGCGCCATCGTTCGCCTTTGGTCTGAACACCGATACGCGCGTCTTCCTGAACCTGCTGCACGTCAAGCAAAGCAATGTGCCCGATGGCGGTGTACTGACCCTGGGCCTGCCCGGCTACAGTGCGCCCGACCGCAGCAACTACCCCGGCTACCGCAACTTCTTGAACAGCGCATCGCGCGTGGATTCGAGCAATTTCTACGGCACGGCCTCGGACCACGACGATGTGACCGCCGACATGGCTACCTTGCGTCTGGAGCATGACATTGCGCCCGGCACCACCTTGCGCAACACCACGCGCTGGGGCCAGACCAAGCAGAACTACCTGCTGTCGGCCTTCATGGCCACCGGCTATTCGCAGAACGCCACCACTGGCGCCTGGACGCCGGGCTCCTTGCTGACGCCCAATCCGGCTGATCCCGCCACCTGGACGATGTCGCGCAACATCAATACCAAGGACCAGGTCAACCGCATCCTGACCAACCAGACCAACCTGACCACGGCTTTTGCGACCGGCTCGATCAAGCACAGCCTGAGCACCGGCCTGGAGCTGACGCGCGAGGAGCAAACCAACTACGGCCTGGCGACGACGGGCACGGTGCCCACGGTCAGCATCTACAACCCGGATTCCAGCGTGTCGCTGCCTTCCTATTCGCGCAACGGTGCGGACAGCAAGGGCACGACCGACACCGTCGCGCTGTATGCCTTTGACACCTTGCAGTTCAATGACCAGTGGCAAGCCAACATGGGCCTGCGCTGGGACCACTACAAGACCAAGTACAACGCAATGGCCGTCTGCACGGCGACCTCCACCACCCAGCCTTGCGGCGCCAACCCGGCTGGCACGGTGGTGCCCACCACGTCGGATGGCCTGCAGGCCTCGGGCAATCTGCTGAGCTGGAAGGCCGGCCTGCTGTACAAGCCCGCACCCAACGGCAGCGTGTATGTGAACTATGCGCTGTCCCAGCAACCACCGGGCGGCAGCAACTTTACGCTGTCTGCGGTGGGCAACAATGCCGGCAATCCCAACCTGGCCCCGCAAAAGGCCAAGACGGCGGAAGTGGGCACCAAGTGGGAGCTGCTTGACAAGCGGGTGCTGCTGACCGGCGCACTGTTCCGTACCGAGATCACCAACGAGATCGTGACCGACTCCGATGGCTCGGTGAACCAGACCGGCAAGAAGACGGTGCAAGGCCTGGAGCTGGGTGCCACCGGCCAGATCACCCCCGCCTGGGGCGTGACAGCGGGCTACACCATCCAGAACACCAAGGTGGCCACGGGCGCCAACGTGGCGCAGGACGGATCCAGCGGCCTGACCTACACGCCCAAGAATGCGCTGTCGCTGTGGAGCAGCTACCAGTTCTCCTCGGGCCTGACCATCGGCGGTGGTGCACGCTACTCCAGCGGCCTCAAGCGCGGCACCGATGGTGCTGTGGGCACGCCCAACTTCACCGAGTCGTACTGGGTGTTTGACGCACTGGCCAGCTACCGCATCAACAAGAACGTGGATATCCAGCTGAACGTCTACAACCTGTTTGACAAGCGCTATGTGGCGGCCATCAACAAGAGCGGCTACCGCTACTTCCCCGGTATTCCACGCTCGGCGCGCGTGACGGCGAACTTTAGTTTCTAATTCGTCTTTTTGGGTACCAGCCCCGCGTCTGCCGGGGCTTTTTTTCATGGAGGAGCTCTCACCATGATGCTGCACATTCCCCATGTACTCACGCGCGACGAGGTGGCCGCCATGCGCGCGGCCATCGACGCTGCCGACTGGATAGACGGCCGTGCCACGGTTGGCAGCCAGGGCGCGCAGGTCAAGCGCAACCGGCAACTGCCCGAGAACTCACCCGTGGCGCTGGAGCAGGGCCGCATCATCCAACGCGCGCTGGCGGCCAATACGCTGTTCTTCCAGGCCGCGCTGCCCGCGCGCACGATGGCGCCGCTGTTCAACCGCTATGCGCAAGCCGAGACCTATGGCCTGCATGTGGACGGCGCTGCGCGCCGCGAGGCCGGACAGGCGCAGTGGCTGCGCACCGATGTGTCATCGACCTTGTTCCTCTCCGACCCCGAGGACTATGACGGCGGCGAGCTGGTGGTGGTCGATACCTATGGCATGCACGAGGTAAAGCTGCCTGCCGGCGACCTGATCCTCTACCCCTCATCCAGCCTGCACCGGGTTGAGCCGGTCACGCGAGGTGAGCGGGTCAGCTCTTTCTTCTGGACCCAGAGCCTGGTGCGCGATGATGCCCGGCGCGCGATGCTGTTTGAACTGGACCAGAGCATCCAGCGGCTGCGCAACCAGCTGGGCGAGACGCAAGACACCGTCGCCCTGACCGGCCACTACCACAACCTGCTGCGCATGTGGGCAGAGACCTGAGCCCTGCCCATGTCTCCACTGGGTAAAGTATTTGAAAATGAGAGTCATTAGCATTTATTTTCCTTAAAATCCCTGCTTTTGCCCGGCGCAGGCATTCCCCGCTGCTGGGCCCGAAACCTGCCCCTCTCCGCATGAAAGCCAACGCGTCTTCCTCCTCGCAGCGGGCCTACTGGCTCAAGACCTTGCATGAATGGCACTGGGTCAGCTCCGCCATCTGCCTGGTGGGCATGCTGCTGTTTGCGGTGACGGGCTTTACGCTCAACCATGCCGGGCAGATAGAGGCCAAGCCCAGCGTGGTACTGCGCGAGGGCAGCTTGCCCGCGCCGCTGCTGCAGGGCCTGCAGCAGGCAGCCGCAAGCCACAAGCAAGCCGCAGACAAAGCCCAGGCGCTGCCCGCCGATGTGCAAGGTTGGCTGCGCGCAGAGCTGGGCGCCGACACCCGCCAGCGTGCGGTGGAGTGGAGTGAAGACGAGGTCTATGTGGCCCTGCCCCGGCCGGGCGGTGATGCCTGGGTGCGCATTGCGCTGGGCGATGGGCAGGCCGAGCATGAATCCACCGACCGGGGCTGGATCTCCTACTTCAACGATTTGCACAAGGGCCGCCATGCCGGCCTGGCCTGGACCTGGTTCATCGACATTTTTGCGGGCGCCTGCCTGGTGTTCTGCATCACCGGTCTGTTCATTTTGCAGATGCATGCAGGCCGCCGCCCCATGACCTGGCCCATGGTGGGCCTGGGGTTGCTGGTCCCGGCGCTGCTGGCGCTGCTGCTGGTGCACTGACCACACCCACACCGACTTATTCTGAGGAGAGCACATGACAAGCACTGTTTCGCGTTTCACCGTGGCCTTGACGGCGGTGGCCGGGCTGCCGGCCGTCGCCGGTGGGCTGAATGTCGGCGTTGAGCTGCCACGCCTGGAGGTGGCCGAATACCACCGCCCCTATGTGGCCGTCTGGCTGGAGCGTGCCGATGGAACAGTGGCCGCCAACCTGTCGGTCTGGTACGAGGTGAAAAAGCGCGATGCCGAAGGCGCGAAATGGCTCAAGGACATGCGCCAGTGGTGGCGCCGCACAGGCCGCGAGCTGAGCGTGCCTATCGATGGCGTGACCCAGCCGACCAAGCCGGCAGGCAAGCATGCGCTGTCCTTCTCCGAAGGCAGCAACCCGCTGCCCAAGCTGGAGCCGGGCCAGTACAAGCTGCAGATCGAGGCCGCACGCGAAGTCGGTGGCCGCGAGCTGCTGAGCATTCCTTTTGAATGGCCCGCCAAGCAGGCCACCAGCCTGTCGGCCCAGGGCAAGACGGAGCTGGGCGAGATCAAGCTCGAACTCAAGCCCTGATCCCACACACCTACATTTTTGAGGAGAGTCCCCATGTTTTCTGCCACCCGTATTGCCGCCGCGCTGGCGCTCAGCTGTGCCGCCCTCGGTGCCCAGGCCCACAGCGTCTGGATGAAGCCTTCGAGCACCGTGCTGTCCAAGGCGGACTGGGTCACGGTCGATGCTGCCGTGTCCAATGACATGTTCTTCTTCAACCATCGCCCGCTGGGCCTGGACAAGCTGGTGATCACCGCGCCCGATGGCAGCACGGTGGAGCCCAAGAATGCCCACAAGGGCGAGCTGCGCAGCGTGTTTGACCTCAAGCCCGAGCAAGCGGGCACCTACCAGCTGGCCATCGTCAACAGCGGTGTCATGGGCTCCTACAAGGATGCAGCTGGCCAGATGAAGCGCCTGCGCGGCAGCGCCGACGAGATCGCCAAGCAGATCCCCGCCGATGCCAAGGAGGTGCGCGTGGCAGAAAGCATCAGCCGCATCGAAACCTTTGTGACCATGGGCAAGCCCAGCCCCCTGCGTTTGAGCGGCAAGGGCCTGGAGCTGGTGCCTGTCACCCACCCCAACGATCTGGTCGCCGGTGAGGAAGCCACCTTTGCCTTCCATGTCGATGGCAAGCCGGCTGCCGATGTTGAAGTGGTGCTGGTGCCCGATGGCAAGCGCTACCGCGATGCCGTCAACGAGATCAAGCTCAAGACCGATGCGCAGGGCCAGGTCAAGGTCAAGTTCCCCACGGCGGGCATGTACTGGCTGGATGCCGACGTCAAGGACGACAAGACCTCCACCCCCATCGCCAAGGAACGCCGCCTGGCTTATGTCGCCACTCTGGAAGTGCTGCCTTAAGGCGCAGTCGCCGGTGACTGCACAACGGACATGCGCCAGGCTGAACGTGGAGCCGCTGTGAGCACGGCACCGCGCATCCACTATGGCGCCGGCATCTGGCAGATCCCCCAGGCCCAGGCCCGGGGCGAAGGCCAGCTGGCCCCGGCAATCCCTGCGCTGGCCGGCCGCTCCTTTACATCCGCAGCCTGGAGGGCGCCTGCGATGCAGCATGCGCAGGACGGCAGCTTGCACAGCCTGCAGGGCGCGACGATGGGCACCACCTGGTCGCTGCGCCTGGTCAACCCCGACTACGCCCCGCTGGCGCCGGTCCAGGCGCTGGTGCAGCAAACACTCGATGCCGTCATCGCGCAGATGAGCAACTGGGAGGCGGACTCCTGCCTCTCGCGCTTCAATGCCGCCGATGCGGGTAGCTGGCACGTGCTGCCACCCGAGCTGGCGCAGGTGCTGGATGCGGCCCTGCACTGGGCTCGCGCCTGCGATGGCGCCTATGACCCGACCGTCGGCGCGCTGGTGTCGCTCTGGGGCTTTGGCCCGCGTGCGAACCCGCAAGCGCCGCACAGCGGCCAAGCACCTGTGCAGACCGCTATTGACCGCGCGCTGCAGGTCTGCGGCCACCAGCGCCTGCAGTGGCAGCCGCAGCAGCGGCGCTTGCTGCAGCCCGGTGGCCTGCAGCTGGACCTGAGCGGCATCGCCAAGGGCTATGCCGTCGACTGGGTCGCCGAGCGCCTGCGCGCTGCCGGCTGGCAGCATGCGCTGCTGGAGATTGGCGGAGAGATTAGGGCGTGGGGCCAGAAACCCGGCGGCCAGCCTTGGCGTGTAGCCGTGGCGGGTGTGGCCGGCGATGAGCCGCTGGCGGTGCCGCTGGGCGATGGCGCGCTGGCCAGCTCGGGCGACCACTGGCATGTGTTCATGCATGGGGGCCGGCGCTTTTCGCACAGCTTGGATCCGCGCAGCGGCCGCCCCGTGGCCCATGCGCTGACCAGCGTCACCGCCTACCACGACGAATGCATGCATGCCGATGCGCTGGCCACCGTGCTCACGGTGCTAGGCCCCGAGGACGGCTGGCAGTTTGCGCTGCAGCAGCAGCTGGCGGCGGTATTCCACACCCATCCCGACGCCGGGCAGCCGCAAGGCCTGCGCCGCATGACGCCGGCCTGGGAACAGCGTTTTGCAGGCAGCATGAAGCGATGATTGATTGGATAGCAAGCCCTGCGCGGATGGCAGGCGCAGCAGGCTTGGTGACGGGGTATGCGCTGCTGTGTGCCGGCATCGCAGGGCGTTTGTGGCGCCAGCGCCGGGCTGAGCGCCAGGAGCAGCTCGCGCTGCAAGCGGGCACGCAGCAGGGCGCGCCGGTGCTGGTGGCCTATGCCAGCCAGACCGGCCGGGCCGAGGCCCTGGCACATGAGACCGCTAGGGTGCTGCATGCCGGGGGCTGCGCGGTCCAACTGCGGCCGGTGCAGGCGCTGCGTCTGGCCGACTTGCAGGCCTGCTCGCAAAGCCTCTGGCTGCTGTCCACCACCGGCGAGGGCGATGCGCCCGATGATGCCCTGCCTTTTGTGCGCCAGGTGCTGGAGCAGGCGCAGCCGCTGCCCGGGCATAGCGCCCAGCTGCTGGCGCTGGGCGACAGCGAATATGCGGCCTTCTGCGCCTTTGGCCTGCGCGTGCAGCAGTGGCTGCAGCAGCAGGGCGCCAAGGCCGATGTGCTGTGCATGGACAACGGCGATGAAGCGACTTTGCTGGCCTGGCAGGGCCAGACGGCCGAGCTGCTGCAATCGCTGACCGGCCAGGCCGGCGCTGGCTGGAGCCAGCCGGAAGCCGCCCAGCCCTGGGTGCTGCGCCGCCGCCAGTTGCTCAACCCCGGCAGCCAGGGCAGCCCGGTGTACCTGCTGGACTGGCAGCCGCAGTCCGGCGCCTTGCCGCTGTGGGAATCCGGCGACCTGGTATCGCTGGCGGTGCCGGCCGATCCGCAGCGCAGCCGAGATTACTCCATCGCCTCGGTGCCCGAAGATGGCTGCCTGCAATTGCTGGTGCGCCAAAGCACGCGTGCCGATGGCACACCGGGCCTGGCATCGGGCTGGCTGTGCGAGGGCATGGCTGTGGGCGATGTGCTGCCGATGCAGCTGCGTGCGCACAGTGGATTCAGGTTGGGAGACAACGCCGAGCGCCCCTTGCTGCTGATCGGCAATGGCACCGGCCTGGCGGGCCTGTGCAGCCATATCCGCGCACGCATTACTAAGGGTCGCTCAGACCAGTGGTTGCTGTTTGGTGAACGCAAGTCCGGTGAGGATGCGCTGCTGGACGCGCAACTGCAGCAGTGGCTGGCCGCTGGCCAGCTGGAGCGCTTGGACCGCGCCTGGTCCCGGGATACCACCGACCCTTGCTATGTGCAGCAGCTGCTGGAGCGCCAAGCGCAGCGCCTGCGCGACTGGGTGGCGCGCGGCGCTGCAATCTATGTCTGCGGCAGCCAGCAGGGCATGGCGCAGGGCGTGGATGCCGTGCTGCGCCAGGTGCTGGGCGGCGCGGAGGTGGATGCGCTGGCGCTGGCGGGGCGCTACCGGCGTGATGTGTATTGAGGCCGGGCCCGCCCAGAAAGCCTAGGCGGTGGCCAGGCTGCTGTCGGCTTTCGCCAGCTCCGCCTTCGCAAACGCAATGGCTGCACCATGCGTCAGCTTGGCAGAGGCTTGCTCCCAGGTACCAGCACCCTTGAGCACAATCGCGAACGGCCCTTCGCCCTTGCTCTGCAGTTGCGGCGCCGTCTGCGTCAGCTCCAGCACGCTGTTGCCCAGCGCGATGGTGGCACTGCTGCCGCCGTCGGCCGCATGGATGTGCGCGCCATCGCCCAGCAGGGCGCGGTAGCGCTCCAGGCTTTGCAGCAGGTCGCTGACGGCGACGGTCAGGCGCGCCACACCGGTGGCACCGTTGGCATGCTGGCGCACCTCGCCCTCCGGCACGCGCAGCTTGCGCGGGGTGATATCGCCGCAGAGGAAGGGCAGGTCATGCGTGTGCGGGCGGCCGGTCTGCCATTGCAGGCGCTCGCCATCGGGGCGCAGGCGGCCGCCATCCAGCGGGCCTTGCAGCTCCAGGCCGCGCGCCTTGGCCGCCGCAATCACCTCGGCGGTGCTGGGGGGCAGCAGCGCAAAGTCGATGATGCCTTCGCCATGCTGGTCCAGCAGCTGCCACCAGCGGTCTTGCGGCGCGGGGCTGCGCCAGGCGATCAGCTCGAAATAGGCGCCGTCTTCAAACACCACCAGCGCATTGTGGGTCGGGCGGCCGGGGTGCTCACCGCCGCGCACAACAGTAAAGCCGAGGGCCGCGTAGTCGTCAATGGTTTTGTCGAGGTCGTGGACCGCGATCACGATGTGGTCAAGTGTCAGTGCCATGGGATAGATCCGATAAAGGGGAGGGAAGGGGTCAAGCCGCTTGCTTCTGCGTCTGGGCCAGCGAGTCGCTGTGCTCAACGCGAGCGCGGATGGTCTGCGGCTGGCGCAGCAGGTTCAGGATCGGGCAGGTGCGCTCGACGGCGGCAAACAGCGCATCGATGTCGGCACGCGGCGCGGGCGAATCGATATGCACGGTGTAGGCAATGTCATGGGGCCAGACCGGCGTGGCCTCGTGGCCGGGCTTGCCCGCGCGCGGGTCGATCACGCCGCTTACCTCCACCTCCAGGCTGGTCAGCGGTACCTGCTGCGCCGATGCCTGGATCAGAAAGATATGGGTGACGCAGCTGCCCAGCACACCCAGCTGCAGCTCGGGCGAGCTGGGGCCCAGGTTGTAGCCGGCAAAGCTCGGCGGGCTGTCGCTGATGACCTGGTGCTCGCGGATGCGGATGCGGCGCACGCCGCTGCGCCCTTCGGCGCTCACGCTGGCGCGCAGGTCTGTGGCCTGGGCCGTGCCGGCATCGATCTGGGCATCGCGGGCCAATACGGCGCCGCGCTTTTCAGCCAGGTAGTCATTCAAGGTAGCAGGGCTTGCACTCATGGAGTCTCTTGGAAATGTGCTGCATCGGCGGGAGGTGATGCATGCCGAAGACCATTGTTGGTGTTGAGAGCCTGCGCGTGAACTGCGCAGATCGCATGTGCATATGCAGCCGCTGCGCATGTGCTTATGCGCAAACCCTCTATGCGGCAGCAGGCCTGGTGGCCGCGCGCTTCCTTGGTTTGCGCATATCGATGCTCCGAAAAATACCTTCTCGCCACGCGCCAAATGCCTAGCATGACAAACCCAGATGGCGGCATTTTCAACAAAGGTGCTGCTGGCCGGTGGCCGCGGTTGGCGCGCCGGTGCAGGCAAGGTTGCCCGATGGTTAGCGAGGGTGGTGTGTGGTGGTGAAAGCAAATAAATTCAAGAAACTGGCGGTATGGACTGCGGCATGGTTGGCGCTGGGTGGGCTGCTGTCGGCCTGCTCCAAGACCGAGAGTGTGGCGGACGCCAAAACCGATAACGGCCCCGCCAGCGGTGGCGCGCTGGTGTACCTGGAGCAGCAGGCGCATACCAACCTCTACCCGCCAGCCGGTGGCTTCTACCCCAATGGCGGCGTGCTTAATCAGATAACAGACAAGCTCACCTACCAGGACCCCAAGACGCTGGAGATCCAGCCCTGGATTGCCAAGAGCTGGACCATCAACGACACGGCCACCGAGTTCACGTTCGAGCTGCGCCCGGGCGTGACCTTCTCCGACGGCACGCCGCTCGATGCAGCGGCGGTGGCCAAGAACTTTGACACCTATGGGCGCGGCAACAAGGCGCTCAAGCTGCCGGTGTCTGAGGTCATCAACAACTACGAGCGCAGCGAGGTGTTGGGCCCGCTGACGGTGAAGTTCTATTTCAGCAAGCCATCGCCGGGCTTCCTGCAAGGCACCTCGGTGATCGGCTCGGGCCTGGTGGCACTGCAGACGCTGGAGCGCCCGTTTGACGAGCTGGGTGACGCGACCAAGATCATTGGCTCGGGCCCCTTTGTGGTGGCGAGCGAAACGCTGGGCAAGGAGCTGCTGCTGTCGGCCCGCAAGGACTACAACTGGGGCCCGGCGAAGCTGGCGCACCAGGGCCGCGCGCGCCTGGATGAAGTGCGCTTTATCGTGACGCCGGAGGACAGCGTGCGCATTGGCGCGCTGCTGTCGGGCCAGGCCGGTGTGATCCGCCAGGTGCAGGCCTATGACGAAAAACGCGTCGAGGAGCAGAAGTTCGTCATCTATGCGCCGTCCACACGTGGCGTGAACAACAGCATTGTCTTCCGCCCCGACAACGCGCTGGTCGCCGATCTGAAGGTGCGCCAGGCGCTGCTGCACGCCACCAATACCCAGGAGGTCGTGCAGACCTTGTTCTCGCACAACTACCCGCAGGCCACCTCGGTGATTGCCGCCAGCGCGCAGGGCTATGTCAACCTGGCGGGCAAGCTGGCCTACGACCCGCAAAAGGCGCAGCAGCTGCTGGAGAGCGCCGGCTGGACGCCCGGGCCCGATGGCATCCGCCAAAAGGATGGCCGCGCGCTGGTGCTGGCCGCCTATGACTCGCTGCCCCAGCCGCAGAACAAGGAAACCCTGCAACTGGTGGCCCAGCAGTGGGGCAAGCTGGGGGTCAAGCTGCAGGTGCTGAGCGGCGATGCCGGTGTGCGCGTCGTCGACAACCTGGACCCGGAAAAAACCCCGGTAGCGCCCGGCATGGTGGGCCGCGCCGATCCCGATGTGATCAAGAGCAACTACTACCCGACCAACCGCAATGTGCTGCTGCAGCAAGGCGGCGTGAGCCAGAAGGTCAAGGGCTTTGTCGATCCGCAGCTCAATGGCTTGCTGGAGGCGATTGCCGCGCAGACCGATGCCCAAAAGCGCCTGGCGCTGACGGCCGAGGTGCAGAACTACCTGATCGACCAGGCCTATGTGATCCCCATTTTTGAAGAGCCGCAGGCCTTTGCCGCAGCCCCCTGGGTGCGCGAGGTGGGCTTTGAAGCGGTGGGGCGCCCGAGCTTTTACAGCACCTGGCTGGCCAAGCGCTAAGGCGCTGGCCCGCTGAGCGGCAAGGAGCACCTCGATGTCCTTCTATCCCTATCTGGCCCGGCGCAGTGCCCAGGCGCTCTTGGTGCTGTGGGCGGCGTTCACCGCGTCCTTCGTGCTGCTGCAGCTGCTGCCGGGCGATGCGCTGCTGATCAAGTTCTTGAGCCCCGAGCTGGGCCTGGGCCCGCAGGAGGTGGCAGACATCCGCGCCGCCTATGGCGCGGACCAGCCCGTGTGGCAGCAGTACTGGCACAGCCTGACGGGCTTTGTCAGCGGCAACTTTGGCTATTCGCTGCAGGCCGGTGTGCCAGTCAGTCAGGGGCTGGCCACCAGCCTGCCGCCCACCTTGCGGCTGGCGGGCCTGGGCTTTGCGCTGGCGGTGGTGCTGGCCCTGGTGCTGGCGCTCCTGGCCCAGCTGGCACCCTGGCGCTGGCTGCGCGGCGCGCTCTATGCGCTGCCCTCGGTGTTTGTCTCAGTGCCCGTGTTCTGGCTGGGCATTGTGCTGATCCAGCTGGTCTCGTTCCGCCTGGGCTGGATCCCCGTGATCAACCCCGGCAAATGGCAGGGCCTGGTGCTGCCGACCCTGACCTTGGCGATCCCCATTGCCGCGCCGCTGGCGCAGATCCTGCTGCGCAATGTGGACGAGGTGCTGACCCAGCCCTTTGTGGCCGTGGCCCGCGCCAAGGGCGCCCCACGCCTGTGGGTGCTGCTGCGCCATGTGGCGGGCAACGCCGCACTGCCGATGCTGACGATGGCCGGCGTACTGTTTGGCGAGCTGCTGGGCGGCGCTGTCGTGACCGAGGCCGTCTTTGGCCTCAATGGCCTGGGGAGCCTCACGCAGCAGGCCGTGGGTAACCAGGACAGCGCCGTGCTGCAGGCGGTCGTGGTCATCTCGGCCACCGCCTTTGTTTTGATCAATCTAGTGGTGGACTTGCTCTACCCGCTGTTCGACCCGCGTTTGCGCAACCGTTTGGGAGTTTGACCATGTCTGCAAGCACTTCTTCGACCGCCAGCCTGGGGGCCTTGGCCGCTGAGCCGGCCCTGCTGGGCGCAGCCCGTGGCGCTGCCAGTGCGGCGGTGCAGGCGCCGCCGCAGCGGCTTGCCGCGCCGCGCCTGGCTGCGATCTTTGCTGCCGCCTTGCAGCGCCTGCGCGTCGCACCGCTGGGCCTGTTGCTGGCCTGGGGTGTGCTGGCGCTGGTGGCCTTGTGGGCCATCGCACCGGGCCTGTTTACCAGCTACAACCCGGTGCTGGGCACCGCCGGCCAGCAGCTGCAGGCGCCCAGCGCTGCGCACTGGCTGGGAACGGACGCGCTGGGGCGCGACAGCTATGCGCGCCTGGTCTATGGCGCGGTGCATTCGCTCAGCGGCGCCTTTGTGGCCGTCAGTGTGGGCCTGCTGCTGGGCAGTTTGCTGGGCCTGGTCGCAGGCGCTACGGGCGGCTGGGTGGAGGATGTGGTGATGCGCATCGTCGATGTGCTGCTGTCGGTGCCCTCGCTGTTGCTGTCGCTGTCGGTGATCATCATCCTGGGCTTTGGTACGGTGAATGCGGCGCTGGCCGTGGGGGTCGTATCGGTGGCCAGCTTTGCGCGGCTGCTGCGCTCGGAAGTGGTGCGCGTGCGCCGCTCTGACTATGTGGAAGCGGCACTGGGCAGTGGCGGGCGCTTTGCCGCCGTGCTCTGGCGCCATGTGCTGCCCAATTCGCTGACCTCGGTGATCGCGCTGGCGGCGCTGCAGTTTGGCTCGGCCATTCTGGCGATCTCCACCCTGGGCTTTCTCGGCTATGGCGCGCCACCACCCACGCCCGAATGGGGGCTGCTGATTGCCGAAGGCCGCAACTATATCTCCACCGCCTGGTGGCTGACGGCCGCACCCGGCCTGCTGGTCGCAGCGGTGGTGCTGGCGGCCAACCATATCAGCGCCGATCTGACCCGGAGGCGCGCATGACGGACAGCACCATTCCCGTTTTGCAGGTCGACAACCTGTCGATCGCCTACCACGATGGCCAGGCCGAGCAGCGCACCGTGCATGAGGTCTCGTTTTCCATCGCCGCCGGCGAGGTGCTGGCCCTGGTGGGCGAGTCCGGCTCGGGCAAGACGACGACTGCCCAATCCATCATGGGTCTGCTGGCCGACAACGGCCGGGTGCAGGCTGGCAGCATCCGCATCAATGGAACCGATGTAGCAGGCTGGTCGCAGCGCCAACTGCAAGCACTGCGTGGCAAGGTGGTCAGCCTGATTCCGCAGGACCCGACCACCTCGCTGAACCCAGTGCGCACTGTGGGCGACCAGGTCGGCGAGATGCTGCGCCTGCATGGCTGGCGCGACAAAAAGCAGATTGCCCAGCGCGTGCTGGAGCTGCTGCAAAAAGTGGGGCTGTCGCAGCCCGAGCTGCGCGCACGCCAGTTTCCGCATGAGCTCTCGGGTGGCATGAAGCAGCGCGTGCTGATTGCCATCGCGATTGCGCTGCAGCCAGCGCTGATCATTGCCGATGAACCGACCAGCGCGCTCGATGTGACGGTGCAGCGCCGCATTCTGGACCTGATCGACGACCTGCGCCGCGAGTTTGGCACTGCTGTGCTGCTGGTCACGCACGACCTGGGCGTGGCCGCCGACCGCGCCAACCGCCTGGTCGTTCTGCAGGCCGGCCGTATCCAGGAGCAGGGGCCCACGGCCGATGTGCTGCGCAATCCGCAAAGCCGCTATACGCGCCAGTTGCTGGCCGATGCGCCATCGTTGGGCACGGCGCCGGCGCGGACGCCAAGGGCCCTGGATGCGGAGCTGGCGATTGTGGTGCGCGATCTGGTGCATGAGTTTGCGGTGGCGGGCCAGCGCGGCCTGTTCCGTGCCGTCGATGGCATTTCGTTTGACGTGCCCCGGGGCAGCACGCATGCGATCGTGGGCGAGTCCGGCTCGGGCAAGACCACGACCATCCGCGACGTGGTCGGCTTTGGCAAGCCCACATCGGGCAGCATCACGGTCGAAGGTGTTGATGTGACCACGCTGCGCGGAGAGGCCTTGCGCCAGTTCCGCAAAACGGTGCAGCTGGTCTACCAGAACCCGTTCAGCTCGCTCGATCCGCGCCAGAGCATCTACGCGATCATCGAAGAGCCGCTGTTGAACTTTGAGCGCCTGGCGCCTGCCGAGCGCGAGCGCCGCGTACACGACATGTTGGGCCGTGTGGGCCTGCCGCCTGCAGTGCTGACACGCCGGCCGCGCGCGCTCTCGGGCGGCCAGCGCCAGCGCGTGGCGATTGCCCGGGCGCTGATCCTGCAGCCCCGCGTGCTGGTGCTCGATGAGGCCGTGTCCGCCCTCGATGTGACCGTGCAGGCGCAGATTCTGGCCTTGCTCGACCAGCTCCAGCGCGAGCTGCAGCTGACCTATCTCTTTATCTCGCACGACCTGGCCGTGGTGCGCCAGATTGCCGACACCGTCTCGGTGCTGCAGGGCGGCCGCCAGGTGGATGCCGGGCCGGTGGACGAGGTGTTCTCGCGCCCCAGCAGTGCCTATACGCGCGAGTTGATCGCCGCCATTCCCGGAAAAAAACACCAGCATGAACCCGAGCCCCTCTCACAACTCGCCGCCTAGAAAACGCCTGGGCTTTTTCAGCCGCCTGCTGGACCAGGCCAGCGCCGCCGAGCGCTACCGCCTGGTGACTGCGCAGATCCAGCATGCCGAAGCCCATGGCTTTGACACGGCCTGGGTCGCGCAGCACCACTTTCATGAAGCCGAAGGCGGCCTGCCTGCACCGCTGGTGTTTCTGAGCCATGTGGCCGCGCGCACCCAGCGCATCCGGCTGGGCACCGGCATTGTCACCTTGCCGATGGAAAACCCGATCCGGGTCGCCGAAGACGCGGTGGTGCTGGATCTGCTCTCGGGCGGCCGCCTGGAGTTTGGCGTGGGCACCGGTGGCACGCCCGAATCCTTTAGCGCCTTTGGACTGCGCAGCGACGACCGCGCCCGCATCTATGCGCAGCACCTGGCCGTGCTGCGCAATGCCTGGGCGGGGCTGCCGCTGCCCGGCGGCGATCGTCTCTATCCCGCTGGGCCGCAGCTGTTGTCACGCATCTGGCAGGCCACGTTCTCGGCCGCCGGGGCCGAACGCGCCGGCCTGGCCGGCGACGGGCTGATGCTCTCGCGCACCCAGCCGCGCAGCGCCGAGGCACCGCATGCCAGCCTGGCCGATATCCAGAACCCCTTGATCGACACCTACCTGGCGGCATTGCCGGCGGGCGCTGCGCCGCGCATCCTGGGATCGCGCACCCTGTTTGTGGCCGAGGACCGCCAGCGTGCGCTGCAGCTGGCCGAGCTGGGTCTGCGCCGCAGCCTGGCGCGCGCAGTGGCTGCCAACCCGGGCGGCCCGGCCAGCCAGTGGGGCACCGATGCACCGCTGGCGCAGCTGCTGGCCGCCTACGACGTGCATGTGGGCACGCCCGATGAGGTGATTGCCTCGCTGCGCGCCGACACGGCGCTGGCGCGGGCGACCGATATCTCGTTCCAGGTGCATTCGATCGACCCGCCGCATGCCGACATCCTGCGCTCGATTGCGCTGACCGCGCAGTACGTGGCGCCGGCGCTGGGCTGGCAGCGCGAGGATGCCCTGGTGCCACCGGCGGCCGCCTCTTATCCCCTGCCGGTACCGGCGCAGGCCTGATTTTTTGGAGTGAAGACGTTATGACTTCTGCATGGAACCCATCGCCTGGCGATGATGTGATTGACCAGCTCGCCGGCATAGCGCCGGGCAGCCATCTGGATGCCGTGCGCCGCCACCGACTGCAGGCGCGCGAGCAGGCCCAGCAAAGCTTTCTGGCGCTGTTGGCACCGCGCGCGCCGCTCAGCAGCGATTGGCCGCTGGCCGAGCGCCTGGCCGTCGCCGCCTTTGTGGCCGGCCTGCACCAGCAGCCGCAGGTGCAGCGCTTTTACCGCGATGCGCTGGCCGCCCAGGCCAGCCTGGCGCTGGGCAAAGCCGTGGATGCCGAAGTGGCGCAGGGCCTGGCCCGGGGGCCCTATGGCCAGTACCCCAAAGGCCCCTTGAGCGCCGAGGACCAGGCAGGCCCGGTCTATGCGGTGGGCGCGCAGAGCCGTGCCGTGCTGGGCGAGCGCCTGTCCGCTGGCTTGGCGCATGCACATCTGCTGGTGTTCCACCCCCGTGATGCCCAGCCCGCGCATCTGCAGGCCTTGCTCGATGCCGGCTGGAGCGAGACCGACATCGTGGTGCTGTCGCAGCTGGTGTCCTTCCTGGCCTTTCAGATCCGCGTGGTGGTGGGCCTGCGCCTGTTGCAGGCGCATCCGGTTCCATCCACCGCTACCCAACAACCCACCGCCGAGGAGAGCGCGGTATGAGCAAGCAGACCCTGCACTACCCGAACAGCACCGAGCCCCAGGTCTTCACCCAAGCCCAGCTGGACTGGCTGCCCTGGATCGAGCCCCTGCCCGAGGCCGAGCTGACCCCGAGGCACTTTGACGGCCTGGTCGATGCAGCGCGTGCCAAGTCGCCGTACTTTCGGCTGCTGGCGCGCGATCCCGACACCCTGGGCGCGCGCACCCGCACCGACAAGGACATCTTCTACAACCCCGATGGGGGCCTGCCCCGCGCCGAGCGCGAGCTGGCCGCTGCAGCCACATCCCGCCTCAACGGCTGTATTTACTGCGCCTCGGTGCATGCACGCTTTGCCTCGCATTTCTCGCGCCGCGAAGAGGATGTGCAAAAGCTGCTGGATGATGGCGTGCAGGCCGATCTGGGTCCACGCTGGAATGCGATTGTTGCCGCCTCGGTCGCCTTGACCGAGACCCCCCTGGCGCTGGATGCTTCGCATATCGATGGCCTGCGCCAAGCCAGGCTGGATGACTATGCGATTGCCGATGCGCTGCAAGGCGCGGCCTTCTTCAACTGGGCCAACCGGCTGATGCTGAGCCTGGGCGAGCCAGCGCTGGAAACGGCACCGGCCTAGAGCGGCCAAGCAGCTTGAAAAGCCCTGGCAGGAGGCGCGGTGCCACCCAGGGTTTTTTCTTGGGAAGGCTGCCACCGGGCGGCAGAAGAAAAAGCGGATACTTTGGCGCTGTATCCCTTTTGGTCCATGGCCTCATGCTCTTTCCTCTGCATCCTTCTAGTGGCGGCATACCGCAGCAGCTGTCCGTGCCCGGGCGGCGGGCCAGGGGCTCGGTATGAGCGCCTTGCAAGTCTTGCGTGCCTGGCTGGGGCTGCTCGCGCTCAGCCTGGGCCTCGCCAGCGCCCAGGCTGCGCCGCCTGACTACCAGGATCTGTATGCCCACCCCGAGCGGGCCTTGCCGATGCAGCAGCACTGGCAGATGCAGCCGGTGTCGTCGTCTGCGCCACCCTGGGCAGAGATCTTCATGTTCCAGACCCGCTTTGATCCCCGCCTGGTCGATCGCCTGCGCTGGCTGAGCCTGAACCCTGACCCCGACACGGCACTGGCCCCCGCCTTGTTCGATGCCCTGGACGGCCGCATGCTGTTTCTGGCGCCGTCCGCGCGCAGCCTCTGCAATGGCCGCTGGCAGGTGGTGCGGGTCGAATCCATCAGCAACTCCAGCGTCAACAAGGTGCTGCAGCCCGCTACCAAGGTCTGGCTGGTGCAGCACAAGCCAGGCGGCACACTGGAGGCCACCACCGCCTACGGGCGCCTGGATGCGCAAGGCCATTGGGCCGTGCCGCCGCTCACCTGCGACGGCAGCACCACCAACGCGGTGTTCTCCGCCGATGCGCTCGCCTATCTAATGCCGGACGATGCCCAGCCCCTGCCCTCGGACCTCCAGCTGGACCTGGTGTATGCGCAGCCGGGCCTGCGCGATGCTCGGGGCCGCTGGCTGGCGCCGGTGCCGCCCAGCGATATCACCACCGCGCAGTGGATGGACTACAAAAAGCAGATCGTCACACCGGGCTCGACCGGCTCGGGCCTGATCGATCCGCAAGGGCGCATGGTGATTCCGTTCATCTTTGGCATGCTGCCCGATGCGACGGCGCAGCGCCGCATCCAGCTGTGCAGCAACGCCGGACTGCGTCTGCTGCGCGACGCCCAAACGCCCCGGGTGTGCCGCTGGCAGCGCCTGCAGCGCAGCCAGGGTGGGGAGGGGCTGCGGCCCGTCCAGGACGCGGCCACCGGGCGCTGGGGCTACCAGAATGCGCGCGGCCACTGGGTGATTGCGCCGCAGTTCCACGAGGCGCGCCGGTTTCGCCATGGCTACGCGGTGGTGGCGGCGCCGTTTTCCGAGGACTGGCGCCCGCCCGGCTGGCAAGACGCGTGGCCGATGGTCCGGCAGTACTGGCGCATGGGCCGCTATTGGGTGGCCGAGGCGCTGGTACGCAATCCATCGACCGCCGGGCAGTGGGCCATCCGCTATGGCCTGATGAACGATGCCGGCCAGTGGCTGGCGCCGCAGGCGCAGCTGCCGCTGCAGATCACCGTGCCATCGCCCGCCGGTGGCCGCAACGGCCACTATGCCCAGATGCTGGCCGCCCATTTGCCGGCGCTGCTGGGCCGCCAGGTCGAGGTGACACATCTGCCCGATGCCAGCGTGGCCGACTACGAGCGGCTGGCTGCCCAAGGCGGCAACCGCCAGGTTCTGTTCACGGCCATGACCCTTCCGCGCGGTGGACTCCCGGGCCTGCACCAAGGGCCCCCCATCGATACGGCGCTGCGATCGCTAAAGCCGGTGACCCTGGTCGCGTCGCAGCCCTTGGTGCTGGCCATCGATAGCACCCAGGCCGATGCGCTGGGCATCCATAGCACCGATGATCTGCTGGCCTACGCCCGTTCCCACCCGGGCCGGTTGCGGGTGGGTACGGGTGAGGATGGCTGGATCGGGCAGCTGGCGTTGGCCCAGCTGCTGGCGCGCAGCCGCGTGGACCTGCAGCGCGTGGTTTTTCCCGGCAGGTACCCCGACTCCGATGTGGTGACGAAGGCGCATGCGGTAGAGCTGGTGTTGGCGCCTGTGAATGGCGTAGCCACTGCGGTGCGGCGTGGCCAGCTGCGGGTGCTGGGCACCACGGCCGACCCGGCCCATCCGCAAAGCCTCGATGGCACCACCTGGCCCACCTTGGGCGCGCATGCCATGCTGGCAGGTTTGGCGGTCTACGACCACTTCATCCTCTGGGCCGCTGCCAACTCCGATGCCGCTGCCAACCGCGAGCTGCAGCAGGCTGTGGCCCAGCTGCTGGCCAAGCCCGAGGTGCAGCAGCAGCTGCAGGGCATCCAGGCCGTCGGCGGTGGTGGCTCGCCCGAGAGCCTGCTGGCGCTGGAGGCGCAGATGCGCGAGCAATGGCTGCGCGCCCAGGACTTGGCGGCGCCCTGATGGCGGGCAGCACGGTGCCTGTCAGCCCTCGCCCCCCAACATGACGCCGCCTTCCTGGCAGCGCAGGTAGGCGGCGATTTCGGCGGGTATCGACGGGTCATCCGCCGCCAGGATCTGGCAACTGCGCAGATGGCTGCGCCAGGAGCCGGCCGCGCCTTCGCGCATCAACGCGACACGGGCTGAGAAGGGCTGGCGAAAGGACGTGGAGGCCACACCGGTCACCAGGCCGTAGAGAAAGCGGGCAGGGGTGCGGTGCTGCGGCGTCAGCACGCTGAAGGTGAGCTCGTTTTTCTGCTTGCTCTCAAAGTCCAGCATGAAGATCCGGTCCCCCAGCAGCACGCAAAAGCCATGGTAGACAAACGAGAACCAGCTGCTGCCTCCCAGGCCGTTGGACATCGGAAAGCGCTCCACCGTCCGGTAGAGCGTGCGGCCATCGCGCTCGAAGATGGTGGTGACCGAGCGCAGCACCTTGCCCTTCATGATGGACGAGCAGTGGTAGCGGTAGTACATGCCGTGGTAACGGGCCAGCGCCGCCTGGTTGCCATCGGTGGCATCCATCAGCCCCAGCAACCGGGGAAAGCGCAGCAGGTTGGGCGGCTCGCGGTCAATGCCTTCGTAGAAGGCCTTGAAATCGGCCGGCATGCGCAAGAGATCGCTGGGCTCCATGTGGAAGTAGCGGGCGATCTTGGCCAGTACTTTTTGCGAGGGCTGGTGCCGGCCCGCCAGGTATTTGTTGAACTGCTGCCGGTTGACATCAATGCGTTCGCAGAAATCGGAGATGGAGTCAAAGGAGCCCGCAAGCAGTTCCAGATTCTTGACGAGTGATGAAAGGCTGTCCGTGTGCGGCATAGGTCTCCTGCGGGTTCTGGAACATGTGCTTCTTAGGGGCCTGAATATTCTGACCTGCTTTGCAGCCCATGCGGGTCGGGGCACCAAGAAGTTGACAGGCTGAAGCACCAAGTGCGCCACAGTGCTTCGTCAAAAGCGCCTGATGCGAAATTGATTGAAAAAATTCTGCCATCTAAAGTGGCTCTTACTGACGCGCAAGCATCTCTGGGCCTGGCAAGGATTCCAGACGGATGGCGGTAGCGGGCAGGTTGGTCGGGTGCAAAAAAGAGGTTGCCATGTGCGACCGTATTTTTTGCCCAGGCTGACATGTCAGGCAACCCGGTGGCATGTCAGTACTAACCCTGGCTGACCTTTTCATTTCGCACTGGAACCGCTATGTCTCAACCCCAGCAACCGCAAGCCTCTCGCCGAGGCCTGCTCAAGGGCACCGTCGCCGGTGCTGCCACCCTCGCTTTCCCAGCCCTGTGGATTCCGGCCTCGGCGCAGGACAAGCGCATCGTCGTGCGCGACCCGGGCGGCCCGTATTCCGAGGGCTTTGCAGAAGCGTTCTACAAGCCGTTCAAGGCCGCAACGGGGATCGAGGTGGTGCCCATCGTGGCGCAGGCGGACCCGACAGCGCAGATCAAGGCCATGGTGGATTCCAAGAACTATGCCTGGGACATGGCGCTGCTCAACCGCCAATCGGCGGATGTGCTGACAGACGCGAAGACGGGCATCTATCTGGAGCCTGTGAATGTCGATGCACCGGAGATTCCCGAGAAATTTCGCTCGCAGTACCTGATTGCAACCCTGGTTCTGCAGACCGTTCTTGCGGTGCGCACCGACAAGTTCAAGGACCGCAAGATGCCGAACTCCTGGGCAGATTTTTTCAACGTCAAGGAGTTTCCGGGCCGCCGCGCGATGCGCCGCAATCCCTCGGATACCTTGGAGGAGGCCCTGCTGGCTGCGGGCATCAAGGGCGACAGCCTGTATCCGCTCAACCTCGACAAGGCATTCGCCTCCTTGAACAGCATCAAGAAGGATGTGCAGGTCTGGTGGACGGGCGGTGCACAGACCTCGCAACTGCTCAAGAGCGGCGAGGTGGACATGTGCCCCACTTGGAATGCCCGGGCGCAGACCGTTATTGACGAGGGCGCACCGGTGAAGATCATCTGGAACGAGGGCCTGTGGAGCTACGAGGGCTTCGCCATGCTCAAGGGCACGCCCAAGGCGGCCATCTGCCGCGAGTTCATCAAGTTCAGCTGCGATGCCAAGCGCCAGGCGATCTACACCAAGTACCTGGCCTATGGCCCGTCCAATCCCGAGGCCTACAGCCATATCGATGCGGCACGCGCACGCATGCTGCCGGCCTTCCCCGAGAACCTTGCCCAGTCCATTCAGCTCGACGGTCGCTATTGGGCGTCGAACAAGGACAGCGTCACCGAGCGCTTCAACACCTGGCTGCTCAGCTGAGGATCGACCATGCTGCTTGCCACTGCCAGCCATGCCATGCGGGAAATGAATACTGCTGTGACTACCACCAAGACGACGAGCCAGGCCATGGCCGCTGCCGGGCCCAAGCTGCAGGTGCGCGGCATCTCCAAACGCTATGGCGACAGCTATGCGCTGCGTGCCTCCGACCTGGAGCTGCGACAAGGGGAGTTTGTTACCTTGCTGGGGCCTTCGGGATCGGGCAAGACCACCTTGCTGATGATGATTGCCGGCCTGGTCCAGCCCAGCTCGGGCGATATCTGGATCGACGGCCAGGTCGCCACCGGCCAGCAGCCCTACCAGCGCGATGTGGGGATGATGTTCCAGAGCTATGCGCTGTTTCCGCACATGACGGTGGGCGAGAACATAGCCTTCCCGTTGAAGATGAAGGGCATGCCCAAGGACCGCATCCGTGATGCGGTGCAGGAGGTGCTGGAACAGATCAAACTGCCGTCGGTGCGCAACCGCTTTCCGTCTGAGCTGTCGGGCGGCCAGCAGCAACGCATTGCCTTGGCCCGGTCCATCGTGCACCGGCCGTCGGTGGTCTTGATGGACGAACCGCTGGCAGCGCTGGACAAATCGCTGCGCACGCACATGCAGATGGAGATCCGGCAACTGCAGCAGGCACTGAATATCACCGTGCTGTATGTGACCCATGACCAGGAAGAGGCGATGACCATGTCCGACCGCATCTGCCTGATGAACGAGGCGCGCATCGAGCAGATGGCCGCGCCGTCGGAGCTGTACTTTGCGCCGCGTACCGTCTTTGCCGCTGGCTTTTTGGGAGAGTCCAACACCATCGAGGGCAGGGTGGAGGCCGTGCGCAATGGCATGGCCGAGGTTCGCCATGCCCATGGCATGCTCGAAGGCCGTTTGATGAATACCGCCAACCCAGGCGATGCCTGCCGGGTGATGGTGCGGCCGGAGGCCATCCGCATGCTGGCGCCTGACAGGCTGACACCAGGCATGAATGCCTTGCCAGCGACCGTGGCATCGCACGTGATCTGCGGCGCTACCTCACGCACCTTGCTGCACACGCCAGGCGGTGTGGGGCTGTCGGCGGTTCAGCTGACCTGCCGAAGCACGCCCGCGCCCACGGGGCCGGTGATGGCCGCTTTCACGGCCCAGGATTGCCTGGTGTTTGGAGCCCAGGCATGACTGGCGATAACCCTGTGAAATGGCGCGGCCTGGCGCTGCTGTCGCCTGCTCTGCTGTTCATCCTGGCGCTGGTCTTCGTCCCGGTGGCCATCCTGCTTTTCGCCTCCTTGAATGGGCCGGCCGGCTTCTCGTACAGCGCCTTCTCACGCCTGGTCCATGTGCCTGTCTATGCCCAGGTCATGGGGCACAGCGCGGCGCTGTCGGCGGTGGCTGCGTCGCTGAGCGTGTTGGCCGCCTTTCCGATTGCGGTGGCCCTGGCGCGAACCACCGGAGGCTGGCGCCAAGTGCTCTGGATCGGTGTGCTGCTGCCGTTCTGGACCAGCTTTCTGGTGCGCACATTTGCCTGGATTGTGATCCTGGGTCGCAATGGCCTGGTCAACAACCTGCTGGTGTCGCTGGGCATCAGCGCCGAGCCCCTGGAGCTGCTGTACACCCATCTCAGCGTCATCATCGGCCTGGTACATGTGCTGTTGCCCTTGGCCATTTTGACCATGTTGCCGGTCATCGAGTCCATGGACCGGCGCCTGGTGCCTGCAGCATCGACCTTGGGCGCTAAGCCGGGTACTTCTTTCTTCGTGGTGTATTTCCCGCTCTGTGCAGCCGGCTGCACCGCTGCATGGCTGACCACCTTCGTCTCGGCGCTGGGGTTCTTCATCACCCCGGCCTTATTGGGTTCGCCCAAGCAGACCATGGTGGCGCAAATCATCATCCAGCAGGTGCAGGAAATGATGGATTGGAGCCTGGCCGCAGCGCTTGCGCTGGTCACCCTGGTGGCCACCTTGGGCGTCTACTGGGTCTATGACAAGCTGGTGGGTCTGTCGAGTCTGGCCGGCGAAGCCAGCAAATCCGCAGGTGGCAGGCTGAGCCGGATTCGCGCATTCAAACAGGCTCTGATGTGGAATCTCGGACGTGCCAGCGACCGCGTATTGCAAGTGCTTCCTTTCCGTTCCGCCAGCGCAGAGCAGCGTCCGGTACCCTGGTTTGCCCTGTTGCTGGTGGCACTCATGGTAGCGCCGGTCCTGGTCCTGATTCCTGCGTCTTTCACGACCAGTGCATTCATCGACTGGCCACCCCAGGGTTTCAGCACCCGCTGGTATGCCGAAGTCTTCCAGTCGCCGGTATGGGGCACCGCCTTCTGGCGTTCCTTGGGCGTGGGGGCGGTAGCGGCCTTGATCGCCAGCCTCATTGGTATTCCTGCGGCCTTTGCCTTTGCCCATCAGCGCCTTCCATTCCGCTCGCTGCTGCTGGGCCTGGTGCTGGCGCCCGTCATTCTGCCCAGAATCATCATTGCGCTGGGGCTGTTCTATGTGCTGTCCCGCCTCAATCTGGTGGGCTCGTCCCTGGCCCTGGCCGTGGGCCATGCCGCGTTGGCGCTGCCCTATGTGGTCATCACGGTCACGGCGACCCTGAAGTCCTATGACCGGCGGCTGGATGCTGCGGCTGCCGTGCTGGGGGCGCGTACAGGCGCCAGGCTGGGCCGGGTGACCTTGCCCATCATCATGCCGGGCGTTGTCTCCGCGCTGATCTTTGCTTTTGCCACGTCGTTCGATGACCTGACCTTGTCGCTGTTTGTCAGTGGCGGGCTCTTCACGACCCTGCCCAAGCAGATGTGGGATGACGCCCTGCTCAAGGTCAGCCCCTCGCTGGCCGCGGTATCGGTGCTGTTGTTTGCAGGTGTTCTGCTGGTCATGGCCGCTGCCTACCTGGCGCGTGCTGCGTTGGCCCGGCGCCGTTTTGCCTGAAGAAGGAAAGCCTCCCTATGGCTGAAGAGATTGTTGTCATTGGTGCCGGCATCGTCGGTGCGGCATGTGCAGCGCGGCTGACGATGGCGGGTAGAAAGGTCGTCGTCATTGACCGGGTGCTGCCGGGTATGTCCTGCTCCTTCGGTAATGCCGGTGGGCTCAGCCCCACCATCAGCTTTCCGCTGGCCACGCCCGACATGTACCGGCAGATTCCGGGCTGGATGCTGGACCCGGAGGGACCATTGGTGGTGGATTGGAAATACCTGCCCAGGGCACTGCCCTGGTTGCTGCGGTTTCTGCGCGAAGGCTCAGCGGCGCGCAGCAGCCAGGCTGCGCAAGGCGTGCGCACGATGATGCGGTCTGTGTTTGAGGACTATGCGCCGCTGATCGCGTTTTCCCGGTCGGAGCAGCTCATCCACCATGCTGGACAGCTCTATGTGTTTGACAGCGATGCGGGCTTTGCGAAGGAGCAGGGCGCGATTGCAGCGCGGCGTGCGCTGGGACTGGCGCAGCAGGTGCTGGCTGGCAGCGAGATCCAGGCCTTCGAGCCCCAGCTGAGCCCGCGTTTCAAGCATGGCGTCTACCTGCCCAGCCATGGGCATTGCTCCAACCCACAGGGATTTGTGCAGCGTCTGGTGGAAGCCAGCGTGTCCGCAGGCGCCCGCTATCTGCAGGCCGAGGTCTCGCGGATTGAGCCCGGGCCTGACGGGGTGCTGGTGCATGGCCTGGGCAGCCCCCTGCTGGCCGACCAGGTGGTGCTCGCTGGTGGGGTCTGGTCAAACGCGCTCTTACGGCCGCTGGGCACATCGGCGCCTTTGGAGAGCCAGCGCGGCTACCACATCCAGATGCCCTACCAGGGCAGTGCGCTCGGCCGCAATGTCTTCTGGCAGGAGCGCAAGACACTGGCAACGCCGATGGACGCAGGCCTGCGCTTTGCCGGTACCGCCGAAATAGCGGGTCTGGATGCCAAACCCAATGAGCGGCGCTTTGCACTGTTGCACAAGGTGGCCGCCCAGATGTTTCCTGGCCTGGAGCAGGTCAGCGGCTCGCGCTGGATGGGACATCGACCCTGCACGCCGGATTCTCTACCACTGATTGGCGCACACCCACAGCACAGGAACATCGTCTGCGCTTTTGGCCATGGGCATGTGGGCCTGTCGGGTGCGGCATTTACCAGCCGGGCCGTTGCCCATCTGCTTGCTGGCGGCGCGCCAGAGCCCTCCTGGTCGGCCTTTTCGCCGGCTCGCTATCTCTAGCCGGAGCCCCAAATGGTCGCTGTTTTGGACATGGGCATGGACGGCACACCGTTGCAGGAGCGGGTCTTTGAAGCCATCAAGCAACGCATCATCAGCTGCGAGCTGCTGCCGGGGTCAGAACTCTCGGAGGCCAGCGTTGCGAACGACTACGGGCTCTCGAAAGCGCCGGTCCGCAGCGCCATGACCCGGCTGAGGGAGGCCGGCTGGCTGCAGAGCCAGCCGCGCCGCAGCCATATCGTCGCACCCTTGACGATCCAGGATGTCAACGAGATCTACGATGCGCGCTGCCTGATCGAGCCGGAGACGGCCCGGCTGGCTGCCGGCAAGGTCTCCAAGGTCTACCTGACCGCGCTCAATGGCGCCTGCCAAAGAGCCTATGACCTGAGCGACACGGTCGCCAAGCGTGCGTTTTTGCGCGCCAATGCGGACTTCCATATCGGTATTGCCAGGTCATGCGGAAACCAGCGCCTGGCCACCATGCTGGCCCAGCTGCATGAGCAGTCGTTGCGCGTGCTTTACCTGAGCGTCAGCGTGGCGCAGCGGTCGGACGCCTGGAAGAGCGGGCACAACGCCATCATCGACAAGCTGCTGCATGGTGACAGCGTGGGCGCAGCGGAAGAAACCCTGCAAGGTGTGGAGCGAAGCCGCATATCGGTGCTGGAGGCGCTTGCCCGTCACCAGGACCTGCTGACGATTTGAAAAGTTTGTGCTTCGGCGCAAGACCCCGTACCGACCATCGGTCGGCATTTCCCCCCGCGCCTCTGCGCACCACTATCTCAAGAGCCATGAAAGAAATTCCTCGTACCAATGTAGGCGTCCGCCTGTCTGATATCTCCGTGCACAACGGCGTGGCCTACCTCGCCGGCCAGGTGCCGCGTCAGACGATCGACCAGGACATCAAAGCCCAGACCGCTGAGGTGCTGGCCACCATCGACCGCTTGCTGGCCCAGGTGCAGAGCGACAAGAGCCAGATCCTGTCTTGTCAGATCTTTTTGCGCGATATCCAGCAGATTGCAGACATGAACGCGGTGTGGGATGCCTGGGTGCCTGCTGGAAAGTGCCCATCGCGTGCGACGGTGCAGGCATACATGGCCAACCCCAAGACGGGCATTGAGGTGGTGCTGACCGCCGCTTGCCCGGTGTAATGCAAAGCGCCTGTTGTGTAGACAACAGGCGCTTCGCTGCGACACCCGGCCGGCTGTGGCGGGGCAGACAGCGGCCATTCGATGCAAGGCAGCGATAGATCGCTGCCTTTATGCTTTCAGGCGGTCTGCTTCTTGTAGCGGCGCACGCGCAGGTCTGCCTGCTCCTGGTGGCCGGCAAAGCCCTCCATCGCGCACAGGCGTGAGCAGTATTCGCCGATGCTGGCAGAGGCCTCGTCCGTCAGCACGCGCTGGTAGGTGCAGGTCTTGATGAACTTGCCCACCCACAGGCCGCCGGTGTAGCGTGCGGCGCGCATCGTGGGCAGGGTGTGGTTGGTGCCGATGACCTTGTCGCCATAGGAGACGGTGGTGCGCGCACCCAGGAACAGCGCGCCGTAGTTGCGCAGGTTGTGCAGAAAATAGTCCGGGTCACGGGTGAGGATCTGCACATGCTCGCCAGCGATGCGGTTGCCTTCCTGCAGCATTTCCTCCTGGGTGTCGCAGAGGATGATTTCGCCATAGTCGCGCCAGGCCACGCCGGCAATGGCGGCGGTGGGCAGCACCGCCAGTTGGCGCTCGATCTCTGCCGGCAAGGCCTCGGCCAGCGCTGCGGAGGTGGTGACCAGGATCGTGGGGGAGTTGGTGCCATGTTCGGCCTGGCCCAGCAGGTCGGCGGCGGCCATTTCCACATCGCAGCTGTCGTCGGCGATCAGCAAGGTTTCGGTCGGGCCGGCGATCAGGTCGATGCCGATGCGGCCAAAGAGTTGGCGCTTGGCCTCGGCCACATAGGCATTGCCGGGGCCGACGATCATGTCCACCGGCGCAAAGGCCTCGGTGCCCAGCGCCAGCGCGGCAACGGCCTGCACGCCGCCGATGCAGTAGATCTCATCGGCACCGGCGAAGTGCATGGCCGCGACGATGGCCGCATTGGGCTGGCCGTTGAAGGGCGGGGCGACAGCCACGATGCGCTGGACCCCGGCGACCTTGGCCGTCACCACCCCCATATGGGCCGAGGCGATCAGCGGGTACTTGCCGCCCGGCACATAGCAGGCCACCGATTCCACCGGGATGTTCTTGTGGCCCAGGATGACGCCGGGCAGGGTCTCGATCTCCACCTCCGACAGGCTGGCCAGCTGGGCCTGGGCAAAGCGGCGCACCTGCGCCTGGGCAAACTGGATGTCGTGCTTTTCCTGCTCGCTCAGCGCGGCCACGCAGTTGGCAATCTCGGCGGCGCTGAGGCGAAAGCTGGCGGGCGACCACTGGTCAAACTTTTGCGAATAGTCGCGCACAGCGGCATCGCCGCGTTCGGCGACGGCCGCGATGATCTGGGAGACGACGGCGCTCACTTCGGCGCTGATGGCGTTTTGTGCTGCGGCAGGCTTGGCGGATTTGAGTTGGCGAATCATGGGGCTCCTGGTGCCGATGGGTCGTTGAGGGCGGGGGCGAGATGCCGACGCTGCTTCATTGTGGCGAGCAGCCTGGGTGCGGGCAATTTCGCAACCGCCGCATTGGCGTGCCTGGCTGACGCAGTGGCTGCGTCACAGTGCGTCAGACGCCGGCAAGGGCAGGGCTGATGCCTTGCCAAGCTGTGCTCGGTCAAATAAGCCTATCAGGCAGTTGCGTTAGACTGCAGCATCCTTGCGCGGGGCCTGCCCGCGCTCCCACCATGACTTTTTGCCGGTCCGGCGACTGACCATGCGACGGGTGCTCTCCAACCGCTCTCCTGGGCGGGCTGCGGCAGCCGGTGTGTCTGAGACGACCGTGCGGGCCTCCCAACACGATGAGCACTTCCACCCCCTTGCTGACCGACAGCGCAAGAACCGATATCGCACAGCGCGCCTTTGTGCTCGATACCCAGGCCGAGCTGGCCAGCACCGTGCTGCCCATGCTGGCCCACCATGACCTGCTGCGTACCGGCCTGCCGGTTGCGCAAGGCGGCCATGGCGGTGATGTGCGCGATGCCATTGCCGCGATCGCCGAGGTGGCCAGCCTGTCGCTGACGACGGCCTTTGTGTTCTGGAGCCAGCGCGCCTTTATCCATTACCTGCAAGCCAGCGGCAATGAGGCCGCGCGCGAGCGCTGGTGGGATGCCTTGCTGCGCGGTGATATCGCCGGGGCGGTGGGCCTTTCCAATGTGATCAAGTTCCTCTCGCGCATCGAGGCCTTGCAGGTGCAGGCCAAGCCACTGGCGCAAGGCTGGAGCCTCGATGGCGTGCTGCCTTGGGTTTCCAACGTGCGCAGCCAGGGCTTTGTCGTGGCTGCCGCCGTGCAGCCCGAAGGCGGCGGTCTGCCGATGGTGATGGCGCTGGAGAGCGGGCTGCCGGGCCTGGTGCGCTCGCCCGATCTGGACCTGCTGGGCATGCGCGCCAGCAATACCGCTGCGCTGCAGCTCAACCAGGTGGTGGTGCCCGCGCATGCGCTGCTGGCCCAGGCCGGGCCTCCGTACCTGAAGGCCGCGCGGCCAGGCTTTTTGGGCATGCAGTGTGCGTTGTCGATTGGCCTGGCGCGGGCCGCCTTGCAGGCTGCTGCCCAGGGCGGCGGCACGCGTGGCCCCTTGCACGCCCGCGTGACCGAGGCACAAAAGACCTTGGGCCAGGTGGAGGCAGCGCTGTTGGACGGTGTGCTGGATGACCGCTGGGTCGCCGATGTCAGCCCGCTGTTTGCGTTGCGCATGCGCCTGGCAGCCATCGTGCAGCAAGCGCTGCAGCTGGAGCTGCAAGCCACGGGAGGCCGCGCCTATCTGCAGGACCAGCAGCCCGATTTTGGCCGCCGCTGGCGCGAGTCGGCCTTTATCCCGATTGTCACGCCCAGCCTGACGCAGCTGGAGGGCGAGCTGGCCCAGCAAGCGGCGCAGGTGTCGGCATGACGGCAGCCCTTGCACCCCGCCAGGCCTTGCAGGGCCGGGGCCTGGCCTATGGCTACCGGGCCGGTCAGCCGGTGTTTGCCGGTATCGATATCGATATCGACAGCCAGGAGATTGTGGCGCTGCTGGGCGGCAGCGGCTGCGGCAAATCGACCTTGCTGCGCACGCTGGCCGGACTGCAGCCGCCCGATGCGGGAACCCTGCAGTTTCTTGATGCGCCTTTGCGGGCGCCGCACCCGCGCGCGGCCGTGGTGTTCCAGCAGGCCAGCCTGCTGCCCTGGCTGAATGTGCAGGACAACGTGGCCTTTGGCCTGGATTTCAAGCACCAGCCCCAGGCCACGCAACCGGTGATTGCGCAGCGCGTGCAGGCCAGCATCGAGGCCGTGGGCCTGCGCGGCAAGGAAAAGCTTTTCCCGGCCCAGCTCTCGGGCGGCATGGCCCAGCGGGCGGCGCTGGCCCGTGCGCTGGCGCGCGAGCCGCGCCTGCTGCTGGCCGATGAGCCGTTCTCGGCGCTTGATGTGCTGACCCGCAGCGACATGCAGGCGCTCTTGGTGGAGGTCGTGCACCGCTGGCATACCGCAGCGCTCCTGGTCACCCACGATATCGACGAGGCCCTGCTGGTCGCAGACCGGGTGCTGCTGATGGGCAGCACGCCCGATGTGCAAGCCGGCGCTGGCCGCATCGTGCAGAGCTGGCGCATCGACATTCCGCACCCACGGCGCATGGACGACGAGCGCGTCGCTGCGATGCGGCTGGAGATCTTGCATGCATTGCAAAGCCTGCGCGGGCAGGCCACGGCCGTCTGACAAACCTGAGACACACCCCAACGACGAGGAGAGAGAACCATGACTTACCAGCACATTTGCACCTCTAGCCACTGCGACTGCGGCATCAGCCGGCGCGACTGGCTGCGCATTGCCGCCATCAGCGGCGCAGCGGCCACGCCTTTGCTGCGCGCGGGCGATGCCTTCGCACAAAAGTTCAAGGGCGACGATGTGCCCGTGCGCATCGGCTACCTGGCCATTACCGATGCCACGCCGTTCTTTGTGGCGCACAGCCGCAAGCTGTTTGAGGCCGAAGGCCTGCAGACGGAAAAGCCGCGCCTGTTTCGCAGCTGGGCGCAGCTGATCGAGGCCTTTATTGCCGGCCAGGTGAACGTGGTGCACTTGCTCTCGCCCACCACCTTGTCGGTGCGCTATGGCTCCAAGTTTGGTGCCAAGGTGGTGGCCTGGAACCATATGAGCGGCTCGGCCATCACCGTGGCGCCCCACATCAACAGCGTGGCCGATCTGGCCGGCACCACGTTTGCGATTCCGTTCTGGTACTCGATCCACAACATCCTCATCCAGCAGGTGCTGCGCAAGAACGGGCTCACGCCGGTCAGCAAACCCAAGGGCACGGCGCTGGGCGCCAAGGAGGTGAACCTGGTGATCGTGCCGCCCGCCGAGATGGTGGCCGCGCTGGCCTCCAAATCGGTCTCGGGCTTTATCGTGGCCGACCCGTTCAACGCGGTGGCCGAGACCATGGGTGTGGGCAAGGTGGCGCGTTTCCTGGGCGATATCTGGAAGGACCATGCCTGCTGCCTGGTGACCTTGTCCGAGCGCGACATTGCCGAGCGCCCCGAATGGGCGCAGCGCGTGACCACGGCCATCGTCAAGGCGCAGCTGTGGACGCGCGACCACATGGGCGAGACGGCCGAGCTGATGTCCAAGGACGGTGCCAACAAGTACACGCCGCACCCGCTGCCGGTGCTGCAAAAGGTGTTTGACCTGAAGGACTTCGACCAGTACCGCGCCAAGGGCGTGCTACAGCACCCCGAGTGGAACCAGCGCCGCATCGACTTCCAGCCCTATCCCTTCCCCAGCTACACGCAGGAGCTGGTCAAGGCCATGCAGGGCACCTTGATGGAAGGCAATGTGGACTTTATCCGCGAGCTGGACCCGGCCTTTGCTGCCAAGGACCTGGTCGATGACCGCTTTGTCAAGCAGGCGCTCAGCCAGGTGGGCGGCTTGAAGGCCTTTGGCCATGCCGATGACTTCAGCCGCAAGGAAGTGATTGCCGCATGATGCAGGCTGGCAAACGCTGGGCGGCGCGCCTGGCCTGGCCGCTGCTGGGCATGGCCATCACGCTGGCGCTGTGGGCGGTGGCGGCCCGGCATCTGTCCGATGTGGAGGCCATCCGCGCCGCCTTTGCGCCGCAGGCCGGGCTCCAGGCGCTCGTGCATCTGCTGGGCAGTGGCGAGCTGTGGCCGCATATCCGCATGAGCCTGGAGCGCATTGCGATTGCGCTGGCCCTGGCGCTGGCCATGGGCGTGCCGCTGGGGCTGTGCCTGGGGCTGTCGCCGCTCTTTGCGCGCATCAGCGGGCCGACTTTTCAGTTCTTGCGCATGGTCTCGCCGCTGTCCTGGATGCCGCTGGCGGTGATGGCGCTGGGCGTGGGCGAGGCACCGGTGATTTTTCTGCTCAGCTTTGCCACCGTCTGGCCCATCATGCTGAACACCGCTGCCGGTGTGGCTGCGCTGGACCCGGCCTGGATGCGGCTGGCGCACAGCCTGTCGGCCACGCGCTGGGAGACCATTGCCCGCGTTGTGTTGCCCGGCTGCATCAGCCATATCCTCACCGGCTTTCGGCTGGCGGTGGGCATTGGCTGGATTGTGCTGGTGCCCGCCGAGATGCTGGGCGTCTCCAGCGGCATGGGCTATTTTGTGCTGGACACGCGCGACCGCCTGGCCTATGACGAGCTGATGGCCGGCATCGTTGTCATCGGCTGCCTGGGCTTTGTGCTCGACTGGCTGGCCCGCGCCCTCAGCAGCCGCTGGACGCAGCGCGGCCGGCAGGGCTGAGCCGCCTGGCCAGCCGCAGCCAGCCCTGCTCCTCCCAATCAGTGCGGCGCGATGCTGGCGCCGCGCTTGCTGCGCAGCGCCAGTTGGTGGATGCCGGCAAAGTCAAATTTTTCCAGCCGATCCAGCAGCTGGGCGGTGAACAGCGCATGGGCTGTGTGGTCGGTGTGGCGGTTGATCCAGCCTTCGATATCGGTGAGGCACCCATGCAGGGCCAGCTCGGCGAGCGCATCGAGCGCGGCATCGCCAGGGGTGGCTATCGCAGCGACGGGCGCCAGCGCTGCGCGGGCCGGCTGCCCCGGCTGCGCCGTGGCCGCTGCGCCGCTGCCGTCGATGATAGGCACCGAGAGCTCGAACGAGAAGGTGGTGCCCTGGCCGGCGGCGCTGCTCACCTCCAGGCTGCCGCCCATCGCCATCAGAATGCGCTGCGAGATGAACAGGCCCAGGCCCGTGCTGCCACCCTCGGCCTGGATTTGCTGGAAGGCATCAAAGATATCGGGCTTCTGGGCCAGGTCGATGCCGATGCCGGTGTCGGCCACGGCCACATGGAGCACGCAGAACTCGCCGTCCTGGCGGGCGTTGACCGACAAGGTCACCACGCCATCGCGGGTGAACTTGGCGGCATTGGAGACCAGGTTCAGCAGCACCTGCTGCAGGCGCTTGCCGTCCATCGCGATGCGCCGGGGTAGGGCGCCGCTGACATGGCTGTGGAAGTGGTTGTTCTGCTGCGAGCACAGCGAGACGGCGTAGTCGGAGATGTCGTCCAGCAGCGCCTGCAGATCGAGGGGCGCGGGGCGCACCGCCAGCGGTTGCAGCTCGGACTTGGCATATTCCAGCAGCTCGTCGATCAGGTCCAGCTGGTACTTGACGCTGCGCTGGATGGTCTTGACCAGGCCCTGCTGCTTGTCGGGGGCTTCTGTCAGCAGCAGATCCGAGTAGCCCTTGATCGTTGCGAGCGGCGCGCGCAGGTCATGGCCGATATAGCCCAGCACTTCCACCTTCTGGCGCTCCTTGGTCTGGGCGTCGCTCAGCGCCGTGCTCAGGTCGGCATTCAGGGCCGAGGTGACCATGGCCGCGTACTTCTCATCCTGGCGGCGCACCACCATCTGGCCCAGGATATGGCAGGACAGCAGGATCAGCACGGTGCCGACCGCAGCGACCAGAATGGCGGTCCACAGGTGCTGCTCGCGGATGGCAGCCAGGGGCTCCAGCGATGCGAGCGTCATCAGCTCGTACTGGGTGTTGGTCAGCGGCTGGTGCTTGATGACATAGGGCGTTCCGTCGATCAGCCATTGGTCCGATCGGTTGTGGGTGGACATGGGCTGGATCGCCATGGCCTCGCCCAGGTCTTCCCCATCTCCGTCGTCCCGGGGGTGCAGGAATCCAGCGGGCAACAGCGCCGCCACATTGCGCAGCATGAAGGGCTCGGACGAGCTGGTGGTCACGCGCCCCTGGCGGTTGACGATCAGCGCAATATGCCGGCCCGTCAGGTAGTGCGCCATATCGGGCGCATCGAACTTGACGGTCACGGAGCCCTGCACAACATCCTGGGCATCGTCGATGCGGCTGGCGACAAAGTAGGAAGGGGTCTTGTTGATGCGCGCAATGCCAAAGGAATGGCCGCTGCCATCGCGCAAGGCATTGTTCAGGTAGATGCGGCCCGAGTAGATCATGCCGACGATGCTGTCGGGTGCCGCCCAGTTGCTGGCCGTGATCGTGTCGTCGGACAGGTTGTTCTGGTAGATGCGGGCGTAGCGCAGGTCGGCCCCCAGCGCGTCCATGAAGTCGCCCACCTTGCGCACCAGCGGGTCGGAGGTGAACTGGGCCGCGCGCTGCTGGCGGGTCAGCGCTTCGAGGCCTGGCGGGTCGGTGCGGTAGCGCGTGGCCAGCTCGATCACCTGGCTTTGGCTGGCCACCATATTGGCCACGCTCACCATCTGGGTGAAAAGCCGGTCCACCACGCGCGCCGTGGTCTCGGCCTCATAGGCGGCGCTGGAGGCCTGGCTTTGGGTCCACTGCGTGGCCACGCGCTGCGATAGCCACCAGCCCAGACCTGCCACCAGGCAGAGCCAGAAAAGTACGAGCGCACCGGTGGCGCGGCGCACCAGGGGCAGCATCTCCCGGCCGCGTTTCATCGCAGCGGGCGGCTTGCGGGTGGCAGCGCTGCTTGGGTCAGCGAATGGCGAAGGCGGGGCGGGTATGTCCATGGTCTTGGTGATGCGCAGAGTCAGGTGGCAGGTGCAGGCCACGGGTGCAGGGCGCCGATACAGGGCACCGGGGCAGATGCGGGCAGGCCCCCGGCCTCAGTGGAACTTGGAGGCGACCAATTGTTGCAGCACCTCAGGGTCGGCCTGGCACTCGCTGCGCAACTGGGTGGGCGATTTTTGCCAGAACTTCTTGAACTCGGTGGAGAAGTTGGCCGAGTTCAGATAGCCCACTTCCAGCGCCACATCGGCAATGCTCAAGGTGCTTTGGGCCAGCATCAGCGCGGCTCGGCGCATGCGCTCCTGGCGGATGAATTCAAAGGCCGACAGTCCGTCGCTGGACTCGAACACCATGTTCAGGCGCCGCATGGACAGGCCCAGGCTGGCGGCAACGTCCGAGCTTTTCAAGTCGGGGTCCTGGATATTGCCCAGGATGTATTCGGTCGCCACCTGCTTGAGCGTGAGGTTGGCCGGAGACTGGCTTGGCGGCGCTGCGGCGCGCTCGGCCTGGCCCAAGTGCCCCTCCTGCGCCTGCGCCACGGTTTGCCGGGCCAGCATCAGGTGGATACGCACGCGCTCCTGGATCTCTTCGACAAAAAAGGGCTTGGTGATGTAGTCCACGCCACCGGCGCGCAGGCCCGAGAGCCGGTCGTCCTGCTCGATGAGGGCCGACAGAAAAATGATGGGGATGTGCTGGGTCGCCGGGTTGGTCTTGAGCAGGCGCGCAATCGTGATGCCGTTGCGCCCTGGCATGCGTACATCGAGCAAGATCAAATCAGGCAGCAGCACCGCTGCCCGGGCATAGCCCTGGTCGCCATTGAGTGCGACGCTGACCCGGTACGAGGTATTGCGCAATGCGGCGACCAGCAAACGGAGCTGGTCTGGATCATCATCCACGATCAACACATGTGGAGACTGCATGTCAGCATTGCTCATAGCTTCTGTTGGACCTTGATACACCTTTAACGGTTGTTAATTGTCACACATGGTGTCTGGCATGTTGCTTGTTTGTTTTAAATCAATGTTAACTGCGGCATCCATGCGGGGTGCTTTACAAAGCCTGTGAAAACGGGGTTTAGACCCATGAGTACCTCTGTAAAGGCTGATTTTCTCTGTTTTTTAAAAAATGTCTTTGGTATTTTTTTGAATTTTCGGATGCCTATAGAGAAACTAGATAACAAGAAATGTTACCTATTTTCCAGTCCCGAGGGTGCCGTGCCGATCCCTGCGCTGCCCCAGCCAGTGCGACGCGGGGGCGCTATATACCGTCTTCTTATAGATGGCACTGCCTAGTGGTGGCCATGCTCGGCGACCGTGCCAAGGCGCTGGCGACGCTTGGCCGCATGGGTGTCCCACAGCGCCACGCCCAGGATGAGCAGGGTCGTCAGCCAGCCCAGCACCAACAGATTGCAGACCTGGCCTAGAGGCACGAGCACCAGCACCAGCACCAGCAGCATCAAGGCGCCCAGCCAGTGCGACGCGGGGGGCGCGCTATAGATCGTCTTCCTATAGATGGCACTGCCTAGTGGTGGCCATGCTCGGCGACCGTGCCAAGGCGCTGGCGACGCTTGGCCGCATGGGTGTCC